>JBPBQK010000068.1:0-218630 GCA_050954845.1 Janthinobacterium lividum
GGCCACTGGTGCGCACGTAAGGCTCAACTAGTTGCCATTCAGTATCGGTTAAATCGGTAGCGTAAGCGGCGCGGTACATAGAACAAACTTACATAGCCCTTTTATTTCCCTATTCCCTCTTAGAGGAGTGGTAAGTAAGCGTAAGCTCATGGCAGATTAGTTGGGGCGGTTGTGGCTGGCGCGCAGCAGGGTGATAATTTCTTAAAAGCAAATCTTGCAGAGTTCCATCGGCTTCTGGGCCACGCCCAGCGGCCGCGGCCGCGCGGTGGCCCAGCACCTGCTTATATTGATTGGGGCCGTGGCATCGGCTTGCTAAATAGGGAACTGACTTAGCGGCCAGGCGGGGTGGTTAAGTTTCGCTAAGGGTGCACTTCTGTAAATACCCCATCCGTGATGGTGTGGGTACTTCCGTTGCCAGGAGCTGTGGCAGAGGTGCTCTTACCTGAGAAGGTGCCTAAAAAGCCCCCGTTACTGGTGGCTGTGAGCGTAGTTACATTGTTGCTGTAGAGCGTACCCGTGCCACTGCCAGCAGGGAAATAAGCCATTGTGACAAGAGTATAGGCCGTATTTGGCTGGCTTGTCAGCTTACTGAACTCAAGCAGCAGGTATTCCGAAGTGGGGGAGTTCTCAGTCGGCAAAAGTATTTTTAAGTCATCGTAGCTAGGCTGAGAAGCACTGCTAGGCACCGTAGTGGTAACAGCTTGCACGCTACAGTTTCTGTTGATGCCATCTAGCTTATAGTGGCCATTGCCATAGGTGGTGGCAGGTACGGGGTCTTCTTTTTTAGAACACCCCAGGGTGCTCAGCAGCAAGGCAATAGCTACCAATGGAGTAGCGAGTAGACGTAAGCTTAGACTCATATCAGGTTAAGTAGGACGTAGTGGTAGGGGGGCTTGCTATGCTGTTTGCTCTACCCGCGTAATCGTGGAAACGGCTACTACTAATTTGCCTCTATCTGGGCTTTTGGTTACTTGACTAAACCCTTTTATAGGGGAAAATTAGGTGGTTAGAGGCAGGTTCAGAAGACGACTTACTAGCTCGTAGCCTGCAAGAGTTTCTTTTTCTAGGTCGACTAAGCGCACCAGCAGGTCCGGGGCGTCGGGGGCGCGACTGGATTTAGCCAGCGCTGGTACCTAGGGCATCTCCTCCATCGAAAAGGAGATAATAGGCTAAAGTGAGTAGGCCTAAGAGGCAGATAAGCAGCAAGGCTAGTCTTTGCAATGGGCTCATTGAGGTTGGAGCAGGGTAGTCGCCGTGGCGGCTACCTCCTACGGGCGGACATCAGTGAATACACCTTCTGTTACTAGGCTGCTAGCGACACCACCAAGGCCGGAGCTTGTAGCAGAGAAAGTGCCGGAGTAGCCGCCCCCAGCTGTGCGGGAGAGCGTAAAATTAGTATTGCTTAAGTAAGACCTTGTTTGCAGTGAGGCATTGCTGTTGGCTGTCATATGCAGAATGCCGTCAAAATAATAGGCGGAAAGCGGGCTGCCAACGTTTTTGCTGAAGCCTAGCAGCAAGTTATCAATAGTGCCTGATGCAGAAGCAATAGTGAGTTGTATTTGCAGCTGGTCTTGGTAAACGCCCGTGCGATTTGGATATTCAAATGCTTTCGCTTGGCAACTGACAAGCTGGCCGTCAAGCTTATAACTGCCCGTATTAGGGTTAGGGGTAGTAGGTGCAGGCTCATCTTTCTTGGAGCAGGCCAGGGTGCTCAGCAGTAGTATGGTAGCTACCAAAGGAGTGGCAAGTAGGTGTAGTTTCATAGTAGGTGAGGCGGGTGAAGCCGGCGCGCAGCAGGCTAAAGTAGTATAATGGTTCGAGCGCCGTCCCTGAGTATGTAGTAAGTGGTAGTATCAGCGGCAGTGAACGGAGCAGAATTTAGTCGCCAACGAACCGCAAGCCAGCGAGGAGAAACGAAGCGAACGATGTCAAGCTCCCAATTTCCGGCAGGAAGTGGGCGAACATAGTGGCTGCTTGCTGTATCGCGCAGGTGGCGATACATAAACCTGCCGGTAGATATATTAAGGTAACGTGGGTTTACAGAGCGAGAGAGGGCTTGCTGAACGTTAAGTATTTCGGGTTTTACTGTGTGAGGTTGCAGCTTAGCTTGTGCCCAGCTAGCTACTGGGGCCACGAGCGCAACTGCTAAGAGCATTTTCATTAGTTCGAGCGGGTGAAGCTAGCGCGCAGCAGGCTGATGGTTTCGTCTTTGGCGGCTATCACGGTGGCCTGTAGAGCCATTTGCTCGCGTAGCATCAATTGATAATGCGTGCATGGGTTTGTGTAGCGACACGGCAACGCACCTGCAATAAAGCAAGTGGCGGGCGAATCGGGTCAAGCCTGCTATGCACGCTCCTCTCACTACTGACCGCACTATGCTAGTGCCCCTGTCCGAGCCAGAGCGCTGCACCCAGGAAATCAATGCCACACACCCCCAATTTCAGGAAGAAACACCCCTTGTGCTGGCCTACGAAACGCAACGTCGGCAGCGCCTTGCGGGCGGACTGGTAGCGAGTTTCAACCTGATTAAAGAACCAACTGGACGGTGTACGTGGCCGGCCCGGTGGCCCCTGAGCTGCGCATGGCCGTGCAGGAAGGCCACACCGAACAGGAAGTACTGCTGGTGCCCGAGCTGCCGGCCGGCCTCCGCGAAATAACCTTGCCCGACCACCGGCGCGAACTCGCCCTGCAACAAGCGGCCTAGCTATGCGTGCCCCAGCTCTTTTTTCGCGCTTACGCGGCCCGCAGCCAGCTCATAGTTGGGGGGTGGCAGGTGGGGCGCAGGGCCACGGCAAACTCGGCCACGGGTAGCTCGCGTCGCAGGGCCTCGCGCTCGGGGCGCTGGCCCAGCAGGGCCACCTGGTAGCGATGCACTACCAAGGCCGCCGTGGCCGCTGCGTCGGGCGCGTTGGCCTGTTCGGGGCAGCTGGCCAGCAGTTGGCGGCGCAGCTCGTCCTCGACCAGGCACAAGGCGGCGTGTAGGGTGTGGCTATCGAGGCCTGGCTCGGTAAGAGCCAGCAGCAGGCGCACGCTCTGGCGCAGCTCGTGCTGCCAGATGGGCTGCTCAGCCTGGGCGCAGTAGTGTGCCGTCAGTTGGGGTATGGTCATGAAAGAGGGGAGGATAGCGATGGACGAAGGATAGAATAACGCTACTCTATACTAGGGTAGTAGCCTGAGAGCTACTGAATAAAGGCAGGAAAGTTGCCTTTTCTGCCTAAGGTCCAGCTTTTTCCTTTTAATGTGTTACTCGCCTCGTTATAACGACCAACAACCTGCCCACTGTCGGCTTCATCGACCAGTACATGCGCGCCATTCTGGCCCGCCTCGCCCAGCGCGTGCCGGCCCCAAGCTCGCCCAGGCCGAAGTGGTGCTGTACAGTATCCGGAAGTCGGCGGCCGTGCTCGAAGTGCATCCCGAAACGGTGCGCACCTAACTCAGCAAGGGCAAGCGCGTCAAAAATGGGGCACTCACTAAGCTCTAGGCCTACCCCTTCACCAGCGAGCCGCGCATGCCGTGGCCGGCGCTGCTAGCCTTGCCGCAGCTGCCGGCTGGCTAGATGCTCACCACCAGCAAGCTCACCTTCCGCGACGTGCGCACTGAGCCGCTAAATTGGAACGTGCTGATAAAGTGCTTGGTAAGCCGGGGCATCGACTTGGGCTTGGTGCAGCAGGGCGAGCGCACTAAGGCCCCAGCTGCTGCGCGTGAACTACAACCAACTGGCCGCGATGCACCACAACCGTTTCACGCTGAATTAGTGCAACCTCTCACCGGAAGGGAAATCTTCAGTTGCGGGCCATACTCGGCAAGTTTCAGCAGAAGTCGCTTAAGCTCAGCCAGTAGATGCGCTTCTAGCTGTTTAGAGCGGCGGCTAGGGGTGAAACCGGAACATCAGCCGTTAAAGCATCCACTACTTCCTGCACGCTGAGAAAGCCCAACGCGAACTCCGTGAGCAAGTACCGATGCGAGCCAGCTACGGCGAAGGCGCTGCCAGTAGGCAGCGAGGCCGCGCCCATGATGTAGTAACGCTGTGAGGCTGGTGCAGCCGGAGTAGCTAGTGTGGCAGCAGGAGTAGAAAGCATGGGCATACTCAAAAGTAGCTAAGGCGATTAGTGCGCTACGACTAATAGGCCCAAGTGCTGGTTAGCTGGGTTGAACGGCTGTTTTGGCAGGCCGAACAAAAACGCCCCGAGCTGTACCAGAAAAAATATTCTCAATTTCGCCCCCATTTTTTGACCCGCTGGGGTACTTTTTGCTGGCCGTTTTCTGTGCGGCCGAAAGCACTAGGGGCTAGGCGGCGCTGTAGAGCGGCATGGCCACCCCGCGCACCAATCGTCTAAGCAGGGGCATGGGGGCGGCGATGGACGGCAACGTGGGCACCTCGGGCAAGCTGCTCGACGCCCAGGGCCTGGAGGTGGCCGGCATCGTAGAGTAATGGGCGACTCAGCTTGAAGTGGTCAATAACCTAATCGGCCTGAACTGCGAACCAGACAAGCTAAAATAGGCAAAACGCCTAGTCAGTAAGAAGTCGGGGTGCTAGCAGCCAAGGCAGTGAGAATGAGGAAATACCAGCGCCGGTTATAGTTTGCGTGTTTTACTTAGTGAAAAATAGTAGTTTTTGTAGCGTGGAATAGGTGTATATCTTTTTATGCGATAACGTATTGTACAAAAACATTATGGAAAACCCTCTTGGTACGGAAGCTGCCCGCCAGCGAGCGGTCGCATGGGCCATTGCCGTAACGGCCGACACGCCCCTCGCCCCTAAGCGCTACGAATTGCACCTGCTCAACCGCTACCAGCAGGGAGAGCTAACCTTGGATGAAGTAGAGCACCTGCTGAACGAGAGCGTGTATCATATCTTCTATCGTAGTCAGGCCACGTTCTTTCCGAGCGAAAACCAGTTACAAGACTTGCTTGAGTGGTCGCGCACCTACAATGCGGAGCACAGCATCACCGGATTGTTGCTTTACAGCGATGGGCGGTTTATACAAGTCATTGAAGGCCCGGAAAAGGCGATACATACATTGTTCGACCGGATTCAACAAGACTTACGCCATCAGCATGTTTTTATGCTGAGTGAAGGACCAGAGGCGCACCGCTGGTTTGAAGACTGGCAGATGGCCTTTGGCTACCTGGAGCCTATTGTGCTCAGCCAAATGCTTGGCATACTGGAGGCTAGGCGCTCACCGCTTCTTTACTTCGACGACCCACATGTCCAAACATTGGTAGAAGCCTTTGGATTGGGTACCTAAAGCCTGCAAGCAGTAGCTTCTCCAGAAAATGTTCGCTTTTTGGAAGGCCTTCCGATACCCCTCAAACGGCCCGAAAACGCAGGTTCTTCGAACCGTGTTTTTACACCCCTTTTCGAATGGTATTTTCGGGTATGCTAAGCCTACTTTTAGAACCTCCTATTCTTGTCTTGGCAATTGGCATCTTGCTACAGACCTGTTGCGCAGTGCAAGAGTTTATTATGAAGCTTAAGGAGAAAAATAATACCTAAAATACGAGTCGCCTCCATGCCCGCACGTTGACGAAAGACAAATACGGCCGCATGCAAGACATTGATGCTCAAGGTATACCAGCAAAAATTCAGCCGTGTTCTGGCGGCTCGAGCACTTTCTTTTGACTTGGTTGTGCCAGAGAATAATAGTAGGGCCCAATTGGCAAATGTGGGTTGCGCTAGTAGCGACGTGCACTAGGCCGCGTGGGGCAAGCAGCCATCGAGGGCCGGGTGCGGGCCGCAAGTAGAGTAGAGGGCGGGCATAAACTCCGCTACGGATAGTATACGCCGCAGCACCTCACACTCGTCGCGGTGGCTGAGCAGGGCCATCTGGCTCATCTGCACCACTACGGTGGCCGTGTCGGCAGCCTCGGAGGTGGCGGCGCTGGCCGGGTCGCTGGCTAGCAACAGCCGGCGCAGTTCCGCTTCGACCAGGCGCAGGGCAGCGCGCACAGTGCGGATGCTGAGGCCGGGCTCGGTTAAGGCTAGTTGCAGGCGCACGCTCCGGCGCAGCGCCAATTGCCACTCGGCGCATTCGGCACAGCGGCAGTAATGCTCGGTGAGCTCGGTGATGGTCATGACAGGAATAGGTGGGAGAAGAACAGAAGAGCGCTGCTATATACTGCTTATTAAGCTGATAGTTATGCCTTTTAGCGGTTTAAGATGCTTTTCTGTGAAGGGTCCAGACTTTTCTTTTTATCGTATTATTCCTTGTGCCACGACAGCCAGCGGAATAGGCAAGTCCAGTGAGTGTAGGGCATAATGAGCTAGATACAGCACCAGTTGGGGCGTAGTACTGCTTATCCTCCAAGCACATACATACACCTAGGGTCTGCGCAAATGCACGTACGCCCACGGGCAAGCAAAAAAAAGAGAGAATAAGCCAAAAGCCGCAATCCACTGCTATTAGCTCCACCGTAAGTTACCTCCTCAGTTGTTCGCCACCTCTTAGTAACCCAATTCATGAGCGACGTAAAAACCCTACTTACCGAGTGGGAAGCCGAAATTTTGCTGTTGGAAACGGCCCTTTGGCAAGCTACCACGCAGTTCGAAGCCACCTTCACCAAGAGTGAGCGCCAGCGGCTAGAGCGGCAGCTACGCGTGGCGCGTCAGTCGCAAACCCTGCTTTATGGCTTAGCCCATCTGGCGGCCTAACCAGCGATAGCCTTCCCCCAATCTCAAAATGTGCAGCGCCCGTCCCTGTTGTCGTGCCGATGTGCTACGGCGTGGATAGGCTTCAGCCCATAGCGGTAGTTTCGGCCATAGGTCCGCGGTAATGTGTGTCCTGTCTGCTATAGCAAAAGTGACTGGCCTACAAGTGGGTAGCAAGAGTTTTTTGCGTATGCCACGGGCTTAGCAACGCTTACCCAAACTGCCCGCAGCTTAGGCCGGCTGCGGCTGCGGCACCGATATGCTTAGTACGGCCAGCACTCGCAGGGCCACGGGCAGCACCCGAATGGCCTGTGCCTGTGCGGCCTGCCACGAGCAGCCCCTGGGCAGGCGGGCACGCAGGTCTTCACTAGCTTGGTGCGCCTCTAGCATCAGCGCATCTGGCAGCTGGGGGTGCAGTAGGTGCTGGCATAGTAGGCTATAAGCTAACTCCCCGCTATAGCGCACCTTGGCCCAGTGGGCCAGGCGCGAGCCATCACCTAGCTTTATGTGAGCCAGGTATACAGCTAGCATCAGCCGCTGTTGCGAAAGAGAAGGGGAATAGCCGTAGCCCATTAGCAGCTTCAAAAGTATAGTTTTTCTCGCGAAAATGCAAGTAACCTCCGCACAGATGTTCGCTTAAAGAATATGCTTCCTGCCTGCCTACCCGCTGGCTCGCTCAGCCCATACTATTTGCTTGTGCATTAGGGCCAATAGGCAGGAGTAGGCGTATACTATTGGCCAACAGTAGAAAACCGCTTCGTCAGTGGTAGTAGTCTGTTTGCCACTGAAGTATAGCAATGCCTGAAGTTTGAGCTTAGACAAGGCAGCCTCAAAGCCGATACTCACCAATACCCCGGCCAACAAGCTTCTATAGAAAATGCAGTCACCTAGTATTAAGTAGCGCCGCACTACCATGCAACTTGAGTTATTTAGCTACTAGCGCATCCTGGGAAGTTGCAGTGGCTTCTAAGTAATATACAACTTCATCTATAGTCAGGCGGCCCATTGCAAACTGCACGAGTACCTGCCGCTGGCTGGGCTCTACTACATCAGTTATGCCTTCCTTAAAGGAAATAGCTGCTTTAATAAGGCGCTGGCGGCTTTGTTCGGTAGTAGTTGAAAAAGTGTGTGCCACGAAATGGGTGGGGTGAGGATAGTTCATAGACTAAAGTTATAACCAGAAAGCTGAACCACAATACCGTTTTCGTGCAATTAATAAAAATAAATTCTAGCAAGAGTAATTCGCTTGCCGCAATGGCTATAGTTAGGTAAATGAACCGGCTCCAACTGTGTCAATTTGTCTCAGAGCTTGGAGGTTTGGCAGCTAGTTAGGCTAGTGCCAAACAGCTTAGTCTGGAGTACTGCAAAGGCCAGAGCACAAGGTGAAAGCGGAGACAATAGGCCAAAAAACCTGCTTCATACTATCAATTAAACATTAATGAGATAAAATAGGCTTAGTTAGCTTTTAACCAGAAATCGGTAGTCATTAAGCAGCTTTTTTTTGCTTTTAAAAAAGCAAACAAGTATTCGAAAAGGCCTTTTTATTGGTAAATTAAAATTATTCTATGAAAAGTTAAAGTCTAGCATCTTTGGCTGCTTTTTTATGTGGTATATATAATTTACATAAAATGTTGTCATATAGAAGGTTAATAACAGTAAATCCAGCTTTAAATGAGACCCATTTATTGTTGTTAAGGTTAGCTAATTTTTTTTTACTGGTTGCATTTTAAAGGCTTATACCTGCGTAAGTGAGTGGTTAAACACCCATATTATGTGCAAATTAGAGCGGAGCGCTAATCGAAAATAGGAGAGGGTTAGCGTGATAGGATTATTTGTAGTAATTTGGCAGTCGAAACAAACCACTATAAAAAGCTATAAGTTGATGTACACCCTATCCCGCCCAGCCGCCACCGACCCCCAGCTCGACGATACGTTTTATGGCCTGCGCCCCAGTGGCTACGCCTGGGTACTTGCTTTTCAGTGTCTGATAATGGCGCTGCCCACGCTCAAGCTGCTGCATTTGTTTGGAGCCGATGACTTGGCATGGCGCTGGATAACCCTGCCCTTCTGGGGGCCAAGCGTGCTGCTGGCAGTGCTGCTGCTAGTAGAGCGGGTTACGGGCTTTCGCCGAGTGCAGGGCCAGCTGCTAGTGGGCTATGTGCCCAACTGCTAAAAATAAGGTCCGCCCGGCCTGCATGTGCCTGCCCAGGAGCCTAGCCGGCAGCCCAGCCTCGCGCCTCGGGCAGCAAGGTAAAATGCCGAAACTCGTAGGCTAGCCCCGGAATAACACTTTGGTACATTCCATTGATGGTGAGGCGGTTTAGGACTTCCACCGATTCGAGGTGCGCAAAGCGCCGCAAGCCCAGCTCCGAGAGAGGTAGTAATAGATGAGTATGCGTCCAGTCGAGGTCTTTGGGCCGCACGGCCCCGAGGCGGCGGTCGTCGGCTACCCAGCCGGCTACGTGGTGCAGCCGGGCCAGGCGCAGCAATTCAGTGATAGCCTGCCGATAGTCGGCACTGCCCGCAAAGCCTAACCATTCGGTTTCCAGCACGTTGTGCGTGCCCGTGTGCAGTAGGATATTTAAAAAAGGATAAGTGGCAAGCGTAGTAGTCATTCGTAATTTAGGTACCTGATTATTCTTCCCGGTGCACAGTGGCCGGGCTAAAGGCTGGCACACAGACCGACCAATACTCGCACTCCGCATCGAAGGGGTTGGAGTAGCGTACCCGCGCTCCGGCCCGGATGAGTAGCGACTCGCCAGCGTGTAGCTCTACTACATCGCCGTCAATTTCAAAGCGCTTACGCCCCCGCACCACAATAGTTATCTCATCAAACTCGGGGCGCTGGTGCGGCTCGCTCCACTGGGGTGGGGCCACCATATGCGCCACGCTATACTGGCCGGTATGCGTGCTGGCCAGCCCGATATGCTCTTCGATGAGCTTGCCATCAGTAGTGGGTACCCGGAACGGCTGGGGGTTGCGAAAGTATTTTTTGTCGGCAGACATATAGGAGCGGAGGGCTAGGGTCGGGTGGGGCAGGGGCCGGTGGTGAAGGTGCGCACGCCGGCATTGCGGGCGGTGCAGGGGTTGGCGTAAGTTTGGCCATTGCAGCCGCACACGGGGTTGTAGTCCATGGTGCAGATGCCGCTGGGGTTGATTTTGGTTGGGTCGATGCAGTCGGCGGTGGGCGGGGTGGCTTGCGTAGCCGGGCGCTGACAGGCCGCTAAAAGCATGGTACTCAGAAGACCTAGCGCCGCAGCGCGTAATAAATGAGCCATAGGTGACGGCAAAGTAACGGCTGCGTGATGAAATAGCGGTTTCTACCGAAAAGTTGCGCCCACTCCCAACCCCCGGTTGCCCACCCCGTATAGCTGCCTACCAATGGGCCGAGGGGCACCCCCGGCTTCCCCATTAAACACCTTAATCACCTTTTTTTTACTTCTCATGGCTTACCGCGAAGAAGATAACAACGCAGGCAAAATTATTCTCGCCGCCCTTGCTGGCGCTAGTGCTGGCATCATAGCCGGCATTTTGCTGGCTCCCGATAAAGGCTCCGTAACCCTCGACAACTGGAAAGGCGCTGCCAAAGACGCTGGCACCAAGCTGGGCGAACAGTACAAGCAGTACAGCGCGGACCTCGAAACCAAATTTCAAGGCCTAGCCGAGAAAATCGGTGGCCTGACCGGCGGCCTGGATATCGCAGGCAACTGGGATAGCATCAAAGGCCAATTGAAGCAGAAATATGGCCAACTGACCGACGAAGACCTGACCCTGGCCGACGGCAAAGTAGACGAATTGCTGGGCCGCCTAGAGCAGAAGCTGGGCGTTAGCAAAGATGAAATCACCAAAGTTATTAGCGACCTTGTTGCTAAGGTAAAGGATGCCGTTAGCAAAGGCACTGATGCAGTGAAAGATGCTGTAAACAAAGGCACCGACGCTGCAAAGGACGCGGTTGATAAAGGTGCCGACGCTGCCAAAACCGCTGCTAAGTAGGCTTTTAAGTTTTGTTAGCAATTGATTGATAAAAAACCCTGCTCCCTTGTGGTGCAGGGTTTTTTTGGGTGTTAGCCCCAACCACTTTCGTGGCTTCACCGTTAGCTTGCTACCTCATCTTCATTTCTTTCTCACCCCTTAGTTTTCCTCACCATGCCTAAAGACAACGGTAAAGTTATTGTTTCGCTCCTGGCTGGTGCCACGGCCGGCATCGTTACGGGCCTGCTGCTAGCCCCCGAAACCGGCGATGACCTGCGCAAAAGCCTGCGCGAAGCCGCTAGCAAGTGGGGCGGCAGCCTCAGTAAGCTAGCCCAGGATACCCTCAGTAAGCTGGGCCAGCCGCATACCAACCCCGATGCCGCCGTGAGCGAAGACCGCACCGCCGCCGATGCGCTTTTCAACTCGATGGGTGATAAAAGCCAGCCAGCCGCCGAGCCCGGCGACCTCACTACCTCAGCCACCGGCAACGGCCGCTCGATAGGAGGCGACGACTACGCCGCCGAGGATAATACCCTCGACTACGATGGCGACGGTAGCGATGGCCGCCACCGGGGAATTGTGTAACAAGTAGTTACGAAGAAATTCTGAAAATTAGTGAAGTTTTTCGGCTCTTTCGCAACCCTATTTTAGGCATCCCGTTAAATACCCTACAAACGGCTTAAGTTACAAACCTTAGGACGTTGGTCGTAAAATTGCCGACTGTCGGAACTTCTACTGGTAAGCGGTTTAACATGCCAGTTAGTAAAATCAGATAGTTCATCGCAAGCTTCTGCCAACAGGCTCTGGTTTAGATTCGGTTAGCTGTTTAAAAGAAAAGCCCGGTACCTTTTGGTACCGGGCTTTTCGATTTTTAGCGCAGGCCGTAGCGCGCTTAATAGTTCGCATTCGCCAGCGGGCAGCTAGCCAAACGCGAACTACCAAGCGCACGTTACTATAACACCTCGGGCCGCATTTGCGGGAAGAACAATACTTCCTGAATCGAGGGCGAGTTGGTCATAATCATGCTCAGGCGGTCGATGCCGATGCCCAGGCCCGCCGTAGGCGGCATGCCGTACTCCAGGGCGCGCAGGAAGTCGTCGTCGAGCACCATAGCCTCGGTATCACCGCGCTTGCCTAGCTCTAGCTGCTCCTCGAAGCGCTGGCGCTGGTCGATGGGGTCGTTGAGTTCGGAGAACGCGTTGCAGATTTCTTTGCCGTTGCAGATGGCCTCGAAGCGCTCGACCAGGCCGGGGTGGTCGCGGTGCTTTTTGGCCAGCGGCGACATTTCGACCGGGTAGTCGGTGATGAAGGTGGGCTGGATGAGCTTAGGCTCAACGTGCTCGCCAAAAATCTCGTCGATGATTTTAGCTTTGCCCATGCTGGGGTCGAGGCCGACGTGCAGCTTGGTCGCGGTTTCGCGCAGCGCAGCTTCGTCCATCTCGCCAATGGCCACGCCGGTGTATTTCTCGATGGCCTCAAACATGGTGAGGCGCTGCCACGGCCGCTGGAAGTTGATGACGTTTTCACCGACCTGCACCTCGGTTTTGCCATGCAGGGCCAGGGCCACGCGCTCTACCATTTCCTCCACGAGGTCCATCATCCAGTTGTAGTCCTTGTAGGCTACATACAGCTCCATCTGGGTGAACTCGGGGTTGTGGAAGCGCGACATGCCTTCATTGCGGAAGTCCTTCGAGAACTCGTACACGCCATCAAACCCGCCCACAATGAGGCGCTTGAGGTACAGCTCGTTGGCAATACGCAGGTACAGCGTCATGTCCAGCGTGTTGTGGTGCGTCTTGAAGGGCCGCGCCGCCGCGCCGCCGTATAGCGGCTGCAAGATAGGCGTTTCTACTTCCAGGTAGCCTTTATCGTTCAGGTAGTTGCGCATCGACTGCACCAGCTGCGTGCGCTTGATAAAGGTCTCGCGCACGTGCGGGTTCACTACCAGGTCTACGTAGCGCTGGCGGTAGCGCAGCTCGGGGTCAGAGAAGGAGTCATAGACGACCTCTTCACCAGTTACTTCGTCTTTCTTGGTTTTCACCACCGGCAGCGGGCGCAGTGATTTAGCCAGCAGTTTCAATTCGGTTACGTGCACCGAGATTTCACCCACTTGCGTGGTGAATACGTGGCCTTTCACCCCGATAAAGTCGCCCAAATCGAGTAACTTTTTAAATACCGTATTATACAGCGTCTTGTCTTCGCCGGGGCAAATCTCGTCGCGGTTAATGTAAAGCTGAATGCGCCCCGACGAGTCCATGAGCTCGGCAAAAGAGGCCTTGCCCATCACGCGCGACGACATCAGCCGGCCAGCCAGCGTCACTTCCTGAAAGTTATTCAGCTCGGGGCGATAGTTGTCGAGAATTTCCTGCGCGTAAAAATTTACGTCGTACAATTCCGACGGATACGGCTCAACGCCAAGCTCTTGCAATTGCGTCAGTTTCTGGCGGCGCAGCTGCTCTTGTTCACTAAGGTGATGCATAGGTTGTCTGAACCACGGATTTATTGGATTTTTCGGATGAATCGGATTTGGTGGGCGATTCCAGCCGGGAAACCAGTCTGCTAGCTATGCTAGCCAGGGGTAGCTACGTGGTGAGGTAAGTAAAAATGAAGTGCAAAAGTACGGCACGAAAAAAGCCGCTCCGAAAAGGAACGGCTTTTTAATTCGGCCAATATATTTAGCCAGCCCACCGCAGGTGGGCGTATCCGTTAAATCTGTTTAATCCGTTTGAATCTGCGGTCTAGGCGGCCATTTTGAGTTCGCGCTCCGGCTCGGCACCGAGCAGCGTGGGCTGCACCCGCGTGCGCAGGCGCTCCTGCACAAAGCCACCCTGCAAGTGGGTAGGCAGCTCGCGCACCAGCTGCTCGTAGCGCTCCAGGCCTAGGGCCTTGGCCACGTAGGTTTCGTGAACGCCATTGAGATAGCTCACGATGTTGAGCAACGAGCTGTGAAACAGGCGGAAGTCAATGTCAGCCTCCACGTAGCGCTCGATTTCGCGGCTGCTTTGCGAGATGCGCAGGCGGCCCAGCAAGTCGAAGATGGTGGTGTAGCCCAGGCGCCAGGTAATCTGCTGCCAATGGGCGGCGGTCCACTTATCGAGCGGGCGGCCGGTTTTCTGGCTGCGGATAGCGGTGTTGGGGTTAGCCTGCACCTGCTGGCGAGTAGCAACGGCCTTCTGCTTGCGCGTGGTGCGCAGAAACTGGCCGATTTGCGCCTGGGCATCAATCTCCTGCGAGGCAATATGCAGCCCAGCTTTGTAGCCAGCCAGCGGCAAACGGTGGATATTAAAGTCGCCGTAAGCCCCAGCGGCGTAGAACGATACCGGGCGCGGATACGCATTCTTCACCACTAGGCGGCCCACCTCACGGCGGATAACCTGGGCGTTGTTGGTGCGCACGCCGGTAGTGTAGAGAAAGGCCTGTAGGCCCGAAAGTATGGTGTGGTACGCCTGCGGGAACGTCCAGTGCAGGGCATTGCGCAGGAAGTTGTCATCGCCGAGCTCGGCGGTGGCGCGCAGGGCGTACTCGGTGCTCCAGCAGGTGTGCAGCAGCTTGGTGAGGGCCGTGACATCAGTCTCGGCTAGCTCGGCCTGGTGCTGGCGGAAATAGGGGAGATGCTGCAAGCCACCTAGCGGGCCATCGCCTTCCTGAATATGGTAGTTGATGGCAAAGAAGTAGTTGAGAAACACCTGCGCCGGAATGGAGCGACGCCAGTTTTCATCGGCCAAACGCTGCTGCTCCTGCTCCTCGGGCGTGAGCATGGCTTCGGCGGGCGATACGGTCATCGGAGCCTGATAAGGCTCGGTCGGGATGAGCGGAATAATGCGGGCTTCGGTTTTCGTAGTCATACCAGATAAACCGCTAGCCAAGAAAATTAGTTGCGATTTACTAAAAATAATTGCAGATTTAGAGAGTCCGCTAACTAACCCCAATTCCGGTGTTAATATGCCTTAACCACGTCACGCGAGCCGTTTCCACGAGGGCCATTAGGCAGCGCAACAGGCGCTGGTACCAGTTTCAACTAGGTATTACATCAGGGCGATTTACTAAAAAAATAAGCACTAAAAAGGGCCGCCAACAGGCGGCCCTTTTTAGTGCTCCAGACTTCATCTAAGCAGTCAGCTTGGCGCAGCCAAGCGTATCCGTTAAATCTGTTTAATCCGTTTGAATCTGCGGTCTACATTTGGTCTTTCAGCACGTTGACAGCCTCCCCAAGGGTGATGTCTTTGTTAAGGCCGCGGGTGAAGCGCATCGAGCGGTTAACCTTCACCGAGTCGCCACCCACCGTTTTGGTATCGGCTGCCAGGGGCTTGATAACCAGCGGCGTGGCCGTTTTCTGAATGGCCTCATACTTATCCGACTCAGCTTTGAGCACCAGCTGCTGCGTGCGGTAGTTGCTGAGTTTCAGTGATACCACGGTTTCGTCTTTGCGCTTGCGCAGGCTTTGTACCAGCTCGGCCATTTGCTTGAAGCTGGGGCTGGCGGCCACGCGGGCTTTGCTGCTGGCTTCGAGCTTGGCGTAGTTAGGCTGGTTATCCCAGGGGCGGAAGGAGGCAGGCTTAATTTCGTCCCACTTAAGCGGGTAGTCTGATTCCTTTTCGCCCTGGTCGAGGTACGAGTACACATCGGGCAGCACGATATCGGAGGCTACACCCTTAAACTGGGTCGAAGCGCCCGTGACGCGGTAAAACTTCTGCATCGTGAACTTGAGCGAGCCGAAGGGCTTGAGGGCGTTCAACTCGGCGGGCAGCGTCTCGTCGAGGTCTACCACGCGCTGCACAGTGCCTTTGCCATAGGTGCTGGTCGAGCCCATGATGATGCCACGCTTGTAGTCCTGCACGGCAGCGGCCAGAATCTCCGAAGCCGAGGCGCTGTACTTGTTCACCAATAGCACCAGCGGGCCGGTGTACTGCACGCGAGGGTCTTTGTCGTTGAGGACATTGGTTACGCCGCGGCTGTCGTGCACCTGCACCATGGGGCCGCTAGGCATGAAGAGGCCCGCCATTTCGACGGCATCGGTGAGCGAGCCGCCGCCGTTGGTGCGTAGGTCGAAGACGATGCCTTGCGCGCCTTCCGCATTCAGCTTAGCCAACTCTTTCTTCACATCGTCGGCCGAGGAGCGGCCGCCGTTGTTATTGAAATCAGCATAGAAGCCGGGCAGACGTAGGTAGCCGATTTTCTTGCCGCTCGGGTCGTTGATGATGGCCGACTGCGCGTAGGTTTCCTCGTTAATCACCACATCGCGGATGATGGGGATAATCTTGGTCGAGCCGTCGGGCTTTTTCACGGTCAGGCGCACTTCCGTGCCTTTCTTGCCGCGGATGAGCGTCACGGCTTTCGGCGTGTGCCAGCCTTCGATGCTCACCGGCTCGGCCGCGCCCTGCGCCACGCGCAAGATGGCATCGCCCTTCTTGAGCTGGCCCTGGCGGAACGAAGCCGAACCCGGCACGATTTCCTCGATGTAAATCAGGCCATCCTTTTCGCGCAGCGTAGCTCCGATGCCTTCGAGGCGGCCCGTGAGCTGGTAGTCAAACTCGTCTTTGTCTTTGGGGGCAAAGTACTCGGTGTGCGGGTCGTAGGTATTGGCGATGGTGTTGGCGTAGTTGGTCAGCGTATCGCTGGCATCGGGCATATCCGCAAACTGCTCGTCGTAGTACTTCTGCACGCGCTTGCGGGCTTCGACCTCCATTTGGGCGGGGGTGCGGTCGGGCTCGGCGGTGGCGGGCTCCTTGGCCTGGCCGGCAGTTTTGGCGCGGTCGTGGCGCTTGTCCTGCTCGTCCATCATTTCGGCTACGCGGGTCAGGGTTTCAAACTTGAGGAGCTTGCGCCACTGCTCGCGCTGGTCGGCGGCGTTGAGTGGGAAAGTTGACTTCTCGAAATCGGTTTGAAATGTCTCGTCGGTGTCGAAGGTGAAGGGCTGGGCCAGCAGCTCATGGGTCAGCGCCTGCATCTGCTTGGTGCGGTCGCTGATGAGCTTGGTGCTTAGGTCCAGAAACTCGTGGGTACCGGCCTTGGTTTCGTCGTCAATCTTGGTTTCGTACTGGCGCAGCTGGGTCACGTCGGGCTGCGTGAGCAGCTTCTTGCGGTAGTCGATACGCTTGAGGTACAAGTCAAAAACCCGCTTGCTGAAGGCATCATCAATACGCTCGGGCTGGTAGTGGGCCGAGGAGAGGCCCTGCACCAGGGTGCCCACCAGCACCTGCTCTTTGCTGGGCAGCGCGGTGGGGTCATTATGCCGGTAGAAGCGGTACGAGGCCAGCCCAAACACGGCCCCAACCGCACCCGCGTACATACCTATTTTAAAACGGGAGGAAAGCATCAAAGGAGAAACTAAAAATGAAGAAGCCAAATGTAGGGGGTAGGCTCTAACCCGTCACTATGTACGGCAAAAACGCTGCCAGAGGCCGAAATAGTGCCGACGAACTGGCCAAATAATGCGCCCGATTTGCAGTAGTTGCTTCGATACTGCCCACTCGCCCCCGTGCGCTTATTTTGCGCCACTTATTTGCCTAAAGATACCGGTCCTAATGACTCCTTCCAATGAACCTGCTCAGTCGCTTGTACCTGCCGCCCGCGCCGCCCTGCTGGGCCTGGCCGTGGGCGACGCCCTGGGCGTGCCCGTCGAGTTTATCGGCCGCGAAGCCCGCCGCCGCGACCCCGTGGTGGACATGCGCGCTTACGGCACGCACCACCAGCCCGCCGGCACCTGGTCCGATGATTCGTCGCTGACCTTTTGCCTGGCCGAAACGCTGGCCCGGCCAGAAGGACGCACTGGCCAGCCCGACCTAGCCGACTTTGGTCGCCGGGCCATCAACTGGCTGGATAATGCCTACTGGACTGCCCACAATGAAGTCTTCGATGTAGGCAATGCCACCCGCGTTGCCATCCAAAATTTGCGGGCGGGCGTGGTGCCTACAAATGCTGGCCCGCGCTCGGAATTTGACAATGGCAACGGGGCGCTGATGCGAATTTTGCCGCTGGTTTTTCACGAAACCTGGCAGGCTGAAACGCTGGATTTGAACGCAGCCTGGCAGCTAACTGAAGCAGTAGCCAGTGTCACGCACGGGCATGCGCGCTCATCGCTAGGATGCTTCTTGTATTTGCTGGTAGCGAGGGGGCTGCTATCTGGCTCAGTGCCTGCTACTGCTTATAGCCAGATGCAGCAGCAAGCAGTTCCTTGGTTACAAAACGGCTCCATCCCGGCCGTGGTGGAGGATAAGCACTACCAAAGAGTGTTAATCGGTAACTTAGCTGCCGTGCCCGAAGCCAACATAAAGTCCTCCGGCTATGTGGTGCATACCCTCGAAGCGGCCCTCTGGTGCCTGCTGAAGTACGACACCTACGCCGCCACCGTGCTGGCCGCCGTGAACCTTGGCGACGACACCGACACCACTGGCGCAGTGGCCGGCGGGCTGGCCGGCCTGGCCTATGGCGAGGCCGCCATTCCGGCCGAGTGGCTGGCCGTGCTGGCGCGCCGGACCGATATTGAAGACCTGGCCGCCCGGCTCGTGCGGTAAGCTTTAGCCTGCCGTTTGCAAAAACTCAAAACAGCGTTAAAAATGCCCCAATTACCCCCTCGCCCGCTCCCTAATTCTTACTGGGCCACGCCCACCCTGCTGGCTTGCGAATATCCTGGCGCGCCCACGCCCGCCGAAGCCATCCCAAAACTAGACGCGCTGCTGGCCGCCGGCATTCGCGATTTTTATGACCTAACCGAAGCCGGCGAACTCGTGCCCTACGAAGCCTTGCTGCGCGAACGAGCCGCCCACGCCGGGCTCGACCCCGCTAGCATTGGGTATTACCGCCAGCCTATTCGGGATTTGAATGTACCCTCGGCCGAGCGGCTAAACGAGGTGCTGGCCGGCTTGGCGACCAGCGCAGCTGCTGGGCGGGCGGCCGCCGTGCACTGCTGGGGCGGCATCGGGCGCACGGGCACCGTGGTGGGCTGCCACCTGGTGCAGCAGCACGGGCTGAGCGGCGAGGAAGCCCTAACCTACATTGCCCGCGAGTGGCAGACCGTGGCCAAACGATACCGAGCGCCGCGCTCGCCCGAAACCGATGCCCAGGTGGCGTTTGTGCGCAGCTACCAGGCGGCGGGCTAGTAGCCGCCGGCGCTCATTCGCCGCCTATGGCCGCCACTGGTTGGCGGGCCGTTAGTGTCGAGCCGGCGCTGGCTACCACCACCAGCGCCACGGCCGCCCACTGCGCCAGCGTTAGGCGCTCGTGCAAAAAGAACAGGCCGCACAGGGCCGCCGCGGCCGGCTCTAGGCTCATCAGGATACTGAATGTGCGGGTAGGTAAGCGCTTGAGCGCCTGCATTTCCAGGGTGAAGGGCAGCGCGCTCGATAGCAGCGCCAGCGCTGCGCCCGCCGCCAGCAGGCGCGGCGTAAGGGTGGCTAGCCGCCCATCGGCCACGCCGAAGGGCAGCACTACCAGCGTGCCTACCAGCATGCCCACGGCCACGGCCGTGTTGCCGGGCAGCACCTGGGCCACGCGCCCGCCCAGCACGATGTATACGGCCCAGCACGCGCCCGCCGCCAGGGCAAAAAGCATTCCGATAACGTCAATTCCTTGCCCGCCCCAGGGCGCAATGAGGGCAATGCCCACGCCCGCTAGCACGGCCCACAGCACATCGAGCAGCCGGCGCGAGCCGGCCAGCGCCACCAGCAGTGGCCCCACAAACTCGAGCGTGACGCCCAGCCCCAGCGGCACCCGCGCCAGGGCGCAGTAAAACAAAAAATTCATGCTGCCCAGTGCCGCGCCGTAGGGCACCACCGCCCGCCACTGGGCTGCCCGCAGTTGGCTTAGCCGGGGCCGCACCGCCGCCAGCAGCAGCAAGGCCGCCAGGCCAATGCGCAGCGTAGCCGTGCCCGCCGCCCCCATTACCGGAAACAACCCTTTGGCAATGGCCGCCCCCACCTGCACGCTCAAAATGGCTACTAGCACAGCCGGCACCGGCGGCACCGAAAAACGAGAAGAATCAGCCACAGTACTAAAGTGGGCAGCCAGTATGAACTACCCCACGGGTGCTAAAATGGGATAAGTGCCTAGTTGTTTCAGGCAATGGCAAAAGGCGCAGGGCGAGCGCTCAGTAATCACGGGAATTGTCAGCCTTCGTTTCTGCTTAATGCGCAGAATGTACTGCGTGACCCTTTGCCAGTTTTTTAATTCAGCAACAAGTCTACTAGCTAAACTATGGGCGGCGTGGGCAATTGCTGGGAAATAGTCCAGCACCCTATTTTGCACACTCGGTAATTAATCAGGCTGGTTAAGCTGCGTATAGTACTGCGAAAGAAATAGCTTACTGAGACTCGGGTGTCAGGTGATAAGTAAATAAAATAGTAAATAGATAATATTATTGAAAGATTAGCTTGCAATAAGGAATCAGAATAGTAAAAGCAGGACCTTTAGCCCATAAAAAAGATTAAGTAACGTGCCGAATACTATAAAAACAAAAAAGCCTACCCAGCTATGGGTAGGCTTTTTTAATAGGCACTGACTGCTTATTTGCTGCGGCCAGGCTTATTCTTGGGGGTGCCATCTTTTTTGCGGCCGTAAGGGGCATCGGGGTCTACTTCGGCTGCGGTGTCCTGGGCAGCGCGCGGGGTGCGGGTCTTGCGCTCCTTTACGGCAGGGGTGTAGCTATCGCTCAGCAGGGCTTCTGCATCGTCAACAGCGGTTTGCAGATTGACGAGCAGCGTAGAAACCTTCTTGAGGGCGCGCTTAACATCGGCTTTAAAAGCGTCAGCTTTTTGAGCACTGTCAATTACTTGCTGGAATTGATTTAGGTCGAGGGCCATTAGTGAAATAAGTGAATTGGCAAATAGATGAAGCAAAGTAACGCGTGCTTTCTCGCATTTACAACTACGGCATTAGCTATTGGCAGGATATGCTTTTAGTGAAAATTCCGCTTGCACCCCACAAATTCAGGATTACTTAGTGGCCCGAAGTAAAAAAGTAGTGACACCTAGAGCTAAGTGGCGGTGCTAGTTAATTAAGAGTTTGGGTTAATTCTTAACTAGCTGACTCAATATAATAAAAGCTGTGGCACTACTTAGCATAAGGAGAATTGAACGTGCTAATAAGTAAAATGGGCCTTTTACTTACTCGTATTTGACAGCAAATATTCTTGCAAACGTAGCGCAGCAACTACATCCAAACAACTCGTCTGGATGCAATTGCTGCGCTACGCTTGCAAGAACAACTGGGTACTGACTTTGAAACTGCTTTAGGCGCTCACCGGGTTTTCTGGCCGCGACGACCCCCGCACCAGTAGCTCGGGGGCCAGCACCACGGGGGGCAGAACTGCGCTGCTGGCCCCGTGCAGCAGTTGCAGCAGCAACTGCACGGCCGCCCGGCCCATAACGTGGCTGCACTGGTCAACGGTGGTGAGGGGCGGGGCGGTGAGGCCGCTAAACTCGGCATTGCTGAACCCCACAAATGCCAGGTCTTGCGGAATCCGGAGGCCGTGCTCCTTGGCCACCTGCATGGCCCCCACCGCGGCCGAGTCGCTGGCCGCAAAAACGGCATCGGGCGGGGCGCTTAGTTGCAGCAGCTGGGTTAGGCCATGGGCCCCGTCGGCTTGCTGCAAGTCGCTCACGTGTAGCCACTCGTCTTGGTAGGGCAGGCCGTGTGCCCGCAGGGCAGCGCGGTAGCCCTGGTAGCGCTGCTGGTAGATGCCCAGGTGCAGTGGACCCGCAAAATGGGCAATGCGCTGCCGCCCCTGCGCCGCCAGGTGGGCCACGGCGGCGTAGGCCCCGGCGTAGTCGTCGACCACGATGCTGCCCCCGCCCAGCCCGGCCGCCTTATTGGGGGCCCGGTCGAAAAACACCACTGGCACCTGGGCAGCGCGCAGGGTTTCGAAGTGCGAAAACTCGTGCGTAGAGCTGGCCAATGACACCAGCAGCCCGGCTACCTGGGCCTGCAGCAGCTGCTCGACCTGCTGCTTTTCCTGCTGCTCGTCTTCGTGCGACTGGCAGAGCAGCACGTGGTAGCCGGCCTGGCTGGCCGCGTCGGTAATGCTGTCGATGATATCCGTGAAAAACGAGCCGCTCAAGTGCGGCACTAGCACGCCCAGCGTGGTGGTGCGGCCCTTGCGCAGGGCCGCCGCCACCGGGTGCGGGTGGTAGTCGAGCTCGGTAGCTATCTGGCGCACGCGCTGCCGGGTCGAGGCGCTGATTTGCGCGTTGCCCGACAGCGCCCGCGATACCGTGGACGGTGCCAGGTGCAGGACCCGGGCCAGGTCGGCAATGGAGGTGCGGGACTGCGGCATGGCAGGAAAGGTTTCGGGAAAAGTGGCTGGGGAGTAAGCAAGTAGTGGTTAGCAATTAGTCTTGAACACTAACCACTAACCACTGCTTGTTTAACCGCTACGCACTAACCGCTAACCGATTAGTACCCGGGGTTCTGCGTAAGGTTCGGATTCACGGCCAGCTGCTGGTTCGGAATCGGAAAAATCAGGTACTTCGGGTCGCTGCTCGTGGGGCCTTGCTCAATGGGCCCCAGGTAGGTACCAAAGCGCACCATGTCCTGGCGGCGCCACTGCTCCAGGTACAGCTCTCGGCCGCGCTCGGCATACAGAACGGGCAAATCCACGTTGGTGAGGGCCCCGGCATTGCGCGAGGCGTTGGTGCGAATGGAGTTTACCAGCGCCAGTGGGGTGTTGCCATAAGTGCCGGCCGTGGTGGCGGTGCCGCCCCGCAGAATGGCCTCGGCCTTCATCAGCAGCACGTCGGGCAGACGGAAATGCACCATGTCGTTGTCAATCGCGCCCGAACCGTTGTTGGTGACATCGGGAGGGTATTTCATGGGTCGGATGCCCGTTACTTCCAGGTTAGACCCCGTTTCGATGATGTTGACGGTCCGCGTGAAAGCCAGTGGAGCGCCGGTGCGGTCTACCAGGGCCGAGTCGAGGCCCGTGCGCTTGGTGGTGCCATTCAGGTAGTACTGCTGGCCTATCAGGAAACCCACGTTCTGGTGATTGAACTGGTTGCTGGGGCCGTTGGTGTATTTATATACGGTGCCGCGGCGAATGTCATTGGCCCCGAACGTATCGTAGAAAGTAGGCAGCGCGCACGGCCCGTTATAGCCCTGCGGGTTCATGTTGTAGTGCGAGATAAAGCGCCACAAGTCGTACTGCGCCCCGCTGCTCACCCCGCCCACGTTGAGTTCGGTAAAGATGTTCTCGGTGCCGATAGTCGTGTTGGCCGGCGCGAAGTTGTCGAAGTAGTTGGTGGCAAACCGGTAGCGGTTGGTGTTGATAATCTGGTCGGCCAGCGTGATGACCATGTTCATATCAGTCGCGGCAAACGTGGGCGCTTGCCGGTTGGTATATACCCCCCGGTTGAGGTAGCACTTCATGAGCAGGCACCGGGCGGCATCCTTGTTGGCCCGGTTGGCCGGGGCATCGGGCAGGTTGGCCAGCACGGCATTCACCTCACTGATGACGTAGTCGAGCGCTACGGTGCCTTTGCGCACCCGCGCATTGTTCACTACCAGCTCGCCGGGCTCGCGGTACGGCACTTGGTCGTAGAGGTCGAGCGTCCAGTAGATGGCGAAGGCGCGCAGAAAGCGGGCCTCGGCCAGCTGCTGCGTGTTGGCCCCAAACTCGGGCCGCAGCACGTCGGTGGCCGCGAAGACGATGCCGCCCAGGTTGGCAAAAGCATCGCGCACTTCGGGGTGGTTGGCATCCCAGTTGTGCAGGTGCAGCGCCCGCCACTTGCCATTGTCGTCCCAGTCGCCGGCGCGGGTGGGCATCAGGCGCTCATCGGTGGTTACCTCCGAAAGGGCAAACACCTGGGTAGCCCCCTGAAAAGGGCTGCGCATGGCATTGTACACCCCATCGAGCAGGGAAGAAGCGTTGCCGGCCGTAATCTGGTCCGGCGTCAGCCCACCCTGAAACTCTTCGTTAATCTTGCAGCTGTCGGCTAGTTGCAGCAGGGCCAGCATGGCCGCCGCGCTGAGTATCTTTTTCATAAACTAAGTAGCAATGGGTGGGAATTACAGAGAGAAGTTGAGGCCGAAAGTGAAGGTGCGGGCCGAAGGATAGCCAGTGTAGTCGATGCCGGCCGAAGGCACTACTCCCGAATTCTTGTTGGTGTTTACCTCGGGGTCAAAACCGCGGTACTTGGTGATAACGAACAGGTTCTGGCCGATGGCGTAGATGCTCGCACCTTTAAATACTTTGCCCAGGTCGCCGAGCGCGTAGGAAAGCGTCACGTTCGAAAGCTTCACGAAGCTGCCGCTTTCCAGGAAGCGCGTCGAGGGGGTTACGGCGTTGGCCAGCGACTCTTTGGTGCCATTCTGGTACTCGTCGAGCGAGATGTTTTTGCCGGCCCGAATCTGGCTTACGTTCAGCACGCTGTTGAAGGTGTTGTTGTAAATCTTGTTGCCAAACACCCCGTTGAAGTTAGCCGTCAGCGAAAGCTTGGCTACGCGGAAGGTGGTGCTCAGGCCCGCGATGGTGGTGGGGTTGGGGTTGCCCACGTAGCTGGCGGCGGTAAAATCATTGTAGAGGCCGGTGGTGGGGTTGATGCCGTTGTAGGTAGGCAGGTAGAAGCCGTTGAGGGGCTGGCCGTTCTGGATGGTTTCGGCCAGTACGCCCGACAGGCCCTGCCCGCTGAGCGTACCGGTCTGGATGATGAGCGCGGGGGGCAGGCCCGTCACGTTGTTGTGCACGAAAGTGGCGTTGGCGTTGAAGCTCAGGCCATAGCGCGGGTTGTCGATGGCCGTAACGCCCAGCAGCAGTTCCACCCCTTTGTTGACGATGATGCCGTCGAGGTTCTGCCAGATAACGCTGCTACCGCCAGGCGCTGCCGGATAGCCAGGGATGTTGGGATACAGCAGGTCGGTGGTGCGCTTGTAGAAGTAGTCGGCTGTCAGCGTCACGCGGTTGTTGAACAAGCCTACGTCGATGCCGGCGTTGTACTGCTCATCCGACTGCCATTTCAGGTTGGGGTTGGCGTTAGTCGTTTGCACCAGGCCGCCGTTGTTGGCCTGAAACACAAACTGGCTGCGGGCCGAGCCGGCCGGAAACTCTTGGTTGCCGGTGCGGCCGTAGCCCACGCGCAGCTTCAGCTGGTTGAGGGCCTCGTATTTAGACTTCAGGAAGTCTTCCTGGCTGATGTCCCAGGCCGCCGATATCGACGGGAAGTAGCCGTACTTGTTGTTGTCGCCAAACTTGGTGCTGCCGTCGGCCCGCAGGGTAGCCGTCAGCAAGTAGCGCTCCTTGTAGTTGAGGATGGCGCGGCCAAAGAACGATTGCAGCTCCGTAACGGGGTCTACAAACGACGAGATGAGGCGGCCCGAGGGGTTGGAGTACTGGAGGTAGTTGGTGTAGTCAAGCCCGTAAGTGCCGAAGCCGATGGGCGTGCCGTCGGCATTGGCCGGGCCCCGGCCGCTCAGGCCATTGCCCGAGTAGTTGAACTTGGTGTACTCATAGCCCACAAGGGCGTTGATATTGAAATCGGGAGTGATTTTCTTGTTGAAATTCAGCGTGTGCGTCATCTGCTGGGTTTGCAGTTCGGTCGCACTGATGGCGGCGTAGCCAAAGTTCTGGTAGTCAGAAACGTTGAGGCGCTGGTCGATAGACGTGCGCCGGATGCCGGTGCTGTAGTTGGTGGCAAACAGCGCACGGTACTCCAGCCAATCGGTAAACTTATAGTAGGGCGAAATGGAGGCCAAAGCCGTGGTTACCCGCGCATTGTCGTTGTAGTAGGCCTGCTGAGCCACCGGGTTGATAACCTGGCCCTGGCGCACAAAGGGGCTCCCGTCGTCGTTGTAGAGCTTGTCGGTGGGGTTCCACTGCAAGGCCTGGCCGATGAGGCTGCCCCGGTAGTCACCGTTGTTGGTGATGGGGGCCAGCTGTTCGCGCGACTGGCTGGCCGTAATGTTGATATCGACGCCCAGGCGCTTGCTTTCCAGGAACTTCGCATTGGTCACGAAGCTGGCGGTGTACTTCTGGAAGCCGGTTTTCTTCACGATACCCTTCTGGTCGAGGTAGCCGACTGAGAGGCGGTAGCGCCCGTTTTCGCCGCCGCCGCTCACCGCGCCACTGTAGTTCTGGAGCGGACCGGTTTGCAGAATGGCCCCCAGCGGGTCGTTGTTCTGGCCCAGGTCATTGGAGGCCGGCGCACCGTAGTAGGTCAGGGCCTGCCGAAACTGGTCGGCATTGAGCACCTTGATGCGGCGCATGATGTTGGAAAAACCGCCCGAAATGCCAAAATCAAACTTAGCATCGCCCACCTTGCCGCGCTTAGTAGTGATAAGTACTACGCCATAAGCAGCCCGCGAGCCATAAATGGCCGTGGCCGAGGCGTCCTTGAGCACGGTCAGCGACTCAATGTCGGCGGGGTTCAAGAAGTTGAGCGGGTTGCTGTCGGGGCTGTCGCCGAAAGCCGTATTCAGGCCGGGGCGCGCCGAGCGGCCATCGAGCGGCACGCCATCTACTACGTAGAGCGGCTGGCCGGTGCCCGTCACGGCCGAGTTGCCCCGGATGCGAATGGTCGAAGCCCCACCGGGCTGGCCACTGTTCTGGGTTATCTGCACCCCCGACGTCCGGCCCTGAATAAGCTGGTCGGGCGAGGTGAAAGTACCCTTGTTAAAGTCCTTGGGCCCGAGGGTACTCACGGCCCCGGTGAGGTCGCTCTTCTGCACCGTGCCGTAGCCCACTACCACTACGTCGCCCAGGGCCTGGGCGTCGTCCTTGAGCGTCACGCTCACCGTGTTTTTGCCCGCTATGCTAACCTGCTGCGTAGCGTAGCCCACAAATGAGAACGAAAGGGCGGTAGCCGTAGCCGGCACCTGAATCCGAAACGTACCGTCGCCGCCGGTGCCGGTGCCCGTGGTGGTGCCGGGCACCAATACCGTTACGCCCGGCAGGCCGGTGCCAGTGCCATCAACCACCTTGCCCGATACTTCGCGGGCAGTCTGGGCATAGCCAGCTATAGGTAGAAAAAGGGTTAGAAGTAATAGTTTACCGCTTAAAGCAGACCGGGATGCCGGCCTCTCGTACGAGTAAGAGCCTGAGTAACTGGTGTTACGCATGGGTGAAAAAATGAAGTGGTGGGAAAAAGTGAATATTGGGCAAAGTCTCTAACAGTTAAGGATATAATCTGCAAACGTTTCCGGTTAAAGATTGGGGCTACTCACACCTTGCGTTACCAGAAGTGAGCAGCCAAAAAATAGTAGTCGCTACTAGCGGCGGTGCTTAATTAAGCTTGAGCACCACGGCTTGCCAGGGTTGCAGCGCCAGCTCGGCCCCGGTCGATAGGGCCGGGTAGTTATTAAGCCAGGGCTTGCCAGTGCGTTGGAGGTTGCTGGGAATGAGCCAAGTGCGCGGCTCGGACGAGAAGTTGAGCACGACTAGCATTTTCTCCGCGTCCAGCGTGCGGGTGTAGGCGTAGATGTTGGGGTTGGCCGCATCGAGCAGCTGATACTGGCCATAGACCAGCACGCTGTGCTGCTTGCGCAGCTTTATGGCCTGCCGAAAATGGCTGAGCACGGAGGTTTCATCTTTATCCTGCGCAGCCTCGTTGATGGTAGTGTAGTTGGGGTTGACTTTCAGCCAGGGCGTGCCAGTCGTGAAGCCGGCATTGGCCAGCCCATCCCACTGAAAGGGCGTGCGGCCATTGTCGCGTGAGAAGTGGGCCAGCGATTTCAAGTAAGCGGCCGTGTCGCCTTTCTGGGCCCGCACCAGCTGGTAGCCATTGCGGGCGGCCACGTCGCGGTAGTCGGCAATGCCGGCAAACTGGCTGTTTGTCATGCCCAGCTCGTCGCCATAGTAGCAGTAGGGCGTGCCGTGCATGGTCAGCAAAAAGGTATTGAGCAGCTTGGCCGATGCCTCCCGAAAGGCGGGCCGGTCGTCGCCAAAGCGGCTCACCATGCGCGACTGGTCGTGGCTATCCAGGTAAATCGACTGCCAGCCCTTGGTGGCAAATTCCTTTTCCCAGCTCGTAAACACATTCTTGAGGTCGGCCAGCTTATAGGTGCCATCGGCGGCCATCACGCGCCCGGCATCGAAGTGGTAGGTCATGTTCAGCTCCTTGCGCTCGGGGGCCACAAAGAGCATGGCTTCCTGCGGGTTGCGGCCCGCGCCCTCGGCCACGGTCATGATATTGTACTTGCTCAGCACCTCGCGGTTCATCTCCTGCAAGTAGTCGTGCAGGTGCGGGCCGTGGTTGTAGGCGTTGGTGTAGTTCTGCTCCGTGAGGCCCGGCATGGGCGGGAAGGTGGGGTCTTTGGCCACAAACTGGAAGGCATCCATGCGAAAGCCGTCGATGCCCTTATCGAGCCAAAAGCGCATCATACTGTAAATCTCCTGGCGCAGCTTGGGGTTGTTCCAATTCAGGTCGGGCTGCTTTTTGGAGAAGTAGTGCAGGTAGTAGCTTCTGGTGGGCGCGTCGTACTGCCAGGCGTCCTTCTTCACATCGAAGGTGCTGTAGCGGGCCGGGGGCGTGCCCTTTTCGGCGGGCCACCAGTAGTAATAGTCGCGGTAGGGGCTGGTGCGCGAGGCCCGCGCCGACTTAAACCAAGCGTGCTCGTCGCTGCTGTGGTTCACCACCAGGTCCATGACCAGCTTCAGCTGGTGCTGGTGCATGCCGGCCAGCAGCGAGTCGAAGTCGGCCATCGTGCCAAACTCCGGCATAATCTGGCGGTAGTTTGAAATATCGTAGCCGTTGTCATCGTTGGGCGAGGCATAAATAGGGTTCAGCCACACCGCGCCTATGCCGAGGCTGCTGAGGTAGTCGAGCTTCGAGGTAATGCCTTTTAAGTCGCCCACCCCGTCGCCGTTGCTGTCCTTAAAGCTGCGCGGATACAGCTGATATATCACGGTTTCCTTCCACCAGCCCGGCTTTTTGGCCTCTGTGGCCGCCGTAGCAGAAGTGTTTTCCTCTTTGCTTTGCCGGTTGCAGGCCGTGACCAAACCTAAAAAAAGCAAGACGCTCAAGGTGGTATGGGGCTTCTTCATGAGCAAGATGAGCTTAGCGAATGGGCACCACTACCGCCTGCCAGGGCTGAAGCTTGAGGGTTGGGCCGGTTGCGAGAGCGGCCGCGTAGTTATTGAGCCAGGGCTGGCCACTGGCCTGCACGCCGGTGGGCAGGGCCCACTCGTGCGCCTCAGGCGAGAAGTTGAGCACCACCAGCGCTTTGTCCGCACCCAGCGTGCGGGTATAGGCGTAGATGTGCGGGTTGGCCTCGTCGAGCAACTGGTACTTGCCATACACCAGCACCTTATGCGCGTGGCGCACGGCCACCGCCTGCCGGAAATAGTTGAGCACCGAAGCGGAGTCTTTGTCTTCCACAGCTACGTTTACCTGCGGGTAGTTGGGGTTGATTTTTATCCAGGGCGTGCCGGTGGTGAAGCCTGCGTTGGTGGCGCCATCCCACTGCATAGGGGTGCGGGCGTTGTCGCGGGCGCGGCGCTTTTGCTCAGCCATAAAGGCCGGCATATCGCCGCCCTTGTTTTTTACCTGCTGGTAGCGGGTCAGGGTTTCGATATCGCGGTAGTCCGCGATGTTGTCAAACTTGATGTTGCTCATGCCCAGTTCGTCGCCCTCGTAGGTGTAGGGCGTGTCGTGCATGGTGAGCAAAAACGTGCTCAACAGCTTAGATGAAGCCGCCCGAAACGCGGGCCGGTCGTCGCCCCAGCGCGAGAGCATCCGCGGCTGGTCGTGGTTGCCGAGGTACACCGTGCCCCAGCCTTTTTCGGCAAAAACCTGCTCCCATTTCGAGTACACCTGCTTGAACTCCAAGAGGCTATAAGTAGGCGGCGCGGGGTTGGGCACGTACTTCACGCCCGTGCCCTCAAAGTGGTAGAGCATGTTCAGCTCCTTGCGCGCCGGGTCTACAAAGTCTAGCGCCTGGCTGCTGGTCACGCCCGCGCCCTCGGCCACGCTCATCACGTCGTACTTGCTCAGCACCTCGCGGTTCATTTCCTGCAAGTAATTGTGCAGCTGCGGGCCGTTGGCGTAGTAGGTGAAGTAGTCGCCGTGGTACTGCGCCGGCAGGGGCGGAAAGCTGGTATCCTTGGAAATGAACGGAATAACGTCCATCCGAAACCCGTCGATGCCCTTGTCAAACCAAAAGCGCATCATGCTGTAAATCTCCTGGCGCAGCTTGGGGTTTTCCCAGTTCAGGTCGGGCTGCTTGGCCGCGAAGTAGTGCAGATAGTACGAGTTGGTGGCTTTGTTAAAAGCCCAGGCATCGTCGTTCACGTCGAAGGCGCTGTACCGGTGCGGCGGCTTACCCTTTTCGGCGGGCCACCAGTGGTAGTAGTTGTAGTAGGGGTTGGTGCGCGAGGTGCGGGCCTGCTTAAACCAAGCGTGCTCGTCGCTGCTGTGGTTCACCACCAAGTCCATCACCAGCTTGATGCCGCGCTGGTGCAGCCCTTTCAGCATGGCGTCGAAATCGGCCATCGTGCCGTATTCCGGCTGAATCTGGCGGTAATCCGAGATGTCGTAGCCGTTGTCCGCATTGGGCGAGGCGTAGCTCGGGTTCAGCCAAATTACATTAATGCCCAGGCTCTTAACATAGTCGAGCCGCGAGATAATGCCGCGGATATCGCCCACGCCATCGCCATTGCTGTCCTGGTAGCTGCGCGGGTAAATCTGGTACACCACGGCTTCCTTCCACCAGGCGGGCTTGTTGGTCGTTTTGGTGGTGTCGGTGGGGGCACTTGACCTAGCGGCCGCATTTGCCGCAGTCGTATCTCCGCTTTTGGAGACATGGCCGCAGGCTATCAACAGGCCAGTTGCCAGCAGGCTCAGCAGAGCCAGGCACGCATTTCTGAGCGCTGGCGGGCGCGAAAACAGGCTGGCTAGTTGAGGAGCGCTCTCGGCAGCGGGAAGCGTGCCGGTGAGCCAACTCGCTGGGCTATTTGGGATAACCTGCGACATGGGTGGGAGGAGGGGAAAGACGTATTTCCGCTAGGCCATCGAAATCGATTGCAGTGGATGTGATGCAAAAGAATTTACCCCTTCAGCTTTCCGAAAGGACATATAACTAATTTCTTGAAAAATATTACCAATTGTTAAATTTAAATTATTGATTATCAATTATTTATACCCATTAAAAAATGAAAAAATATTGACTATTTATTAAGCCTTATCAGTACTAAATCTGGTTTTGTTAGGCTTTTTAGCAGATTTTCAAACCAGACTTCAAACGATTTTCTTACTGGTTAGAATAGGTTTTTAGTGGCTCCTTACGGGCGCCGAATAGGCTAATCACTTGCCCGGTCTGCGCCACTCGCCGCCCGTAGCTAAGGCGTTCCGGCTACTCAAGGATGCTTTGCCGCTAGACCATTGGTTTTTAATTCAGCAGTAGTAGTATATTGGCCCTACAAAGCTGCTCTCTCCACTATCCATGTTTCCCACCCGTGCCACTGCCATTTGCGTTGCGAGCTATTCGCTATTTCGCCCTCTGTAGCCTATTGCTGGGGGCGGCACCCAGCCGGGCAAGCACCGGCCCGCCCGATAGCCTGCTGCTAGCGCTCGACCAGACATTGGCGCGCCAAGCCACTTATGACCAGCAGCGGCTCACTCGCATTGCGGCCCTTACTACCCAGCTCCACGCAGCTAAAGCAAACGAGGCTGCCTGCTTCGACCTGGGCCTGCGCATCTACGGCGAGTACCAGGTATTTAAGTATGATTCGGCCTTTGCTTATAGCCTGCGGCTGGCCGCGCTGGCCCGCCGCCTGCGCAGCCCCGCCAAGCTTCAGACGGCCCGCACCAAGCTCGCCCTTGCGCTGCGCTCAGCGGGCTTGTTCAAGGATGCCTTTGATACCCTGAAAGCCATAAATTCCCACCAGCTGCCTACAAGCGATAAGGTTGATTTTTACGAGATATACAGCGTAGTCTGTATAGAATTGGCTGAATATGAGCCAAATACATACTACTATCCTTTGTACCTGGGTAAGGCGTATGCCTATGCCGATACCTCGGCTCACTATGCCTCCCCCAACTCGTACCGGCACTTGTCGCGGCTGCTGTTTCAGGCCCGCGAGCAGCATAATCTGCGCGCTGGGGTCGCTATTTATACCAAGCTGCAAAACTTGACCCTCACCGCCCACCAGGTAGCTATCACGGCCTGCACGCTAGCCAAGCTGTACGAGCACGCTGGGCAACCAGAGCCAGCCTTCCGGCTGATGACGCTGGCGGCAATAAACGACTTAAAATCAGCAACTAAGGAAGGAATTGCACTGTACCAGGTAGCTAACTACTGCTACCAGCGGGGCGACCTGGAACGGGCCAGCCGCTATATCGGCGAAGCCCGCAAGGCCGCCGCTTTCTTCAATGCCCGGCAGCGCCTGATACAAATGGCCCCCTTGTCGTCGCTTATTGACGGGCAGAAAATTGCTTTGGCCGAAAGCCAGCGCCAGCAGGCAAAAACGTATACGTTGGCTGTTAGTTTATTAACTGTACTGGTACTAGGGTTTGCCTGCATCAGCTACATGCAGCTGCGGCGGCTGCGGCGGGCCGGGGCACTGCTGGCTGCCAGCAACCGCGAGTTACACGAGAATAATGATAAGTTGCAGATTCTTAACGATAAGCAACAGCAGCTCAATCAAAAATTGCGAGACCTTAACCAGGGCCTGAACGAAGCCAACCACCTCAAGGAGGAATACATTGGCTATTACTTCAACAACACGGCGCGCTATATCGACAAGTTGGAGGGGCTGAAGAAGAAATTGGGTACCTTGCTGGCTACCAAACAGCTAGCCACCGCCCAGCGCTTGGTCGAAGAAATCGACATTAAGTCGGAGCGCACGGACCTGTTTAAAGGCTTCGACACGGTGTTTGTCCAGCTTTTCCCCAATTTTGTCACCGAGTTCAACGCTCTTTTCACGGAGGCCGACCGCATTCACCTGGCCGAGGCGCAGCTGCTGAATACAGAGCTGCGCATTTTTGCGCTCATTCGCCTGGGCATAACTGACAGTGAGCAAATTAGTCGTATTCTAGGATATTCTATCCATACGGTGTACGCCTATAAAACGCGGGTCAAAAACCGCTCTTTCTTGCCCAACGAAGCCTTCGAGGCGCGGGTGCTCGCCATCCAGGCCAATTGATTTGTAAACCGGAGTGGCACTCCGGTTTGGCGCACAGCGCCGAGCCAGCGGCTGCCTGCGCGCCGAACAGCCGCCAAGGCGGCCGCCCGGAGTGCCACTCCAGGCTACCACGTTTTTTCATCATTCTACCATGCCCATTCCCACCCACCTCAGCCCGAGAACCTATCTCTGGGCGCTGCTCCTGCTGCTCGTTGTTCGCCTGCCACTGGTGGCCCAATCACCTGACCCTTGGCGCATTACTGCTAACAAGGTTGACCCTAGCCACTACTACGGCGTGACCGTCGCCAATGGGATGATTGGCCTGGTGTCGTCGCCCGTACCGTTTCAGCTAAAGAACGTGGTGCTGGCCGGCGCCTACGACCAGTACGGCCGCGGCCGGGTCAGCAACTTCCTCAACAGCTTCAACCTGCTGAATATGTACCTGGAGGTGAATGGCCACCGCCTCGAAGCCAAGGATGCGAGCAACTTCCGCCAGGTGCTGGATATGCAGCGCGCCGCCCTGACCACCACCTTCGACTACGCCGATAAGGCCACCGTTAGCTACACGTACTATGCCCTGCGCCACCTGCCCTACACGGTGCTGCTCGACGTGTCGATAACCGCCAAAAAAGACGTGGCCCTCACTGCCGCCAGCGTGATGGAAGCGCCCGATGCCCTGCGCGACGTGCAGAACTACTACAACGAAATCGACCGGCCGCACGTCACGCTGAGTTTGCTCACCTCGGCAGCTAAAAGCCCCACGGGCAAGCTGTTGCTGTGTGCAAGCAACAGCTTTTTGTTTGAGGAGCCGCACGGGCAGGAGCCGCGCATTATCCATGAGATGTGGGATAACAATATGCACCTTATGAAGTTCAGCAAAGCGCTGAAGGCCGGCCAAACCTACGCATACTCGGTAGTGGGTTCGTCCATCACCTCGGCCCACCATCCCGACCCGCTCAACGAGGCCGAGCGCCTCACCATCTTTGCCCGCCTCGAAGGCCGCAAGCGGCTGCTTGATTTTCACGCCAAAGCCTGGCAAGACCTGTGGCAGAGCGACATCCAGATAGCCGGCGACGCACAGGCCCAGCAGGATGTGCACAGTATGCTCTACCACTTGTATAGCTTTTCGCGGGCCGGCACCGACTATTCGCCCTCGCCGATGGGCCTTTCGGGCCTGGGCTACAATGGCCACGTTTTCTGGGATGCCGACCTGTGGATGTACCCAGCGCTGCTAGTGCTGCACCCCGAGATAGCCAAGTCGCTGGTAGAGTACCGCTTCCGCCGCCTCGATTTGGCCAAGCGCAATGCTTTTGAGCACGGCTATCAGGGTGCCATGTACCCCTGGGAAAGCGCCGACTCGGGCGTGGAAGAAACGCCCGTTTGGGCTTTGAGCGGGCCGTTTGAGCACCATATTTCGGCCTGCGTAGGCCTGGCCGCCTGGCAGTATTACTGCGTGACGCAGGACAAGGAGTGGCTGCGCTCAACCGGCTGGCCCATTATTTCGGCCACGGCCGACTTCTGGGCTAGCCGCGTCGAGCGCAACGGCCCCGGCCACTACGACATCAAGAACGTGGTGGCCTCCGATGAGTGGGCCGAAAACGTGGACAACGACGCCTTCACCAACGCCGCTGCCCAAGCCAACCTGCGCGCCGCCACCGATGCCGCGCAATTGCTTGGCCTGCCCGCCAAACCCGACTGGGCACTAGTAGCCCAGAATATCCCTATTCTGAAGCTGCCCAGCGGCGTGACGCAGGAGCACGCCACTTACCACGGCGAGGGTATCAAGCAGGGCGACGTAAACCTGCTGGCGTACCCGCTAAACACCATCACCGACCCCGCCCAAATCAAAAAAGACCTGACCTACTACGAAACCCGCGTGCCCAACGAAGGCACGCCGGCCATGACCCAGGCCATTTTTGCCCTGCTCTACGCCCGCCTCGGCGATGGCGGCAAGGCCCAGCACTTCTTTCAGGATGCGTATTTGCCTAATCTGCTGCCGCCCTTCCGCGTCATCGCGGAGACGAAAGGCGGCACTAACCCATACTTCGCCACCGGCGCGGGCGGCGTGCTGCAAGCCGTGCTTATGGGCTTCGGCGGGCTGGAAATAACGCCTACGGGCATCACGCAGCGCAAAACGACCCTGCCCACGGGCTGGCAATCGGTGAAAATTACGGGCGTGGGAGTAGAACGCAAGGCGTATTCAATGCCGGCAGCGAAATAACAAAACACGCTCGTCATGCTGAGCGCAGCGGAGCGGAGTCGAAGCATCTTGGCTGGTGAACTAACTTCTACCGTTAGCAATGAAGCGGCTAAGATGCTTCGACTCCGCTCCGCTCAGCATGACGGGCGTGAATTGAGTAACAGTTTGGTTTACAGCTCGCGCACCCAGATATTTCGAAAGCTTACCGGTTCGCTTTTGTCTCCATGCGCTTGCAGCTTGATGGGCGACGGCCCGTGCGCCTGCTGGTAGCTGGCCTTGCCAATGTACTGCGTAGGCCCATCTAGTTCCACATTATTCTGCACCACCACACCATTAAACAGCACCGTCACGCGGGCCCGCGTCTGTACCGAGCCATCGGCCTTGAAGACCGGGGCCGTCCAGAGCACATCGTAGGTTTGCCACTCGCCAGGCTTGCGGGCGGGGTTAGCCAGCGGAATACGCTGCTTGTAGATGCTACCCGCCATGCCGTTAACGTAGGTCTTATTATTATATACGTCAAGCACTTGCAGCTCGTAGCCCAGGTCGCCCTTGCCTATCGAGGCTAGAAATACGCCGCTGTTGCCCCGCGCCTGGCCGGTGCCGGTGATATTGGCCGGCACGCGCCATTCAAGGTGCAATTGGTAGTTGGTGAAGGTGCGTTTGGTTTCGATGTTGCCCTGGGTTTTGTCCACAGTCAGGATGCCGTCGGCCACCGTCCATTTGGCCGGCGCATTGCGGTCGGCTACAGATACCCACTGGCCTAAGTCTTTGCCATTGAACAGAATAAGGGCATCGGAGGGTGGCGCGCTGGTAGTGTAGGCACCGGGCGTTACCACCTTAGGCACTGGCTCATACACTTCAGTATCTTCCGGCTTGCCGGTTTGTTGGGCGTGAGCCACGGAAATGAGGCTGAATGAAAGGAGGGTGGGAAAGAGGAGTTTCATGACAGCGAGGTAGTTAAGAGCAGGAAGTAGAGACGCATCCTTGCGTCTCGTCGTTGTTAGGCCCATCAGACGCGAGACGCAAGGATGCGTCTCTACATAACGCCAAAATCAAATGTCGCACAGCTGCACCGCCTGGCGTAGCGAAGCTAGCTTGTCAGCCTGCCGGGGCACGAACTCCTGGGCCACGAAACCTTGAAAACCAGTGGCTTTGATGGCCCGCATGATGGCCGGGTAATTCAGCTCCTGCGAGTCGTCGAGCTCGTGACGGCCGGGCACGCCGGCTGTGTGGTAGTGCGCGATATATTGGTGATTATCAGTAATGGTGCGGATAACATCGCCCTCGTTAATCTGCATATGGTAGATATCGTAGAGCAGCTTAAAGTGCTCGGAGTCCAGCTTTTTAGCCAGCGCCACGCCCCAGCTCGTGCGGTCGCATTGGTAGTCGGGGTGGTTGATTTTACTGTTTAATAACTCCATCACCAGCACCACTTTGTGCTGCGCGGCCAGCGTTAGCAGCGGCTGTAAACCCTTCACCGAGTTGGCCAAGCCCACTTCATCGCTCATGCCCCGGCGGCTACCGCTAAAGCATATAAGGTTGGTGTAGCCCGCCTTCGCCACCAGCGGAATCATCTCGGCGTACTGCTTTTGCAGCCGAGCGTGAAACTGCGGGTCGTTGAAGCCATCGGTAAGGTTGATTTCCGCGCCATTACACATGGGCGAGTCCAGGCCGTGCTTTTTGAGCGTGGGCCAATCGGCTGGGCCGACCAGGTCGATACCCTTGATACCCATTGCCTTGGCCGCCGCGCACAGCTGCTCTAGCGGCATATCCTGGTAGCACCAGCGGCATACCGACTGCTTGATATTATTGAGCAGTGCTGCGGGGGAGGCAACTTGTTTTTCTTCCATTGGGTAGGCACTGGCTACCCCCAGCGCGCCCACGGTAGCGGTGCTGGTAAGCAGGGTTTTGAGGGCGGCGCGGCGGTTCCAGGTAGACATAATATGCTGAAAGTAAAAGGCTAGCCGGGTACCACAGCAGAGGCTTCGCCATAAGCCACGGTGGCTTCGGGGGCAGCCAGCGCCGGCGTGCGCTCCCGAAACAGCAGTAGAAACAGCAGCAGCACCACCGCCGCAATAGCGGCCGGAATCAGCCAAATCATGCGCCAGTCGTGGGTGCCGCCCGCCAGCTGATATTGGTCGAAAATGCGCCCAGAAAGCAGCGTGCCAATCAGCATGCCTACCCCATAAGTCGCCAGCGTGATAAAGCCCTGCGCCGCGCTTTTGAACTGCTCGCCGGCCAAGTTATCGGTGTAAATCTGGCCCGTCACGAAGAAGAAATCATAGCAAACGCCGTGCAGTACAATGCCTGCAATGAGCATCCAGTAGCTGCTCGCACCGTCGCCATAGGCAAAAAACAGGTAGCGCAACACCCACGCCGCCATACCGATAGCCAGCATTTTCTTCACACCGAGCTTCTTGAAAAACAGCGGAATGGCTAGCATAAACAGCAGTTCCGACACCTGCCCCAAGCTCTGCACGCCCGCCGCCGCCTTCATGCCCACTTCGTTGAGAAAGGGATTGGTGAAGCCGTAATAAAAGGCCAGCGGAATGCAGATGGCAATGGATGCCAAAAAGAAAATTAGGTACGAGCGGTTGCGCAGCAGCCCGATGGCTTCTAGCCCCAGCAAATCGCCCAGCGAAGTCGCCTGCCCACTCTTAACGGGCGGCGTAGCGGGCAGCGTGAAGCTGAATACCCCTAGCAGCGCCGCCGCCACGGCCGCCATCGTGAAGGTGGCTTGCAGGCTGTTGCTCTGCTCCCAATTGAGCCAGCCGATGGTGAGGCCTGCCACTATCCAGCCCAGCGTGCCCAGCACCCGAATGGGGGCAAATTCCTTTTGCGGGTCTTTCATCTGCCGGAAAGCGATGGAATTAACCAGCGCCAGAGTGGGCATATAAAGCACCATGTAGGTCAGAATATTGGGGTAAAAGCTGTCGAAATCGACTGCCGTAGAGGCGTGCCACAGTAGCGCCGCCCCCGCCAGGTGAAGCACCCCCAATATCTTCTGCGCCGAGAAAAACCGGTCGGCAATTAGCCCAATGATAAACGGGGCCACAATGGCCCCGATAGACTGCGTCAAAAACGCCACGCCGACCTGCGTGCCCGTCGCGTGCAGGTTGTGCAGCAAGTAGGTGCCCAGCGTCACAAACCACGCGCCCCAGATGAAAAACTCCAGGAACATCATGATGGACAGCTTAATGCGAACGGCGGTAGACATGGGTGGGATAGTAGCGCGGGCTTTCAGTCCGCGAGTGGGTGGGGTGTACCGTGGACTCTGCGAGTCCGCGAGTAGTTGTAGTTAGTAGGTAGTGCAACTCGCGGACTAAAAGTCCGCGCTACAATTACTTCAGCGTCAAGATGTACTTCACCATTTCCTTGGCATCAGATTCCGATAGCCCAGGGTGCGGCGTCATCGCAATATCACCCCAATTACCCTTGCCGCCGCTGATGATTTTCTTACCCAGCATGGCAATGTTGGCGGGCGTGCTGGGGTACTTCTCCGCGATGGCCACGTAGGCTGGGCCGAGTAGTTTTTCACGCTCGCGGTGGCAGCTGGCGCAGTCCGAGGAAGCCATCAGCTTGGCACCTTTGCCGCCATCGGGCACGCCGGTGGGGGAGGTGCCGATTTTGGTGGTGGCCGTGTCGACTTGCAGCTGGTGGTCGGAAGCGGCCACGTTGGTAGCGGTGATGCTATCGGGATTGAGGGCCGCTTCGGGTTGCTGAGCCGCTTTTTCGGCGTTAGCCTGGTCGGGTCCATCAGGCTTGTAGCCCGAGTCGCAGGCGGCGAGCAGCACGCCCGCACTTAGCAAGAGAAATACCTTTTTCATTGGTGGGAATTCTAGAAGGTTAGAGTCCTAGTAGTTTCTTATTCTGCGCGTTATCTATGCCCGAGGCCGCAAAGTCGTCGAAGGTGCGGTCAGTGACGTGGATAATATGGTCTTTTATGAATTGTGCGCCTTCGCGGGCCCCATCTTCGGGGTGCTTGAGGGCGCATTCCCACTCCAGCACGGCCCAGCCGGGGTAGTTGTACTGCGCCATCTTGCTGAAAATGGCCTTGAAATCGACCTGCCCATCGCCCAGCGAGCGGAAGCGCCCGGCCCGCTCCAGCCAGGGCTGGTAGCTGCCGTACACGCCCTGCCGGCCGGTAGGGTTAAACTCCGCATCCTTAACGTGAAACGCCCGGATGCGCTCGTGGTAAATGTCGATATATTCTAGGTAGTCAAGGCATTGCAGCACAAAGTGCGACGGGTCGTAGAGCAGGCAGGCACGCGGGTGGTCATTTACCTCCGTCAAAAACCGCTCGTAGCTGATGCCGTCGTGCAGGTCCTCGCCGGGGTGAATCTCGTAGCACAGGTCCACGCCCTCGGCATCAAATTCATCTAGAATCGGCCGCCAGCGGCGACCCAACTCCGCGAAGCCTTCCTCTACTAGCCCCGCCGGCCGCTGCGGCCATGGGTACACGTAGGGCCACAGCAGCGCCCCGCTAAAAGTGGCGTGCGCCGCCAGCCCCAGCCGCCGCGAAGCCTTGGCAGCATAGGTAAGCTGCTGCACCGCCCACGCCTGCCGCGCCACCGGGTTGCCGCGCACCGCCTCGGGCGCAAAGCCATCAAACAGCGTGTCATACACTGGGTTAACCGCTACCAATTGTCCTTGCAAATGTGTTGATAGCTCCGTGATTTCCAGCCCCGCCGCTCGTATCGTGCCGGCCAATTCGTCAGCATAGGTCTGGCTTTCGGCGGCGAGTTTCAGGTCGATAAAGCGCGGGTCGAGGGTGGGCAGCTGCACGCCTTTGTAACCCAGCCCGGCCGCCCACTCGCAGATGGCGGTCAAGCTGTTGAAGGGTGGCTGGTCGCCGATAAACTGCGCCAAAAAAATGCCGGGGCCTTTGAGCGTTTTCATGCAGAATTATACCGTAAAATCAGTCCACTTTTGGTCGGAGTGGCCCGAAGCAATGACGTTTTCAATGAATGCCATGCCGCGCACGCCCTCCGCTATGCCGGGATAGTCCAGCGCCTCGGGCGCGGGCGCTTGGCCGGCTTGCTCGGCCTGCAAGGTCAGGGCGAAGTTGCGGTAGATGTTGGCGAAGGCTTCGATATAGCCTTCGGGGTGGCCGGGCGGGACCCGGGCATTGTGGCGGGCAGCGGCGCTGAGGTAGGGCGCATTGGTGCGCAGGATTTCGGTGGGGCGGTCGAGGTGCTTTAGCAGCAGCGTATTATTGTCGGCCTGTTGCCAGTCGAGGCCACCTTTTTCGCCGTACACGCGCAGGCGCAGGTTGTTTTCTTCGCCCGCTGCTACTTGGGTAGCTACTAGCACGCCGCTGGCCCCACCGCTGAGGCGCAGCAGCACCGCGCCATCGTCGTCGAGCTGCCGGCGCGGGACTACGGTATTGATGTCGGCGCACAGCTTTTCTACTTGTAGACCAGTTACATACTCCAGCAGATTGAAAGCGTGCGTGCCAATATCGCCCATCGCCCCGGCGATGCCGCTGCGGGCGGGGTCGGTGCGCCAGCCGGCCTGTTTGTTGTCAGCATCGCCCTCGGCAAAGGTGCTCAGCCAGCCCTGCGGGTACTCCACGTATACCTTGCGAATAGTGCCGAGCGCCCCGTCGGCTATGCGCTGCCGGGCCTCTTTTATCATCGGGTAGCCGGTGTAGGTATGTGTCAAACACAGGCGGCGGCCGGTGGCTTGTACCACGGCGGCTAGCTCCTTAGCCTCAGCCAGCGAGAAGGTTAACGGCTTATCGAGTACTACGTCGAAGCCGTTTTCGAGCGCCATTTTGGCTGGCGCAAAGTGCAGGTAGTTAGGCGTTACAATGCTAATAACCTGCACCCGCTCGGTGGCGGGCCGCGCTTTTTCCTGCTCAATTAGCTCCTGGTACGAGCCGTATATGCGCTCAGGGTTCAGGCCCAATTGCTGGCCGGTAGCCCGCGAGGTATCGGGGCGACTGCTAAAGGCACCCGCCACTAGCTCGTAGTGGCCATCGAGCGCGGCCGCCAGCCGGTGAACCGCGCCGATGAATGCTCCCTGGCCGCCGCCAATCATGCCTAGGCGTAGTTTCATATGGGTTTTGTAGCGCGGACTCTGCGAGTCCGCGAAATAGTAGTTTGTAAAGTTTCCGCAAAAGCTGTTTGTCATTGCGAGCGCCAGCGAAGCAATCGCATCACAACGAGCCGTTTAGGTGTCATTGCTTCGCTGGCGCTCGCAATGACAAACAGCTTTTGCGGAAGCCCTAAGTTCAGTAAAATCTTGGATTTAACATTCGCGGACTCGCAGGGTCCACGGTACAATCAGCTGGTAGCCCAGGCTTTATCGCCCTTTTTATACGGAATGCACCCATCGTACTTGCCCGGTACGGGCTGGTAGCGCAGGGCCTCCGTAGCGCCCACTTTTGAGGTGAAAAAGCCCAGCAGCGTCAGCTCTTTTATCATGCGGAAGTAGTGATTGGGCTCCTCCACCTTCTTGGTTTTGCTGTACTGCGTCTGCTCAGTATCAACGGCTTTGAGCAGGGCCGTGCGTTGCTCAGGTGTGCTTTCCAGGAAGCCTTTACCGTTCTGCTTTTGGCTGGCGGCTTCTAGCTTATCGAAGCCTTCCAGGAAGATTTTCTGGTCGGCGGGGTCGTAGCAGTCGCGCACCATTACGGCCATGAAGCTGCCCACTTGGGCAGCTTTGGCGCCGGGGCTTTTGGTGGGCGGCAAGATGGTGTCGCCCACTTCGTCGAGGTAGGCTATTTGCTTGGCGTCGAGCGGCTTGAAATCGCTGCCCGGCGCTTTCGTACCGTCTTTGGCGGTGTCCTTGCTGGAAGTTGACGGGCCGCAGCCCGTCAATAAATAATCGGCCCCGATGAGGGTGCCGCCCATGAGCAGCGCCACGCGGGCCAGGGCATCTCTTCTGTTCATCATAATCTTAAATACTAAGAAGTTAGATGTTCTGCTTTTTCATTTCGCCCACGGCGTGGTCTACGGCGCGGGCCGTGAGGGCCAGGTAGGTGAGCGAAGGATTTTGGCAGGCGGCCGAGGTCATGGCGGCCCCGTCGGTCACGTACACGTTGGGCGCGTCCCACACCTGGTTGTGCGCGTTCAGGACCGACGTTTTGGGGTCGCGGCCCATGCGGGCGGTGCCCATTTCGTGGATGCCGCCGCCCATGTTGTAGCCGTTGTTGAAGGTCTTAACATTTTGCAAGCCAGCAGCTTCAAGCATCTCCTTAGCATCCTGCATCATGTCCACGCGCATCTTCAATTCGTTGTCGCGGATGCTGGCATCCATTGCCAGCACGGGCAAGCCCCACTTGTCTTTCTTGGTTTTGTCGAGCGTAATCTGGTTGTCGTGGTAGGGCAGGGTTTCGCCGAAGCCCGTGATGCCCATTGTCCAGCCGCCCGGCTCGCTCAGCGCGTCCTTAAACTCGGCCCCAATATTCATTTCCGGGATTTCGCGGCTCCAGCCCTCGCGCCCGGCGCGGCCCTGGTAGCCAAAGCCCCGGATGTAGTCGCGCTTCTCGCCAAACATGTTGCGGTAGCGCGGAATGTAGATGCCATTGGCGCGCCGCCCGTACACATATTTGTCCTCATAACCCGGCATTTCGCCGTGCGCGCCGGCCCGGAAGTGGTGGTCCATCACGTTGTGGCCCAGCTCGCCGCTGCTGCTGCCCAGGCCCTCGGGCCACACGTCGGTGGCCGAGTTCATCAGCACCCAGGCCGAGTTCAGGGCCGAGGCGTTGAGGAAAATGATTTTAGCAAAGTACTCGTAGGTCTTATTAGTCTCCGCGTCAAGTACTTCTACGCCCTTGGCGCGCTTGGTATCCTTATCGTAAAGTATCTTGGTGACGATGGAAAACGGCCGCAGCGTGAGCTTGCCCGTGGCCATAGCGGCTGGTAGCGTGGCCGACTGCGTGCTGAAATATGCCCCGAATGGGCAGCCCAGCCAGCACTTGTTGCGGTACTGGCAGTTCACGCGGTTGTTATGCGGCTGCGTGATATTAGCCGTGCGGCCAATGACCATGTACCGGTCTTTATAGTGCTTTTTGAGGCGGGCGGCCACGTCCTTTTCGACGCAGTTCATGTCCATGGGCGGCATAAAATCGCCGTCGGGCAAGTGCGGAATCCCGTCGCGGTTGCCGCTGATACCCGCAAATTTTTCGGCGTGGCTGTACCACTGGGCCAGGTCTTTGTAGCGAATGGGCCAGTCCACGGCGATGCCATCCTTGGCGTTGGCCTCAAAGTCGAGGTCGCTCCAGCGGTAGCTCTGGCGGCCCCACATCAGCGAGCGCCCGCCCACCTGGTAGCCCCGAAACCAGTCGAAGGGCTTGACCTCCACGTAGGGGCTTTCCTTCTCATTGACCCAAAAATCGAGGTTGGTTTCGTTGAGGGTGTAGTCGCGCTTGAGCACCGGGTAGTCGGCCATCATCTGCTGGGTTTTGCCCCCGCGATGCGCAAATTCCCAGGGGTCTTTATTCGCATTCACGTAGTCTTTTACGTGCTCCACGTTGCGTCCCCGCTCCAGCATGATGGTTTTCAGTCCCTTCTCAGTCAGCTCCTTAGCGGCCATGCCGCCCGAAATACCGGAGCCAATGACGATGGCATCGTACGTGTAGTTGTCCATGAAATAAGTGGGTGGGAATGGGTTAATTAGAGTATACAAGCCGAACTAAAAACGCCTGTCATTGCGAGCGCAGCGAAGCAATCGCACCCAAACGGCTCGTGTTGATGCGATTGCTTTGCTGCGCTCGCAATGACAATCGCTCCTATCCTAAACAGCGTCTTACACCAAATTTTTCTTGATGTAGCCGATACTTTGCTTGATGCTATCAAAAGGGTTACCAGGCGTGCGGTCCTGCTCCACGAAAAAGTATTGCATGCCCGAGAGCTGGCGATTGGCGAAGATTTTCTTGAAATCAATCACGCCGTTGCCTACTTCCGTGAAGTCTTTTTTCTCTGTCTTGTCCATGTCCTTGACGTGCCAGAGCGGGAAGCGGCCGGGGTGAGATTTGAACAGCGCTATCGGGTCGTGCCCGGCTTTGGTGGCCCAGTATAAGTCAAGCTCCATTTTGAGCAAATTCTTATCGGTTTCCATCAGCAGGATGTCGTAGGGCAACTTGCCGCCTTGGGCCGCAAACTCAAAGTCGTGGTTGTGGTAGCAGAGCTGAATGCCCGCTTTTTTGCAGCGCTCGCCAGCCTTGTTGAGCTGCGCGGCTATTTGCTTGTAGCGGTCGATGTTGCCGCGCTCGCTCTCTATTAAGTAGGCGCACACCATGTACTTGATGCCTACTTGGGCCGCGTCGTCCACAGCCTTGTCCCAGCCGTGCAGGATAGTGCCTTGGGTGGGCTGGCCGTTGTTCAGGGCTTGACCCAGCATATAGTGGCTGCTGGGCATTATCAAGCCGTTTTGCTTGAGCACGTTGGCAAAGGCCGCTGGGTCCATGCTGTAGAATTTCTGGGTGCCCGTGTAGGTTGCACCTTCTACCGAGCTGTAGCCTAGCTGGGCCACTTTGGCCAGCGTGCCGGCCGGGTCTTGCTGCATGGCCTCGCGCACCGTGTAGAGCTGCAAGCCAATATACTGGGTAGGCGCGGCAGCGAGGAGGGTGGGGCTAACTAAAGCACCAGCCGAAAGCAAGGCGGCTGACTTGACGAAGGCACGGCGAGAAGCCATAAGAAGAAGTGGGTGGGAAAGAGTAAGCTGGAGAACCAGCCAACAGGTTGGTGCCTGCTAAGATATTGCCAGGGTTGGCTAATCTGCGCAGCTTTCCTTTAAGCACCAATAAGCTACGCACAGGCTAGCTGTACGCTTACAACACACAATGAATCCCTGCTAGCTTTTGTAAGGGGCTTTTATAGGGAATAGGAATTTTTTAAAGAACAATGCAAAAAAATGTTCTTTGTGTGCAGTGTTAGCTTCTGGGCGGCTTTGCGACCAAGTATTATCCTGCTGCCCAGTAGGAGTGAGGGCCGTGGCAGCGGGTACACTGCATATGGTATTACGGGCCTGCAGAGCAAAAGCCAAACCTATTACTAGCTGCCCTTAGCCAGCACTGCAACCGCGAAGCACAGGCCAGGCAGTGGGGCACAAGCAAAATGCCCTGCAAGTCAGCGCGGTGGGCAACCTTCAAGCGATGGCGGCAAGCGCTGGCTGCGCTTGTTGCCCGTGGCTTCGCTAGCTAGGCCCGACCTTCGTAGTTCTACCTCGACCCCACGCGCTTAATGTCCTTGGCCCCACCACCACTTGACTTGCTGCCCGTTTTCAACGCCCAGCCCGGTGCCACCCTGCTGCTGACCCCAGACTGGGTGATTGTGGGGGCCAGCGACGACTACCTGGCCGCGACCCTCACCGAGCGGGACACCATCGTGGGGCAGCACATTTTCGACGCTTTCCCTGACAACCCGCAAACCCCGGAGGCCAACGCCGTGGCCAACGTACGCGCCTCGCTTATCCAGGTGCAGGCCACTAAACAGCCGCACAAAATGGACCCGCAGCACTACGATGTGCCCGACCGCACCCAGCCCGGCCGGTTTGTGGAGCGCTACTGGCAGCCGTGCCACACGCCCGTGCTCGATGCGGCCGGGCAGGTGCAGTTCATTATTCAATCCGTGCAGGACATTACCGCCAGCCGCCTGGCCGAGCGGCGGCTGCGCGAAAGCCAAGCTAGTGAGCAGGCCGCCCGCGCCGAGGCCGACCAGGAGAAAACCAACGTGCTCCGCTTGTTTGAGCAGGTGACCGTGGCTATTGCCCTGCTGCAAGGCCCCGACTACCGCGTGGCGCTAGCCAACCCCGAAATGCTCTGCATTTGGGGCCGCACCCCTGCCCAGGCGCTAAACCAACCCGTGTTTGCCGCCTTACCGGAAATCGCTAGCCAGGGCTTCGAGGCCATTTTTGCCGATGTGCTTCAGCACGGCACGCCCTATGATTTGCAGGAAGTGCCCGTCCGGATTGACCGGGGCCACACCGACCGGCCCACCCTGGGCTACTTCCACCTGATGTACCGCCCGCAGCACGACGCGCAGGGGCGCATCACGGGCATCATCACGATGGCCGTGGAGGTGACCGAGCAAGTACAGGCCCGCCAGCATCTGGAACAGCTCAACCAGGAACTGGAAGCCCGCGTGCAGGCCCGCACCCACGAGGTAGAAGCAGCCCGCGCCACCACCGAGCGCCAGCGCCGGCAGTGGGAAGAACTGTTTCGCACGGCCCCGGCCGGTATCGCCATCTTCGACGGCCCGGAGTGGGTGTGCCAGTTCGCCAACCCTGGCTACCAGGCCATGTTCCCCGGCCGCCAGCTGCTGGGCAAGCGCCTGGTCGATGCCCTGCCCGAAGTAGCCGACCAGCCCCTGGTGGCCACCTTGCACCACGTGTACGACACGGGCGAACCCTTCCAGACAAGCGAGATGTTGCTGCCGATGGCTCGTGCCGAGGACGGTCCCATCGAGGATAAGTATTTTGACCTCAGTTACTTGGTTCGGCGCAACGAGGCTGGGCAGATTGATGGCTTCGTGACCTACGCCCATGATGTGACTGAGCAGGTGCACGCCCGGCGCGAGCGGGAAGACCAGCGCCAGCGCCTGCAACGGCTGTTTATGGAGGCCCCCGCGGCCATTTGCATCCTGAGTGGCCCCGACCTGGTGTACGAGCTGGTAAATTCCGACTACCAGGCTTTGTTTCCGGGCCGCGAGCTGTTGGGCAAGCCTATTCTGGCGGCCTTGCCGGAAATAGCGGATAATGCCGTGTATGCCACCTTACGCCAGGTCTACGACATGGGCCGAACCCATGAGGAGCAGGCGCTGCTCATCCCGCTGGCCCGGCCCACGGATGGGGTATTGGAAGACCGTTATTTCCGCTACATTCAGCAGGCGCGCTACACCGCCGATGGTCGGATTGATGGCGTACTTGTCTTCGCTTTTGAAGTGACCGAGCAGGTGCGAATTCGCCGGCAGGTGCAGGACCTAAACGAAGAGCTGACGGCCACCAACCAGGAGCTAGGCGAAAGCAATGCCCAGCTCACGCGTACCAACGTGGATTTGGACACGTTCGTTTATACCGCCTCGCACGACCTCAAGGCCCCGATTACCAACATCGAGGGCATTTTGCTGGCCCTGCGGGCGCAGCTGCCAGCCGAGGTGCAGCAAGATAAAATGGTGGCGCAGCTGCTGCATATGCTCCAGGGTACCGTGACGCGCTTCCAGCTTACCATCAGCCAGCTCACCGACATCACCAAGCTGCAGCTGGCCCACACCGGGCCGGCCGAGCCGGTGCAGCTGGCCCCGGTGGTAGAGGATGTGCGCCTGGACCTGGCCCCGCTGCTGGCCGCGGCAGCCACCGCGCTGACGGTGGAGGTGGCCCCCGACCTGGTAGTATCTTTCTCGCCGGCCAATCTGCGCAGCATCGTCTACAACCTGCTCAGCAATGCCATCAAGTACCGCAGCGCCGACCGGCCTTCGCAGGTGCGGGTGCAGGCCACGTCTACTCCGCAGGCGGTGGTGCTGACGGTGCAAGACAACGGCCTGGGCATGAGTTCGGTACAGCAGCGGCAGCTCTTTGGCTTGTTTCAGCGCCTGCATACGCACGTAGAAGGCACGGGCGTGGGCCTCTACATTGTCAAGCGCCTGGTCGAAAACGGCGGCGGCACGATTAGCGTGCACAGCCAGCCCGACGTAGGCACCACCTTCACCGTGACGTTTCCCCTCTCCGCGGCCTAGGTCGTTTTTAGTTCCTGCATGTCCCGCGCGCTCCGGGTGCTGGTACTGAGCCGACCGATACCCGTGGTTTTGCTACTACTTACTTCCAGAAAGGCTTGGTTTTGAGTAAGCTCGCAGGCCAGTGATACTCCTGCTGGAGCCAGCGGTGCCCTGCCACACAGGTGGCTTGCGGCCCGCCCCAGTATACCAGCGCCTGAGGCGCGGTAAGCTGCAAACCTTGAAGCTGGGCAGCAGCCACGAACTGGGCCGGCGCTAAGGTGTCGGCCACTACAAAGTGCAGGGGCCAGTTTCCGTCGACGTCCGCAAAGCAGTCGTCGGCCTGGCGGGCGTGGATGACGCTGGCCACCGGCACGTGCGGCGGAATATGCCGCCGCAGCTCATAGAAGTGCGCCAGGCACGAAATGTCGCCCAGCAGGGCATAGGCGGGGGCAGTCGGGTCGAGCACAAATTTGCCGCCCGGCCCATGAAAATGCACCACATCGCCGGGGCGGCACGTAGCGGCCCACTGCGCGCCCGGCCCGTCCGAAAATGTGCAAACGGCCACCTCCAGCCGCCCGGCGGCCGCATCGTAGCCCCAGACCGAGTAGGTGCGCTTGCGCAAACTAGCCGCGTCGGCGCGGGTGTGGAGGCCAAAAAAGACGTTGAGTGTTTGGCCGGGTACGTAGGGCCAGCCAGCCAAGGCGGGGCCACTCAAGCTCAGGCGGTAGGTATGGGCAGCCACGCGCTCAGTTGCCACAATGGTGGCGGGCTGCAGCAGGTGGCGAGCAAGGTCAGTTAGCAAAGGCATAAGCAGGCAGGGTATGTGAGCCGAGAAGACGCACGGCGCCCTGCTTTACCGTATGCCCTTGGCAAAAGCAACCGCCAGGCATAGCCAGCACCTTACCAGTTCAGAAAGAGCGGCTCCTTAAAGTAGAAGCTTAACACTTTCAAAATTCGCTTCGTGAGTTGATAAAATGGCCGTTTCGGTCTGCTTAGCCAGGGGAGGGCGGAGGCATCCCCAGAGCCCATTTTTGAGAGCTCGGCGAATTGGGGAAAGCCTCGGTGTCTAACCGCTAGCCAATTAGCTTGCCTGCTGGAAAGCGCACCGGCAAGGCTGTACTTAATATAAATTTACTTAAGGAATAGGTTCGTATCTTGTATGGTATTCAAATTTATAGACCGCTCAAGTTCGGGTTATTTTTTGTATTATATCATTATCAGCCAGCCTTTAGGAAGCGGAGTTGCCTGGGGCCCATGCCCATGAGCAAATGCCCGCCCTATAAATCAGTCCGCGCTTGCCTACCAGGCCGGTGAACCCTACCCCATGAAGGAAAGCGAGAAAAAGTACCGGCGCTTGATTGAAGCAAGCCAGGATTTAGTGGTTACCGTTAACCTGGAGGGCATTATTATCGATACCAATGAGGCCGCGGCAACCCTCACGGGCGTGGAGCGCGCCACCCTGGTGGGGGCCGATTTTTCCGCCTTTTTTACGGAGCCAGCACTGGTTTGGGATGCCTATCGGGAGGTTGTGGCCAGTGGGGCGGTCAGCAATGTGCCATTCACGCTGCGCCACACCAGTGGCACGCTGACCGAGGTTTTGCTCGATGGCTCGGTGCACAAGGACGACCAGGGCGTGGTGCTGGGCGCGGTGATAGTGGCCCGCGAAGTGGCCGAGAAAAACTGGGCCACCGAGCTGGGCATTGCCAACAAAGAGCTTGCTTTCCAGCACAATGAGAAGGAAAAGCGGGCCGACGAGCTTAGCATTGCCAACGAAGAGCTGGCGTTTCAGAATGACGAGAAAGAGAAGCGGGCGCAGGAGCTACTCATTGCGAACACCGAGCTGGCGTTTCAGAATGATGAAAAGGAAAAGCGGGCGCATGAGTTGAGTTTGGCAAACAAAGAGTTAGCCTTTCAAAACGATGAAAAGGAAAAGCGCGCGGCCGAGTTGAGCATCGCTAACAAGGAGCTGGCCTTTCAGAACGATGAGAAAGAAAAGCGGGCGCAGGAGCTCATTGTTGCAAATGCAGAGCTGGCTTTTCAGAATGATGAAAAGGAAAAGCGGGCCGCCGAGTTGGTCATTGCCAATAAAGAGCTGGCCTTTCAAAACGACGAAAAAGTGAAGCGGGCGGCCGAGCTGCGCGTGGCCAACTACGCCCGGGGCCTGATAGAGGCCAGCCGCGACCCGCTGGTGACTATCAGCCCGGAAGGAAAAATAACGGATATGAACCAGGCCACGGTGAACATCACCGGCATGGACCGCGCGCAGCTGATTGGGTCGGACTTCTTTGTGTATTTCACCGACCCGCAAATGGCGCGCGAGGTGTACCAGGAAGTATTTGCCAAGGGCACGGTGGCCGACTCGCCCCTCACCCTGCGCCACAAAGACGGCAAGCTGACGGATGTGCTTTTCAACGGGTCGGTGTATAAAAACGACGAGGGCAAGGTGCTGGGGGTCGTAATCGTGGCCCGCGACGTAACCGACCAGAAACGCATTGCCACCGAGCTGATTGAAGCCAAGTTTGCCGCTGAGCGCGCCACCGTGCTAGCCGAAGAAGCCCAGGCCAAAGCCGAAAGCGCCACCGGCATTGCCGAAAACGCGGTGAAAGCCAAGCAGCAGTTTTTGAGCAACATGAGCCACGAAATCCGGACGCCCATGAACGCCATCATCGGCTTTACGAAGGTGGTGCTGAAGACGGAGCTGACGGAAAAGCAGCGGGAGTACCTGACGGCCATCAAGCTCAGCGGCGACACGCTGATTGTGCTCATCAACGACATTCTGGACCTGGCCAAGGTAGACGCGGGCAAGATGACCTTCGAGCAAATCCCGTTCAAGCTCGCGGCGTCGGTGTCGGCCATGGTGCACCTGTTCGAAACCAAGATTCAGGAAAAAAACCTAGCCCTGGTGATGGACTACGACGCCAAAATACCGGAGGTGCTGGTGGGCGACCCGGTGCGCCTGCACCAGGTTATTCTCAACTTGGTGAGCAATGCCGTCAAGTTTACGAGCGAAGGCACCATCACGGTAGGCGTGCGAATGCTGGTGCAGGACCCGGAAAAAGTCATTCTGGAATTTGCCGTTACCGACACGGGCATTGGCATTGAGGAAGCGAAGTTGAGCACCGTGTTCGACGACTTTCAGCAGGCTACCAGTGGCACCAGCCGCCTGTACGGCGGCACGGGGCTGGGCTTGGCCATTGTAAAAAACCTGGTGGAGCCCCAGGGCGGCACCATCCACGTGAAAAGCAAGGTAGGAGTGGGCTCCACGTTTAGCTTTATTCTGAGCTTTGGCAAAACCACCGAAAAAGCCGACGCCGAATCGGCCCTGACCATTGAGCTGGAAACCGGCTTCAAGAACGCGAAGATTCTGGTAGTCGAAGATATTGCCCTAAACCAGCTGCTGATGAAGACGCTGCTAGAGGACTTTGGCTTTGAGATGGACGTAGCCGGCAACGGGAAAATCGCCCTCGAAAAGCTGCGCACCACCCGCTACGACATCGTGCTCATGGACTTGCAAATGCCGGTGATGAATGGGTTTGAAGCCACCGAATACATCCGCAACGAGCTGCACCTGACCCTGCCCATCATTGCCCTGACGGCCGACGTGACCACGGTGGACGTGGAGAAGTGCAAGGCCGTGGGCATGAACGACTACATCTCGAAACCCATTGATGACAAGCTGCTTTACAGCAAAATTATCAAGTACCTAAAGCAGGCTGACTCTGGCAAACCCGCTGTGCCCGCCGCAGAAGACTCCGAAACCCCGACCCTGACCTGCGTCAACTTTGACTACTTGCAGCGGATAACTAAAAGCGAAGCCCGCATGGCGGAGATGATTGGCCTTTACCTCCAGGAAATTCCGCAGCTGGTGCAAGCCATGAAGCAAGCCATTGCTGAAAAAGACTGGATTGCCCTGAAGCGCGCCACGCATTCCATCATCCCCACCTTTGCCACGATGGGCATGCACCCCGAGTTTGAGGATATTGCCAAAACTATTCAGAGCAAGGCGGTTAGCCTGATTTCCATCGGCGATGGGGCCAGCCAGGAAGCCATGACTGGGCTCATCGCCTTGTTTTCGAAAATAGAAACTGCCTGCACCCTGGCCGCCCAGGAGCTGGCGGAAAAGCTGCGGTCACTCGCGCCCACCGTGCCTTTGGGATAGGCGAATAGTGGCGCTCATTTAGCAGCCGAAATTTCTAAGCAAAAAGCCCCGCACCAACTTTGGCGCAGGGCTTTTTGCTTAGCATAGGGCAAGCCTTTACGCGCCCGCAATCAGCTGCTGAATGCCTTTGCGGAAGGCTTCATCGCCCACGGCCAGGCGCTGGGCATACAGGCCTTTGGCATCTTCCCCGCACACGTAGCGCAGGGTATCGGTGCCATCGGTGGCCGCTCCGTACACCACCTCGGCAATCTGCGCCGGGGTCGACACAAGGCTGTCGGGGTTGCTGATGAGGGCAAAAAACTTGCCTGCCAGCTCATCATAGGCCGGGTGCGACACGTGGACCGACCGCTCGGCCATGTCCGTCGAAACCAGGCCGGGCTCAATGTTTTTCATGCCAATGCCGAATTGGTTTAATTCAAACGACAAGCTTTCGCTCCAGCCTTCCAGCGCCCACTTGCTGGCATCGTACATCGAGCTCACCGGAAACGCCATCAACCCCGCCGAAGAGCTGGTGGTGATAAACAAACCAGCCTTGCGGGCCCGGAACGCGGGAATAAAGGCCTGCGTTACCCGCACCACGCCCAAAAAATTGGTTTCCATCTGCTGCACCAGCTGCTCGTCGGTCGTGGCCTCCAGCGCACCCAGCAGGCTATAGCCGGCATTGTTGAATACCACATCTACCGGGCCCCACGCCAGCGCCTGCTGCGTGGTGGCTTTAATCTGCGCCACATCGGTGACGTCCAGGGGCAGGAGCTGGACATTGGCTAGCTGCGTAAGCTCGGTCTCGTTTTCGGGCTTGCGCATGGTGGCAATCACGCGCCAGCCCTTGGCGGCAAACAACTTAGCCGTGGCTTTACCCAGGCCCGCCGAGGCCCCGGTAATAAAAATGGTCTTGCTCATTGCGCTTGGTTTAATTACCAGGCAAAAGTGTTGGGTAGTCGCTTTACTTTTGCTATTCGTTACCTTTAGGAAAGTAACTATTTATGCGCCCACCCGACACCTGCGAGCAAGACCCCAAGCTGGCAACCGAAAGAATACTGGCCCTGAAAGATGCCATTGAGCTGCTGAGTGGCAAGTGGAAATTCTGCATCCTGCTGAATCTGTACACCCTGGGCACCATGCGGTTCAAGGACTTGCAGGCCACATCGAGGGGTATCACACCCAAAGTGCTGTCGAAGGAATTGCAGGAGCTGGAAGAAAACCAGCTCATTACCCGCACGGTCAACAATACCAAGCCCGTCACGGTATCGTATGCCCTCACGCCCCACGCCATTGAAACTCAGCCCGTCATCAATGCCCTGGTGGAGTTTGGCTTAAAGCACCGCGCCAAGATTAAAGGCACCTGAGGGCAGCCAAAGCAAAACGCCCTGTAAATACTAGATTTACAGGGCGTTTAAGCTAAACGATTGCGGTCTGGACGGGACTTTCGAGGTGTTTTTAACCCCCTTCTAGCCCAACCTGGCAGTGGGGTTTAGCCCGACAATGCCTAAAGCGCGGCCAGAGTGGGCCAGGCTAGGCTACGTCGGGTAGCAATCCGCCACCAGAATCCGCCACCAGTCCGGGGGAGGGGTCCGCCCCCAATCCGCCACCATCCGCCACCACTTTTTTGCCGATTACCCGGCGAGCTGTTTTGCGGAAGGAGTGGATGAGCTCCTGCTCGTCGATGCCCAGGTAGCGGTTGAAGCTGGTCTCGGTTTTGTGGCCGGTGGCCAGCATCACCTGGGCCCGGGGCACGCCCTGGTAAATCTTGAGGGTGGCAAAGGTCTTGCGGCCGACCTTGGGCGTGAGGTGAATGCGCGTGATGCCCGAGAGGTGCGCCACCTGGGGCAGGGTTTCGGAGAGGTGCGTGACCACGGGCAGGCAGGTGGGCAGGCGCAGGTGCTCGTACTGCTCGACGAGGGCCACGGGCTTGAACACGTCGTCGTCAAAGTAGGGAATCAAGCACAACTCCTGGGTTTTGCCAGCGCGCACGCGGGCGAGTTCGCCCTTGAGGTTGTGCGGGGCCAGGCGGTTTGCGTCCGAAATACGCAAACCGAAGTAGCAGCATTGCAGCAGCTTGTCGCGGGCGAGGCCCAGGGTGCGCAGGCGCTCGCGGATGCGGTAGTCATCGACCTGGCTGCGGCGGGTGCCGTTTTTGCGGGCGCGCCCGGCCTCGGCCGGGGCGTACTGGGCCTCGAAAGCGGCCTTGACGTAGGCGTAGGCCTGGGGCGTATCGAAGCGGGTGGCGGCCAAAGCCAGCAGCTCGGCCTGCGAGAGGGCATCGGCCCCCTGGTACACGTCGGGAGCTTCGAAGCGGCGGTACTTGGGATTTACCGGTAGGTCCTGGTCTTCGGCCCAGCCCAGAAAATTCTTCAGCGCGCGCACGTGCTTGCCGAACGTGTTGATGCCCTGGTTACGGGTGCCCAGAAAATGCTCCTGAAACGCCACGTAGAAGGTGCGGTCCATGCCCAGCAGCGTCAAGGGCTGCCCGGCGTAGGCGGCGTACTCGCGCAGCACCACCAGCGTGTTTTGCAGGCTGTCGAGGTAGCTCTTGCTCAGGCGCAGGCCCGAGCGGGGGTTAGCGCGGCGGCTTTGCTCGCTGACCCACTGCTGGTAGGTGAGCTCGAAAGCCGAAGGGCCGGGGGCGGCCTCGGCCTCCAGCGGCGCGGGTAAGCCCGGAATGGGCGGCAGCTCGGCCGGAGCACCGGGCGGTGGCAATTTGGCGAGTTCGGCGTAGTGGCGGCGGATGGCGGCGGCCATCTGGTCTTTGTCGAGGCGCTGGCCGGCCTGCTGGGCTTCGCGGTGGGCGACTTCAGCGGCCTGGGTGTAGCGCTCGAGCACGAGGTTGATGCGCTCTTCCTCCGAATTGGGGCGGGCGGTCTTGAGTAGCTGGCGCTTGTCGTCCCAGGCTTTGGGCAGGCACTTCTCGCCCGGCATCAGGCGCAGGCGCTGGTTGTCCCACCAGCAGGTGAGCATAATCGGGGCCAGGCCGGTTTTCGTTACGCGGTCTACGCGCAGCTGGCGGGTTACTTCCATAGGCTTGCCAAGGTAGGAAAGGGGCGCGGGAAGCGGAAAATCACGCCGGCCTTAGTCTACGCCCAGCTGCTGGGCAAAGGCCGCGATAATGCCCCGCATTTTGAGCTCGTCGGCGTAGCTGCGGCCGGGTACGGCGCAGCCGCTACTCAGGGGCGGCGGGGCCGTTTGTTGCAGCCAGGTCACGGCCGACTCGACGTCTTCGAACAGGTCGATGGCGATGTGGTGCACCAGGTTAACGGTATCCAGAACGCGGTTGCGGGCGCGCAGGGCGGCGGGCACCACCCAGGCCATTTGCTCGACGCCCGTCAGGCGTAGGGCGGGCAGAAAGGCGCTGCCCAGCCACTGGGGCACGTCCCAGCTTACGCTCGTGACCTGGGCGTTGCTGTTGAGCACGCGCGGGTAGTAATGGTCGAGAAAGCAGCGGGCAATACCGAGGCAGGTGTGCTGCACCGCGTGCAGCGTCAATTCGCCCGCCCAGTCGACGAATATCCACTCGTTTTCCTGGTCAAAATAAACCTCCGCGCACCGGGCAGAGCATAGATGTTTCAGTTTCATGCCCGCCTAACTGAATAAGGTAGTGAAAGGTTATGGGTAAAGGCCTAATAAATATAATGTTGGATAAGTACTAAGGTGGTGCGCAGCCTAAACTAGTCGGCTAGCTGCTAGGTCTGGTACACCGGCACTTACCCCGTAGCACAGCTCATCGGCGGCTACACCCGCGCTAGTTTGCGCTGCTTGGTGGCCACGCGCTCGTAGAGGGCCTGCACTTCCTGCCGGAGCTTGGCTTGCACCTCGGGCTGGCGCTTGGGCAGCAAAAAGCTGCGCGGCTGCCCGGCGCGGGTGTGCTGCAACCAGGCCGCCGCGTCGGCCACGTCGAGGAAGGTGGTAATCAGCGAGCCCGGGAGCCAGTTTACCACGGTGTGCACCAGGTTATGGCCCGGCAGGGCGGGCGAGTAAATCCAGGCCACGTGCTGGATGCCAGCCAGGCCCATGTGGGGCAAAAAGTCGGTAGCCAGCCAGGCGGCCACGCTCCAGTGCACGCCCGTTACCTGCTCGTTGCTGTTGAGAATATGCGAGTAGGGCCGGCGCAGGTAGCAGTCGGCCAGGGCGAGGCACGCCTGCTGCACGGCGGGCAGCGTGAGCTCGCCCTGCCAGTCCAGGTACAGCCAGTCGTTGCTCTGGTCGTAGTGCACCGTCAGGCAGGCAGTTTGGCGAAGTAGGTGTAAATTCATGCGCAGAAATCCCAGAGCGGAAAAACGTTAATAAGCTGCACAATTTACCAGTCAATTAGCTAATAAACTATTTAGTAGATAAGTGCAACTGGCGCGGGTGCTGGTTGCCGCTTTGTTTTTGTACGCGCCCCTAAGACCTTCTTTTTTTAATGCAGTTAATGCACCATATTATCTACTTAAGCTGGGCGACTACGCCCTTTACCGATGCGCAGCTCCAGGAGCTGCTGGCCGTTTCACGCACCCACAACGCGCTGCTCGGCGTAACGGGCATCTTGTTCTACGGCAACGGGCGGTTTGTGCAGGTGCTGGAAGGGGAAGAAGCCGCCGTGCGCGCAGTCTACGCCCGGATTCGGCGCGATGCGCGCCACGGCAACTTCATCACCTACGCCAACAAACCCGTGGCCCAGCGTGCATTTGCCAAGTGGGCGATGGCCTTTGAGCCCACCTCCCCGCAGCGCTTCGAGCGCCTGGTGGGCTACTTGGGGGCAACCACGACCCCGGTCGATACCACGGGGCTTTCCTACACCGACCTGCACCTGTATGACTTGCTGCGCTCTTTCGTGGAGCCGTAGCCGCTGCATCAGGGCGCGAGTGGCACTGCTCGCCGGGCAGCAGGCGCTGGCATGATAGGGCCCAGGCCGGTTTTAGGTACGCGGTCTACGCGCAGCTGGCGGGTTACTTCCATAGGCCAGCAAGGTAGGGGGAGGGTAGCTAAGTAAGCGAAACACGACTTAACGCACTATCATTGAGAAAACTTTATTAACTATAGTATGCTTCTATTTGCTTGTCAAAAACCCGTAATATTTCCTCATGCGAAACGTTAAAATCTTTAGCTTTTATTATTATTAGGCTTAAATAGTGAGCCTGCACATAAAATATGGCAAGTTCTTCACTAGATTTTATAGATTTGAGGCGTTCACCAATAGGGGTGCCTTCATATTCATCTAACATGCCATGAGCTATTTCTTTACTTGACTTCGGCGCAGATGGCCGCTTTATACTCGCTCTACGCAAAGATAGAAAGGTGCCTACTTGCCTTGCTGCCGCGATAAAGCAAAGTCTGATTATAGCTTGCTCTTTAATTGGTGTAGCAAGCTCCAGAAGTCGCGCAAGGTCAGTTACTTGACTTATTGTCGAATGTGAGTTAAATAGAACATTAAATCCTTCTCCTTTGCGGTCAAAATGAGCGGCTTTGTTTCGAATTCTTTGTATCAGTTGTAAAGCTTTCGTTTCCGTTTCATCTATCAACCCTATTGCTTGTGCAAGTAGTAAGCGTGATTGAAAATCACCTATTGGCATTTTATGGCTTATTATGCTGTCAGCTAACGTATTGGTGACGCAGGCATCAGAAATGAGTCCTCCTAGTAGTTCTTCCAGATAGGCTCCGAGTATCAGAATTACTCCGCGGTCAGACTCTTCCTTTATGAATGGGTCAATATCTTCTGGAGCAATAGACTGCCTAAACGCGTAATCATCGTCTTTAATAATTTTCTTTTTAGTAGAAGAAGTGCTCATATTTGCTTATTGAAAAGGAATAAAAAAAGTGCATCTACTAAAGTTAGTAGATGCACTTTTTATTCATAAATTATTTTGTTAATACTCTGCTGTCAGTCATAAGGTTGATTGGAGCTATTATCGGGAGCATGGCACCTTGTAGGATAGTGCCACTACATTTAGCAAGGTATAAGCCTCTTGTAGTGGAATAAGCGATACCAATGGCTGCTTGCACGATGTGCTTTGGCAACATTGATAATTTAAATTCCTTGGACTTTTCGACTGGCGGTAAGACTTTAAACACTGTGACTGATTGTGCAGTGGTTCTTAATGTCGCGTCATCTTTAAAATGAATTATACAAGCAATGTCTACAAAAAAGCGGAAATAGTAATCTGCGCTGCTTTGTGGGCGCGTGCCTATTTCAAATGTGTAAGCAACGACATCTTCAATAAACTTAATATCGCCTTCAAACGGTGGTAGCACAAGAGATACTATTTGAACAGATAGTAGCTCTACTATTTCTCCCAGTTCGACAAGACCTGCATCTTGCGAAGCTGCTACTTCGAGTGTGGTTGCAGGCTTGGGAATATTCTTCTTTTTAGGCATTTGAATAAGCGTTACGCTCGATTGGACGCGAATTGACTGTGCGGCGGCGCACCATGCTAGGTTCCGAGGGACCACCAGCTGTTTGCCAGCTTTCTTGCAAAAAACTAGTAACGTCAGAGATAGTAAGCCTCTCTCTAGGAATTTTAACTACAATAGGCTTGCAGTTAGCAATTTTTTCCACAACTTGTTCAGCGGTCAATACCAAATCTGTTTCGAGAATCTCCTCGATTGCAGATAAGGTGCGAAGCGTAAAATTATGCATGCCAGCCAGCCACCGGCTGACCAATGTTTCATTACAGTGTAGTGCATTAGCAAGGTCACGTTGGGTCATGCCTTTTCGGTTCATTGCCGCTATTATTTCTTCCCCGATACCAATAGACTTATTCACGAAGCGCATGCTTCTATCGTTGTCGGGCAAGCCTTCAAATACATCATCAAGAGGTTCCATATAAATAAGATAAAAGTTAAGGAAGCGTGATGGTTAGTGAAAAGGGAAGAGGTAATCTAGGAAGATTGCAACAATCTATTCCTTGGTCATTAAACGCTGTCGCAATTGCATCCATCAATAATAGGTGAGGATAACAATCTGGACTATCACGCGCAAATTGTGAGGTTTTTACGCCACCATTGCCGAGTATCACCACTGTTGGGCAGCAGCGCACACAGTATAAGCGAAATTTTGGTCGAGAATAATCATGTCCAGGAAGCGCATAGGCATTGTCCTCTTCTCGGAAAAAGCGCAGCAGGGCGTTTCCTCTCACCCCAATCGTCTGGATGAGTGCGCGCATTTCCCTGATATGCAACGCAAATTCATCGGTTTGAAAACGTGAAAAGAACTTCTTAGTCTCATGTTCAACCTCATTGGGTAAGACGACAGAGTAAAAATCAACTCCGCTCCTAAAAGAGGTGTTGAAACGGACTATACTGACGGTAAGCTGCACTTATAAGTCAAGTTCAAAGGTAACAACGAATCTCTGTTGGGGAAGGTTTCTTGTCTTTTTGCTGACCGTCTTCCTTGGTAGCAGCAGTGTAGATTGCTGCCAGCGTTGAGCCTACTTGCTTCTTAAGTTGCAGGAAGGCTAAAAAGCTAAGCTAATATACTGTACAGTACGAGAGTATAGCTATGTTTATAGCCAGCAACAAAAAGCCCCTGCCGATGCGACAGGGGCTTTTTGTTGCTAAGATGTTTTCTTCCTGATGACCGTAAGGCCAGTAAAAGTTTTGAACTGCGATACCAAAATCATAGGAGGATTATTCTTTGATTTGATAATTGCCGTTTCATCTTTTATCGCTTTCTGCACAGCGACTTTGACTGCGGCAAGTACTTCTGCTGGTGTCTGGTCGCTTTTCCTATGGTATTCAGCTGTCGGGAGTTGGTACACAGCCGTATCTCCCTCGTAAGTATTAAGAAAGCTAATAGCTTTCATCTCAGCATGCAGCTTCGTATAGTCGTATCCTTTTGCATCGTGCAACTCGATGCGAACCATGTGGTGAGTCATGAGGAGCTATCGCGCTTGGAAATAAAAAAAAGGCCTCACCAACATGGATGAGGCCCTGCTACTTTATTTGCCCAAGTAGCGACGCACATCGACTACCATGACTACCATCACGCCAACGGCGCGCACGGCGGCGCGCAGTTGGGTTTCGGTGCAGCCGAAGACGCCGCACCAATAGGTTACTTCCCAGGATTCATTCACATTCACTTTGCTACGGTCAGCAGGACCGCGATTCTTAAGATTGTCAGACATAGCTGTAAAAAGAGAAGATGGTAAAAAGGTGGCTTCGTAAGCCGTTCCGCAGCCATGCACGTGTGACTACCAAGCAAATATACTGTACTGTACAGGTTATGTCCTATATAAGTTGCTAGTGTAAGTAGCCGCAATCGAGTGTTGCTAATAAGAAAGGCCTTTGCTGGTATCAGCAAAGGCCTTTTTGTATATTTAAAAAATTGCGAAGAGGACTAAACTAATTCGGCCGATTAAAAGCAGCCTTAAGCAAATCAATCGTTTCCCCCTTCGAGACAATCAGCGCAGCCATGGTGGCAAGCCAGACCGGAAGGTGCCTTAGACCACCGTAGCTATCCCTAGCGCCCAAGCACGAGCTTCGGATAGGTCAGTGAAATGGCGTATTTCATAATCTACTACCGGCTTGATACGCTTGTACATGTCGCCGATGATGAGTTGATTGAGAGCTATTTGCGAGTCCAGTAGGGCGAAGCGCTGGAGGCCGGCCTGGCTGAGTGGGGTTAGAATATGCTGTTCGGCCCACCCAGTGTCAATGGGGCGGATAGCGCCGAGCATGCGGTCGTCGCCTATCCAAGCTTGCACGTGGTGCAACTCGCTAAAGTGCAGGGCTTGCAGGGTAGCTGCGTGAAAATTGGCACTGCTGACGTAGCTGAGCCAGTTTAGCTCGAGCACGGGAACAGGCTTTTCGTGCAAATACAAGTTCAGGTAAGGAAGGGAGAGGAGGGTCTTCACGGGTGGAAGTAGCTTAGAGAGGGGCAGTAGCCCAGGCGCGCGCTTCCTCGATGGTAGGAAAGAACTGGCTGGTGAGGTTAGTTTCAGGAATAATGTTAGCTATCAAGGCTGTGACGCCCATGCGGTTCATGGCATCCAGTGACTCGACGACCGCAAAGCGGCGGCCTCCTAGGTCGCTCAAGCCTCGAAATATCAAGTTGCCGCTCCACTCTAAGTCGGCCTGGCGCAGGGCGCGTATCAAGCGGTTATCAGCTAGCATGGCTTTGGCGCGGTGCTGGCGGGCCAGGCGGGCCAATTCCTCTATGCCAATGCGGAAGTCAACGCTGGGCACAAAGTCTAGCCACTGGAATTCAAGGGTTTCGTGGGTCGTGCTGTGCAGAAAGATGTTAATGTATTCATTGCTAAAGAGCTTTTCCATGTGAGCGTAATGCAGAAGCCAGCTGGTGCTGGTAAAAAGGTGGGTTCCCGCCGTGCCGATAGGGCAGGATGATTAATTAGGTAGAGCACCCAGGCTAATATTGTGAGTGTAATCTTCTAGACACTCGCTACTTGTAAAGCAGCGTATGCGTAGAATGTCGTAGTTCGCCGGCTCGTAATACACCTCGCAGAAAAAGCTGCCCAGCAGGTAGTAAAGGCCTACAGCATCTTCCTCCTCCCAGCGCTTAGCTAGCAAAGTACCCTCGGTCCAAACAAGTGGCAGTTGCTGCTCAAAGGGCAAGAGACAGAAGTGTTCGTAGCTAGTGGGCATGTGAGGAACTAATTAGGTCGGTTAAAAGCAGCCTTAAGCAGGTCAATCGTTTCCTCCTTCGAAGCAATGAGCGCGTCCTTCGTGACGAGCTGGGCACGTAGAAACTCAACCTCTTTCTGAAGGTCGGCTGCACTGCGCTTAGTCTGCTCTAGCTCCTGCTGGCAGGCCTCCAGCGTGATGAGCTGGTTGCCGTTGCCACTATGCACCGCGCCACCAGTAATTTTTTTTATGCGGGTGGTCGAGGTGTTGGTTACAGGTGGTCCATCTCCTGTAAACATTGCGCCTTCACCTGTTATAAGCCAGCTTAAATTGACGCTTTTAAAATGGATGGATATGCGCTCCAAATAATCGGAATTAAGCTTAGTGTTCTTATCTAAGTAGTTCCTTGTGTTACTCTCAGGTACTTCTAACTGCGCGCTAAAGCCTCTGGCGCTTAGTTTCAAAGCGTCAATTAAAATTTTAAGGCGTTCGTTGATAGACTGTTGCAATTTTTTGCGCAGATATTAGATGATTTTTGCGCAGATATTAGTGGTCTATTATCTGCGCACCTAGTATGTTTGTGGCGTGTACAGTACTGAGCGACTGCAATAAAGCAAGCGCCGGGCGAACTGTGCCAAACACGAGCCATGACCAAGCGCCAGAAGTACCTGCGGTTGCTGTCCATCGTCATCGAGGACTTGCCCACCAGCGCCATTGATGCGCTGATTCGGGACGGCTACAAAGCGTCGGCCTCGATGCTCAATAATGTGCGCATCGGGCGCTCGCACCACCTGGAGCATTTGGTGGAGCTGGTGCGCGTTGGCTTGCCCAAATACCAGATTCCGGCCGAGCTGCTGCCGGCCCCCGCACCCGCTCCACTGCTGGCCTAATGGAAGAGCGCGCCCCTTACCAAACCCCGCAGGCCCCCAAGGGCCCGCGCAACCTCACCGTGCCGCTAGCGGCATGGCTGCGCACCCAAGGCTTCACGGCCACCGAGCGCGTGCAGCTTCAATTCACCACCGTGGAGGCCCACTGGCTGGGTCCCATGAACGACCGCTACGAATTCACCTATACCTGGACGGCTGGCCCGGTGCCCGATGCCACCTGTCAGTTGCAGGTGTACTGGCAGGGCCTGCCCGAAAAGCTTTTCACGGCCCAGCGCGTGCGCCGCCTGCGCGAAGCCCGCCTGCTGCTGCTCAACTGCGTGCGCTACGCCAATGCCCGGCTACTGGCTACTCCTACGCCCGTTCAGGCTTGACCTTTTTCCTGTGCGCTCTTCGCATGTTTCGCCTCCTCTACCTCCTGATTACACAACACGTTCAGCACCTGCAAGACCACGGGCAGCACCTCCAGGGCGTGCGTGCGGGTGGCTGGCCACGAGTCACGCCACTCGGGGGTAGCACGCAGCGCTTCGCTGGCCTGGTGGGCGGCTACCAGCAACTCATCGGGCAGCAGCGGATGCGCCAGGTAGCGGCGCAGCAGCCGCCGCGCCAGGGCGCAGCAGTAGCGCACCTTGGACCAGTGGGCCAGCTCCGTGCCGTCGCTCAGCCGGATGTGGGCCAGGTACACGGCCAGCTCCAGGCGCTGGGTAGTCAGCAAGGGTGGGTAGGAAAACATAGCCCGGCAAAAGTACCGGTCTTCTTCTAAAAATAGCAAACGGAATTCTCTTACCTATCTCTTTCATCTTCCTCTCTTTCATGCACCTTAACACTGCCCCTTGTACCCCGGCGCGCCTGCCCAATATGGTAGAGCTAGACCAGCTCATTAGCCCCCACGGGTTGCTGCCCAAGCACATCGTGCCGCTGCTGCCCTTGAAGCAGCTCAAGCGCCGCATCCGCGAAATCAATGCCACGCACCCGCAGTACCAGGAGGAAACGCCCCTGGTGCTGGCCTACGAGACGCAGCGCCGCCGCCAGCTCAGCGGCGCGCTGCAGGTAACAGTAGTCAACCACTCGCAAGTAGCCTGATGCCGCCGCGTCTCTCCCTCACCGACGCCGCCACCGGCAAGCGGGTGCGCGTCAACGCCTTCCAGCCCGGCGACGCGCTGGTGCCGGTGCCCGCCCCGCAGCTCATTCTGGGCTACTGCTACACCACGGAAACTAACTGGACGGTGTACGTGGCCGGCCCGATGGCCGCGCACCTGCGCACGGCCGTGCAGGAAGGCCACACCGACCAGGAAGTGCTGCTGGTGGCCGAGCTGCCCGCCGGCATTCAGGAAATCACCTTGCCCGACCACCGGCGCGAGTTTCACCTCCAACAAGCTGCTTAAGCCGTATGCCAACCCCGTTTTTGTTGCTTCAGCGCGCGCCCCCGCGCCGCCCAGCGCAGGCGGCAGCCCTGGGTGGCCGCCGCGCCCAGGGCTTGGGCCAAGGGCACGCGCTGGCGCACGGCCTGCCGGCAGCAGGCCTCGCGCAGCAAGGCCACGAGCAGCTGCTCGCCCACTTGCTGGGCGCGGCCAGCACTCACGCCGTGCAGGCGTTGCACGGTGGCGTGCAGCCGCGCCCAGCAGGCATCGAGGCGGGCGTGCAGACGCGGCTGCTGGTAGGGGAGCAGCTCGGGCTCCGGGGCGTCGCTGGCCAGCAGCAGGCGCACGAGCTGGTGCAGGGGCAGGGCGAGGGGGCTGACGCTACCCGCCGGGTGGCAGCAGGAAAGGGGGTGGCACACGGGCAAACAAGGTGTAGCAAACTACCTCAAAAGCGAGGGCATGCCACCCCTTATAAAGAACTGTGCCACATTGCCTTGCTTGACCTAGTGCAGCGAAAAGAAAGTTTTAGTTCCCGGCCGGTGCCTTTTTTTCGGCCCGCCGCTTCGCTCGGCTTACCCCAGCAGGGGCCAGCCGCCCTTCGGGGCCGGGCGCGGGCCGCCGGTGGGGTGCAGCGCCGGCATAAACTCGGTGACGGGCATCGTGCGGCGCAGCATATCGCACTCGGCCTTGTGGCTGAGCAGGGCCATCTGGTACATCTGCACCACGGTAGTAGCCGTGTCGGCCGCCTCGGGCGTGCCGGCCGAGGCCGGGTCGCTGGCCAGCAGCAGCTGGCACAGGTCCGCCTCGACCAGGCGCAGGGCGGCGCGCACGGCCCGGGTGCTGAGGCCGGGCTCGAAAAGGGCCAAATGCAGGCGCACGCTCCGGTGCAGTTCCTGCTCCCATTCGGGGCGGGTGGCGTAGCGGCAGTAGTGCTCGGTAAGTTCAGTCGTCGTCATAGCGGGGGAAGGTGGGAAGAAAAAAGAACGGAACAATCTACTACTTATTTATCTGCTAGTCACAGTATTCAAGAGATAAGGAAGGTGTTTCTGAGTAAGGTCCAGAATTTTCTTTTTATCGTGTTATCCCCTGCCCTATGACGGCTGCCGACCTGCCCACCGTGGGCTACCTCGACCAATGGTTTCGCGCCCTGCTGGCCCGCGTGGAACACGCCGCCCCGGCCCACGCGCCCGAGGTGGTGCTCTACAGCGTGCCGGCTCTTGCCGAGGTGCTGAGCGTGGACGTGGGCACCGTGCGCCGCTGGCTGAAAACTGGCAAGCCCGACCCGAAAGACCCCTACAACCGCACCCGCAACATCCGGCTCCAGGCCTTCTATTTCAACTCGGAGGCGCGCATCCCGTGGCCCGCGCTGCTGGCCTACGAGGCCGGTCAGCGCTTTGACCTGGCCACGCTGCCCCCACCCACGGCCGCCCCGCCCAAGGTGGGCACCGTGGCCCCGGTGCCCGCCCGGCCCGGCCAGGTAGGGGAGGAGCCCCGCCTGCGGGTGGCTTCCTAAGTACAACTCTACTAGTCACTTCCTCTTTTTCTGGTACGTATGCCCCCCGTTACTATTTACGCCTCGACCCAGGCCCGCCCGGCGCTGCTCACCTTCGCGCTCGACTTGCAACGCCAGCACTGCCAGGTGCGCCTATGCACGCTGGGCCAGTTGCCGCCGCCGTGCCGGGGGCGCAGAGCCTCGCTGCGCCTCGAGCAAGCCGGCTTGCTGCAAGACGAGCGCACCATCCGCTGGACCCTGAGCCAGTACGCCGAGGGCCACCGCCTGCCCGACGCTGCCCGCGAAGATGACCTGCGCTCGGATTTGGACGTCACGCTTTGGCAGCTGCAACGGGTAGCCGCCAAGCTGCACGCGCTAACCGCGGGGGAGGCGCGCCCATGAGCCATGCCCTGCACTGGTGGCTTATGCGCCTGAGCGGGGCCGCGCTGCTGGCGGCCCTGGCGGTGGCGCTCAGCGGCACCTAGCGCTAGGGTGCCGCCCGGCCCCGCTACCGCACTTTTTTGACTATACGCCCCGTCCCAAATGGGAGGAGCCGCGCCCTGGGTGGGACTCTATCGGCGCGCTCCGTCGGCTTTGCGGCCGGCCGGGGAGCACAGGGCCTGCACGCAGGTTCGGCCCAGGGTGGATTTTGGCGTCCATACCGCCCTGGGCCACTTTTTTCTTTTTCCCACTCTTCAACTCGCCCCTAGCTTGTTGCCGCTACCCAACACCCTACGCTCGGCGTTTGGCAAGTTTGCCGCCTACCTCAAAAAACTGCAAAGCGAGCTGCCCGCGCAGCTGCGCACCCGCACCGTCAAGGGCCAACTCCAGCACTACCTAGTGCGCCCCAAGGCCCTCAGCGATGGGGCGCAGGCCACAGCCCGCCTGCTGCTGGTCTATGCCATCAATGCCGTGGAGCAGCTGCGCCGCGTGCCCCTGCTGCTGGAGGCCGCTACCGACCAAGCGCCCCACCAGCGCACGCCGCCCCCCGTGGCCACCAACAACGAGGCGCTGGCCCGCGCCCGCAACGTGTCGGCCCGCGCCATCCGCGACCACTTGCAGGAGCTGTTGAAAATCGGCTTCCTTACCCGCAAGGCAAACCACGGCTGGCAGGCCAATTTTGAGCTTTACCTAGCCCCGGAGTTTGTGTGGCAGCAAGTGGCGCAAAACGCCCCGGAAGTGCCTAAAAAGCGCTCCTATGCCCCCGCGGCGGCTTCGGCCCCCGCTACAAAAGTTCCGCCTTTTGTAACACTGGAAAAGCAGGATAAAAAGGAAATTGAAATCGCCCAGGTGGAAAAGTTAGTAACCCACGAGTGTCCAGGCGAATTGACTGGCAACACAGGGCCGCAGGCACACTCCAAACCGGCCCCCCCACGCCCTGCAACGTCCCCGCAGGCGACGAAATCAGGGCAGGGGGGCGCGGCGGCGGCCGAGCAGCAGGCCGAGCGCTTGGGCTGGGTAACGCAGGCCTGGCACTACGCCTGGAAGCGGCTTTACCCCACCCGCCACTTTGACGAGACGGAACAAAGCAAAGCCCTGGAAGCCATGTGGTACGGCACTTACCACGGCTTTGGCAAGCGCCTGACGCCGGCCGAGTGGCAGCGCTACCACGACCAGGTCTTGCAGCGCATCGACCTGGCAGCGGCCTACTTCGAGCGGCACCCTAACAAGTTTGCCCCCAGCCCCTTCGCCGAATTTGTTAAAGGCACTGGCTACTTCGACGGCGAGAATACCCGCGGCTTCAGCGGCACCGAAGCCTGGCACGCCCGCCAGGAGGCCAATAACCGGCAGCGCAACATCTTCCGGGCCCTGCTCAAGGCCCGCCAACAGCTTAGAAATCACCGCTTGGGCATCGCCCCCAAGCGCACCCAGGCCCTGACCAGCGTGCAGCTTTTCCGCTACCACGAGGCCAAGCTGCGTGCCTACGGCCCCGAGGCCTTGCAGCGCTACTACGACCAGGTAGCCAACCCCACTAAGCCCCTGGCCAATCCCATTTCCTTCACCCGCCCAGCTACCGCCTAGCCATGAGCTATACCCGCTCCGCCTCCGTGCAAAAATTTGTGGATAACGCCCACACCAAGCTCATCATCTGGTTTCTCGACGGCAACGTGCGCACCCAGTACGGCCGCAGCAACATCCGCGAGGGCCGGGTAGCGGCCGACCCCCGCGCCGTGGAGCTCAAGCGCCACTACCGCAACGTGGCCAAAAACGCCCCGGCCATCAAGGTGGCCATCATCTACGACCTGGATACGGGCGGCGAGCTAAGCCGCTTCAAGAAAGGCGAGTGGGTGTGAGGCTGCCCCACCTCGACCAGCTCGTGCTGCTGGAGCGCGGCGAGGCCGGCCTGTTGGCCAAGGCTCTGGCCGTGCTCGTGCGCGATGTGACCCACGCCGAGCGGCCGGTGCCCCGCCTGGAGCTGCTCACCTTCGGCCCGCTGGTGGCGCTGGGCCGGCAGCTGCTCCAGATTCATCAGCGCGAGCAGCTAACCCCCGTGCGGCCCAAGTGCCCCGCAAGGCCCCGGCGGCTGCGCGTGCGCTACGACCAGCTCGTGGCCCTGCTGTTTCACCGCCTAGCCCTTTTTTACTGCGGCCTCTCGGAAGAGGAAAACCTGCAACTGCGGGGCGTAGTGGGCAAGTTTCAGCAAAAAGCCCTGAACCTGAGCCAGTGGGTAGCGCCGAGCTAGGTCGGCCTGCTGTGTTTGTGTTAGTTTTACGTAAAGCCCGCTTGCTGGCGCTTTTTGCTCGTTTCTGCTCGCGGGCTGGCCTTGCAGCAGTAGGGTAGGAGTGGGAGCTTCGGGTACCTTTTATCTGCGTCCCGTGCTGCTAACTCTACCCGTCAAACCGTACACCCTCAAATTCCTGACCCGCCACCTCGGGGCTGGCTACAAATTAGGCAATAGTGACATCTTCGGGCGCTTCCTGTACGGCCTGCTGCGCAGCCCGCGCACGGACCGCCAGTACGAGGATTACCTCGACCGCTATACCGCAGAATTCCCCGTCAGGATTGTCCCTTACCTGGTTGCGGACCGGGCGTGCAAAAATTGCTCACCGTTGACCATCGTGCATTTCAACGGCTTCGTGGAGGAGATTTTCTATAAGGAATTTCACGACTTTGTGCTATTCCGCGTGGAAGAGGACCACATGGAGGCGAAGGTGGCCATCGAGAAGTTCTGCAAGCGCTTCGCACTCACCGAGGACGACGTGGCCTACGAGACGCTGAAAAAGAATTGGCAGCGCTTCTTTAAAAAGGAGAAAAAACGCCGCCAAACGCCCGATTCCCCGTCAGGTTTGTCCCTTGCCGCATGAGTGACGTTTTAGCCCTGGAAGGCCCCAAGCTGGCCGGCCTGCAAGCCGTGTTCTTTGCGCCGGTGGCGGCGCTGCTGCCCCTGCCCGACATCGACGAGGCGGGCATCTCCCTGCTCGGCGACGTGCAGCTGGCCGCCGGCTACGACTGGGACCAACTGCAAGGCACCATCTACACCCCAGCGCTCGACGTGGACGCCGGCACGTCGGTACACGGGGCCAGCTACGCCCACGAGCTCACCGGCTTTTATAACGGCGACCGGCCCGAGGTGGCCGCGCAGTTTCAGCGGATGCAGGGCCGGCGCTTCGTGCTGCTCTACCGCGACTTCGAGGGCCAGGTGCGCCTGGTGGGTGACCCGCGGGGTGGGCTGCTCTTCAGCTACAAGCTCACCACCGGCACCAAGCCCGGCGAAAAGAAGGGCTACACCTGGTCGTTTAAGGGCAGCACGGCTGGGCCAGCACTTTTCTACTCGGGTGCGGTGGCCAGCGTGCCAGTCACGACTACGCCGGTGGGCACCGGCAGCCCAGTGGCCGTTTACACCGACCGCGGGCGCTACCTGGGTACGGCGCAGGCCGGCCAGAAAGTGATTATTACCAGCCCGTTCAGGGTAGAAGTTAAATTTCAATAAGCTATGACTCCGACCCAGTTCGAGCGTAAGTGGGCGTCGCAAGAGTTTACGGCCGCTAACTACGACAAAATCGACGACGATTACCTGCGCCGCTTTACCGCGGACATCGCTGCTACGTTCGGCGTTGAGGTGGCCACCGTGCCGGCCTATAAAGCGGGCACCACGTACACGACGGGCTACCTGGTGCGCTACACGCCCGCGGGCGGCCAGGAGGCGTTTTACTACGCGCTCAATGCCGGCAAGCTCACGGCTCCTGGGCCTGGCAATGTAACGGACTGGAAAGTGGTGCCCGGCCCGACCGTGGCTACAGCTTTGTCACAGCAGATTACGCTCGTGCAAGCGCAGGGAATTGACAACGACCAGGTAGTGGCCGGGCGCACCTACCTGGTTGAGTTTGGCCCAGACGCGCAGGGCTACCAGCAAACTATTGCCCTGCGCGGCATTTCTAATAATTCCTTCGACATCGAGGGCACGCTGGAGGTTAACGGCCTACGCACGGCCGTGACGGACGTGAACGTGCAGGCGGGCACCTGGAAAGTGAAGGGTACCGTCGATGCCTATACAAAGGCCCAGGCTGATGCGCTGCTGGCCACCAAGCAGGGCGCAGTAACGGAACAGGTAGAAACGGCTGTTAACGGAGCCGCCGCCAGCCTAATGCGCCTCAATCTTGGCAAGTACGTGCGCCTGATAACCTCACAGAATACGGTCGTAGACCTGCCACCCGTCACGCTCACCGATGTCGGCCAGATACTGGTGCTCTACAACTACGACGGTCCTAGTGCCACCGCCACGCTCACGTTGCAAGCCAAGCGAGGCACGGATGCTAACGCCACCTATCTGACTAAGCTGCCGCGTACTTACGTGGCGTTTTTAGAGGTGGTGAAAATCGTGCGCGGCACTCCCTACGGCGACACGGTGGCTGGTTACGCCGTGCTGGCTAACAGCAAGGTCGAACCAGCCGATACGTTGCCCGCCACTACCAGCACCGCACGGCCCAGCCAGCACCAAACGTTCGCCAATCTCCGCTTAACCTCGATTCTATTCTGGAACACGTTGCCCGCCAGCCTGCTACTGGCCACTATCACCAACGTGGCCCGCATAGCGGCCCAGGTTAACTACCAAGACCCCGCCAATCCCGGCGTGTGGCTCGTGGTGCCCGCCCGCATCAGCACCTCGGCCAGCCCCGCCGACCTGGCCGACCTGGCCACCGGCCTGCTGGCTGATATGGCCACGGTGCCCGCCGCCGCGCTGGCCATTGCCGCCGAGTTGCAGCTGCTGACCTATCCGCTCGATTCGGCGCAAGAGGCTGCCTTTTTTCTCGATGGGCTGGGTGGGGGCCAGTACCCCGCCCGAACGGGGTATTTCCGCACCGTGTACACGGGACCGCCCCAGGGCAACCTGGTGCAGAATTCGCAGTTCGTAGATAGCTCCTACTGGAACTCGGGCGACGGTAGCGTGGGCGCTTCCTCTAACGCCACGGTCGGCAATGGCCAGCTGGTATTCACGGCTAACAATGGCTATTCCTACCAGCGCATCAACATCCAGCCCGGCACCTACGAGCTGCGGGTAGGCGTGCTCAACATCGACCCCGGCGGCAGCGTCCGCATTCTGACCGAGATTCCGGCGGGGGCGACCTACGGCGACGTGAGCTACTACGGACCAGGCAACTACGCCGGCTATCAATTCACTTGGCCGGGCGGCACGATGCAGGTGCGCGTGATTGGCACGGTTAACGCCGTGTTAGGGCACCTCTACCTGCTGTAAGCTATAATGATACGTAGTAGAAGCTCGAAGCCTCGCCCCACCAGGCGGGGCTTTTTCGTGCCCGGCCCTGTCCTTTCGGCCGCCCTGCGCAGCCGGGAATTTCGCATCGTTCAATTTCTGCTCGATGCGTCGCAATTTCTTACTCGCTTCTGCGCTCATGCGCGTCAACTGGCTGATAGAGCCCCAGGCTGCCGAAGCGCACCTGCCCCTGCTCCAGAGCTGGCTCGACCAGGCCCAGCTGCACCGCGACGATGACTCGGGCGCCGAGGAGGCCAAGCAGCTCGACCCGCTTTTCGGCTGCTTCGCCGCCAGCCTCGACGCCGGCGACGCCACGATGTACAAATCCTTCGACGAGGCCCCGGCCGGCTCGACGGCTATTCTGGACATTACGGGCCCCATCCTGAAGGATGATTACTGCGACTACGGCATGAACAGCAAGGCCGAGCAGATTCGCGCGGCCTACAAGCACCCCAACATCAACTCGCTGCTTATCAAGTTTGATACGCCCGGCGGGCAAAGCAACGCCCCGGCCTTGGCGGCCGACGCCATCCGGGAAGCCCGCGCCGCGGGCGTGCCCGTTTTGGGCTGGGTAGACCACGGCACCGCGGCCAGCGCCGGCATGTGGATTTTCGCTTCCTGCACCGAGGGCTGGCTGAGCCAGGCCACCGACGCGGTGGGCAGCATCGGCGGCTACCAGCGCCTGCGCAAGAACGCCTCGACCGACGTGCTGGAGGTGTACGCGCCCCAATCCAAGCAGAAAAACCTGTCTTACCGCAATGCCGCCAAGGGCGACACGTCGCTGCTGGAGGCCGAGCTGGCCGAAACCGTGGACGTGTTCATCGCCAGCGTGCAGGCTGACCGCGGCGACCGCCTCAAGGCGGGTACTGATGCCTTCGAGGGCGGCATGTTCATGGGCCAGAAAGCCGTGACCGAAGGCCTGGCCGATGGCATCTGCACGTTCGCGCAGGCCGTCGCCCGGGTGCAGCAGCTGGCCACTGAAGCCGAGCCAGTACCAGGTACGACCACGCCGGCCGCGGCCCCGCCCAATTTCTCAACTGATAATTCTTTAAACCCCTCTTTAACTGTGGAATACCCCCTACTGCTCGCCCTGTTGGGCCTCAACACCGCCCTGAACGTCGATAAGGAAAAGGGCTCCTACCTCAGCGCCACCAACCTCGAAAGCATCGAGAAAATGCTGGCTGGCGTCGCTGCCAAGGATACCGAACTCACGACGGCTAAGACCGACCTGGCTACCGCCAACTCGACCTTGAGCACCACTAAGACCGCCCTGACTGCGGCCGAGGAGAAGCTCAAGACTTACGCCAACGTGCCCGGCAAGGAGCACGGTGCACCGAGCCAGAACGGCGACGACCGCCAGCCCGAGCTCAATACGCCCGAGGTGGACCCGGAGCTCGCCGCCGTGCTGGCTCTGAAGGCACAGCTGGGCATTCCCAATAAATAATTCACGCGCAGGGGCGTGAAACCCGCGCTCAGGCTCATTTCTCACCTTTTTTTCTGCTTAAGTAATGGCTAATACGCCGGACACCACCCTGCTCGTGAATTACGCGGGCACTTACCGTCAGCAGCTCATCACCCGCTTGGTGAATGGGCTGCAAGTAGTGACGGACTGCACCCTGCGCCCCAACATCAAGGTGCAGGAGAACATGACCAAACTCTTCGTCAACGGCACGGTGAAGCCAGCCAGCGGCACGCGCACCACCACGGCCGACAATATCAAGTACGAGCCCCGCTCGCTGACCGTGCAGTTGGCCCAGTACGACCTCGACATCAACACCGTGCAGGCGCGCAAGACGTGGATGGGCCAGGTGATGAAGCCGGGCGTGAACCCCACCGAGCTGCCCTTTGAGCAGACGACATGGCAGGCCGTCATGGACGACTTCGGTACGAAAATCAACGATAACACCGTGTGGAACGGCGTGCGCAACGACGCCGGCACCGGCGTGCTCGACATCGCCAACGGCTTCGGCACCATTATCAAGAAAGAGATTCAGGACCAGAAAATCACGCCCGTAGTGACGGGTACGATGCTGACGGACACGGTAGAAAAGGCGGAGGCTGTTTATAAGTCGCTGCCAAGCAAGTACCGGGCAACCAAGATGTTCATGTACTGCTCGTTCGACGTGTACGATGCCTACTGCGAGGACTACGCCACCCGCTTCGGGTTGCAGCCCATCTATGACAAATTCGGCCAGGTAGCCATCCGTCACAGCAACGGCAACTGCATCCTGAAGCCGGTGACGTGGATTCCTTCGGGCGTCGAGCGCGTGGTCGTAACCCCCCAGAGCAACATGCTCGTGGGCACCGACCTGCTCAGCGATGCCACGCGCATCAACACGCACCCCACGCTTTACACGCTGGAGGCGGGCATAATCATGGCCTTCGGCCTGCAAATCGAAGACCTGGAGCCGTTGGCCGTCAACGACCACCTCTAAGCCAGGCCGCCTAAATCAACCATTCAACCCCTCGACCCACCGCGCTGCTCGATGCTGAGCAGCGCGGTGTAGTCGTAAAAAGCAGAAGTAACCACCGTGGAACTAACCAAGACCCCCGAAGAATTGCAGCTGGCGCTAATCGCCGAGCAGGAGCGCAGCAAGCAGCTCGAAATCGAGCGCGACCAGGAACGCGGCGAGCGTGGCAAGGCCGAGCAGGCCCTGCGCGACGCTAACACTGAGAAAGAGCGCGCCGCTAAGGAGTTGACCGCTGAGCGCGAGGCCCACGGCAAAACCAAGGCCGAGCTCAACGATGCCAACAAGCTCGTGGACCAGCTGACTGAGCAGCTGGGCGAGCCGGCCGATGCCCCCAAGGCTCACACCGCCACCCTGGGCAGCGGCAAGGAGGCCAAAACCTACCGCTTCGTGGTGCCCCAGTTCTACCTGGCTGGCCACGGCAAGGTGAAGGCCGAGGACGTGAAAAACAACAGCGACGTGCTCAAGGCGCTGGTTGAGTCCGGCGCGAAAGTCATCGAGCTGGTAGCGGCCAAGTAGGGCATGCCATCGCGCAAGAGGAAGAATATAGTTAGTAGTCTTATTAGTAATCTGTTAAGCAGCAATAAAATGTCTATTGTATTGGACGACCTCGAATTTGAGGAAGGCACCATCAACATGGGCGGCACGGCCGGGAAGGTGTACGCCATCCCGGCCTCCGACGTGGAGGAAATTACGCCTCCAGTGGCCGGCTCGATGACCGTGCTGGCCGGTGGCGTAAAGTTCAAGACGGGTAAGAAGTGCGCCGAAATCTACATGACGGCCGACACCGGCGAGGTGAAGGACGTGGAGGTAGGGGAAAAAGACGGCGGCTCGTTTGAAACGAATCTGGAGTTCTGGACGCCCCGTATCTCGGATAAGGTGCTGGCGCTGAAATCGAAATTCGCTAACGGCGGCTTCATTTTCTTCATAAAGGACGGTAACGGCACCTGGCGCATCGTCGGCAGTAAGGACCACCCGGCCTACCGGGTACCCAAGGAAGTTGGCAGTGGCAAGGCTCCCAAGGACCGCAATGGTGCCACGTTCGCCTTTGTGGCCGCCTCGGCCACGCCGGCCTACATCTTCGCTGGTACCGAGGTTGAGCTGCTGACTGCTGGCGTCTAAGGTTTGAGTTTTTTTGTGGGAAGAAGTCATACTCAGCGCCCGGCCTTTGGTCGGGCGCTGTTTCGTTTTAGTATCTTCGCCTCGCTGACACTTATTGAAGATTACCCGTTCGCCCCGGCCGTCGAGATACGGTCGGGGTGTCGAGCGGGAGTATGACCCGTATACTAGGGCGAACGGCTCATAAGTGTCAGCAGCGAACATCCCGACTTTCCGCTGCTCATGGCCAAGAAGCCCACCAAGCCCCCTAAACCGGCCCCGATTGGCTTCGGCCGCCGCCAGATGCCTGACGAGGCCGGCGATACGCCGCCGCGCAGAAAAGCCTCGCATGACCTGACCGAAGAGGATTTTGCGCCGGATGAAGAGGACGACTCGCCCACGCCAGGCCCCGAGGACTTCAGCGACCCCAACTTCGACGTGCTGATGGAGGAAATCGGCAAACGCTTCGAGGTGGCCAACTCGCTCGACGAGGCCGGGCTGCAACTCACCACCAAGCAGGTGCACGAGCGCCTGCAAGCGTTCTACCCCAGCCTGTTCTACGGGGTGCAATCGGTATTTAACGCGCTGAAGAAGTTGGGCTTTACCTACGACGACCCTTATAAAAACATGAACTTCGTGTGGCTCTTCAAGTAGCCCCGTAGCCTGTCCTTTTACCTGCAATTGCCGGCGTGGAGCTTTGTTCCATGTCGGCAATTGCATTTCAGGCCTGGCTCGACGGCGAGCAGGATTTCACCCAGGGCGCGCAGCTCTACGCACGGCACCCGGAGGCGCGCCCCGCCCTGGTGGCGCTGCTGCACCGCTCGGGCCCGGGCCCGTTTACCAGTAAGCAGCTGGTGCAGGAAATCGAGCGCCTAGTCACTGAGCAGCCGGCCCCGGCGCCCGCCGCTGCAGCGGCGCCGACGTCACCCGAGCGGCCGGCCGCCGTCGCCGCGCTGGAGGCCGAGAAGCTGCAACTCTTCAAAGAGTCGAGCAACCTGCACGGCACCCTGCGGCACCTGCCCACTGACGAGGAGCGCTATCAAGCCGCCGTCACCATTAAGAAAAACTTTCGGCGCGATGATGCCATTTGGGACGCCCTGAGCTATCACAAGCAGCACGGCGTACTGCCGCCCGTCGTGGAATCGGTAATAGCTGATGATGACGCGGCCGGCCTGCTTCGCCGGCGAAACACCCTGCGCACCTACATCAGCTCGAAGCGCGGCACCAATGACAAACGCGCCGAGTGGCTGACTGAGCTGGCCCAGGTAGAAAGGAAACTCAACCCGTGAGCCTCTTCTCGACCCACGAGCTGGCCCGGCCTGCTGCCGGCAACGACCCCATGCGCCCGGGCGCGCTGCGCGCTGGCCTCCTGCCGACCCTCTATCTGCTCAGCAAGGGCCGCAAGGCCTTGCGCCTGCACGTCGGGGAGCTGGAGCAAGACCAGGTAGTGCACTACGCCACCGGCGGGCGCTGGAGCGCCCACGAGCTGCTGCAATTCATCATCGAGCGCACCGGCCCGGCCCGGGTGAGCATCTCCACGTGGACTATCACCGAGGCCCCGGTGCGGGCGCTGCTGGCCCTGCGCGAGGCCGGGCTAATTACCGACCTGAGCCTGCTCTTCGACCACCGCATCAAAACCCGCTGCCCCAAAGCCGTGCAGCTGGTGGCCGCCCTGGGCGCGCACGTGCACCTGGCCAAGTGCCACGCCAAGGTAACTGTGGTCGAGAACGAGCAGTGGGCCGTCACGGTGCTGAGCTCGCAGAACTACACCCGCAATCCGCGCATCGAGGCCGGCGTGATTTTCACCGACCGCGCCAGCGCGGCCTTTCACCGCACCTGGCTCGCTGAGCAGGTAGCGGGCAATCAACCTTTTGTTTAGTTAAACTGCGATAAGCTACTGATATGCAAGATGCCATCCCCAACCACTTAAATGAAGTCGAGCGCCTGGCCGGGCTCATGTTCAACGTCTTCGAGGTCGGCCTCATCACCGGCCTGGACCCCGCCACCGAGGGCGACGCCTTCGAGCGGGCCATGCTGCGCGGCCGGCTCCGCGAGGAAGCCGAGCTGCGCAAATCCGTCTTCGAGCTCGCCAAGGCCGGTAGCGCGCCCGCCCAGACGCTGGCCAAGCAGTTCATCGACCAGGCCCGGGTAGCGGCTGCCGGCGCATGAAAAAGCTTACCATTCGCTCCGAGGTCGAGGACATCCAGGCCTACCTCGGCGGCCATATCGAGGCCGCCCTCTCGCCGGCGCTGGAGCGCAAGCTCAAGCGGCTGGAAACGGCCCGCGACCTGCTGGCCAAGTACGGCTCGCGCAAGAAGGTCGTCTCGATGCTCGTGCGCCTGAGCGTCTACACCGAAATGGGCAGCGTCTGCCAGCGCACGGCCTACCGCGATGTGGAGGATGCGATGGATATTTTCCGGCCTACCTCGCGCCACGCCCAGGAGTTTTACGTGGATATAGCCCTGGAAAAGGTCTTTGAAACCCGCGAGAAGGCCCTCGTGGCCGGCGACCTGCGCGCCGCCGCCGCGGCCGACAAGAACTTCCTGACCATCATCGAGAAGTTCATGGGCGACAAGGAAGCCATCGACTGGAGCAAGGTACAGGCCCCCAGGGTGCTGGTGGGCTTCATGCCCGAGCTGCTCAACGTGCCGCTGCCCGACGACCTCGACGCCCAGGTGGCGAAGCTGCTCAAGGCCAAGCGCGGCAAGAGTCTCACCGTGGCCGATGCCGAGGAGGCGCAAATCGTCCCATGAGCCCCGCCGGAACCCCTAGCGAGCCCCAGCCGCTGGCTGAGGTGCTCAGCCTCATGCAGCTGCGGTTGCAGCTCATCGGCCACGTGCGCGCTGGCCTCCTGAACCGGGCCGAGTACGATTCCTTATTCGAGGTGCTCTGCCAGACGCACAACCTGCTGCCCTGGCACCGCGACGACGTAACCCGCACCGTGCAACTGGTGGCCCGACTGGCCCAGCACCTGCCTTTCCCTACCGCCCCATGATTCCCGAGCAAGACGACGAGCTAGTAAAGCTGCACTACAACAAGCCCCAGCTACTGTTGCTGCTGATAATGGCGCAGGTAAACGTCTGCATCTGGGGCCGCCGTACCGGCAAGACCGAAGGGCCGATGGCTGACTTCACGTTGAACAACCTCTTCTCGATGCCCAAGAGCAACGGGTTTTTGGTCGGTACTACCTACGAGCAGCTGCTCACGCGCACGCTGCCGCCGCTGGTGGCGGCCTGGGCGCGCCGCGGCTACTACCAGGACGTGCACTACTGGATTCGCAAGTTTCCGCCCGTGCAGCTCAAGGTGCCCAAAGCCTACCGCACGCCCCTCAAGGCCGACCACTACATCCAGTGGTTTAACGGCTCGGGTATTTACCTCGTGAGTCAGGACCGCCCGGGCACGATTAACGGCGTTTCGACTCAGTGGGGCGCTGGTGACGAGGCCAAGTTTCTCAACGTGAACAAGCTACGCGAGGAAACGCTGCTCACGCTCTCCGGCAACGCCGAGCACTTCGCCGGCCTGAGCTGCTACCTGAGCTTGCTATTTTGCTCCGATATGCCCACCACCAGCCGCGGCACCTGGCTGCTCGACTACGAGGAGCAGATGGATAAAGAGTCGGTGCAGGCAATTCTGCTGGTGCAGCAGCAGCGCCACCAACTGCTGCACCAGCTGGAGGAAAAAGGCCTGAGCCAGCGCAAGCGCGACGGGCTGGAGAAGCGGGTGGCCGAACTCGACGACTACCTGACCGAGCTCAGGAAAGACCTGGTGTACTACTCCGAAGCCACGACGCTCGACAACATTCATGCCCTGGGCCTGGCACCCATCAAGCAGTTCAAACGCACGCTGAATGAGGTGGTATTTAACTCGTCGGTGCTTAACAAGAAGGTACTCAAGGTGGAGAATGGCTTTTACTCGCTGCTTAGCGAGGATGCCCACGCCTACGACGCCATCAATTACGCTTACCTCGACGGGCTCAAGATTGACTACGCGACCCCGCTGGAGGCCGACTCGCGCCACGATTCAGACGTCAACCGTCAGGAACCGCTCGACGTGGCCCTCGACTACAACAATGCCATTAACAGCCTGGTCGTCGGCCAGGAGCACGGCAGTGAGTACCGATGCGTGAACAGCCTGTTCGTACTGGGGGCCGATGGGCTGCTGCTGCGCGACGTGGTGAAGAAGTTCTGCAAGTATTACAAATACCACGAGAACAAGGTGGTCAACTACTTCTTTGACCACACGGCCGTGGCTCGCTCGGCCAGCACCAACCTCTCGTTTGCCGATGAGGTGATGCAGGAGTTCCGCGCCCAGGGCTGGATAGTCGTCGAGCGCAACATCGGCCAGAGCAGCAGCCACCACTCGCGCTACCTGTTTTGGGGAATGTTGTTCAAGGGCGACTCCCGTCTGCCCAGGTGGAGCTACAACCGCACCCGCTTTGCCCAGGCCGCCATTAGTATGCAGCAGGCCCCGGTCAAGCGCATCGGGGAGTTCTTCAAGAAGGACAAGAGCAGCGAGCGCACCAACTCCGGCGTGAAGCCCGAAGAGGCTACCCACTTGAGCGAGGCTACCGACAACCTTATCTGGGGCCGCCTGCGCGCCAAGATTGGCAACGCGGGCGGTGACTTCGTGGGCACGGCCTGGGAGTAGGGCGATGCCTGCGGCCCGGGCTCCGCTTCGCTGCGGCCCTGCGGGCTGCCCCTCCCATCCCTATCGATTCATAAGGCATTGGCCCCACTACTGAGCTGAAGAAAAATCAGCTCAGTAGTGGGGCCAATCGCGTGTAGGGGACGGGTGCCCCGCAAGGGCGGCCTACCTACCCCTATATAAGCTCATTACAGCCTCTCTAGCAGCGGTTTGCCTGCAATTGGGGCTAGGCCTCGGTAGGGTTGCGATAGTGCCGTACAGGGCTGATTTATAGGTAGATACAGCCTGTTTAGGTAGCCCCAGGACCCCCTCATATATCGCTTTTTTACCCCCCTGCAATTGCATCTGCTCGATAGCGCGGGACGTGGGCTTCGCCGTGGTGGCCGGTGAAAAATCACCGGAAAATATTTGTAAGTAATTGATAGGCAAGAATATTTACTTACGAAAATGTCAAAAGTAAGTACATTAAAGCGTGCGTAAAACGGTGCGCTACCCCTGTCCTTTCGCTCGCTGGCGTGCTCGGGGAATTTCGGGGCATGATTCAGCTCAAAGACGTGCTGCACCGCTTGGAGAAACCCTCCCGCGACCGCCAGGGCCAACCTGTGCCGGTGCAGATTGAATTTGTCACCTGCGACGAGAAAAAGGGTACCGGCGGCGAGCTCGTCTCGCTCGACGGCGTGGTGCTGGCCAAGCTCACCACCAGCGCCGCCCCCAAGGTCGGCCGCCCCACCTCCGAGTTCTTCGGCAAGCGCGCCAACGAGTGGCACAACGGCACCCGCAACTTCTACCACGTGGTCAGCCAGCAGGTGCGCAAGGTGCACATCCGCCTCATTACCCAATTCAACTACGCAACCGTCGTTTACTAATGGCTCAGGAAGTTATGGAACCTGAGCTGTCTCAGGAGATTGTCGAAGTGCCCGGCTTCGAGGCCCACTACGTGCCGGCCCTCAACCTCGTGGCCAGCGTGGTGACGGATATGCCCCGCGCCCCGCTCTCGCCCACCGTCAAGGTAACCGGCGACAACGCGGAGGCCGGCAAATTCGCCAAGTGGGGCTCGGATAACAAGCAGCCGTTCACCATCATGGACGCGGTGAGCAGCAACGCCGTGCTCAGCCAGGCGCTGTACTGGAAAAGCAACGCCGTCATTTCGGGCGGTCTGGCCTACGGCAACCTGGTCGTGACGCCCGACGGCCGCGAGAAGCTGGAGCGCGTCATCGACCCAGTAGTGGAAGACTGGCTCTATAAGTCCAACGTGCTGCGCTACCTGCGCGAGGCCTCGCTGGAGTTTTATAAATTCTGGCTTGTCTTCCCCGAGCTGATTCTCAGCAACGACCGCAAAACCATTGCCTCGATTAGCTGCCACGAGTCGGCGCACTGCCGTTGGGGCCTGCAAAACGCTAAGGGCCTGATTGACACGTGCTACATCAATGCGCAGTGGGACAACGGCGGCAAGTGGGATTCGCCCGAAACCGAGGAGCTGCCCGTCATTGACCCCTACTACGACCCGGTGGCCACCGTGCTGGCCCAGCCGAAGCTCACCTCGTTTATCTACCCCACGAGCGGCACGAGTTCGGGCAAGACCTACTACCCGGACGCCCCCTGGCACGCGCTCATTCCCCAGGGCTGGCTCGATGTGGCCAACGGCATCGCCAAGTACAAAAAGGCGATTCTCAAGAACTCGATGCACGTCAAGTACCAGCTCGAAATTCATGAGTGGTGGTTCCAGGCCAAGTACAAGGATTGGGACAGCAAGCCCGAGCTGAAGGCGACCCGGATGCAGGCCGAGCTCACGGCCTTCAATACCAAGATGAAGGGCGAGGATGGGGCTGGTAACTCGCTGATTAACATGAAGCGGGTTATTAACGACAAGGAATATTCCGGCTGGAGCATCACGGCTATTCCCGACCTGTTCAAAGACGAGAAGTACCTGGGCGATTCGGCCGAGGCTGATAACCACATCTTCTTCGCCCTGGGCCTCGACGCCACGCTCATCGGCACGCTACCCGGCAAAGGCCAGAGCGCCGGCTCGGGCAGCGACAAGCGCGTGGCCATGAACATCGCCATCGGCAATGCCAAGGCCGAGCAGGACATCCTGCTCGAAGCGCTCGCCTTCATTTTCCGCTTCAACGGCTTCGTCAACCCGACCACCGGGCTGCCCTACACCATCTGGTTCAAAAATTACTGGATTACGACGCTCGACACGGGCAAGGAAACCAGTCAAAAGCCTACCCCTCAGTAAATGACACCGTTATTCACCACCGATGCGGAGCTCAAGGATTACCTGCCCACTACGGCCGCCTTCAAGCTCCAGCAACTCCAGCCCTCGCTGAAGCGGGCGCTGGCCAAGTACCTGCGCGAAGCCGTAGGCCTGGTGCAGCTCACCGCCCTGGGCACGGCCTACGCGGCCGGCACCGGCACGCTTAGCCCGGCCGAGGCGGCGCTGCTCGATGCCGTGCGCCTGCCCCTGGCCACCTTCGCCGCGGCGCTGCACGTGGGCCGCGGCCCGGTGCAGCTGGGCGCCACTGGCCCGGTGGTGAGCGAGGGCCAGAACCTCAAGCCCGCCAGCGCGAAGGACGTGGCCACGATGACCGACTCGCAGGAGGACGCCGGCTTCGAGGGCATCGAGGCGCTGCTGGAGCTGCTCGAAGACAACCGGGCCGACTACCCGCTCTGGGCGGCTTCCGATGCCTGCACTATCCTGCACGGCCAGTTTCTGGCCACGGCCAAGGAGTTCGACAAGTACGTGTTTATCGACCGCTCGCGCCGGCGCTTTCTGGAGCTTCAGCCGGCTATCCGCGACGTCGAGCGCCTGTACCTGCTGCCGGTGATGGGCGCGCCGCTCATTGCTGAGCTGCGCGACCAGCTGACCAAGGCCACCGTGACGGTGCTCAACATCGAACTGCTGACCTACGTGCGCCCGGTGGTGGCCAACCTGGCCCTGCGCGACGACGAGCTGCGCCAGGCCACCGGCGAACAGTACCTCGACGACCTGCGCGCCTTCCTCTACGACCGGGCCAACGACTACCCGCTATTCATGAGCTCGCCGGCTTACAAGCCCGACGTGGCCATCCAACTCATCCAAGACCCCGAGTGGGGCTTTTACGCCGCTTTATAATGCCTACGCCCCACCCCGCCACCGGGATGAGTCCCGAGGCAGTGCTGGCCATCGCTATCAGCGTGGCCACCCCGCTACTACTGCTAATCGGCTGGTTTCTAGTTCGCACGCTCAAGCAAGTTGAGGATGCTATCCAGGCCGGCAAGAGCGAAACCGCCTCACTGCGCAGTGAGCTAAGCACGGTTAAGACCGACCTGAAGGACTACGCCGGCCAGGTGCAGCGCCAGAGCGAGGAGCTCGGTAGCCTCAAGCAAGCCTACGCTGCCCTGGAGCGCGCCTTCAACGCGATGGATAAGTGGCTCTACGGCCAGGCCATGCAGGGGAAGCTCCCTCAGCCCCCCGATTTCAGAGCTTCAGTTACTCCCGAATAATCACCCTTTTACCTTTTTTCTCAAATGTTTACCCCTCTTTTTTTTCGCCGCCTCATTTTCATAATCGAGTGGCTTTTGTTTGGTGCTGCCTTTGCCGTGGACGGCATGACGAGGCTAGGGCTGATTCTGTTCTCCGTCGCCTGTGGCTTCGCTGGCTCGTTCGTGGCCACGAAATACGGTGAGGCCGCTCAGCCGCTTTTCCCACAGGTGCAGCTGCCCCAACTGCCCCAGCTGCCCAAGGGTAGCCGGGCGCTGCTGCTGGGCGCTGCTGGCCTGGGTGTGTTTCTGCTGCTGCCCTGGGCCGTGCGGCTGGTCTACCCGGCGTTCAATGCGTTCGGGCCCGACACTATCAATGCCTACACGCTGGGAGCCTGCCAGTTTTTCACGGCGCTGACGATGGCTTACGCGGCCTGGCGCCTGCTTTTCCCCTCGCTCTACGCCTACGCGGCCGAGACGATGGAAGGTAAAATCCTGGAATCCATCACTTCGGACCTGCTGAAGTATATGCCTCAGCAGCATTCCTATCAGTACGCCGAAGGCTTGATTGCCCTAGCCGAGCGTCGCAAAATTGCCACCTTAACCTTTATAGTTCGATGCACCCGTTTCGCGTTCTCTGTCTCGCCCTTTGTCTTATTTTTTGTGCAGGCCAATCACGCGCTAGCGTCAGCCCTGACAGTAGTGCCGCCCAGCGCGCCCGGGTTGTAAGGGTTGCCCTGAGCCTGGTCGGTATCCGTGAAGTCGGGCGCAATGCCGGCGCTGCCGTCGAGCGCATCATCAAATACGCCGGCGGCAAAGTGGGCGATGCCTGGTGCTCGTGGACCGTGGTCTACGAAATGCTCAAAGCCTACGTGCACGTGCCGCGCTTCGGCCGGGCCAGAGACTGGTTCGATAAGGCGCACACCATTTGGCGCGCCGGCGTGCAGCTGGCCGGCAAGCCTCTCCCGCGCCCGGGCGACGTGCTGGGCTACACCTGGGGAGCCGACCACATCTGCCACGTCGAGTTGCTGGTCGGCCCCTGGGGCACTGGGCCCAGCGTCCGGGCAGTCGGCGGCAACACTGGCGGAGGCGGAGCCCTTCAGCGTGAGGGCGAAGGCGTGTACGAAAACTGGCGGCTGAAACGCCTGGTCGCCGCGGTAGCTAATCCTATTGACAATCCTAAATACTAATTAGTTATGAAGTTGTTACTTTCGACTGGCGTAGCCCTTGGCCTCGCCGCCTTATCACTGGCCCTCGCGGCCCCAGCTGCTGCGCAGCCGGTGGGCGAACTCGGCACGCTCACGGCTGGCCCCTACTCCAGCGCCCAGGGCGTGATGACCGGCAACTACGTGGCCGGCGCTAAGCTGGCCACTACGGTAGCCTACACTAATACGAGCAGCGTGCGCCAGGACAGCATCTGCATCACGGCGCAGGTGCTAGGCAACGGGTACGCGCAGGGGCTGCAAGGCTTCTTCGGCCCAGCCCAAAGTGTCGCCCCTTACACTGGGCTGGGCACCTTCGGGCTGGGCGACGTAGAGCTGCCCGGCCCTGGTTCGTACCTGGTACAAATTTCGGCCTACGCCTACGACCGCAGCAACCAAAAGTGGCTTAACGGCCCAACCCGCGTGTATTGGCTGTTCCCCTTGGCAGCTCCGTTACCCGTCGAGCTCGTGAGCTTCGCCGCGGCCGCCGCGGCCGACAGCGTAACCGTAGGCTGGGAAACCGCGAGCGAGCGCAACTGCGACCACTTCGAGGTGCAGCGCTCGACCAACGGCTCGACCTGGTATCCGCGGGCTCGAATACGTGGCCACGGCACCACGTCGGTGCACCATCGCTACCACTACACCGAGGCGCAGCTGCTGATGCGTGTCTACTACCGCCTGCGGCAAGTGGACGTGGACGGTAGCGAACACTTCAGCCCGGTGGTGGCGCTGGCCCCGACGCCCGTCGCCGTCGATGTGGCCAAGGTCTACCCGAACCCGGCCCGCGACCAGGCCCAGCTGTCGGCCCCGGTTGGCGTAGTGGTGCACTTCCTCGACGAGGCCGGCCGCCAGCGCCGGCAGCAGACGCTCGACGCGACCGGCACGCTCGACCTGCGCGGGCTGCCGGCCGGCAGCTACCATTTGATTGTTGGCGACGGCTCCCATGCCACGCGCACCCGCCTCGCCGTTTTTTAGTTGCTCCTGATGAGAAGCTATCTACTCCTGGCGGGCCTGTTAACCGTGGCCTCGTGCGCCACGTCGCAAGACGTGCCCGCGCCCACGGCCGGCCCGCTCGACTCGGCCATCCGAGCGAAAACCGGCCTCACGACTGGTAAAATCAAGTTTAACGGTCCCGTCACCTTCCAAATCGGGGGCACCAACAACACGGCCAGCGCGACGTCGGTGGCCAAGGCCAAGGCGCCGGTGGCTGCTGCACCACACGCGGCGGCCACCGATGCCAGTACCAGGGCGGGCACGCCCTGGTACGTCTTCGCCGCCCTGGTGCTCATCGGTGCAGGAGTCGGGGCCTGGCTCCGGGGCAAGTTCTCGTTTTTAAATTTTATCAAATGAGTCAAGCTTTTATCGGCCGGCGCACCTACCAGGTGGCCGGCCGCTTCGCTGAGCTGAAGCCGCGCCAATTGCTGGCCATCGTGCACTTGCTGCACGCCAAGCTGACCCTGCTCGACCTGAAAATGCACCTCGCCCTGGTGCTGCTCGATGCGCGCCGCCGGCCACTGCTCTGCTGGCAGCTGCTGCGCATGAGCAACGAAAATCGCCACGAGCTCACGAAGCTGGCCGGTTTCTGTCTGGAGGAGCCGCGCCTGACCCAGCAGCTGCTGCCGGTGCTGCGCATACCTGGGCGGCTCACTAAGTTGCACGGACCCGCCTCGACCTGGGCCAACCTTAGCTATGGCGAGTTTATCCAGGCTGAGGGCCATTTTGCCGACTACCAGCGCCACCCCGACCAGACGCGCCACCTCGACCAGCTGGTGGCCACGCTCTACCGCCCGGCCGGTGGCGACGACGCGGCCGACTGCCGGCAGCCGTATGCGCAGCGCGACGTGGCCAAGCGCGTGCCCCTGGTGGCGCGCCTGCCACTGGCCACTCGCCTGGCCGTGCGGATGTGGTACGCCAGCTGCCGCGCTGCCTACGTGCGGAAGTACACGGGCACCCTGTTTACCAGCGACGAGAAAAATGGCACCCGGCCCCGCGACCCTCGCGAGGTGTGGCGCGAAATTTTGGCTGAGCGCGCTGGCTCGCCGGTGCATTATGACGAATATAGCCGTCAACTTATGCCCAATATTTTCTTCGACCTTGACTTGCGCATCCGCCGGCGTCAAGAGGAAACCCCCAAAAATTAACTTATAAGCTAACTCGTGAACTTCACCGACTACTCCGACTACTTCGAGGGCCTAGCCACGAAGCTGCGCGACGTGGCCCACACGCCGGACGCCCCCAAGTTTGCCCGCTTCAACATCGAGGAGATACTCGCCGGCCTGGCCCACGGCCTCGACCCCACTACGCCCTGCCTGCTGCTGGAAAGTTTCGAGGGCCGCCTCAGCGAGGAGGGCGATAATGTGATGGATACGCAGGACGCTGCTTTCCTGATTATGCAGCATTGCGAGCTGGAGGACTTCGCCGCGCAGAACGCTATTATCGACCTAGCCAAGCGCATCGGCTTCAAAGTCATTTCCAAAATGCGCCACGATGCCCGGGCGGGCACCGGCTTGCAGCACTTCGACCGCAACTCGGTGGGCTACGAAAAAGTGGGCCCCATCTTCGGCCAGTGCTTCGGCTATCGGTTCACGTTCAGTTTCTTCAACCCCGTCAGCCTGCGGGTAAACCCAGCCGACTGGCTGCCTTAGCATGTCCGATATCACTGAATCAGCCGTGAAGGAGGTGTACGCCCTGGTAGCGGACTGGGCCCGGCGCAACGACAAGATTTTGCGCGACCAGATAACCAAGCTGGGCATCGGCGTGCACGAGGAGCTCTACCCCTCGGTAGTGAGCAAGGCCTACGAACTGGCGGCCGGCGAGGTGGGCATGGACCTGAGCTTCCTGACCCACGGCCGCTTTCGGGATATGGGCGTCGGCCGCGGTACCAGGCCCGGCGCCCGTGACCTGAGCATTGGGGGCATTATTGCTGGCGTCGAGAGCCAGGACCGGAACGGCCGCCTCATTCGTCGCGAGCGCGGCAAGGGTGGCCGCTTCCAAAAGAGTAAGGAGCAGCCCAAGGGCCGCAAGCCAGCTAAGTGGTACAGCCGCGCTTTTTTCGGGCGGCTCAATGCGCTCCAGGGCGCGCTGAGTGCTAAAACCGTGGAGAAGGCTATCGCGGCCGTGAAAGCGGCAGGTGACAATTAGGTGCGTGGGGAGGTGCTACTCATGCTCTTGCCGCTCCAAAAAATCTAGTACTTGGTCAATGGTGAGGTTGCCGCGCACAAATTGGTCGAGCAACATCCGTTCGTAGGGTTTGGGGGCTAAGGAGGTGCCTGCCGTCAGGTTGAGGGCCCCCGTAACTAATCGCTTACGCTCCTGTTCAGTCGTGGGAAGCGATTGTTTACCGTTCAGGTAACGAGAGATAAATGAGTCCATGCCCAAATTTCTGGAAGCTTTGCGATTGACACCATCGGGAAAAATCTGGATTTTGCACTGATAAACCAATATTTAATATCCGTATTTCTACGTATTGGCGCTAGAAATGCACTTTTATTGCCTCATTGCGGCCGAAACGGAGACTGTTTGAAATTTAGCTAAGTATACGCCGCTAGCGGGGCTTTTTCGTGCCTGCCCCTGTCCTTTCGCCCGCCCTTGAGCGCGGGGAATTTCGGGGCATGAGCGTCAAACAAGATAAAGTCCAGGTATCCGTCATCGTGGACGGCAAGCAGGGCATTTCGGAGCTGGGCAAGCTCGAAATGGAGGCCAACGACCTGCGCCACACCATGCAGGGGCTGAAGAAAGACAGCCAGGAATACACCCAGGCCGCCGAGCAGTACAAGCAGGTGAAGGCCCGAATGGCCGAGATGCGCGAGGAAATCGGCCTCACCGGCCTGACCATGAAGCAGCTCAAGGCCTTCCAGCGTGAGCTGCAAGCCGAGCTCGACACGGGCACCACTCGCGGCACCAAGCGCTACGAGGAGCTCAAGGATAAGCTCCAGGAAGTGAATGGAACCATTGCCAAGCAGCGCTCGGAGGTCGCCGGCACGACATCGGTCTGGAGCAAAATCAGCAGCGAGGTTAAGCAATTCGGTATACTGGCCGTGGGCGCGCTGGGCTTTCAGTTCATTACCGACCAGATTCAAAACCTTATCGCCAAGGGGGCCAAGCTTAGCGACGAGCTCAGCGACATCGCCAAAACCACGGGCATGACCAAGACCGAGGTACGCGAACTTAATTCGGAACTGAGTAAGATTGATACCCGCACCAGCGCCAGCGAGTTGCGCAAAATAGCGGCCAGTGCCGGCCAACTGGGCATTGCCAAAAAAGATATTCTCGACTTCACCGCTGCCACTGATAAGCTGGTGGTGAGTTTGGGCGATGAATTCCAGGGTGGAGCCGAGGAAGTGACCAAGGTGATGGGCGGCCTGCGCAACATCTTCTCCGACGTCAAGACCGATAAGGTGGACCAGGACATGCTGCACATCGGTAACGCCATCAACGAGTTGGGGGCGGCCGGCAGCGCTACTGGCCCCGTGGTGGCGGACCTGACCAACCGCATTGGGGGCGTGGGCATTACGATGGGTTTGACCTCGGGCCAGACCCTGGGCCTGGCGGCCACCTTGCAGGAGCTCAATGTGAGCACCGAGCGCGGGGGCACGGCCACCGTCAAGATTTTGCAGGCGATGGCCACCGAGCCGGCCAAGTTTGCGAAGGTGGCCGGCCTGAGCACTAAGGAGTTCACAAACCTGGTGAATAATGACCTGTACGGGGCCCTAGTGAAGGTGACGGAGGGCGCGAAAAATAGCGGGGCCCAGGCCACGGCCCTGGCCAAAACGCTCGACACACTGGGCGTCGATGGGGCCGGCGCGAGCGAGGTGATGGCCAAGCTGGGTGCCAACACTGGCCTGCTCGATGAGAAAGTGAAGCTGGCCAGTAAGTCGCTGAGCAGCACGAACTCTATTATGAGTGAGTTTGCCACTAAAAACGACAATCTGGCTGGCAAGCTGGAGAAGTTGACCAAGCTGTTCAGCGGAGTCTTCACCAACTCGGCATTCAACGACGGGCTGGAGTGGCTGGTAGATGGGCTCACCAAACTTACTGGCCTGACCGATGAAGCTCAAAAATTAACCCAGCAGTTTGAAGACCAAAACCAAGCGGTGCAAAACCTGCACATCAACATTTTGCCGTTGGTAGACCGCTATGATGAACTGACGGGTAAAACCACTCTGACTACTACGGAGCAAGACGAGCTAAAGAAAATCATTGAGCAGGTGGGCGAGGCCGTGCCTGGGGCCATCACGAAATTCGACAATTACGGCAAGGCGCTGGACATCAACGCCAGCAAAACCCGCGGCTTTATAAAAGAGCAGGAAGACTTGCTGCAATACCTGAACAAGGAAGCCATTTCGGCGGAAGAGGAAAAGCTGACGGGCCTGAAAAAGGCGCATGAGCAGTATCAGCGCACCCTTGCCAAGGGCACGGAGATGACCGCCCACGACATGGGCGATATGGGCGCGGTGGTGCAGGATGAGAAATTGTCGCCGGAACGAGTCGCCCAGCTGCGCAAGGCGCTGGCGAACGTACAAAAGGACATCGACGGTATCGAGGTGAACCTAGCGCACCTACGCGGTACGAAAACCCCGGCCGAAATTCAGGCGGAAACGGACGCTCACTGGATGGCATATGTGTTTGGTGACCAGAAAAAACTCAAGCAGTCGGCCACCGAAACGCTCGGCCTGCTGGAGGAAATTGACACTAAAATCAAGGCGCTGAAAGAGAAGCAGCTCAAGGACGGCAGCAAGGCCGAGATTCGGGCCGACGAGGCGGCCATCAAAGCGTTGGAGCAGCAACGGGCTGACTTGCTCGGTGATGCTGACGATAAGGAAGCCGCCCGGCGTAGGAAAGCGCTGGAGAAAAAAGCCCAGCAGGAGCACGACCAAGCGGTAAAAAACCTGCACGCCTTGCAGGACGTGGCCATGCAGGAGCAGGCCAAGCTGCGCCAGGTGGATGAGGACGGTAACCAGCAGGCTCTCAATCAGCTCGATGCTCACTACAACGACCTGATTAAGAAGGCGCAGAAAATGAGTGAGGATACTAAACTCACTGAGAAGGAGCGCCGGGATGCCATTTATACTATCGACCTGCTGGCCGATACTCGCGACGAGGCCCACCAAAACCTGGTGGATGAGCAGAAAAAGAAACGGGCGGCCGAAGACCTCAAGTTCGAGAACCAGCATGCCCTCGACCGGGCCAATCTGCGCATTTTGCTGGCGAAGCGCAACGAGGCTAAAGACCCGAATGAGCTGAAAGACGCCCTGGTGGCCAAGGTGGAACTGGAGCGCGATATCGAGCTGCAAAACACGAAGCTGACTGAGGACCAGCGCCAGATAATTATCCAGGAAGCGCAGGATAAAATCGACGCTATCCGCTCCAATAGCAGCAAAAAACAGAATGAGGAGCTGTTTAAAGCCCTCGACCAGTTCAAGCAGCGCGCCACCGAGCTGCTCGATGGGTTTATGAATTTTGCCAAGAGCCTGTCCGATGCCAGTCTCAAGCAGGCAGATGCGGCCAAAGCCACGGCCGACAAAACGGCTACGACGCAGCAGACCGTGGCGGTGCAGGCGGCCGAGAAAACCCGCGATAAGCGCCTGGCCGCCCTGGAGCAGGAACGCATCAAGGGCACCATCACAACCAAGCAGTATGAGGCGAAAAAGGCTCAGATTCAGGCCGATTATGATGCTGCGAATGCGGCTTCTTCGGAGACGCTGAATCAAAAGAAAGCGGAGAGCCAGGCCGAGTATGACCGCAAAGCGAAGCTCATCAAACAGGAGCAATTCGAGGCTGAGCGCGCCGCCAGTATTGGTAAGGTGCTCATCGACACGGCCGTGGCAGAAGTGAAAGCACTGGCTGAGGGCGGTCCCTACGCCGGCCCCGGCCTGGCCACGTTTATCGGGGCGCTGGCCGCGCTCCAGATAGCGACTATTGTGAGCACGCCCATGCCCGAGTTTGCCGAGGGTGGCTTTTCGGCCAATGGCTTCACCGGGCTCCAGCACCAGAATCTGAGCCGGTCGGAAGGCGGGATGATGCCAGGCAAGCCCTTCTTAGCCACCGTTAACGAGCGGGGCCCCGAGTATTTCGTGCCCCATCACCTGCTGGCCCAGCCCGAGGTGGCCGCCTCGGTGAACATCATCGAGGCCATTCGTACCGGGCGCACGCCGGCGTTTGCTGAGGGCGGCTACTCGGCCACGCCCGCCCCGACTTACAGCACACCCACCAGCTCGGCCGGTGGCCTCGACCAGGCCACGGCCCTGCGCTTGGCCGTGGCCACCGAGCGGCTGAATGCCAACCTGGAAAACCCCACGCCGGTGCGGGCCTACGTCGTGTACCGCGACGTGACCGATGCCGGCGAGCAACTCACCACCCTGCAAAAAAACGCCTCTTATTAATATGCTGATTGAAGTAGTTACCACCTGGACCAGCCAGGGCAACGGGGGCGGGGGCAATATGGCCCATGGCACCGGCCTGGCTTTCGATACCGTCACCCACCAGATTGTGCCGTTTAATCAGACGCGCAGCCTGGCTTTGCTCGACCCGATACCGCCCAATGTGACCACGCCGGCCGGCGGGCTCATCTGGTTTGAATGTGCAGTTGACTACACGGAAACCCAGTGGATTTTCGATGGCGCCAACGGGACGACCACCACTACCATCCCCAACAGTACCAGCTGCGGTTGGATGCCGCCGCCTGTGCCCGGCCCCACGTGTGACCTGGTGCTCGTGGTGCAGGTGAACGGCGACACGCTCGTGGCCACCGTGACCCAGGCCCACGGCGCTGTGACTTTCAGCATCGACGGCGGCACCACGGTGCAGTCGTCGGGCACCTTCGGCCCCCTGGTAGCCGGCACCTACACCCTAACGGCCTACGACGCCGGCTCGACCAACTGTTCGCGCAGTGTGACGCGCACCATCGTGGCGGCCGTGCCGGGTTTGGTGCCGGTGGCCAGCGCCATGCCGCAGGTCGGGTTTTCGCGCAACCCGCTGGCTTTGTTGGCCACTGCTACCCAGCCCGGCCGCGACCTGCTCGTGGAGTTGTGGGTGGAATCGGAGCATGGGTCGGGCCTGTTCGAGCGCGTGGTGCAGCGCCTGCGCCCCACCGATTCCCGCGGCCAGGCCGAGCTCCAGCTGCAAGGCCAGCTGCACGCGGTGCTGACCCCAGAGCGGCCCACCCTGGTGGGGCCGCCTCGGGTGATGCGCCTGACCCAGCCCATCCGGCGCTACTACGCGGCCATCGCGGAGGTGGAGCCGGCGACCGGCCTGCCCAGCGTATTTGTGTACCAGGCCCCGGCCACCGTGCTGCGCGGGGGGCTGCCTTGGGCGCTGGCCCGGGCCGGCACTTTCTTCGTGCCGTTTCCCACCGACTTCCTGACCTGGCGGCCGGCCGGCGAGCAGCTCGTGGGCCGCAACCACGTGGTGCTGCTGGCAGCCCTGGTGCCGTTTGCTGTGCCCGAGGCCACCCTGCGCGTGCAGGCGTATCGCCGCGGGGCCAGTGCCCCGTTTCAAACCCTGACCGACGTGCTGGTGCTGCCGGCGCTGCTGCCCGGCCAGGCCGCGAGCCCGCACCTGGTGCAGCTGCAAGCCCGCCTCGACGTGTTGCCCACCGACGCCTACCGGGTGGAGGTGCAGCTGGTGGTAAATAACCAGGTGCAGGCCAGCCGGCGCTACCGCCTCGACGACTCGTATCGCCACCGGCAGTATATCTTTCTCAACTCGCTGGGCCAGTGGGATACCCTTAGCTGCCGCGGCCCGCTCACGAGCAAGGGCAGCATCGAGCGCACGGTGGCCACGCGCCTGGTGCCGGCCGACTACGACCCCGCGGACGGTTCCGAATCGGTGGTGGACGTCGCGCTCGATAGCAAGCTCAGCGTGAGCACCGGCTCTATCTCGCCGGCGGAAGTCGAATACCTGCGCGAGTTGCTGCTCAGCCGCGACGTGTACGAGGTGAGTGGCCGCTACCGCGACGAGCTGCGCAAAATTCGCCTGCTGACCAAAGATTTCCTCGACTACCAGGACGACGCCGGCGCGGACGGCCTGGCATTCGAATACACTTACTGCTTCGATACTTCTCTTTTCGACAATGCTCGCCTTACGCACTTTTGAGGGTCGGGTGCTGGAACTCAGCCCCGGCGCTACCATCAGCATCGAACTCAACAACGCCCTGCTGGCCGATGCCGACAACAACGGCGCCTACGCCTTGCCGTTCACGCTGGTGCGCTCGCCGCGCAACCAGGTAGGGCTGGGCTTTCCCGAATTGCTCGACAACGCGGCCGGCCAGGCCCGCAACTACGAGAAGACGTCGCTCTTCGATGAGGATGGCCGGCACCTGCTCACGGGCACGCTCCAGCTGCTGCGCATCACGGCCAGCACCTACGAGCTGACGCTGCTGTTCGGGGCCTCGGCCGTGATGGCCAAGCTCAAGGCCAAAAAACTGCGTGACCTGGTGCTCGGGGGACCGCGGCTGATGGAAAGCATCACCAACCTCAAAACGGTAGTCTACTACATGAGCGACGTGGTGGCCAACCCCGCCGCGTATGACTACGTGTTCGCGCCCGTCAGCAACAACGACGCCTTCGAGGACTACGATGACGAGTTTCTGCGCTTCCCCAACCTCAATACCTGGCGGCCATTCGGTGGCACCCAGGGCTACCCTCAGGAGGGCTTTTATACGGCTTCGGGCACGTTTTTGGGCTCGGGCACGGTGGGCGGCACGCTGGGCTTTCCGGGTTTCTTTCCGCGCTTCACCTGCGTGCCGGTGCCGTTCGTGCGCCTGGCCTACCTGGTGCGGACGATGCTGCACGAATTGCAAATTCCGTTTGAAGAGGACGTCTTCGACGCCGAAATGGAAGACGTGGTGGTGGTGGGCAATAACCTGGGCCCCGGCATGGCCCTGCTCGACCCGTACCCATTGACCAACTCGCCGGCGCCCGACCGCTTTATCCGCCTGGCGGAGCTGCTGCCCGACCTGACGTGCGCGGAGCTGCTGCGCAAGCTGGCCGACACGCTTTACCTCGACTTGTCGGTAAGCCCCACCGGGCAGCTGCGCATCCGGCGCACGTCGGTGCAGCTGGGGCTGCCGCCCGCCGTGCAGCTCACGCGCTGGGCGGCCCCCGACTACGAGGTGGACCTGGGCGAGCCGCTGCGCCTCGATACTGCCTATAAGGTAGACGGGGATAAAATTGCCAGCGACAACTACCAGGTGCCCGACCCCGAATTGCTCGCAGCGCCGGTGGCCACCGTCCTGGCCTTGCCCGCGGTGCCCAGCGCGACCCACGAGGTGCGCCTGGTACTGGATGAGGATGCCTACTACCAGCACGACGGCAAGGCCTGGGTATTCTTCAGCCAGCACATCCTGACGGTAAGTTTTGGGACTGCCTCGGCCGATAGTGCCACGCAGGCTGAGCAGGGCATCGACCTGCTGCTCGACATGGATTTGCCGCCCTACGTCGAGCTGCCCATTCCGGGCGTGAACACCACGGTGCCCCACGAGGCGCACCTGGAAGTAATGCGGGTGCCGGAGCTCGGGGCCCGGGCTTACGCGCCGGCGTATAACTGCTTTGACCGCAGTTCGGCGCTGCGCCTGGCTTTCTACCGAGGCAAGCAACCCTATCAGGATGCGACAATGCCCGGCAGCTACCCACTGCTCACGGCCGCGAGCACCAACCTGCAAGGGATGAAAGTGGGCGACTACTCGCTGCGTCTCGCCGGCGACGACGGCACGGTGGCCAAGTGGGGCCGGGCGCTGCTGGAGCTGCGCGCCAACCCGCAAACCGTGACCTGGCTGGTGTGGCTCGATGCCGAGCAGTTTTACCAGCTCGACACGGCCCGCAAGGTGGAAATCGACGGGGTGCACTTCGTAGTGAAGAAAATCAGCCTCACGTTTCCGATTCGCCAGCCGGCAACGCTGGAGCTCGCAGTGGTGCCGCCGAAATTAACGATATAGGCTTCAGGAGCGACTCGGCTCAAAAAGGCACGACTTTCTAAGCGCCTGCCGAAAGTCGCTCCAGTCGCCCAAAAGGCTCGGAATGAAAGCTCAAAAAGTTGGTTCACGCTAAAAAGTCCCCGTACTTTCGTGAGCCGACTTTTTGAGCTTTTTCCCGCCATGAATTTCAACTACGGTTACGCCCGCGTCTCCACCGACGACCAGAACCTGGCCACGCAACTCGATACGCTTGACAAAGCCGGGTGCCACAAGATTTACCAGGAGAAAATTACGGGCATGAGTACTAGCCGGCCCCAACTCGACAAGCTACTGGAGATTCTACGCCCAGGCGACACGGTGACGGTGGCCCGCTTTAATCGTCTCGGGCGCAACAGCGCGCACCTAGTCGCGCTGCTCAAGGAGTTCGAGGAAAAGCAGATTCACTTCGTGGCCCTCGACCTGGGCATCGACAGTTCTACGCCGGCTGGCCAACTGGTGATGCACGTGTTCGCGGCCCTGGCCGAATACCAGCGCCGGGAGCTCTTGGAAAAAACCGCCCACGGTCGGCAGTTGGCTCAGGCGGCCGGCGTGCACATGGGTCGGCCCAAGGGAGCCGACCCCGTGCAGCTGGCTAAAGTTAAGGCTGGTCTGGAGGCAAAAATGAGCGTGAAGCAGATTGTGGCCATGACGGGCATCAGCCTGGCCACCGTCAAACGCTACCGTTCGCAACTAGAAATTAGCAACGGGTAGGGGAGGGGGTTACCATCCGCCACCACTATCCGCCACCAGTGGTGGCGGACGTTGCGGGTACGAAAATTTAGCGCATCCGCCACCAAATCCGCCACCAGTCGGAAAATCCGAACATAAAAAAGGCCTTCCTGGTAGCAGGAAGGCCTTTTTAGGAAAATGGTTGCGGTCTGGACGGGACTCGAACCCGCGACCTCCGCCGTGACAGGGCGGCATTCTAACCAACTGAACTACCAAACCGTTTACCGAGCCAGAAAACGTGAACCGTTTTCCGTTTTGGTGCCGCAAAGGTACGGGTAAAAAAACGGGTTTTGCAAGCTAGCCAGCAAAAAATGTGCAAAAGTGACAATCGCTGCCCGCGCACTTAGCGCGTGAGTAGCCATTGATGGGCTAGGTTCTAAGTCGTTGCACTAAAAATCGCTGGCCGCCTTCGGCTCTTTGGGCATGGCGGCTTTGGGCTTAGCCACGGGCTGCAAGGTCATGGCGCTTTGTAAATCGGCCATCAGGTGGCGAACATCGCGGGTGGCATCGATTTTTAGCTCATCCCAGGGCTTGCGGCTGCCAATGCCTACGTACCCATATAGATTGGCCCGGTCCTGCTCCAGCGGGCCACCCGAGTTCAGGTTAAGCGTGCCAGCAGCATCGTGCGTTAGGTTGGTAAGGATGTATTTGTAGCGGCCGTCCTTGACGTAAATGGTGAGGGTGTGGCGCACCACGCCGGCGTAGCTGGTGCGCAGCACGCCATCGTAAATGGCGCGCGTAACGGCCGGCCGCAAGCCGTTGGCGACCAGCTCGCCGGTCTGCGGGTCTTGCTGCACCGCAGTGCCGACTACGCCATATACTTTGGCCGCCCAGGCGGCGGCGCGGGAATAGAGGTCAGCTTTGCTCACGCCGGGCACCTCTACCACGCCCTGGTAGGTAATGAGCTGGGTTTGAGCGTCAATGGGTGGGGGATTAACGTCGTCGGGGTCGTAGTCGCTGAGCCGGTTGACTGGCATCAGATACAAAAAGCCCTCGCGGCGCACCACCACCAGTTGAGGCGAAAACCGGCCCACTACTACGGCCTCCGAGAGGCTGTTGAGCATGTAGCTGGGGCGGCGTGTGGTATCGGCGTTGTGGAAAAGCGGAGCTGCCACCCGCCCCACGTGGTAGGTAATGGGGGGCAGCGTGGCCCGAATCGCTTGGGCCGAAGCGGCCAGCGGCAACACGAGTGCGCAGGCAAACAGGGCGGCTTTCATCAAGTAGTAAGGCAAGTAAGACGGCAGCGGCGAAGTAGCAGCTGCTTTCAAAACGAAGGTAAACCAGGTAAATGAGCCAGCAAAGCAGCTAAGCTGCAAAAGCTGGGAGCTACACGCTCGGCAGGCTGCGCTGAAAGTGCAGTTGAAGAATGCCATCCAGCTTTTCCTTGGTGAGGGGCTTGCTGACGAGGCCGGCAATGTTTAGCTCATCGAGGCGGCTGAGGTCGCGGGCATCCATGGTGGTAGTGAGCATAATGACCACCGTAGCTACCCGCTGCGCCTCGGGCAGCTGCTGGTAGGCCTCCAGAAACGCGATGCCGCCCATGCCGGGCATGTTCACATCGAGCAAGATGAGGGCTGGCTCGTCGGGGCCTGCCTGGTGCTCAATGATGTCCAGCGCCTGGGTGCCGCTTTCGGCCGTGAGTAGCCGGTCGGTTATACCCAAGTTTTTGAATAACAACTCATTTAAAAAATTATTGGTCGAGTCATCGTCAACTAATAAAACACTTGAAAGCTTTTCCATGCAATACACTAAACGTAAAAATTAGGAGCAATAACTCGAAGAGGGTAGTAGAGTTGGCCTGGCTTAGGTGGGCAGCGAAACCGTGAACGTACTGCCTATGCCCAACTGGCTTTGCACCGTAATAGTGCCGCCCGCGTTCTCAATCAGGCGCTTGACCATAAACAAGCCCACACCCGAGCCCTCGACGTGGGCATGCAGGCGGCGAAACATGCCAAAGAGCTGTCCTATTTGCTCTTGGCTGAGGCCCAGGCCATTGTCTTGCACCTCCAGCACCACGTGGCTGGCCGTGCAGTAGCCGCGCAGCTGCACCAGCACCGGGCGCGCCGGGTCACGGTATTTCACGGCGTTGCTGAGCAGGTTGTACACCACCGAGCGCAGGGTTTTGGGGGCTACCCGCACGGTGGCGCACGCATCGAGCTGCACCGTGAGGGTGGCCTGGGCGGCATCCACCAAGGGGGCCAGGTCAAGGCGCACGGCCTCAATCAGGGCGGTGAGGTCTACTGTTTCGGCGGTCTCGGGCTTTTGCAGCTGCGAGATATTGGTGAGGTGGCCGATGGTTTGTTGAAAGCGCGCCACCGAGTTATCCATCAGGTTGAGCAGGCGGGGTACTAGGGGGCCGCTCAGTACCTCGGGGGGCAGGTCGCCGCGCAGCACCGTTAGCAAGCCCTCGATATTGGCAATGGGGGCTTTGAGGTCGTGCGAGGCCGTGTACACGAAGGTATCGAGGTCGGTATTGGTGCGGGTGAGGCGGCGGTTGGTGGCCAGCAGCTCCTCATTGAGCTGCTGCACTTGCTGGCGGGCCAGCACCTGCTCGGTCACCTCAATGCCGATGGCCATGAGCCCCGTGGTGCGCTGCTGCTCATCAAAAAGCGGCTGAAACACAAAGTTGACGTAAGCCAGCGTTTGGGCGCGGGGCAGCTGCACCGGGGCCTCGGTCACGAAGAAGGGCTGCCCGGTGCGCAGCACATCGGCCAGAATCTGCTCGAAGCCCTGGCCCGCCGTTTCGGGCAGGGCCTCGAAGTAGGGGCGGCCCAGCACCTGCGCGGCCGCACGCCCCCAAATGGCTTCGACGGCCGTGTTGGCCAACTCAATACGTAGCTCGGGGCCGCGCAAAATGGCAATGGCCACCGGGGCTTGCTGAAAAATGCGCTGCAACTCGGCCCGCTGCGCCTCGCGCTGCTGGCGGGCCAGCACCCGCTCCGTCACATCAAAGCCAAAGATGGTAACCCCGGCAATGTGGCCTTCTTCGTGGTAGGCCTGGTAGGTAAAGTCGAAGTAGCGGGCGAGGGCCGGCTGGCCATCGCCCGGCGCAAGGTGCACGGGCACTTCGTTTTGAAACTGCGCCTGCCCCGACTGGTAGATGCCGTCGAGCAGCGCCACTAGCTCCGGCGCTTCGGGCTGCACGGCGGCCAGGGTGTGGCCCCGCAGCTCGCGGCCTGGAAACAGTGCCTGGTAAGCGGGGTTGAGGTAGTCGATGCGGTGGTCGGGCTCGCGCAGCAGGCAAATGGCGGCCGGGGCCTGCGTAAAGAGCTGGTACACATTTTCGCGCTCCTGGCCCTGGCGCTTCACCACGGCCAGCATGGCGGCTTGCAGCGTGTCGGCCTGCTTGCGGGCGCGCACCCGCTCGGTCACGTCCAAAATAAAAGCCAGCACGCCCTGGGGCCGTTGCTGCCCGTTGAAGAGCGGCTGGTAAACGAATTCCAGGTACTGCTGCTCGGCCCGGCCGGTAGCTTTGTTGTGCAGCATTACCAGGGTGTCGGCACTGCTATACGCCTGGCCAGTAGCGTATACCTGGTCGAGCAGCGCAATAAAGCCCTGCTCGACCACCTCGGGCAGCACCTCGGCCGCCGGGCGGCCCAGCACGGCGCGGTTGCCCGAGAGCGCCAAATACGGCTCGTTGAAGAACGTAAACCGATGCTCGGGGCCGCCCAGCGTGGCAATGGCCGCCGGCACCTGGCCCAGTATCTGCTGCAGCAGCCCTTGCTGCACGCGGGCCTGCTCGCGCTGGCGCTCGGCCTCGTGCAGGGCGGCGCGGGTTTCGGCGGTGCGGGCCGCCACGCGTGCTTCCAGCTCCTCATTGAGGCGCTGCAACGCTTGCTGGGCTTGCCGCAGCGCCTGATTGGCCGCCAGGTATTCGCTGTTGGAGGCCGCCAGCTGCTCATTGAGCTGCTGCACCTGCTGCACCTGCTGGCGCGCCAGCACCTGCTCCGTGACCTCGATGGCCACATCTACTACGCCCAGCACCTGGCCCTGCGCGTCGTAGAGGGGCTGGTACACAAAGTTGTAGTACGTGGTTTGCAGCTTTCCATCGCGCAGCATCTGGGCCGGTGCTTCGGTGCCCACTACGGGTATCTGGGTGGCCAGCACCCGGGCCAGCGACTCGTCAAAGCCCTGGCCGCGTAGCTCGGGCACGGCCTCTAGCAGTGGCTGGCCCAGCACCTGGGCGGGCGGGCGCCCCCAGATGGTAGCCATGCGGGCGTTGGCGGTGGTGATGCGCAGCTCGGGCCCCTGAAACAGGCCGATGGCCACCGGGGCCTGCGTTAGCAAGGCTTGCAGCAGATTGCGCTCGGCCTCGGCCTGGGTGCGGGCGGCCAGCTCGCGGGCCTGGCTTTGGCGCAGCTCTTCCTCAATGGCCGGGCGGTCGTGGTCGTTGGTATCATCAAAGCTCACGAGTAGCAGCGCCCCGTGCCGCCGGGCCACCAGCAGATAGTAGCCATCGAGGCCATCGCCCCGGTAGTTGTTTTGCCGGCGCTCGAGCTGGCCCGATAAAAAGGCATCGCGGTAAAACGCAAACACGCCCGCAGGCCCGGCCAGCGGGTAAAGGGTTAGAAATGACTCGGTGGGGCGCGCCGGCTGTTGCAGCATGCGCTGGGCGGCGGGGTTGAGGTACACCCACTCCAGGTCGATAATACTGGCCCCCAAGGCGTCGTAGACCGGGCGCAGCAGCATCGTGCCGGTGATGGAAACATCGAGCAAGTCGTGTACCAGTGCTTCGGAAATGGGAATATCGGCCGGTAAATCAGGAGCCGCGGAGCTAGCCATAAAGCGAGAGCAAATAACGAAACAGACCGCTAAATTACGGCCGGCGGCCGGGGCCGGCCGTGCTCCTTTTCCACAAGCGGCTGCAACTATATAGCACTTGCCTCGCTCTTAGCAAGAGTACAGTCACATCCTTTCCTTCTCCTTTTACCAACACCCTGCATGAACGCATTTCGCCTCCTTGCCCTCTCTAGTCTCAGTATGGTAGCCATGAGCCATAGCTGCGAGAAGCAGCCCGACGCTGCTCCCTGCGACGGGTCGCCCACCGCCGTAACTGCCCAGGCCTTGCCAATACCTACTGGCTGTGCACTGGCCGCCCTGAGGGGCGAAACCAAAACGTACGTCATCAATTCGGCCACCGAGCTGGCAGCGGCTACGCAATGCAGTAGTGGTGCGTGGCCGGCAATAGATTTCACCCAGTATACCCTATTGGCCGGGCGAGCGCCCATGACGGGAGGAGCCGTATTGCGCACGCAGGTGGTGGAGAAAGACTGCCAGGGCAAGTATACCCACACCGTAGCCGTAGCCGATGGCCCTACCCTGAGCCCCACCGATGTAGACTACGCCATCTTGGTGCCCAAGCTGCCGGGCACGGCCACCGTAAACTTCGTGGTTACGAAAACCCGCTAGGCTGCGGGGCAACCTCCACCAGATTTAGGAGTGGAGGTAGCGCCCGGAATGTTAGCGCAGTCGCCGCTAACCCGGCCGCCAAGCTAAAATCTGAAAGCAAAAAAGGCCTTCCTGCGAGCAGGAAGGCCTTTTTTATAAACGGTTGCGGTCTGGACGGGACTCGAACCCGCGACCTCCGCCGTGACAGGGCGGCATTCTAACCAACTGAACTACCAAACCGTTTACCGAGCCAGAAAACGCTGCCGTTTTCCGTTTTGGTGATACAAAGGTAGGGTGCGGAAAACGGCCTCTGCAAGCTGAGAGCGCAAAAAAGTGGGTTTAAACGCGGTTTTCGAACGTGGAGGATTGTTTCTCAGGCTGATTGTTTTTGGCATGGGCGGCTGGCGGGGTTTGGGTTTACCTTTGCCGCCCGGCTTTTCGCGGGGCCCAAGTCAGTCGGCCCCGCGAAAAGCTGCATCTTTCAACCGAGAACCCCGGAACCCATTCCCCTTGCTCTATGCTGCTCGATTTTGAACAACCCATCGCCGCGCTCGAAGGCAAGCTCCAGGAAATGCAGAAGCTGGCCGCCGATAGCGACGTCGATGTGTCGGACGCGGTAAAGGCCCTGGAGGCCAAAATCAACACCCTCAAACAGGAAACCTACGCCAACCTCACCCGCTGGCAGCGCGTGCAGCTCTCGCGCCATCCCGAGCGCCCCTACACCCTCGACTACATCAACGGCATGGCCGAGAAGTTTGTGGAGCTGCACGGCGACCGCACCGTGGCCGACGACAAGGCCATGGTGGGCGGCTTTGCCGACCTCGATGGCCAAACCGTCATGTTTATCGGCCAGCAAAAGGGCCGCAATACCAAGCAGCGCCAGCTGCGCAACTTCGGCATGCCCAACCCCGAAGGCTACCGCAAGGCCCTGCGCCTGATGAAGCTGGCCGAGAAGTTTGGCAAGCCCATCGTCACGCTCATCGACACGCCCGGCGCTTTCCCTGGCCTCGAAGCCGAGGAGCGCGGCCAGGGCGAAGCCATCGCCCGCAACCTCAAGGAGATGTTCATGCTGAAGGTGCCGGTTATCTGCGTCGTCATTGGCGAGGGTGCGAGCGGCGGGGCACTGGGCATCGCCATCGGCGACCGGGTGCTGATGCTGGAAAATACCTGGTATTCGGTGATTTCGCCCGAGAACTGCTCCACCATTTTGTGGCGCTCGTGGGACTATAAGGAGCAGGCCGCCGAGGCCATGAAGCTCACCGCCGCCGACATGCAGCAGGCCGGCCTGGTCGATGGCATCGTGCGCGAGCCGCTGGGCGGGGCCCACACCGACGCCCAAAAGATGATTGAGACGCTGAAAGCGACGTTGCTCGATACCATCCAAGAGCTAGAAGCCCTCTCGCCCGCGGAGCGAATTTCGCAGCGCATCGACAAGTTTTCGGCGATGGGCGTGGTGGTAGAATAAGTTATTAGGGCAGGAGGGGATGGGGGTAAGAGGGCAGGAGTTGCTATAACTGTGTACGACTACCCTTGAGCCTCCTACCCCATACCCTCTCACCTTAATACCCTCATACCCTACAGCAATGACCATCCACACGCTCGATACCGGTTTATTCAAGCTCGATGGCGGGGCCATGTTTGGCGTGGTGCCGCGCGTCATGTGGCAAAAAGTCAACCCGCCCGACGCCAACAACATGTGCACCTGGGCCATGCGCTGCCTGCTCATCGAAGATGGCAACCAGCTGGTGCTCATCGACAATGGTATCGGCGAGAAGCAGGATGAGAAATTTCGGGGCCACTTCTATCTGCACGGCGACGACACGCTGGAGAAGTCCCTGCGCCAGCTGGGCTTCACCAGTGCCGACATTACCGACGTATTTCTGACGCACCTGCACTTCGACCACTGCGGCGGCTCGGTGGTGCGCCGCCCCGATGGCGCGCTTGAAACTGCCTTCGCCAACGCCACCTACTGGAGCAACCAGGCGCACTGGGACTGGGCCACGCACCCCAACGCCCGCGAAAAAGCCAGCTTTCTGCGCGAGAATATTTTGCCCATTCAGGAAAGCGGGCAACTGCGCTTCGTGGACCCCGCCGCCGGGGTTCCGGCTGAATTATCCCAGTTCAACGAGCTCATTTTTGCCGACGGCCACACCGAGAAAATGATGGTGCCGGTGATGCAGTATAAAGGCCGCACGCTGGCCTACATGGCCGATTTGCTGCCCAGCACCGGCCACATTCCCTTGCCCTGGGTGATGGGCTACGACACGCGCCCGCTCCTCACGCTTTCGGAAAAAGAAACCGTGCTGCGCCGCGCCGCTGAAGAAAACTGGGTGCTGCTGCTCGAGCACGACGCCGTGAATGAGGCCTGCACCGTGCAGCTCACCGACAAGGGTGTGCGCCTGGGTGACACGCTGCGCATCAGTGACTTGTAGCGCAGCTGCTGAGCGCCGATAGTGAGCTGTTTTAGTATAAAAAATACCCATGGTAAGTGCGGAAGAGCTAACAGCTAACAGCAATAAGCCAACAGCTAAAATTAGCCTGGCCCTTTCGGGTGGCGGGGCGCGGGGCATCGCACACCTGGGCGTGCTGGCCGCCCTCAACGAGCTGGCAATACCGGTAGGTGCCTTGGCCGGGGCCAGCTCGGGCGGCATCGTGAGCGCGTTTTATGCGGCGGGCTTAGCCCCGCGCGAAATTTTGCGCCTGCTGCAAGCTACTAGCATTCCGCGCCTCACGCGGCTGGCTTTTAGCCGGCACGGGCTGCTGGGCTTCGAGGCAGTAGAGCGGCTGCTGGCCCGCCACCTGGGGGCTGTGCAAAATTTCGAAGACCTGCGCCTGCCGCTGACGCTGGTAGCGACCGACCTGAACGCAGGCGAGTCGGTGTATTTCAGCACGGGGCCGCTGCTGCCGCCGCTGCTGGCCTCGGCCGCGGTGCCCATTCTGTACCAGCCGGTGGCCTACCAGGGGCGCCAATTGGTAGATGGTGGCCTGCTCAACAACCTGCCTGTGGAGCCGCTGCTGGCCCTGGGCTACCCCATAGTAGGGGTGCACTGCAATCCCCTGGGCCACGCAGCGCAGCTGCCTACCCTGCGCCGGGTGGTCGAGCGCACGCTGCAAATAGCCCTCAGCGCCAACGTAGCCAGCCGCAAAACCCAGTGTGCGCTGCTGCTGGAGCCGCCGCAGCTGCGCCTCTATCGCCCGCTCGATTTCCGCAAGGCCGACGAGCTGTTTGAGGTGGGCTACCGCTACACCCTGGCACAGGCCGCCGAGCTGCACGCGCTGCTGCAAGGCGAATAAGGCCTGCATACCGGTTTTTTCCTAGCTTTGGGGTTCCAAACCCCCGTCTTGCTTTTCATGGCTGCCCGCAAAACCTCTACGTTCTGGTACTACATCGCTAAGGCCATTTTCGGCGTGGCCGGCTGGAAGCAAACCGGCGGCGTGCCCCCCGAAATCAAGAAAAGCATGATGATTGCGGCCCCGCACACCAGCAACTGGGACCTCATCATGGCCCGCGCTGCCTTCTACATTATGGATGTGGACGTGCGCTTTACGGTGAAAAGCGAGTGGACCGAAAACCCCGTGCTGGGCTGGCTGGTGAAAGCCATCGGGGCGCTGCCCGTGAACCGCAAGCGCAACAACAGCCTCGTCGATGGCATGGTAGAGCTGTTCAACCAGCACGACGAGCTGGTGATTCTTATCACCCCCGAGGGCACGCGGGCCTACCAGCCCAAGTGGCGCAAGGGCTTTTACTACGCCGCCCTCGGCGCAGGCGTGCCCATTATCCTGGGCTTCCTCGATTATCAGAAAAAAGAAGCTGGCGTGGGGCCGGTTTTCTGGCCTACTGGTGACTACGAGAAAGATTTAGAGGAAATCAAAGCTTTCTACCGCACCAAAAAAGGCCGCTTCCCGGCGCAAGGCGTGCGCTAATTTGATTTTGTCATTGCGAGCGCAACGAAGTGGGGCGCGGCAATCTTTCCTGCACGTTTGAATTACTAATCTAACGAATCAAGGAAAGATTGCCGCGCTCCACTTCGTTGCGCTCGCAATGACAGGCGTTTTTAGTCTTGCGTGAGGGCGTAGCTCACTAGGTTGGCCCCCATGCGCAGGGCGGCATCGTGCACGGCGGGGGTGTCTTCGGGGTAGGTGCCCACGTCTTCCCAGCCGTTGCCGAGGTCGCACTCGTAGGTGTAGAAGCACACCAGCCGGCCCTTATAGACGAGGCCAAAGCCCTGGGGGCGCTTGCCATCGTGCTCGTGCACTTTGGGCAAGCCCTTGGGGAACTGATACTTCTGGTGGTAGATGGGGTGGGAGAAGGGCAGCTCCACAAACTCCAGCTCGGGGAAAACCTTCTTCATCTCGGGCCGGATGAACTTGTCGAGCCCGTAGTTGTCGTCGATGTGCAGGAAGCCGCCGCCGATGAGGTAGCGCCGCAGGTTCTGGGCCTCGGCGCTGGTGAAGCTCACGTTGCCATGCCCGGTCATGTGCAGAAAAGGGTAGGTGAGCAGCTCGGGCTGGTCAAGCTCCACGGTGGCCTCATCGGGGGCAAGGTTGGTGTGCAGGCTCTGGTTGCAGAAGCTGATGAGGTTGGGCAGGCTGGTTTTGTTGGCGTACCAGTCGCCCCCGCCGCCGTAGTGTAACTTGGCTATCTGGTAGCTGGGGGCCAGGCGCGGGGTGGCGGCAGTGGTGAAGAGGCACACAAAAGCCAGTGGCAAAAGCAATAATTTTAGCATAATGGAGGTGCTGAGCCGAAATAGTAACAGAATTGCTAATTACGTTTGCAACAGTAGGTGGTGCTGACCCTCAAAGCTACTAGGCAAGGCTAAGACATTCGGCCGCTAGCAGTGGTTCTCGCCAGCTAGGTTTAGCAACAAGCTTGAGGCCACTGATGAGCAGCAAACTAGAAAAACTGATAGCCTTTTATGAGGCTGAGCGCGTTAGCCTAACGGCAGAACTAGCCGAATGCGTGGCCGAAGCGGACTACAAGCGCGTGTATCTATTTTCCAAAGGTCTGGGCAGGATAAATCAGCAGCTTCAGACGTTATATAACCTCCGGGATAAGTGGCACGATGAAAAGGAGTATCGGGCGCACTCGATAAAGTTTTTGGAAGAACGCGTAGCAGACGGAGAGACAGCGGAATATGTACGGCGCTACTACACCGAGCGCATTGCCGCAGAGAAGAAAAAATTGGCGGAGCTAACCCAACTTCCCTTTCAAAATTCCTCAGTTGGACAGGTGATGCGTGATATGCTAGGCAAACTTTTAGCTGGGGAATTAGCAGGTTTTACGTTAGTATTGCAAGATTCGAGGCGCCTGTATTGCCACATTAGATTGATGCGGAAAACGTTGTTTATGACAATTCCGGAAGTGCGCCGCCATAGAGCAGACTATACGTTGCAGAAAAGCCACCTCCGAAAATTCCGAAGCCTAGGCTTTGGCTTATATGATACGAAAGACAAGCTACTATTATTTGCACCCTATTCAACTTTAGAAGAAGTGAGCGCGGTGCAGCGCACGCTGGCCCGCATTGCATTTGAGGTGTTTTATTTTAAAGACCTGACGGGCGAGACATTCATCAAATACTACGCATGAAAAACGGCAAAGACCTCCTCGACCTCGGTTTCAAATCAGGTAAGTGGTTCAAGGAAGCCCTTGAGCACATCAACGCCCACGCGCTGGAAGGCGATGCGCTGCTGGCTTACCTGCGCGAAGTAGGCCCACCGCCCGCGCTGCCGCTGCTGCCCGCGCCGGCACCGTTTTTCGAGAATATCAGCGCCGAAACGGCTGTGGAGCAGCAAAATATCGAGCAGGTGCGGCTATCGATGCAGCAGCTCATGCGCACGCCCACGGTGGTGACGGGCGCAATAATGCCCGATGCCTGCCCGGCCGGGCCGGTGGGCACCATCCCGGTGGGCGGCGTGGTAGTCACGCGCAATGCCATTCACCCCGGCATGCACTCGGCCGATATTTGCTGCTCGGTAATGCTGACCAACCTCGGCCAAGCCGACCCCAAAACCGTGCTCGATGTGGCCCAGCAAGTGACGCACTTCGGGCCGGGCGGCCGGCTGCCCGAGCGCCAATACGCGCTGCCCGCCGATATTTTGGCCGAGTTTCAGGTCAATTCCTTCCTGAATTCTGAGAAGGATATCAGCTTGGCCCACGAGCACCTGGGCACGCAGGGCGATGGCAACCACTTCCTGTACGTGGGCGTGTCACGCAACACTGGCGATACCATGCTCGTGACGCACCACGGCTCGCGGGGCGTGGGGGCGCGGCTCTACACGGCGGGCATGAAAGTGGCCGAGCGCTTCCGCCAGCAGCTTTCGCCCGAAACCGCGCCCGCCAATGCCTGGCTGCCCGCCGACTCGCCGGAGGGCGAGGCATACTGGGCGGCGCTGCAAACCGTGCGCCGCTGGACCAAGCTCAACCACCTCTGCCTGCACGACGACATTGTGCAGCGCCTGCAAGCCACTGTGCGCCAACGCTATTGGAACGAGCACAACTTCGTGTTTAAAGCCGGTGACCTGTATTACCACGCCAAAGGGGCTACGCCGCTCGACCCGCAGTTCATGCCCGATATCACGGGTCCGCGCATCATTCCGCTCAATATGGCGCAGCCTATTTTGATTGTGGAAGGCGACACCACGGCCACTAATCTGGGTTTTGCGCCGCACGGCGCGGGCCGTAACCTCAGCCGCACCCGCCACAAATACAGCAAGGCCGACAAAACCAAAGAAGAGTGGTTTGCCGAAGAAACCCAGGGCATCGACGCCCGCTTTTTCTTCAACGAAATCGACGTTTCAGAGCTGCCCAGCGCGTATAAAAATGCGGAAGAAGTGAAGCGCCAAATCGTGGACTTCAAGCTGGCCCGCACTATTGATGAAATTCAACCCTACGGCTGCATTATGGCCGGCGACTGGGAAAAAAACGCCCCGTGGCGAGTGAAAAAGCGGCAAGAGAAGAAGACCTGAGAAACCGGTATTCAAGGTTAATCCATGACCTATTTCTTATACTTTGCCCAGTAGCACTCTTGGAGGCACAACTCAACAAATTGAAAATCGGATTTGGGAAGCCTCACCATGATTGGCTCCCGGTATCAATCAAGATGGGCAGTTTTGTATTAGAATTTAAAGCATCGGGTGTGCTAGATGACCCGATAGTTGAACTAGTGCGCTGCCTGTTGTTTGCTACTCAAGAAATTGAAGCATCCATGAGTTGGTGGTTAGAACCGGAAGAGTACTCTTTTCAGTTTAGTATCATGCCCCGTGGAGCTATGCAATTAGTTATAAGTGAATCGTCCAAATCAAGAAGTTACAAGCAGCTATTCCACTTAGACGCTAGTTTCGAGGAGGTAGTGCTGCCCTTTTGGCGAGCACTTCGAAAGCTTAATCCAAGTGATTTTACCGGTGCTGACTGGTATCCGCTACCATTGGAAAAGCTAGAAAAGTTAACTCAGCTATTAAAAGTGCGAAAGCTAGCCAGCTAAAGCTGCCGCACTACCTGCGCGGTGAACACCGCCGCCAGTGCGGCAGTCTCGGTGCGGAGCCGCGAGGCCCCAAGCGTGACGGGCCGCACGCCCCGGCCGAGAGCCAACTCGATTTCAGCCGGCGAAAAATCGCCCTCCGGGCCGATAAGCACGCAGCAGCGGGGCGCGGCCGCTATTACCTGGGCCAGCGCGGTGCGCTCGCCAGCCTCCAGGTGCGCAATAAAAGTGGTGGCCGGGTCAATTTCCTGCATAAAATCAGTGAAATCCGTCAATTCATCCAGTTGCGGCAGCCACGCCTGGCCCGACTGCTTGAGGGCACTGATGGCAATTTTTTCTAGGCGCTCCAGCTTTAGCTCGCGGCGCTCGGAGTGGGCGCAGCGCAGAAAGGTGAGGCGCTCGATGCCGACTTCGGTAGCTTTTTCGACCAGCCACTCCATGCGGTCGAGGTTTTTGGTGGGGGCCACGGCCACGTGGGTGTAGGTGGGGCGCGGGGCTATAAACTCTTGGCTGACAATACGCAAAACGCAGCGCTTGGGGTTGGCTTCGGCCACGGCGGCGGTGTAGCTGTGGCCCTGGCCATCGACGAGCAGCACAATATCGGCGGGGGCGAGGCGTAGCACGCGCACGGCGTGCTTGCTTTCGTCTTCGGGCAGGAGGTAGCTGGGCTGGCCCGGCCGCAGGTCGGGGGCAAAAAACGTAGGCATCGAAATAACGGAGTTGAGCAGGCTGCGTAAGAGGCTCGGCGAAGGTACCCTAGCTACTTATCACTGGCCACAAGCAACCAGGAGATAAAAAAAGCGTAACAGTGAAACTATACAAGTTGATAAGTATATTTGAGGAAAATCTGGCATTATTTTAATGTCAGGCCGCTACCTACTCCTGTACCGCTATGAATACCAAAGCCTTTTTTGCCCTGCCGGTGCTGCTTTTGCTCTCACTTGCTGGTCATGCTCAGACTAGCCGCCCCGCGGGTGTTGCCATGGGCTCGAACCCAACCGTGACGACCATGACGCGCGACATGAGCACGCGCTTGAAGCTAAACGAAGGTCAGTACGTGAAGCTCTACAGTATCAACCGTACGCGCATGGCGCGTCAACAGGAGATTGAGCGCGCTACTGATGCCGCCACCCGTACTTCGCAGCTTGCCGAGCTGCAAGCCCAGTACGAGCAGGAGTGCGCCCGTATTTTGACTCCTTCGCAGCTCAGCCAGCTCCAGCAAGACCCCAACCAGTTTATTGCCGGCAGCGGCCGCGGTTAATACCGCTGGCCAACCAGCCATTGCCAAAAAAGCCCGCCAGAGTTTCTGGCGGGCTTTTCTTTTTTGCCAGAGGCTTAGTTGAGCGGTGCTGAGTCTGCCGCGGCCGGCAGCGGGTCAATGAGTACTTCGGTCACAGTGCCCAGTGGCCCAAAGTGCAAACTCAGGCGCGGCTGGGTTGAGCGCGGGTGGCGCGGGCCGCACTGCGCGCCCGGCGCGAGGTAGTAGTAGTACACTTTTTCGGTTTGAGCTTGCAGCTCCTCTTCGTCGGGGTGGCCCAGCAGGGCCGTAATATCGTCGGCCCGGGCGTTGTAGAACTGGGCGCGGGCGGCCAGCAGCGGGGGGAGCAGGGCGGCCCGCTGGCCCCGGCAAGCGTAGGGGTCGGCCCGCCAGGCCGCCGCCTCAAAGCCCGAAATACTGGTCAGCGCGTGGCCACAGCCACCGAGCCCCAGGGCCAGGCAGCCAGTAAAAAAAAGCGAGAAACAAGCGCGTAGCATCATAAAAAAAGCAGCCTAAGGCCACGTAAAGCCCGGCGAAGCTACTGCCCAAACCTTGAGCGCAGGGGTGCGAACTCGCTACTGCCGATAGGCTGCCGCTTGGGCGCGGGCCGTGGCATCGGCAGCCGGCTCGTCGAGCAGCGCGGCCAGCAACTCGTCAAACGATTTGGGGGCGGTGAAGTGCGACTCCTGCACCGGGTTGTTGCTGAGGCGGATAAAGAGCGGCTGGCCGTTGACACTCACCAGGTCGAGCGTCACGAGGCCGTAGCGCTGGTTGCAGCGGCCGCTCTGGGCGCAGTCGGTGGGGTTGGGCTTGAAGAGCTGCTTGTGGGCAGTTTCGCAGTGCTGCTCGTGCTGGCGCTGGCGCTGGTCGTGGCAGGCGCGGTGGTAGCCCAGCGCCGCGATGCGCTCGCCTAGCAGCTCGTAGAGGTGGCGGAAGTTGCCCGGCCCGATGCTGTCGTCATAATACAGCAGCGCGCCCTGGCGGCCGGGCTCGCGCAGCAGTTCTACGCGCAGGCCGCGGCGGCCTGCGGCCCCGCCTTTGCGCAGGTGGTAGGCCTTGTAGTAAGGGCCCGTCCAGTTGAGGTACACTTGCTCGGCTACCCAGGCGGTGTGCTGCCGCGCCTGGGTGGGCGTGGGCACCCGGGCCGGCTGCCAGGTGGCGGCCGCGTCGGCGCTGGCGCGCCGCCCAAAAAGCTGTTGGAGAAAGTGTAGCACCTTTGTGTAAACCGATAAGCCGAACTGCTGGGAAAACACCGCCTGGGGCAAATAGTTTCGCCAATTGGTGAGGCCAGCATGAAAAACAGCGCCCTTCCCAAGTGGGAAAGGCGCTGCTGCGGCTGCGTGGTAAGGGCAGCGGGCGCGGTTATTTTACCCGCGTCCAGGTCTGCGATTTGCCAATGAGCGAAAAGCCGATGTAGCCTTTCACTTCCATCGAGTTGGCGCTTTCCATCTTCATGTAGCACGAGTATGTTTTGCCGCTTTCGGGGTCGTAGATTTTGCCGTTATCCCACTTGTTATCGCTATCAAAGGCAAAGCCTTGCATAAAAACCAAACCCAGCCGGGGGCGCGTGCGCAGCTTGGGCTCGGGGTTTTGGGTATCGAGCTTGGGCTTGCCGGTGTCGGGGTCGTTGGGCACGGTCAAGCTCACTATTTTGCCACATAGCTTGTCGCCGCACTTATAAATCTCGAAAGTGGCTTTCTTTTCGGCGTTGGTCCAGATGCCGAGTGGTGAAAGCGTTTGCGCCTGGGCCGACAGGCCCGCGACGCTAAGCCAAAGCGCCAAGAGCAGAAACAAGGATTTATACATGGTGGGAGGGTGAAGTGGGGGGTGAAAGAGCATTGGGTGGGCAAGCTAAGCGAAAAACTTTGCTTGCTGCTGCCTAAGGGCAATAATACGGCCAGCTTTGGCAGCTGCATTTAGTGGCGACTGCGCCCCGGCGCTAAAATTAATAGCCTTGACTTTCAGTTCGATGCCCCGTCAAAGCCCCGCCAGGCTATAAAATACTCCCAAAAGCATTGAACCTAAGCCCCGGCAATTAACTTTGACATTCAGTAGCGAGTGCTACGGCCCCCTTCAAGCAGCCCTAAGGTGCTGGGAGGCGCGATGGGGGTTATGTCGAACGTAAAGAAAGGAGGTACAAAATGTCTAGTAGTCCCAACCAAATCCTGCCGAGCCTGTCCAATGTAGTACGCCTCACCGCCGTACTCGCCTAAACAACAGCTCGGCGGAGGGCACTGCGGTATCGCGGCTCCCTTTCGTTGGACAGGTCTTACTGTGAGACGCCGGCGCTGTACCCCAGCGCTGCCGCTTGGTAAGATTTGAAGGATTAGATGCCCGGTTAGCCCGATGGCGCTCGTGAGAGCTCCGAGGCCAACCGGGCATCGTTGCGTTTGGCCCGCTGCACTTTTGCCTTAGGTTAGTTAGGCTTTGCTGGCAGCTTTCTTGGATAGTATTCGTACAAGCAGAAAATTCATTTTTTCTTCATTAATTCTGCTTCGTATGCTTTCTTCTTTTCGTTCGACTAGCGGCTCAGTAGCGCTGCCGCGCAAAATGCGCCTGACAGCCATCGCGATGGGCATAGTAGGCGTGCTGGCCAGCTGCTCCAAAGACGAGGCTACCACGGTGGCCACGCCCGCCAAAATCACGGTGCCGCAGCGGGCACTCTCGCCCGAGGGCATCCAGTACGACGAAATCAACCAGCGCTTTCTCGTGAGCTCGCGCACCCAGGGGCGCATTGGCACCGTGCGCGACGACAGCACCTACACGCAGCTCGCCGACGACCCCCGGCTGGTGTCAACCATTGGCCTGAACCTGGATGCCACTCGCCAGCGCCTGCTGGCAGCCGTGTCCGATGCCGGAGCCAATACCACCCGCTCTACGGCCGCCACGCTGCGCAAACTGGCTGCCCTCGCCATCTTCAACCCCAGCAGCGGCGCGCTGCTCAGCTACGTTGACCTGGGGACGCTGCGGCCTACGCTGCCGCACTTTGCCAATGATATTGCCATTGATAGTCAAGGTAATGCGTATATCACGGATAGCCTTTCGCCCATTATTTACAAGGTAGATGCGCAGGGCGTGGCCACGGTTTTTCTGGAAAACGCGCAGTTTAGCGGCGGCACGGCTTTTGGCCTGAATGGCATTGTGTATCATCCCGACGGCTACCTGCTGGTGGCCAAGTCAACCGATGGCACGCTGTTTAAAGTGCCGCTGGCTAACCCCGCCAGCTTCACCACGGTAACTACCACCCAAAGCCTGGTGGGGGCCGATGGCATGCTGCTGCTTGACCCTAACACCTTGCTCGTGGTAGCAGGCAGCCAGAATACCGTTTTCCGCATGGCCAGCACCAATGGCTGGGGTGCTGCCAGCGCCACCGGCAGCTTTGCCACGGGGGCCGTGAGCGCCACCACCATCACCCGCCGCAACACTAGCGAGGCCTTTGTACTGTACCCGTATACGGCCACCTCGCCGCGGTTTGCCATTACGAAGGTGGGCTTTTGAGGTAATAGCTACTTGAGATAGAGCGGTTTCGGAGTTGATAGAGGGAATTAAAAGTGTACACTATCCTGAAAGCGGCTCTAGGTAGCTAAGAACCGTCTGTCATTGCGAGCGTAGCGAAGCAACCGCACGGCTCGTTGTGATGCGACTGCTTCGCTTTGCTCGCAATGACAGACGATTTCAGCAATTCTCTCACAGCACGCGCCGCACCTGCATAAAGCGCTGCTCGTAGCCCGAGTTTTCTACCTGGCTGATTTTCACGCCCGACTCGCGCCGTGCCGACGACGCGTGCACGAACCGCAAAGGTGTTTCGCCCAAAGCCGAAATAACGATGCCCGCGTGGCCGGGCGTGGTGCTGCCCGCCGCCGTGCCCGCGAAAACCACGATGTCGCCGGGCCGGGCCTGGGCGCGAGGCACGGGCCGGCCCGCGTCGATAAGGAGGGCGGTGGCGTGCGGCACGGCCACGCGAAAGCGCGTAAACACGTACTGCACAAAGCCCGAGCAGTCGAAGCCGGTGCTGGGGCTGGTGCCTGCGTAGCAATAGTTGGTGCCCAGCTGCGCCAGGGCAAACCGCACAATGCTATCGGCGCGGGCTGGAGCAGCTAGCGCAGGGCGGCGCTCAGCCACGGCGATGATGGGCAGCGCAGGCTGGGCAACACTGGCTACGGAGGCCGCTGGGCGTTGGTAGAGCCAGCCGCCCGCGAGCACAGCCGCCAGCAGCGTCCCAAAAATCAGCCAGATAATACGCATTGGGTAGCGGGTAGTCGAAGAAGTGGATGGCCGCAAACTTAGTGAGTTGCGCACTCTACACAGGCATTAGCGAGCTAAAGTGTGCGCTACCAAGCCCCCGCTGCATCCTAACGGCCGGGCTGCGGCCGAGGTTCGGGTGGCGGGCGGGTTGGGCGTAGCGGCGGGCGGGTTGTTTCTTTGTGGCTATGCTAAAAACTGCTTCTGCCCTGGGCCGCGCCGCGCTGGTGGCGGGCCTGCTGGCGGCCATGCCCGCTGCCGCCCAAACCAAGCTCAAAACCAAAGTAAAAGGGGACCCCGCCACCGCTTCCCCGGCCGCCGACAAAGGGGCCGCTAGCCTGCGCTACACGCTGGCCACGCCCGCGCCCCAAACCCACTACTTCGAGGTGAAAATGGAGCTGCGGGGCTTCGACAAAGACTACACCGATATCAAGATGCCGGTGTGGGCCCCTGGCTCGTACTTGGTGCGCGAGTTTGCGCGGCACGTCGAGCGCTTGCAGGCCACGGCGGGCGGGCAGTCGCTGGCCGTGGAGAAAATCGACAAAAACACCTGGCGGGTGCGCCACCCCAAGCAGGGCAGCTTCCAGGTGGCTTACGGCGTGTATGCCTACGAGCTGAGCGTGCGCACCAGCTACATTGACGCCGACCACGGCTTTGCGCTGGGCAGCAGCATCTTTATGTACCCTGCGGGCTACAAAGACCTCAGCAGCCAGGTGACGGTACAGCCTGCTACCGGCTGGAGCACTGTGAGCACCGCCCTGCGCCCCGCCCCCGGCATGCAGAAATACGTGTACCAGTCGGCGAGCTACGACGAGCTGGCCGACTCGCCAATTGAAATCGGCACGCAGAAAGTGCTGAATTTCACCACGAATAACACGCCGCACCAAATGGCGATGTTCGGGCCTTATACCATGCCCGATGAGCCCCGCTTTCTGGCCGATATGAAGAAGGTGACCGAGGAAGCCCAGCGCGTGGTGGGCCAAAATCCCTTGGACCACTACCTGTTTATCGTCCACAACACCGAGGCGGGTGGGGGCGGCCTCGAGCACCTGTACTCGACCACGCTGGGCGCGCGACCCGGCACGTATGCTAACCCGGTGGCGTACACCAACTTTCTGCGGCTGGTGGCCCACGAGTACTTCCACCTCTGGAACGTGAAGCGCATCCGGCCCATCGCGCTGGGGCCGTTTGACTACGACCACGAAAACTACACCCACATGCTGTGGGTGAGCGAGGGCCAGACCGAGTACATGGCCAACCAGATAGTGCAGCGAGCCGGCTACGTGTCGGCGCAGGAGTACTACGACCAACTAGCCGGCGTGATTGGCGGCGTTGAGAACCAGCCCGGCAACAAGCTCCAGCCCGCCGCCATGGCTAGCTTCGATGCTTGGATTCGGGCCTACCGCCCCGACGAAAACTCGCGCAACTCGGAAATCAGCTACTACGACAAGGGCGAGCTGATAGGCCTGGTGCTCGACCTGATGATAGTGCAGGCCAGCAATGGCCAGAAACACATCGACGACGTGTTTCGCCTGCTCTACGACAAGTATTATAAAGGCCTGAAGCGCGGCTTTACCGACCAGGAGTATCAGGATGCGGTGGCCGAAGTGGCTGGCCGCCGCTTCGACGACTTTTTCCGCAACTACGTGTACGACACCCGCACCCTCGACTATGCCACCGCCCTGGGCTACGTGGGGTTGAGCATTACGAGCGCCCCCGCCAGCGCCAACGGTGCCCTCGGGGCCTCGGTTGTAAATCGGGCTGGCCACTACGTAGTTACCTACATAAAGCGTGACGGCACCGCCTGGAACGGCGGTCTGAACGCCAACGACGAAATTCTCCAACTCAACGGCGTCGCACCCACCGACGATGCTGTGAAGCAACTAGTGAATGGCACCGCCGCCGGCACGGTGCTCAAGCTGCAAGTCAAACACGGGGCCCAAACCCGCGACCTCAGCTTGACCCTTCAGCCCGACCCCGACCGCAAATACCAGATTCAGCCTGCTGCCGGGGCCACGCCCGACCAACAGCGCCTGCTGGCCAAGTGGCTGAGCCGCTAACTTGGTAATGTAGCAATTACAAAACCGCCCCGGCCGTTAGGTCGGGGCGGTTTTGTATTTAGGTAGTAAGCCCGTACCAGTATAGGTGTCTGTATACGAGTAACTAGGTGCTAAAAATACGTCTGTCATGCTGAGCTTGTCGAAGCATCTCGCTCGCGCCGTTGCTAGCATAAGAAGTTACTGCGCCACGCAAGATGCTTCGACAAGCTCAGCATGACGGATGGACGGTTTGCTTATGCACAAGTGCTTAAATAAGAATCAACTCCATTTGAATATTGCACCGCTCGTAGGGCGAGGGGGCTCCGGCCACCGTTTTCTGAAAGCCCAGCTTATGGTAGAGGTTGATGGCGGGCGTCAGCTTGGTATTGCTTTCCAGGTAGAGGCGGCTGGCCCCCAGCGCCCGCGCCTGGGCAATGGCCGCCCGGCCTAGCCGCTCGCCGATGCCCAAGCCGTGCGCAGTGGGTGACACGGCCATCTTGGCCAGCTCGTAGGTGCTGGCATCCATATAAAGTAGGGCGCAGGTGCCCACAATCTGCCCCCGGTACTCGGCCAGCAAGATGTGCCCGCCGCGCTGGATAATATAGTCGTCGGGGTGGTCGAGAGCCTTTAAATCAGCCTCTTCCAGCTGAAAGTAGCGCTCTATCCATTCCACATTGAGGCGCTTAAAATCGGGCTGATGGGCGGGCGTATAGGCCACTAGCTGTACTTCGGCTGCTACCCGCTGCTCGCGCACGGCCTTTACGCGGCTGGCCAGGCTGGTGCGAGCCAGGGCATATTCGGCTTCGCCGATGGCTTGCCAGAGATTGTGCCGGGTCTCGGCCAGCAAACACGTGATGGCCTGCTGCACATCGGCAGCCTGCTGCTGCAAGCTGGGCCAAAGCGCCTGGCCTTTGGCGGTGAGGGCCACTACGCTGTGGCGCAAGTCGGCCTCGCCGCGCTGCACGCTTACCAGGTCGTGCTTGACCAGCTCTTTAAGTACCTGGCTTACTGCGGCGTGCGTGTGGCCGATTTGCTCGGCTATTTCGCCCACACGCTGGCCCGGCTGCGTGGCCGCCGTGTAAAAGACCGGAAACCATCGCGGCTCAAACGGCAGGTGGTAGAGGGTATATACCTCGGCCGCTTGGGTGGTCATTTGTTCGCTGAGGCGGCGCAGGCGGCTGCCCAGGGCGGCTGGGCCAAGCTGTTCGAAGAAATCCATAGCGTAGTAAGTACTTTGGTAAGTGCTTACAAATATAAGTAGGACGGCTGTTTGGCAAAGCTCTATCTGGAAACTGGAAACCTACCGGGTAGCCCATCAAAAGCAGTTTTAGCGGATGTGCAAGGGAGCATTCTTATAAGGTGTTGCCTCATGCCCCGCAGCACCAGTAATAACCTAGGCAGCAGCGGCCCGTTTAGGGAGCAGGGCTTGGTTGAACTAAGCCATAGTATTCATCTCGACTTTTCTTCTTATGCGGATAAATCTTCGCTTTATTATCGGGTTAATCATTGCCGCCGTCACGCTGATAGGCTATTTCTTCAACACCTCGACCAACCCCGTAACGGGCGAGAAGCAGCACGTCAACATGTCGGCCGACCAGGAAATTGCCCTCGGCCTGCAAGCCGCGCCCCAAATGGAGGCCCAGTACGGCGGCGAGAGCCCCGATGCCCGCGCCACGGCCGCCGTGCAGCAAGTAGGCCAGCGCCTGGTGCAGGCCAACCAACTCGACCAAAAAACGCAGTACCGCTACCAGTTTCACCTGCTGGCCGACGACCAGACTATCAACGCATTTGCTTTGCCCGGCGGCCAGGTATTTATCACGATGGGCTTGCTTAAAAACCTGACTTCGGAGGCGCAGCTGGCCGGGGTACTAGCCCACGAAGTAGGCCACGTAGTGGGCCGCCACTCGGCCGAGCAGGTGGCTAAAAGCCAGCTGACGCAGGGCCTGACGGGGGCGGCCGCCATTGCTTCCTACGACCCCGACCACCCCGGCAGTAGCGTGGCACGCGCCGCCGCCGCCGCCATGATTGCCAAGCTGGTATCGCTGCGCTTCAGCCGCAACGACGAGCTGGCGGCCGACGATTTCGCCGTGAAGTTTACGCCCAGCGCGGGCTATGACCCCCGCGCCATGATAGGGGTGATGCAGATGCTCGACAAGCAGGCCGGTGGTAGCAACCCCCCCGAATTTATGAGCACCCACCCCAACCCCGGCAATCGCATTGAGGAGTTGCAGCACGACATTCAGCAGGCTTATCCGCAGGGCGTGCCGGCCGGGCTAAAGCCCTAGCGGCCCGCTAGTAAAATTGTCAATAAAAAAATAATGCTATAATATATTAAATTATAACAACCTGAGCACTGGGCCTGCGTATACCCCTGAAAACAAGTCAACAGGTAGTTGGCTCTGGTTTTCAGTATAATACACTCCCCCTCTCATGAACAAGCTTGTACTAACCGCCGCTCTGCTCTCGATTACCGCCATTGGCTATGCCCAAGCACCAGGCGGCTCCACCGGCTCGGGCGGCCCCCAGCCAACTGCCGTACCCCTGGATGGGGGTAGCTCACTGCTGTTGGCCTCGGGCGTAGCTTATGGCCTGCGCCGCTTGCAGCAGCGCCGTGCCCTGCGCAAGGCTAACTAAAACTGCTACTACGGGAGCGAGCGCAGGCTTTTAGCCTGCGCCCCCGCTATTGAGGAGGTATGGCGCGAGTTAAAAGCGCGCATTAGAGCACCAAAAGCCACGAAATGGCCTTGTCGGTAGCTTTATGCTCGGCACTTGGCTAGCTGCCGCGTATGGTTTGCGCCAGAGCCTCGACTAAAAATTTGGGGGAAGCAAGTGCTTGAAGTGGCCATTAAGGCGCACGCGCTCCTTGAGGCGCTCGGTTTCGAGCACGGCGGGCAGCAGGCGCTCTAGGTGCTCGCGCACTATTTCCTGGCGCTCTTGCTCGGCGGTGGTGCCTAGCAATTGGTACTCCTGCTCGGTGCTGAGGCCTACATGGTGGGCTACGTCAAAAATTTTAAAATTGGGTTCAAGCTGCAAAAGCAGTTTGCGCAAACCCAGGGCTTCGTAGAGCTGACGCACCTGCCCGGCAATAATTTCGCGCAGGGCTGGGTCGGCCTCTTCGTCTTGCTCAATAGCCTCGACCTGACCGGCCGCGTAGAGCTTGCTGGGGGCCTGGCGGTAAAATTTCTGCACCCGAAATACCGCGACGGCTTCGGTGCGAATGTCCATTTCGCCGCCGGTGTGCGTTTTTTCGACGCTCAGCAGGCGCATTTCAGTGCCCAGCTCCTGCACGGCATTGTCGAGAAAAGGCGGAATGCCAAACGTGGTACCCTCGGTAAAACAGTCGCGCACCAGCTCGCGGTAGCGGGGCTCGAAGATGTGCAAATTCAGTTTCTCGCCAGGGAAAGCCACGAGATTGAGCGGGAAGAGTGGGAGTAGGCGCATAGGTGAGCCAAGAATACGACGGCCGGGCAAATGTTTCGCGCTAGCCGGCTAGAGGCACAATTTAGAATCACTCTTAATTTTGCAGGCCGCCGGAGTTTACCAAACTTTTGTCCTTTCCGGGCGTTGTGAGGCCGGATGAAGTCAGTAGTTGCGTCTTTTCTTGCTTGCCTGATGCTGCTCGGCAGTCTCATTCCGCAGAACGACCTGGCGGAGCTAAGCAAGCTGCCGGCCCTGGTAGCGCACTACCAGTACCACCATTCGGCGGCGGGCGGTGGGCTCTCGCTAATCGAGTTTTTGGCTGAGCATTACGGAGCGGGCACCCGGCACGAAGCGGGCTGCTACCTCAGCCAGGGCCACCAGCGCGACCACCACAACCTGCCCCTGCACAACCACGGCAACTGCCCCGAGGTATTGTTTGTGCTCACCTCGGCCCGCCCGGCGCTGCCTTCGGCGGCTCCTGCCTGGGCGGCGGGCCGCCTCTACCGGCCGGCCTCGGCGGCCAATTGCCCCGATGGGCCCGCCGCCGCGCTGCTGCAACCGCCCCGAGCTTAGGCTATTACGTTTTTGAGGATGCCGTATGTCCACGCCGTTTCGGTGCTGGATGATAACGGGCATTATGCATGAGCCTTCCAACGGGAGGCCTTGCCTTCAGCGCAACACTTTGCTGGCTTAGCCGTGCTGCACGGCCACCGGCCAGCGCCAATAGCTATGGTAATACGGGTTTTTTCGCGGAGGAGTCTGGTGCATAGGTGCCGGGCCGGCGCGGGGCGTAGGCCCCGGCATGCGAAAGCCAATTTAGGTTGTACTCAATGCTTTATAAAATAATTGCGGCCAGTGTCCGCAACAAGCTGCTCGTGGCCATGCTGCTGCTGGGGCTGATAGGGTGGGGTGGGTACGCGGCGGCCAATCTGCCGCTCGATGCCATCCCCGACGTCACCAATAACCAGGTGCAGGTGATTACTCAAAGCCCGGCCCTGGCCGCGCAGGAGGTCGAGCAGCTCATCACGGTGCCGCTCGAATTGCAGCTGCGCACGGTGCCCGGCTCCCTGGAAATCCGCTCTATCTCGCGGTTTGGGCTGTCGGTAATTACCGTCGTTTTTCCCGACGACGTAGATACCTACCGCGCCCGGCAGCTAGTGGCCGAAAAGCTAAAAGTAGCTGAGGCTGACTTGGCCGAAGGGACCGGCACGCCCGAAATGGCCCCCATCACCACGGGCCTGGGCGAGATTTACCAGTACAGCCTGCGCGTGCTGCCCGGCTACGAGCGGCAGTTTTCGCTGGCCCGCCTGCGCGATTTGCAAGACTGGCAGGTGCGGCGCAGCCTGGCCAGCACGCCCGGCGTGGTCGATGTCAGCAGCTTTGGCGGCTACGTGCGCCAGTATGAGGTGGCCGTAGACCCCAACCGCCTGGCTGCCAATAATGTGACGATGGCTGAGCTCTACCAGGCCTTGCAGGACAACAATGCTAACACCGGCGGCGCGTACCTCGAGCGCGGGGCCAATGCCTACTTTATTCGGGGCGAGGGCCGGGCCACCTCGCTGGCCGACCTGGGGGCTACCGTTATCAAGCAAGCCGCCGCAGGCGTGCCGCTGCTGGTGCGCGACGTGGCCACCGTGCGCATGGGCCACGCCGTGCGCTACGGGGCCATGACCCGTAATGGTCAGGGCGAAACCGTGGGCGGCATCGTGTTGATGCTCAAAGGTGCCAGCTCGGAGCAAACCATCAAAGGCGTGAAAGCACAGGTGGCCGAAATTCAGAAGAGCTTACCCAAAGGCGTTGTTATCACGCCCTTCCTCGACCGTACCAAGCTCATCGACAAAGCCATTGCCACCGTGGAGCACAACCTGGTGGAAGGTGGCGTAATCGTGCTGCTGGTGCTGCTCTTGCTGCTCGGCAACTGGCGGGCCGGCGTGGTAGTCGCCACTATGATTCCGCTGTGCATGCTCTTTGCGCTGGGCATGATGCACACCTTTGGCGTATCGGCTAACCTGATGAGCCTCGGGGCGTTGGACTTCGGGCTGATAGTAGATGGCGCGGTGATTATAGTGGAGGCCGTCATTTTTCACCTAGTGCACCAGCGGGCGCAGTCAGCCCACGAAACGATGGACGACATCACCGAGTCGGCGGCCACGCGGCTGATGTCGTCGGCGCTGTTTGGGCAGTTGATTATCCTCATCGTGTATCTGCCGATTTTGTCGCTCACGGGGGTAGCGGGCAAGATGTTCCGGCCGATGGCCCTCACGGTGAGCTTCGCCATTTTGGGCGCTATGTTGTTGTGCCTTACCTATGTGCCGGCCGTTACGGCTTGGGCGCTGCGCAAGGATAGCAAGGAGGAGGGCACCTGGGCCGACCGCATTATGAAGTTTTTGCATCGCGGCTACGACCCCATTATTCGCTGGGCGCTGCGGTCGCGGGCGTTGGTGCTGGGCGGTGCGGTGGCGCTGCTGGTGCTGGCGGGCTTCATTTTTTCGCGCATGGGCGGTGAGTTTATTCCGCAGCTCGACGAGGGCGATTTTGCCCTGAATATGTCGCTGCCGCCCGGCTCGTCGCTGAGCCAGGCCATTGCCACGACCACCAAAGCCCAGCAAATTCTGCTGAAAAACTTTCCCGAAATCGAGCAGATTGTGGGCAAGAATGGTACGTCCGAAATTCCCACCGACCCGATGGCGATGGAGGACAGCGACCAGATGATTATCCTCAAAAACCACAGCGAATGGACCTCCGCCCACTCACGAGAAGATTTGGCCGACAAAATGCAGCAGGCTCTGGCCAGCCTGCCCGGCGTGACGTTGGAGTTTCAGCAGCCCATCCAGATGCGGTTCAACGAGTTGATTTCGGGCGTGAAATCGGACGTGAGCATCAAGATTTACGGCGACGATTTGGAAGTTTTGTATGAAAAGGCGAATGAAGCCGCCGCGCTCATTCGCCCGCTGGCCGGGGTCGGCGATTTGAAGGTGGAGCAAATTGCGGCGCTGCCGCAAATGCGCGTGACGTATAATCGCCAGAAGCTGGCCCAGTACGGCCTAAAAGTGAGCGACTTAAACCAGCTATTGCGTTCGTCCTTTGCCGGCGATGTGGCCGGGCAAGTGTACGAAGGCGAGCGCCGCTACGACCTTGTGGTGCGCCTCGACAGCGTGCACCGCGCCGGCCTCCACAACCTGCAAGACCTGTACGTGGACGCGCCCAACGGCCAGAAAATCCCGCTGGATGAAGTGGCGACCGTGGCCTACCACAACGCGCCCATCCAGATTTCGCGCGATGATGCCCGCCGGCGTATCAACTTGGGTATCAACGTGCGTGGTCGCGATGTGCAGAGCCTGGTCGCCGAAATCCAGCAAAAGCTCGGGGCTCGCCTTAAGCTGCCGCTGGGCTATACCCTCACTTACGGCGGCCAGTTTGAAAACCTGACTGAGGCCAAAAGCCGCCTGGCAGTGGCCGTGCCGGTGGCGCTGGCGCTGATATTTATGTTGCTTTATCTCTCGTTCCGGTCGGTGCCACAGGCGCTGCTCATTTTTACGGGGGTACCGCTGGCCACCATTGGCGGCATTCTGGCGCTGGGGCTGCGCGGGATGCCGTTTAGCATCTCGGCGGGCGTGGGCTTCATTGCGCTGTTTGGGGTGGCGGTGCTCAATGGTATCGTGCTGCTGGCCAGCTTGAATGAGCTGGCCGCCGAAGGCGTAGCCAAGGTGCGCGAGCGGGTGCTGCGGGCTACCGAAGAGCGCTTTCGGCCGGTTATCCTCACGGCCAGCGTGGCATCATTGGGCTTTCTGCCGATGGCCCTGAGTACTTCGGCCGGGGCCGAAGTGCAGAAGCCGCTGGCCACGGTAGTAATCGGCGGGCTCATATCGGCCACGCTGCTGACGCTGGTGGTGCTGCCGGTGCTGTATAGCTTGTTTACGAAGGATGATGAACCGGCCGCGCGGACCTCACCCCCCAGCCCCCTCTCCAAAAAAGAGGGGGAGCCGGACGATACAGGACGTTTGCAAGCGGTTGGCTCCCCCTCTTTTTTGGAGAGGGGGCTGGGGGGTGAGGTTCCCACGGCTGGGCTGACCATTTTGGTAGTACTATTCGCCTTTTCAGCCCAGGCCCAAAATACCCTGGCCTCCACTGCCGGCCAGCCGCTGAGCCTCGCCCAAGCGCTGCAAACGGCGGCCGGCCAAAACCTCTCCCTGCAAACGGCCACCCTGCAAATAGCGCAGCAGCGCGCCCTGGGCCGCACCGGCTACGACGTGCCCCGCACCGTGCTCGACTACCAGTACGGCCAGATTTCGGGCCCGCTCAATGACCAGAGCCTCAACCTGATTCAGCAAACATCGCTGCCTAATGTGTATGCCGCCCAGCGCCGCCTGCTGCAAACCCAGACGCTCACGGCCGAGCAGCGCGCCCGCCAGCAGCGCCGCGAGCTGGCGCAGGTAGTGCGCAGCACCTACTACCAATTGCTGGTAGGCTACCGCCGCGCTGCCGTGCTACGGCGACAGGATAGCGTATATCGGCGGGCGGCCCGGGCGGCTCGCGTGCGCTACCAAGTGGGCGAAACCAATCGCCTGGAGCAGGTATCGGCCGAAGCGCGCAGCCTGGAGCTGCGCAACCGGCTGGCCACGCTGCGCATCGATAATGAGGTGCTGCGCCGCCAGCTGGGCCAGTTGCTGGGCCGCCCCACGCCGGCCGATATCGACACCACGGCCAACCCGGTGGCCGTAATCGCGCCAGCCGATACGGCCGCCCTTTCGGCTGATACCAACCCGACGCTGGGCTTGCTGCGGCAGCAAACCACCACCAGCCAGCAGCAAACCAAAGTAGAAAACCTGCGCCGCCAGCCTGACGTGCGCCTGGGCTACTTCAACCAGACTATCAACCAGGAGCGTAACTTTCAGGTGGTGCAGGCGGGCCTGTCGCTGCCGCTGCTGGGTGGCGTGCAGAAGGCCCGCGTGGCGGCGGCCCGCCTCGGCGAGCAGGTGGCGGCCCAGCAACTGACCTACGCCGAAAGCCAGCTGGCGACCCAGCTGGCCGGGCTGCGCCAGCAGCTGGCCCGCGCCCGCGCCTCGCTCACCTACTACGAACAAACGGCCTTGCCCCAGGCCCGCCTCATCCTGAGCACGGCCGAAAAGAGCTTCCGCGCCGGTGATATTGAGTACGTGGAGTACGTGGTGAATACCCAGCCCGCCTGGCAAATTCAGGAAAACTACCTCGACCAGGTGCGCCAGTACGACGAGCTAGTGGCCCAATTGCTGATGCTGGTAGGGGCCGAATAAAGGCGTAGCTTGGACTCTGCGAGTCCGAGCGCTTGCGCAGCAAGCATCCCGCGCCTGCATCCCGCTGGTTACGCCCTAACTGCGGCCAGGTTTGCAAACTAAGGCTTATCAAATTTCTGATTTTCAATAAAATATATTTTATAATGCTTGCTCATTATTCCGCATTCATTCTGCTCGCAGCCCTTCTACTAGCCGGTTGCCAGTCGAAAGAAGAAACCAAAGAAACCGTTGCGCCCCCCGTAGCCGCCGCCCCCGCCAACCCTGACCAGGTAAGCGTGAGCCCCGCCCAGGCGCAGGCGGCCGGCATCGAGCTGGGCACCTTCGAGCGCCAGAATATGAGCACCGAAGTGCAGGCCAATGGCTCGGTCGAGGTGCCGCCCCAAAACCGCGTTTCCATTGCCGCCGTGATGGGCGGCTACGTGCAAACGGTGAACGTGCTGGCCGGCCAGCACGTGGCGGCTGGCTCGGTAGTAGCCATGCTACGCGCCCCCGAATACCTCACCTTGCAGCAGCAATACTTGCAAAGCAAAGCCCGCGTGCGCTTTCTGAGCGAAGAATTGGAGCGCCAGCGCATCCTCGATGTGGAGGACGTGGGGGCCAAACGCAAGCTTCAGCAGGCCCGTGCCGACTACGCCACCGAGCAAGCCACGCTCCGCACCACGGCCGCGCAGCTGCGGCTACTGGGCATCTCGGTGGCGCGCCTCGATGCGGGGGCAATCGTGAGCAGCGTGCCGCTCACTACGCCCATTGCTGGCTACGTAAAGGCGGTGAATATCAACCCCGGGCAATACGTTAATCCGCAGGATGTGCTGGTCGAAGTGCTGAACCGTGACGACCTGCACCTTGAGCTAAAAGTCTTTGAGAAAGACGTAGCTAAGGTGCAAGTAGGCCAGAAAGTGCTGTTCAAAATTCAGAATGCCGACCGCGACGAAACGCTGACTGCCCGCGTGTTTCTGGTGAGCCAGGCCTTCGACGACAATGCCCGCACCGTGCGCGTGCACGCCCACCTCGAGCCCGAGCGCCGCGACCTGCTGCCCGGCCAGTTTGTGGCCGCCCGCATTCAGACGGCCGGGGCGCGGGTGCGCACGCTACCCGAAAGCGCCCTCATCCAGGCCGGGGAGCTGAGCTATATTTTTCGCCGCGTGGGCCAGGACTCGGGCCGCACGGTGTACCGGCGGGTGCGGGTGCGCGCCGGCCAGCCCCAGCACGGCGACGTGGCCCTCACCATTCTCGACCCGCTGCCCGACACCACGCAGCTGGTGCGGCGCGGGGCCTATTTTCTGGATGCGGAGCTGCGCAAGGGCGCGGGCGGCGACGACTAAAAAGAAGGCGAAAAGCGAGCGGTGAGCAGGTGGCTAGTCTTTCCAGAACCGACGGCCCGAGGTGCTGATGTACCCGCCCGGCTGGCCATTGGGCACCTCCTCGGAGCCATCGGCCGTGCGCTCGGCCGAGATTTGCAGCAGGTACCGAAACTGCGCCGGGTTGGCCTTGGCCCCCAGGCCCGTGATAAAATGAAAGCCAGCGAAGGCCACCCGCGTGCGCCCCGCCCGGTCGAGCAGTAGGGTGCGAAACCGGCCATTCGGCAGCTCTTGGGTTAGGTAGAGCAGGTGGGTAGGTTCGTTCAGGTACATAGAAAGTACTTCTGGCACCTCCCGCAGCAAGCGGCCTTGCAGGTCGAAGAGCATAAGTACCCTGGTGGCAGTGGGGTGGCGGGTGCTGTCGTAGGCCGCGAGCAAGCTGCCGAGCCGCTGCAGATGCTGATAGCGCGGCGGCAGCACCCAGCGCCCGCCCTGGCCGAGCAGCCCGCATCCGGTGGGCGTTTCGACGGCGGTTAGCCCCCGGCCTGCTATGAACAGCGGCCGCCGGCTGGGGGGCTGCGGCGGCACCACCACGCGCCCCCGCCGGTCGGCCACGTACCAGGTTGTATCGGGCACGAGCCACCAGCCGGGCGGCCCGTTTTTGCTCAGCAAAAAGTACAGCTGCTGCCCCTGGCCCCACTGCCAGTCGAGCGCGCTGGGCGCATCGTAAAATTGCCCTTTGCTGATTTCGCGCCCCTGGCGGTTGATGATGTATGCCTGATTCTGGCGCTCTACGCAGGCAAAACCATTGCGAAACGAGCAAACGACGCTGCTGTAGCGCGGCGGCACCAGCACGCGGCCCGTGCGAAAATCCAGCAAGCCCACCCGGCCGCCGCGCTCGCACTGCACGTAGGTGGTATCGAGGTGGTAATTGGGCGTGGCTACTTCGTGCTCAAAAAAGCAGCGTTCGGGGGCGCGGCCGTCTTCCGGGTCTTTGGCATCCACGTTGTCCAGGCGGTGGGCAAAATAGAGGCTATCGTACTGGCAAGGCACCAGCAGGCGGCCGCGCCGGTCGAGCAGGCCCGCCTTGTGGCCCTGCCACACCCAGGCCCGACCGTGCCAGAAGTACGCGGCCCGCTGAAACGAGCGCCCAAAAGCCGGCCTGCCAGTCGGGCCAAAAAACTGCGTGACAATAGTGCCGGCTGGGGTGCGCCGCCGCGCCAGCGTGTAGCCGGCTTCGTCGGGGGAACTCAGCTGCATCTTGCTTTGGAAAGGCAGCAGCACCCGCCCCTGGGGGTCGATGAGGCCATTGCGCACGCTGTCGAGGTACACGCGGGCCACGCCGTGGGCAAAGCGGTAGGAATGCGCCTCAAAGTCATCGGGCCGCACGTAGTAGCGCGGCGCGATTACCTCCTGGCCCTGCAAGTTGAGGTAGCCCACGCGGCCCGCGCGCATCATCAGCGCCCGGCCGCCGTAAAAGTCGTCCAGCCAGTCGTAGCGAAAATCGGTTAGGCGGTGCCCCTGCGCATCTACCATCGCGTAGCGCACCACTGAGTCGGCGGGCTCGCCGGGGCGCACCCGGCGCACCCAGCGCCGCCGGCTAAACCGGTTGTAACCCAGCGTATAGCTATCCACGCGCAGCTGGCCCACGAAGAAGCCATCTACGTGGGTTTTGCACCAGCGTTTGCGCTGCTCCTCGCTCTGCCAGCTATCCTGCGGAAAGCCAGTGACGAAGGGCCGGTCGGGGTAGTCGGCCACGCGCACCACTTCTACGCTGCCAGCCGGCCCAAGGCCGATGGCCTGGCCCGGCCGCACGTGCAGGTACTCGCCCCGGGCGTTGAGCACCAGGTAGTCGGCCACGGGGTATTCTTCATAACTCAGCTTGGCGAAGCCGCCGATAAAGAACGGCGGCTCGTCGGGCAGCCAGGGCTTCAGCACGACGTGGCCGCTGGTGTCGGCGTAGCCCCACAGCTTGGCGTGGCGGTAGGGCACCAGGCCACCGGGCGGCTCGGGGGCGGCGGTTAGGCGCGTTACTTCGCGGGGCTGGTAGGTGGGGCGAGGCTGCGCTCGCAGCGGGCCCGGTAGGACTGCCCAGGTTAGTACCAGCAGCCGACACATGACTTTAGTGAAAGAAGTAGTCATATCAGGCCCGATGCTTGGTTAGGGGCAATTGCACACGATGAAGCTATTTGGGAAGTTGAAAAACTAACATTCCGTCATGCTGAGCGCAGCGTAGCGAAGTCGAAGCATCTTGGCTGGTGAACTAACTCCCTAACGCTAATAACGAAGCGGCCAAGATGCTTCGACTTCGCTACGCTGCGCTCAGCATGACGGAATGCTGCTGCCTAAACAACTTCGATAATTCGATTTCAAAAAGACAATTGCAAGTAGTCTCAATAGCCAAAGATGGCAGTGGTACAAGTAATTAGCTCAAAGGTCGCCGAGCCGCCGCCCGGCCTGCCGACCCAATAGCGGGTGCTTCACCTGCCCCAGCACCTGCGAAGTATAAATGCCGTGGTGCCCCGAAAAGAGATACGCCACCACGCAGGCCAGCCCCAGGTACACGCCCGCGTGGCTGCCAAACAGCTCCAGCCCCATCAGCAGGCAGGCCAGCGGCGTATTGGCCGCGCCCGCAAACACGCCCACAAAGCCCATGCCCGCCAGCAGCGCCACTGGCAGCGGCAGCACGCCCGCCAGCGCCGAGCCCAGCGCCGCCCCGATAAAAAACAGCGGCGTCACCTCGCCGCCCTTAAAGCCCGCGCCCAGCGTGAGGGCCGTGAGCAGCAGCTTGAGCGCAAAATCCTGCGCCCCCAGCTGGTGCTGAAACGCCTCCACGATGACGGGCACCCCCAGCCCCGCGTAGCGCATGGTGCCCAGTGCCCACATGGCCAGTGCCACCAGCCCGCCGCCCACCACCGGGCGCAGGGGCGCGTAGCGCAAACGCTTAAACTGCGTTGAAAACCAATGCGTGAGCGTAGCGAAAACCCGAGCTGCCAGCCCAAACAAGGCCCCCGCCACTAGCGTAGCGCCCAGCCCGGCGGCCGTAAGGGGCAGCGCGGCCAGCTCGGGGTAATGCGTGTGGCCCACGCCCCAGGCCCGCGTCACTACATCGGCCACCACGGCGGCCAGGAAGCTAGGTAAAATAGCCTCGTAGCGGATGGAGCCCAGCAAAAAGACTTCCAGCCCGAATACCGCGCCCGCCAGTGGCGTGCCAAATACCGAGGCAAACCCCGCGCTCATGCCCGCAATGAGCAGCAGCCGGCGCTCGCGCCGGGGCAGCCAGCGCGCCAACTGGTCGGCCAGTGCGCCGCCCATTTGCACGGCCGTGCCCTCGCGCCCGGCCGAGCCGCCCAGCAAGTGCGTGAGGAGCGTGCCGCCCAGCACCAGCGGCACCAGCCGCAATGGAATGGTGTCGCTCGGCGCGTGTAGCTCGTCGAGAATTAGGTTGTTGCCCTTCACCACGCGGTTGCCGAAATAGTGGTAGGCCAGGCCCACCAGTAGCCCGCCCACTGGCAGTAGCGCCAGCGCCCAGGGATAGGCTTCGCGCCAGCGCGTAGCCCATTCCAGCGTCACTAAAAAGCCCGCCGAGGCCGTGCCTGCCAACGCGCCCACCAGCGCGGCCAGCAGCAGCCAGCGCAACGTAAACATCGCCGTATAAGTAGTAGAAGCAGCCCGGAAGGAGCGAAGCAGAGAAAATGCAGTAGCCACGGCGCGAAATAACAAGATGATTCAAGTGGCGCGGCCTGCGTGGCCGTCCGGTGCAGTAGGAATCATCAGCGCGGCGCGCAAGGCGTCGGCGGTTCGCGGTGGAAATCCATCACCAAGCAGGCCAGCAAGGTACGGTATTCCGGCGCAAGCCGGGAGGCCAGGCAGGGGTGGGCCCCACGGCAAAAAGCCCCAACCGAAACGATTGAGGCTTTTCATTGCCTAAGGCTGGCAGCTCGCCCGCTGCCAGGTTCTCCAGGCCCTAGCTTAACTTTTCGACGGCTTACCGCTCGTCGCCGGTTTTTACAAAGCGCGTGCTCTGGCCCGTGGCCACATCGCGCAAAAAGTACGTGCCACCCGGCAGGCTGTGCACATCGAGCTGCTGCACCTGGGAAGCCGCAATGTCGGCCATCTGCACTTGCTGGCCCTGCTGGTTGAATACGTTGAGGTGCATGCCGGCCGGGCCGGTGATGGTGAGCGTAGTAGTGGCCAGGGTGGGGTAGGCGGCCAGCACAGTAGCCAGCGCCCCGCCCGCTATCGTTACCACGGGGCTAAAGCTCTCTTTGCCATCCAGGTCTACCTGGCGCAGGCGGTAGTAGTGCAGGCCGGTCGGGGCCGCGTCGGCAAACTGATAGTCGTGCGCCTGGCTGCTGTTGCCGAAGCATTTTACCTGGCCCAGCGAACGGAAAATGTCGGACGAGCCCTCGGCGCGCTGCACCTCGAAGTAGTCGGCGTTGCGCTCCGAAGCGGTTTCCCACTTCAGGGCCACGCCGCTGGGGGTGGCTTTGCCCGAGAAAGCCGTTAGCTCTACTGGCAGCGGCGTGGCGCTGGTGTAGGCCTCATAAAAATTTATATCCGTGCCAATGTTGACCCCCGAAACACGCAGCTCAAGGAAGTCGAAAGACTTACCGGCGCTGGGGGCAAAAGCGACGGTAGTGGGTGCGTTGTTATCCATGCCTGCATTCAGGCCCAGCAGCGTGCTCATCGAGTAGCGCTCCTGCTCCACCAGCGCAGCGAATGGGGCGCTGCCTACTTGCTTATAAGTAATAAGCTTAACATTAGATAATAAATTGACAGTTATCGGGTTGGTTGGCTTGACGATGAACCGCACTTGCTGCCCGGCGGGGATAGCCGAGGCAAATTGCAGACGCAGATAGGAGGCACCTATATCAGCAATAGTACCGCCCAAAAGGGTAGGCCTGAGCACCGCGGCCGTGGTGACATTCTTGTCGATTGATAAATTATCAAGGCTGCTATCAGTGTAAGCTGAGGCAGCTACTGCAGTGGCGTATTGAACTTGGGCAAAGCTTGGGGAGATAGCAGCACCGGCCACTAAAAGGGCCAATAAAGCATTGCGTAGGCGAGAAGTAAAATTGAACATAACGAAGGGCTTGGATAGGATACCGCCACCTCTTTACAAACTCATTGCCAAACTTGCTTTTATAATTAATGTACTATTGCTTGTCAGTTAAATTTTATAAAATGCCCATATTCCAGCTAGCGATAGGCTAGGCTGTCTCAAAATGGGAAAAATAAAACTTATTTGGGAACTCTATTTGGGACGAACGCACCAATATTCTGGGCGAATGACGACGTTTTCTATGCGAACGGTTTAAATCGCCGCAGCCGCAGCGAATTGGTCAGCACCGATACTGAACTTAGCGCCATAGCTCCTGCTGCCAGCATAGGCGACAGGAGCCAGCCCGTAGCCGGATACAGTAGCCCCGCTGCAATAGGAATGCCTATAATGTTGTAAATGAAGGCAAAAAACAGATTTTGACGTATGGTGTGCATGGTCTGGCGCGAGAGCGCCAGGGCCGTAGCCACCCCGCGCAAGTCGGGTCGCATGAGGGTAATAGCGGCGGCAGCTATGGCTACATCGGTGCCCGTGCCCATAGCCAGCCCTACATCGGCCAGTGCAATTGCCGGGGCATCGTTTATACCATCGCCCACTACGGCAACTACGCGGCCTTCAGCACGCAATTCTTGCACTTTACCGGCTTTATCTTGTGGTAAAACCTCAGCAAAGTACCGGTCGATGCCGACTTGCTGCGCCACGGCAGCGGCGGTGTGCGAGTTGTCGCCAGTTAGCATTATTACAGTAATGCCTTGGACTTGCAAGTTTTTTATGGCGCTGGCCGAAGTAGGACGTATCTCATCAGCCAAGCCTACCACGGCGGCTACCTGACCATTCAGCGCAGCATACAGCACGATTTTAGCCTGCGCCAATAGTGGCGCGGCTTTTTGCAAGGCAGCGGCCGGCAGGCTGATAGCTGCTTCGCGCAGCAGGCGCTCATTACCTATATATATAGTATGGCCTTGCACCATAGCCACAGCACCCTGGCCCGGCACCGCCCGGAAGCCGGTGGCGGCTAGCGTGGGCGCTTGGTGCGCTTTGGCGTAGCGCACCACGGCGGCGGCCAGGGGGTGCTCGCTTTGGCGCTCCACGGCCGCCAACAAGGGCAGCAAGTCGGCCGCTGAGTGGTCGGACAGGGGTAGGAAATCGGTAACAGCCGGCGCACCCTGGGTGATAGTACCGGTTTTATCCAGCAGCACAGTGTCTACCTGGTAAGCCTTTTCCAGCGCCTCCGCATTGCGAATTAAAATACCATACTCGGCCCCTTTGCCGGTGCCCACCATAATAGCCGTGGGCGTGGCCAGCCCCAGCGCGCAGGGGCAGGCAATAATCAGCACCGACACAAAGGCCGTGAGCGCCAGCGGCAGCCGCGAGCCCGCCGGCCCCAGCACTAGCCAGCCCACCAGCGTGAGCACCGCCAGCCCGATAACCACCGGCACAAAAATGCCGCTCACCTTGTCGGCTAGCCGCTGAATGGGGGCGCGGCTGCCCTGCGCGTCGCTCACGAGCTGCACTATCTGAGCCAGCACAGTGTCGCGCCCCACCTTGGTTACGCGGAAGCGAAAGGCCCCGGTTTTATTGATTGTAGCGCCAAATACGGCCGCGCCGACGGTTTTCTCCACGGGCAGGCTTTCGCCGGTCAGCATGCTTTCATCTAAGGTCGAATAGCCTTCGACCAGTTCGCCATCGGTGGCCACTTTCTCGCCGGGACGCACGGCCACGAGGTCGCCGGGGCGCAGGTCGGCCACGGGCACGTCGTGCTCGCGGCCGTCGGGCAGCACCAGGCGGGCGGTTTTGGGTTGCAGGTTCAGTAAGGCTTTTAGCGCGGCCGAGGTTTGTTGCTTGGCGCGGCTTTCCAGTACCTTACCCAGTAGAATGAGGGCGATGATGGTAGCCGTGGTATCGTAATAAACGACGGGCGCAATGCCCTGCTGCCGCAGAAAACCCGGTGCCAACGTAGCGGCGAAACTGAATAAAAACGCCGCGCCTGTGCCCACCGAAATCAGCGTATCCATACTGGCCGTGCCGTGGCGCAGGCCCTTCCAGGCCGCCTCGTAAAATTCGCGCCCGCTGTACAGCAGCACCGGCAGCGTGAGCAGTAGCAAGCCGTAGTTGAGCGCCGGCTCCGACAACCGGTGCATCAGCGCGGGCCAGAGCATAAGCATACTCAGCGGCATAATAATGGCTGCGAGCCCGGCTGCCACCCAAAAGCGGCGCTTTAGATGCTGATAAGTTAACGCCCGGCGAGCATCCAGCTCCTCATCAGTGACTTCAGTGGAAACAGACGCTTGATTAGCAACGGGTGGCGCGGCGGCCTCGGCTACTTGATAGCCAGCCGCTTCCACGGCCGCCTTGAGGCTGGCGCGGTCGGCGAGGCCGGGGGTGAAGGAAACGGTGGCTTTTTCGGTGGCCAGGTTTACCTGGGCGCTTTGCACGCCGGGCGCTTTTTTGAGCGCACGCTCCACGAAGTTGACGCACGAAGCGCAGGTCATGCCCTCAATGGCGAAGGTGGCCGTTTCGACCGGGGGCGTTGTGGTAGGGGAGAAAGGCTGCATGGTAAAAGGCCGCGTTGACGCGGCAAGGACAGCGGACTCAGGCGTCCGCAGCGTGTTGATAACACAACAGCAAAAGTGAGGGAATCGGCCCCGGCGATGGGTATATAATTGCGCCGCCGGGGGCGCAACATTCCGGCCCCGTTCTTTGCAGCATGTCCGATTTTCGTTTGCGGGTATTTGCCGCTGTGGCCCGGCACCTGAGTTTTACCAAGGCCGCCCAGGAGCTGTTTATTTCGCAGCCCGCCGTGACCAAGCACCTGCACGAGCTCGAAAAGCAGTACGGCCAGCGCCTGCTGGCCCGGCACGGCAGCCGCGTGGCCCTCACCGAGGCCGGCCGCCTGCTACTCGCCCATGCCGAAGCCGTGGCCGCCGCCCAGCAGCAGCTCGACGACCAGCTGCTAGCCCTGCGCGACCCCGACGAGGCCGTGGGCCGCCTGCGCCTCGGGGCCAGCACCACGCTCAGCCAGTACGTGCTGCCGATTTGGCTGCCTGCCTTCCAGCAGCGCTACCCACAGGTGCAGCTGACGCTGTTAAACGTTAATTCCGAGCGCATTGCCGAGGCGCTGCTGCGCGGCGAGCTGGACCTCGGCTTCGTAGAAGGCCGCTCCAAAAGCCGCGACCTGCACTACGAGCTGCTGATGCCCGACGAGCTGGTGGCCGTGCGCCGCGCCACCCCCGCCGGCCCGCCGCTGCTGCCCGTGCCCCTGGCCGAAGCGCTAGCCCGGCCGCTGGTGCTGCGCGAGCGCGGCTCGGGCACGCTTGAAGTGCTGGAGTTTGCCCTGCGCGAGCGCAAAATCAAGCTTGGCGACCTGCAGGTGGCATTCTATCTCGATAGTACCGAGGCCATCAAAGGCTACCTCGAAGCCGCGCCCGACGCGCTGGGCTTTGTGTCGCGCCAAGCCCTGAAACGAGAGCTGGCCGCGGGTCTGCTCGAAATACTGCCCATCGAAGGCTTAGCGCTGCCCCGGCAGTTTGAGGCCGTGTGGGTGCAGGGGCAGCCCTTGGCACGGGCGGCACAGCGGTTTTTAAGCTTTGGGCAGCAGCAGGTGAAAAGTAAGCTATAACTTCAAGTTATGTATAATAACAATTAGTAATTACCTTTAGGTGAGATGGTTGAGTACCTTTGATACGCTCAATTTCCTCTCCTCATGTCCGTTGCCTTCGAAGACATCCCACCAGCCGCTGCTAAAGTTTCCACTGGTTTCTTTCGGCATTTTCACACGCCGTACGAAATAGTAGGGCAGCAAATAACCCTGGGTTATTTGGTTTTTGGGTTGCTTTTGGTGTTTTGCCTCACCCCTTGGGCTTCGCCGCCCATTGCGCTGGCGCTAGGCCTCGCGCTGGCCCAAACGGTTGGTAATCCCTTCACCGCTCAAACTAAAGCCTTCACCCATAAGCTGCTGCAATTTTCGGTTATCGGCCTGGGCTTTGGTATGAATGCCCACGCCGCCGTGCAGGCCGGCAAGGAGGGCATTCTGTTCACGATAGCGTCCATTTTCGGCACGCTCATTTTGGGCTACTTCGTGGGTAAATGGCTGGGTTTAGGCCGCCGGGTGGTGCATCTTATCTCTTGTGGCACTGCTATTTGTGGTGGCTCGGCCATTGCGGCCATTGGGCCGGTGCTGGGGGCCAAAGACGAGGAAATGTCGGTGGGCCTGGGCACGGTATTCGTACTGAATGCCCTTGCCTTGTTCGCGTTTCCGCCCATCGGCCACGCCCTGCACATGAGCCAAAATCAGTTTGGCTTGTGGTGCGCCATCGCCATCCACGATACCAGCTCGGTGGTGGGTGCGGCGGCCGCCTACGGCAACCAAGCCCTCGAAGTAGCCACCACCGTGAAGCTGGCGCGAGCGCTCTGGATTATCCCAGTGGCCCTCGGCACGGCCATGATTTTCAAGCAGAAAGGAGTAAAAATCACGGTTCCGTACTTCATTTTCGGCTTCATCCTGGCAATGTTGTTCAACACCTTTGCCCCGGCCTACGTGCCAGCTGCCCAAGCCCTCGGCCCGGTGATGGTGGCGCTAGCCAAAATTGGCCTCACGGTGACGCTGTTTTTTATCGGTGCGGGGCTATCGCCCCAAGTGGTGCGCTCGGTAGGAGTGAAGCCTTATGTGCTGGGTGCCGTGCTGTGGGTGGTGATTTCGACCGCCTCGCTCTACGTGATTCTACACGCGGTGTAGCGCAAGCTGAAAAGCTCGCGCTACTACACTCACGCGAAAACCTTTACCTGCTCGCCTTTGTGCTTGGTGCGCAAGTGGTTACGGATAATCTGCTGAATGTCCTTATTATCGGCATACGGCTTCACGGCCTCGCGAAAATCGGCCAGCTTGCGCGCCGTAAACGTCTCATCGACGTAGCCGAAGCCCACGTAGCGGCCGTTTTCGACTACTACCAACGACTTCTCATCGGCCCGCCGGCCGGTGCCGATTACCACAAACGACTCGTGCTCGTAGGTGATGCTGTCGATGGCTTCGTCCACACGCAGGTTATAGCTTTCGGGTGGCTCCTGGCCCACGCACGCGCCCTGGCAGCGGTGCACCTGGTAGTCGAAGCACGAGCCCTGCGTTTTGTAGAGGCCGCAAAGCTTTTGGCAGAGGTTGTACTTCGCAACCTTGTGGTAGAGAAAGCCTTGAGCCTTATACTGATTGCCGAGCGCGATGATGGGAATCTCCGAATTGCGGGCATCGGCACGGCCGTAGTAAAGGCACTTATAGCCGTTTTCGTCGGTCTTGAGGTAGATGCCGGCCGGGAATACCGAGCGCCGCTGCGCCCGGTTATACGCCGGCTTCAACTGCTTGATTAAGTGCGACTCATACACCAGTGCCACCAGCTCCGAGCCGGTCAGCTCGTAAGTGATATCAGCAATGGAATTCTTGAAATCCAAGCTTTTGCGCGACTTCACATCCACCGCGAAGTGCTGCTGAATGCGCTTGTAGATATTAATGCTTTTGCCGACGTAAATAACCTCGCCCGCCTCGTTGTGGAAGTAGTACACGCCCGTTTCCTGGGGCAGCGAGGCCACTTTTTCGGGCGTGATGAGCGGGGGCAGCAGGGCCGTTTTGATGGCCTGAGCCATGGCGGCCACGCGGCGGGGGCTGGGCTTTTTCTCGGCTGCTGTGCCGTCGGGTTTGCGGCCGGCGGGCGCCAGGGCATCGACGCGGGCCAGCGTGTCGGCCACTTCTTCGGCGGCGTCGCTTTCCTGCGTGATTTTTAGCAGGCGCGCAAAGAGGATGGCCGTGGCTTCGGCATCGCCGGCGGCGCGGTGCCGGCCGTTCAGCGGGATGCCGATATTCTGGCACAGTTTGCCCAGGCTGTAGCTCGGCTGGCCGGGAATGAGCGAGCGCGACAAACGCACGGTGCAGAGCGTTTTGCGCGAATAATTATAGCCCAGGTCAGCAAATTCTTTCTTGAGGAAAGAATAGTCAAAGCGCACGTTATGAGCTACAAATACGCAGCCTTCGGTCATCTCCACCACCTTGCGGGCCACCTCGTGGAAGCGCGGCGCATGGGCCACCATATCGTTGGTGATGCCGGTGAGCTGGGTGATAAACGGCGGAATGCTGCGGCCGGGGTTTACCAGCGTCGTGTAAGAATCAACCACCTGCTGGCCGTCGTGCACGAAAATGGCTAGCTCAGTTATGCGGTCGTTGGCTGGCTGGCCGCCGGTGGTTTCAAGGTCAATTATCGCGTACAAGGGCGGGCGGAAGTTCGGGGGAGCTATGCTAACAAAGTTAGGGCGGTAGTTGGTTGCAACCCCTTGTAAAACGGAATGGCCCTCCTTTTTGCGTTAGGTTACGCCACTGCCCCTGAGCCAAACGGAGTACCACTTCGTTTTACATAAAAAAAGCCCACCAATTTGGTGGGCTTTTCTCTGGTCAGTTAAAAACCGACTACTTATTCTTGTTTTGCGTCAGCCAGTTTTTGGCTTGCAGAATGGCATCGTGCTGCTGCTGGAATACCGTCTTGGCACCGGCCGGAATATCCTGGGCTGACAAAGCAGTTTCGTAAGCTTTCAGGGCCGAAGCCTCGCCGGTTTCGGCAGCTTCGATTACCGAAGAATCATCGCCGCCCGTGAAGGCCGACTTGATATTAATCCAGCCGCGGTGTACGGCGGCAGCGGCATCGGTAGCTACGCTTTCGATGGTCGTTTCGTCGCTGGCCTCAATGCCGTATTGCTTGGCGTAGCCTTCGAGGTCGGCCACGAAACCAGCGCGCTGCTGCGAATACTCGCTCAGCTTCGATTTCAGCTCGGGGCTTTTTACCTCTTCGGCGGCCTCTTGGTAGCCTTTTACCGAGGTGCGATTCAGGTTAAGAATGTCGGTAAAGGCGCGGGTGATTGTTTCGTTAGCCATGACTTTGGAAAGAGAAAGTTAAAGGGAAGCGAACGGCTCGGCGTTGTTGCGATGCCGTTCGTGCTCCCTTGTACGGGCCTTTGGTAGAAGCGACTGACTTTTGAAAGTATAAAATTATGGCCGAAAAATGCTGCCCGTCGAGCTACTATCAAGCACGGTGGGGCTGCGGCATGGGTGGCAGCTTGGGCTCGGGGATTAGCGGGGGGCGCTTGCCACGCACCTGGTCCCAGAGCTTGGCCAGAAAGCCGCGGTCGTCGCTGGGGTCTTTTTTGGTGGCTTCGCCATCGCCCACGTCGCCCAGCAAGAAGCCCCAGGGCTCGGTGGCTTTGTTGGCATCGAGCACCACTTTAATAACGGCCGACAGCGGCACGCTCAATATCATGCCCGGCGTGCCCCACAGCTGCGCGCCCAGGATAAGCGCAATGATGGCCGTAAGCGGATTCAAGCTCACTTTGGAAGCTGTAATGAGCGGAGCCAGAATGTTATCCGAAATAAACTGCACCAGCATAAACACGCCCACTACCAGCAGCCCGTGCGTGAGCGAACCAGTTTCAACATAGGTAATAAGCGCCGGAATAATGGAGCCCACGATGATGCCTATGTAGGGAATAACGGCCAGCACCGAAGCGAAAATGGCGAAGAAAATGGCGTATTTCACGCTCAGTGCCAGCAGCCCAATGGCGTTCATAATCGACACCACCACAATAACCGTGAACAAACCCGACATGTAACCCTGCACCACGTTCTGAATATTATCGACCGTGTGCAGCACAACCGTGCGCTTGTCAGGCTCCACAAAGCGGAACATAAACTGCCGCAGGTGGTCGCGGTAATACAGAAAGCAGAAGATGTAAATGGGCACCAGCGTCACGGTGCTCAGCACGCCCAGCGTAGTGTTGAGGGTCGAGCCCAGGTACTTGCTCGACTGCTTTTGAATGGCTGTCAGCGACGAATCGATTACTTCGTCGTGGCTCATTTGCTGGAAATGAAACCGTTGGCTCAGTGCTTGCTGCTGCTGGTCGAAGAGGACAACCAGTTTGCTCTGAATGAGCGGCAATTCACTCCGCAGGCTGATAATCTGCGAACCGAAGAACGTGAACAGCCCCGCAATGCCCAGAAAAACCACCAGAATGGAGGATGCGATGGCTAGCATACGAGGCCAGTGCCACTTCTCCAGCCGCGTCACGAGCGGCATCAACAGCAGGCTGAGCAGGATGGCGTAGATGAGGGGCAGCAGCAGGTCGTCGAGCTTGTGCAGCACGAACACCAGCAGCGAGAGGCCGATGAGCAGAAAAGTGTAATGCACTACCGGCGACTGCTTTATCTCGGTCGGGGCGTGGTTGAACGACTGACCAGGCACATTGCGCGGCTGGTTGAACTGGTTGGGTGGGGGTAACATTGGGGGTGATATAGTGAGATTGTGAGGTGGTGAGTTTCGAAAGGGGAGAAGTGAGGAGTAAAATGCGCGAACTCACTAGTTCACCATTTCACCAACTCACCTTCGGCTGAACCTTGTGGTGCTGGCCGGGGTTAAAAACCCAATGTTATTGGCACCAATAAACTAATTAAACTGGCAAGTATAGGTTGATTAACGCGGCCCTGTGCGTTACTTTTACTCCCAAACTGCCCCACATACGGATTTTGAGCGGCAACAGCCAAGCCCGTCTCCACCTAGTCAGCTTGCCGCAGGCAAGCGTATCTGCGTAATCCGTTTAATCCGTTTGAATCTGCGATTAATGAACGACGAACCACAAGTACTCGCCCCCGCCCACGGCTACACCGAAGACAGCATCCGCTCGCTCGACTGGCGCGAGCACATTCGGCTGCGGCCGGGCATGTACATCGGCAAGCTGGGCGATGGCAGCAGCTATGACGACGGCATCTACGTGCTAGTCAAAGAAGTAATCGACAACTGCATTGACGAGCACGTGATGGGCTACGGCCGCACGATTGAAATCAAAATTTCAGACAGCAAAGTGCAGGTGCGTGACTACGGCCGGGGCATTCCGCTGGGCAAAGTCGTGGACGTAGTAAGCAAAATCAACACCGGCGGCAAGTACGACAGCAAGGTTTTCCAAAAGTCCGTCGGCCTTAACGGCGTGGGTACCAAGGCTGTAAATGCCCTCAGTAGCTACTTCGTGGTGCAGAGCGTGCGCGAAGGCCAGCTGAAAGCCGCCGAGTTTTCGCAGGGTCAACTCGTGGCCGACCCCGCCGCCCAAAAAACCAGCCAGCGCAACGGCACGCTCATCACGTTTCAGCCCGACGACACGATTTTCAAGAACTACCGCTTCATCCCGGAGTACCTCGAAAATCAGATGTGGAACTACGCCTACCTCAACGCGGGGCTGACCATCCATTTCAACGGCCAGAAGTATTTTTCGGAGCACGGCCTGCGCGATTTGCTGGGCCGCAAGGCCGACCCCGAAACCCTGCGCTACCCGATTATTCACCTCAAAGGCGACGACATCGAGCTGGCTTTGACCCACGGCAACGACTACGGCGAGGAGTACTATTCGTTCGTGAATGGCCAGTATACCACGCAGGGCGGCACGCACTTAGCCGCGTTCCGCGAAGCGGTGGTAAAGACGGTGCGCGAGTTTTACGCCAAGACGAATAAGACTAAAGAGTACGATGCGGCCGATATTCGGGCCAGCATTATTGGGGCTATTTCGGTGCGGGTGCAGGAGCCCGTTTTTGAGAGCCAGACCAAGACCAAGCTCGGCAGCATCAATATGGGCGAGGACGGCCCGACGGTACGCGGCTTCATTCTTGATTTCCTGAAGGAAGAGCTCGATAACTATCTGCACAAGAACCCGCTGGTAGCCGAAGCCCTCAAAAAACGCATCGAGCAGAGCGAGCGCGAGCGCAAGGACATGGCAGGCGTGAAAAAGCTTGCCAACCAGCGCGCCAAAAAAGCCAACCTCCACAACCGTAAGCTGCGCGACTGCCGCTTTCACCTGGGTGAAAACGTGAAGGACGGGGCCGAAAAAGAGCAGCTCACCACCCTCTTCATCACCGAAGGCGACTCGGCCAGCGGCAGCATCACCAAGAGCCGCAACGTGGAGCTGGAAGCCGTATTCAGCCTGCGTGGCAAGCCGCTCAACTGCTTCGGCCTCAAGAAGAAGATTGTGTATGAGAACGAGGAATTTAACCTTTTGCAGCACGCGCTCAACATCGAGGAAGGCCTCGAAGGCCTGCGCTACAACCGCGTAGTAGTCGCCACCGACGCCGACGTGGACGGCATGCATATTCGGCTGCTGCTGCTCACGTTCTTCCTCCAGTTCTTCCCCGATTTGGTGCGCAATGGCCACGTGTACATCCTGGAAACGCCGCTTTTCCGGGTGCGCAATAAAAAGGAAACTATCTACTGCTACTCCGAAAGCGAGAAGCAGGCGGCCATGCTCAAGCTGGGCCGCAATCCCGAGGTGACGCGCTTCAAAGGCCTGGGTGAAATCTCGCCCGACGAGTTCGGTAAGTTCATCGGCGAGAATATCAAGCTGGAGCCGGTGATTTTGCAATCGGACCGCTCGATTCAGCAAGTGCTGGCCTACTACATGGGCAAGAATACGCCGGCCCGCCAGGAGTTTATCATCGACAATCTGCGCTTGGAAAAAGACATGGTGACGAGTGACGTGCTGCCAGTGGCCGAAATTGAATTAGTGTAGCGCAAACCTTTATGTCCGCGGGTTAGTACGCTGGACACGCGCGAACGGAAAGTCCGCGCTACTGCCCAGACAACTCAAAAAGCCGACCTCGCGTAAATTTTCACATGCCGCTCCATCACCTCATCTACGAAAGCCGGGCTGCGCAGCCCTTCACCGAAGCCGAACTAGCTGACCTGTTGCAGAAAGCGCGCGAGCACAACGAAAATCGCGGCCTGACTGGGTTACTGCTTTACGCAGAAGATGGGCGCTTTGTGCAAGTGCTGGAAGGCGAAGTAGCGGAAATACACGACCTGTATTTTCTGCACATTTCCCGCGACGAGCGCCACAAGAATCTGGTGCTGCTGGCCGATGGCAGCCTCAACCAGCGCCGCTTTGCCGATTGGCGCATGGGCTTCCGGCCGGCCACGCCCGAGGCGCTGGCCGAGCTGACCGGGCACTTTAGTACGGCCGATGCCACCTTTTTGCTGCCGGTGCTACCCAACCTGCCTACGCCGCTGCTAGATAAGCTCCTCGACTATGTGCAATACACGGCTGTAAACCCGGTACTGGAAGAAATAAAGTACTGATTATTTCGGGCAACTGCCTACCTTGCCCTCGTCCGCTCGCCGGGCGAGGGCTTTTGTTTGGCCCAACTTAGTGAATTGCCAGTCAGATTAGTGACGTGGATTTGCGGGCTGGCTAATATTTTTGGGAACTTTCCGGCGCAGCTGGGCTTTTCTATCTAGGCGTTTCGCCTCAATTTTGCGGTACTTTTGACGGCAGCTTGCCGAATTATTACGTTTTCCCTCGTGGCTCATTTCGATACTCCTACTCCCGACGCTTCCGAACCCGATTATCTCCAGCCCGGCGACTCGCTGAATTTTGAGCTAGGTGCTGCTGCCAACCCGGCGCTGGACGCGGCCGCCGAAACACCCGTCGAAGTAGATAGCGAGGCGGCGCAAGCCGTAACCCAAGCGCTTTTTGGAGAAGATGATGAGGCTGATAGTGAGCAATTTGCTGATGCGGAAGCCGAGCCCGACTCGCCGGCCGAGGAAGCAGAAGAGGAGGAGCAGGAAGAATCTAAATTTGCCCCCGGCGAGGTTATTCACGACGTGAACAACGTGCGCGGCATGTACCAGAACTGGTTTCTGGACTACGCCAGCTACGTGATTCTGGAGCGCGCCGTACCGGCCGTGGAAGATGGCCTCAAGCCCGTGCAGCGCCGCATCCTGCACGCGATGAACGAGATGGACGATGGCCGCCTCAACAAAGTGGCCAACATAATCGGCCAGACCATGCAGTACCACCCGCACGGCGATGCCAGCATCGGCGATGCGATAGTGAACCTGGGCCAGAAAGACCTGCTCATCGACCACCAGGGCAACTGGGGCAACGTGGCCACCGGCGACTCGGCCGCCGCGCCGCGCTACATCGAGGCGCGCCTGAGCAAGTTTGCTCTCGAAGTGGTGTTCAACCCCGACATCACCGACTGGCAGATGAGCTACGACGGCCGCAAGCGCGAGCCCACTACGCTGCCCGTCAAGTTTCCGTTGCTGCTGGCGCAAGGGGTAGAAGGCATTGCGGTAGGCCTCAGTACCAAGATTATGCCGCACAACTTTCGCGAGCTGTGCCAGGCGAGTATAAATGTGCTGCGGGGGCGCGAGTTTCAGCTGTACCCCGATTTTCCGACGGGTGGCCTCTGCGATATCAGCAACTACCAGAGCGGGCAGCGGGGCGGCAAAATCCGGCTGCGGGCCACGATTGAGAAGGTCGATAAAACGCTGCTCATCATTCGCGATATTCCCTACGGCACCACCACTACGGCGCTGATGGAGAGCATCGTAAAGGCGAGCGAGGCCAACAAAATCAAGATTAAAAAGGTGGTGGATAACACCGCCGCCAACGTCGAGATTCAGGTGCAGCTGCCGCCCGGCATCAGCCCCGACCTCACGATTGATGCGCTATACGCCTTCACGGACTGCGAAATCTCGATTTCGCCCAATACCTGCGTTATCATCGACGACAAGCCGCGCTTCGTGAGCGTGGAGGACATGCTGCGCCTAAGCACCGGCAAAACCACCCGCCTGCTCGAACGCGAGCTGGAAATCAAGCAGCAGGAGCTCCAGGAAAAATGGCATTCGGCCTCGCTGGAAAAGATATTCATCGAAAACCGCATCTACCGCAAAATCGAGGAGTGCGAGACGTGGGAGCAGATTCTGGAAACCATCGACGCCGGCCTCAAAAAGTTTGTGCGGGTGGAAGGGGAGAAGCTCAAAAAAGACGACACGCGCCTCGTACTGCGCCGCCCCATCAGCGAGGACGACCTCACGCGCCTGACCGAAATCCGCATCAAGCGCATCTCGAAATATGACGGCTTCAAGGCCGAAGAGTACATTCAGCGGCTCGATGTAGAACTGGCGGAGGTGGCCGACCACCTGGCCAACCTCACACGATACGCCGTGGCGTACTTCGAGAATCTGCTGAAAAAATACGGCGCTAACCGCGAGCGCAAGACCCAGTTGCGCACGTTCGATGTAGTTACAGCACAGAAGGTTGCGGTGGCTAACCAGAAGCTCTACGTGAACTATCAGGATGGCTTTGTGGGCTACGGCCTCAAGAAGGACGAGCAGGCCAAGGCGGTGGCCGATTGCTCGGACCTGGACGATATTATCGCCATCCGGCGTGACGGCACGTTTGTGGTCACGCGCATTGCGGAGAAGACTTTTGTGGGCAAGGACATTCTGCACGTCGGGGTCTATAATAAGAACGACGACCGGCTGGTGTACAACATGGTGTACGTGGACGGCGCGAGCGGCATCAGCTTCGCCAAGCGCTTCCTGGTGTCGGGCATCACCCGCGACAAAACCTACGACCTGACCAAGGGCACCAAGGGCACCAAGACGCTGTACCTCACGGCCAACCCCAATTCGGAAAGCGAGATTGTGACCATTCAGCTCAGCGATAAAGCGCCGGCGCGGGTCAAGCAGTTCGAGTTTGATTTTGCCGAGCTGGCCATCAAGGGCAAGGGCTCGATGGGCAACATCGTAACCAAGCAGCCGATTAAGAAGATAACCCAGAAGTCGGTGGGCGACAGCACCTTGGGCGGGCGCGAGGTGTTCTTTGATAGCGTAGTAGGCCGCCTCAACCACGCGGGCCACGGCCGCTACCTGGGGGCCTTCGACACCGAGCACGTGGTGCTGGTGGTGTACAAAGACGGCTCGTATGAGCTGAAAGCACCGAGCCCCACGCTGCACTTCGATGTGCCCAACATCGTGCTGCTGCGTAAGCTGGAGCCCGATACGGTGGTGAGCACGGTGTATCTGGATGGCGAAAGCAAGCTGCACTACGTCAAGCGCTTTCACATCGAAACCACAACGATGGACAAGGCCTTCACTTTCATCTCCGAAGCCAAGGGCTCGAAGCTGCTGGCGGCCACTACCTTCGCCGAGCCGGAAGTCGAAATCAAGCTGCAACGCGATAAAAAGGCCGACAAGGAAACCGAAAACCTGCGCCTCGACCAGTTTATTGAAGTGAAAGGCTGGAAGGCAATGGGAAACAAGCTCAATTATTTCAAAGTCCACAGCCTCAGCCTACTCACCGACGAAGGCCCCGAGCCCATCCGCCGCGAAGCCAAAAAGCGCGGCGCCGCCAAGCCGGAGGATGAGGCCTTGCCCATCCCGGAGCAAAACGGGTCCGTGGATGTGACCGCCGAAGAAGTGGCCCAGTCGCAGGCGCTGCTGCGGCGGCCCAAGGCGCAGCTGGGCTTGTTTAGCGGGTAGGAGCACCAAGCCCGGAAAATGTTCGTTACCTGTTGCCTATGGCCACTGCTTCTCCCTGCAAAGTGCTGCTGCTGGCGCTCGGCCTGGCCGGGCTGACGGGTGGGCGAGCGGCTTGGGGCCAGAAAACAACCACTTCCCAGCCCTCGCCGCCCGCTACCCCCGAGCTGTCGGAGCTGGCCGCCCCCAAAAAGCTCCATGCCCCGCCCGCCTCGCCCGCGCCCGATTCGGTGCTGCTGCGGCAGCACCTGCGCAATGCGAACGCCTTGCAAACCAAGTTCAAGGACTCGGAGGCCTTGGCCGAGTACCAGGCGGCTCTCAAAATAAATGCCCAGCACTATCAAAGCCTTTGGCGGGCCGCGGTGCTGAGCGTGAGCATTGGCAACCGCTACTCGGACGAAACGCGCAAAAGCGCCTACTTTGCCGCCGCCCACGACTACGCCGACCGCGCTTTGGCCCTGCAGCCTCAGGGCGGGGAAAGTAACTACGCCATGGCGCTGGCGCTGTTTAGCCAGGCCGGGCTGCTCAGTGCCCGCGACCGGCTGCGGATTTTCAAGGAGCTGCGGCCGCACGTGTTTCTGGCCACCGAGTGCCGCGCCGACCTGCCCGAAGCCTGGCAGCTGCTGGGCCGCTGGTACTACCGCGTGGCCCACTACAACGTGCTGGAGAAAACGTTTTCGCGCGTGTTTCTGGGCGGCTATCCGCAGGGAGCCAGCTCGGCCAAGGCTATGGAAGCATTGGAAACGGCGCATCGGCTTGACCCCCTGCGCATTCAGTATTGCTACGACTTGGCGCGCATGTACAAGTACCAGGGGCGGCGCAAGCGGGCCATTACTATTCTGCAGGAAGCTATCAAGCTGCCAGCCTACACTAGCGACGACTTAGCCATTAATCGCCTCTGCCAGCAGCTGCTACCGCCGCTGGTGCGGGCCGCCACCCGGCGCGACCGCCTGCACGCCCGCTGGTACGAGGGCATTCGAACGGGCGACACGACGAAGCAATAAGCCCGCGGAGGTCTCTAAGCAAGACTACCCGCTTCTATGCCGACTTTTGCGGCAGCATTTGCTGCTCCGTCCTTTTATCTGCGTATGCGCCGCTGGCTTTTTCTCTTTCTCCCGCTACTCGCCGCCTGCCAAAGTGCCCCCACCGAGCGCCCCGATACGCTCGTGAACCTGGCCACTGTGCAGAGCGGCCCCCGCGTGCAGGCCGATGAGCTGGACGGGGCCATCCGCCAACAGCCTGAAAATGCGGGCCTGCTGGCCCGCCGGGCCAACCTGCGCCTGGCCGCTGGCCAGCCCACCGCCGCCCTGCGCGACGTAATTGCTGCCCTCGAAATCGACGATGCCGATGGCGAGCTGTACTTTTTGCAAGCGCGAGCATTGCGGGCGCTCGGCCGACTGCCGCAGGCGCTGGCCGCCGCCCGCCGCGCCGCCGAAAACGGCTTCAACTCGCCCGAATTGCCGCTGCTTGAAGGTGAAACCCACCTCGCCGCCCGCCAGTACGACGCGGCCCTCGAAAGCCTCGACCGCACCCTGCGCCTCGACCCCGACCAGCCCGCCGCGCTATTTTACAAAGGCTTGGCCTATGCAGCTACGGCCGACACCACCCAGGCCCTCGACTACCTGCAAGCCGCCCGCGCCCGCGACCCGCGCCAGCCCGAGATTCTGCACCAGCTGGCCTTCCTGCTCAATGCCTACCGCCTGCCCGAAGAGGCCGCCCACTACGCCACCCAGGGCCTGCGGCTCGACTCGACTTCGGGTGCATTGGCTTACGACTACGGCCGCCAGCTAGAGCTATTAGGCCGCCCCGATAGCGCCCTGCGCTACTACCGCCGCGCCCTGCGCCTCGACACGGCCGTGTACCGGGCCGACTACCGCCTAGCCCTGGCCGCCAGCGCCCACGGGCAGCGCCCGGCTGCCATTATTCCGCACTTGCAGCGGGCCCTGCGCCAAAATCCGCACTTGCCCCAAGCCCGCCAACTGCTGGCCGAAGCCTTGGAAGCCCAGCACCGCTTGCCCGAGGCGCTGGCGCAGTTTCGGCTGCTGGTGGTCGAAAACCCCGGCAACCAGCATTGGACGTATAAAGTCTGGAAAACGGGAGAGGTCGTGCGAGCGATGATGCCCGACAGCCTGCGAACTGCGCCGGTGTATTACCGGCGGGCTGGTGCGCCGCGTCCGGTTGCGCCTGCGATAAAGCCGCAAGCGGCTGCTCAGTAGCTATTTGCTTCTAACCCGCTTCTAACCCGCTTCTAAGCATCTAGGCCTTTCGGTGATTAGCAGGTAGAGGTATTAACGTTTGGCCTAAAGCCACTTAGCGAACCCAAGCCGCCCGTCTCGCTGTTATCTTCCTTGGCGCGTCCTAACTTGCGCCATCTTTGCGACCTGCGCAAAACAATCTCATGCTCAATATCACCCTCCCCGATGGCTCGGTCCGCCCGGTCGAGCCCGGCACGACTGGCTACGACCTCGCCGCCAGCATCAGCGAAGGCCTCGCCCGCAACGCCCTGGCCGTTAAAGTAAACGGCGAAATCCGTGACTTGCACCGCCCCCTCACCGAGGACGCGGCCCTCGAAATCCTCACCTGGAACGACGCCGGTGGCAAGTCGACCTACTGGCACTCCTCGGCCCACCTCATGGCCGAAGCCCTCGAAGCGCTGTACCCCGGCGTGAAGCTGGCCATCGGCCCGGCCATCGAAAACGGCTTCTACTACGACGTAGACCTCGGCGACGGCCGCACCATCAGCAGCGACGACTTCCCCAACATCGAGAAGAAAATGCTCGAATTGGCGAAGAATAAAAGCAAGTTTGAGCGCCGCGAAGTGCCCAAGGCTGAGGCTGTTGCCTATTTCACCGAAAAGGCTGACCCATACAAACTAGAGCTACTCGAAAACCTCGAGGATGGCAACATCACGTTCTACTCGCAGGGCAGCTTTACCGACCTCTGCCGGGGCCCGCACATTCCGGATACGGGCACCATCAAGGCGGCCAAAATCATGAATGTGGCCGGGGCCTACTGGCGCGGCGACGAGAAAAACAAGCAGCTCACGCGCCTCTACGGCATCACGTTTCCGAAGGCCAAAGACCTCACCGAGTACCTCGAAAAGCTCGAAGAAGCCAAGCGCCGCGACCATCGCAAGCTGGGCAAAGAGCTGGAGCTTTTTGCCTTCTCAGAGCGCGTGGGCGCGGGCCTGCCGCTGTGGCTGCCTAAAGGCACTGCCCTGCGCGAGCGCTTAGAGCAGTTTCTACGCAAAGCCCAGGTAAAGGCTGGCTACCAGCCCGTTGTGACGCCTCACATCGGCTCGAAAGAGCTGTACGTGACCAGCGGCCACTACGAGAAGTACGGCGCGGATTCCTTCCAGCCCATCACCACGCCCAACCCCGGCGAGGAATTCTTCCTCAAGCCGATGAACTGCCCGCACCACTGCGAAATCTACCGCACCAAACCCCGTTCGTACCGCGACCTGCCGGTGCGCCTGGCCGAGTTTGGCACCGTGTACCGCTACGAGCAGTCGGGCGAGCTGCACGGCCTCACGCGGGTGCGCGGTTTCACCCAGGACGATGCGCATATCTTCTGCCGCCCCGACCAGGTGAAGGGCGAATTCCAGAAAGTTATCGACCTGGTACTCTACGTATTCAAAGCCCTCGGCTTCGTCGATTTCACGGCTCAGATTTCCCTGCGCGACCCCGAAAACAAGACCAAATACATCGGCTCGGACGAAAACTGGGCGCTGGCCGAAGCTGCTATCCAGGAGTCGGCCGCCGAGAAGGGGCTACCCACGGTTACCGAGTTGGGCGAAGCGGCCTTCTACGGCCCCAAGCTCGACTTTATGGTGCGCGATGCCTTGGGCCGCCGCTGGCAGCTGGGTACCATTCAGGTCGACTACAACTTGCCCGAACGTTTTGACCTAGAGTACGTAACGTCCGAGAACACGAAGGCTCGCCCGGTGATGATTCACCGCGCGCCTTTCGGCTCGCTCGAGCGCTTTGTAGCTGTGCTCATCGAGCACACCGCTGGTAATTTTCCGCTCTGGCTCTCGCCCGAGCAGTTTACGGTACTGCCGATTTCGGATAAGTTTGCTGACTACGCCTACGAGGTGAAAGCCAAGCTGGAAGCCGCCGAACTGCGCGGCACCGTTGATGCCCGCGACGAGCGCATCGGTCGTAAAATCCGCGATGCGGAATTGGCCAAAACGCCTTACCTGCTGGTAGTAGGGGAGAAGGAAGCCCAGGACGGCCTCATAAGCGTGCGCCGCCACGGTGAGGGCGATATTGGCTCCATGCCGATTGACAGCTTCATTCAGAGCGTTAATGCCCAAATTGCCGAGGCAATGGGCTAAGTGAATTGATTGAGTTAGTGAGTGGAGCAGCCAAATGCTCCACTCACTTGCAAAAAGCCGTGGTAAGAACGCCGACCTGCGTTTTTACCACGGCTTTTTGCTTGGCGGCAGGTGGTAGCAGTTTTTAAGGTGCTACGTTGCCTGGTGAGATAGGCTACCCGGCTTGGCTCGTTCGGCTTTGTTAGTGACAAGCTGTTTTGCTGTCAGTCAAGTGCTTCAGATGGAAAGGAGGCAATAATTTGTTCGCCAAGTAGCAAGATTAGCTGCTATTTTGCGAACTTATTCTGCTTAAATACTACATATGAAGCATTTCTATTCAAAATATTGGTTTATCAGCAACTTGTTAATAGCCGTGTGGCTGCCTAAGTCGCTGGTGGCGCAGGTTCTCAATGGTTATTCTTTTCAGGCGCAAGCCGGTACTTACACCCCCCTGAGCGGCGGCACCCGACTAACGACCCTTGAAGCGGACGAAGCGCTGGACATCGCGCCGCTGGGGTTTACTTTCTCGGTAGGCGGCAAGTTCTACACCGATATTCTGGTGTCGTCTAATGGCTGGCTCTGCCTGGGCAACCCGGCACGCAGTGGGGCCCAGCCGGCCTCCAGCTATTTCCTTCAGGGCGGGGCCGGCGACTGGACCGCCGCGCCACTTTGGGCCAATCTCAATGGCACGGGCGGGCAGGCCTCTTACCAAACTACCGGCACCGCGCCCAACCGGGTATTCACCTTCGAATGGCAAAACTGGCGCTGGGACCAGCAGGCCCCGCAGGCCACTATTTCCCTACAGGCCCGGCTCTACGAGTCCTCCAACCGCATCGAGTTCAGCTACCGCCCCGAGGCCGGAGCCATTACAATTTCTTCACCTCAAGCCCAGGCGGTAATAGGCGTGGGCAGCCCGCAGGGTGGGGTAGCGGCGCTTACCAGTGCCGGGGTTTCGCCTACGCTTAGTACCGCACCGGCCGGCATTGCGACCAAGCCAGCGGCTGGCCAGCGCTACATTTTCACGCCCACCGTGGCGGCGGTGTGCCCCGCCCCGCAGAGCGTGCAGCTACTAACCCGGCGGCGCACCAACGTGCAAGTGGGCTGGTACAATACTAACATTGGGGGCACGGTCTTCTCGGTGCATTATGGCCGGCGGGGCTTTATAGCCGGTAGCGCCGACGATATGCAAGCGCCGGTGCAACCCGCTGATACGGCTCAGATTACCGGCTTGCAGCCTAACACCAACTACGAGTTTTACGTGGAGCAAAACTGTGGGGTGGGCACCCCCGGCCGCTCGGCCAGGGTGGCCTTCAGCACGTACTGGGTGCCTTTCAATGATGAGGGGCCGCAGGCGCAGCAGCTGCCCATCGTGACTACACCCGAACAGGCTACGCCGGGCACCACCTATGAGGCTACGACCTCGCTGCCAGCGGGCAGCTGCAACGCCGGTACCAGTGTGGTGCGCGATGTGTGGTACACATTCACGCCCACCGCGGCGCGCCATCTGGTCATGCTTTCCGCCTACGGTACGGCCGTGGAAGTGCGTACCGGCTGGTCGGTCGGTGCTACCAGCTTGGGCTGCTCGGCCGCCGTGGGCACCAGCCGGCAGGTGCTAGTCGACAATCTAGTGGTGGGGCGGCCGTATTACCTGCGGGTGTATTCGCAGCTGCCTGGCACCGGGGGTACTACCTTTTCGGTGGCCGTGCTCGAAACCGGGGCGGTGCCCGCTAATGATGCGTGCGCCAGCCCTACGCCGCTGCCCAGCGGCCAGGCCTACGGGGCCACGCCGCTGGCCGGCTCGCTGCAATTTGCCACTAACCCTGGCAATATTTTTCTGGGCAGCTGTAGTTCTTCGGCCAGCAGCCTGCCTGATATCTGGTACAGCTTTGTGGCGGCGGCCAACCAAGAAGTTCATTTTACCCCGGCCTTCGATGGTAAAATTGAAGTGCTGAGTACGAACTGCGCCAGTCCTATCAGCGCCGGCCAGTGCATTAGCGCCACGGCTAATAACCCACTGCATTACCGGTTGCAAGGGCTGCAAAGCGGCACCAGCTACTTGATGCGCGTCAACCGCGCCGACCTGTACCACCAGCCCGCCAACCAAGCTTTCACGCTAGGCCTCACGCAGTTGCCAAGCGCGCCGGCCAACGATAACTGCGCGGGGGCATTACCGCTGGTGCTAAGCGCCCCGGCCCAGGCCGGAACCGTGGCGGGGGCCACGGCCGGCAGCCCCGCGCCGGGCACTGGCTGCGTAGGCACCGGCTCCACGCCGCCCACTGCGCCCGAGGATGTGTGGTACAAGTTCACGGCCCCCGCCACGCCAGTAACGGTTACGCTGGATAGCCCATTTGCCGCGCAGCTCGAAGTGCGGCCCGGCACTTGCAGTAGCCTGGGGGCCAGCCTGGCCTGCGCCATTACGCAGCCCGCCAGCGCCAATGGGGCCTATGTGCGGCAGCCCGCGCAGGTATTGCTTACCACGCTCGCGCCCGGTACTGAGTATTTTGTGCGTGTTTTCGGCCTGCAATCCGGCCAGGCAAACGACCGGAATTTTACCGTGCGGCTGGCCCCGGCCCCCGCGGTGCCGCCTAATGATGAGCCCGCCAACGCCACGCCCATCACTATTTCGCCGCTAGCGGGCCCGCTGGTGGGCACCGTAGTCGGCAATATTGCCGGGGCTACTCCGTCGCTGGCTGGCTCTACGCTACCCGATATCTGGTATCAGTTTACCGTGCCAACTTATCCTATTGCTTTGCGGGTGCAGTCCTACGTTGGGGTTACTATCGAAATCCGGGAAGGCGGCCCGTCCTACCAACTGCGGGTGGGGCTAGGAGGGCAGCCTTACGTGCCGCCATTTCCGGGGTTTGCTTCCCTCAGCCTGACCCCTGGCCAGCGCTACTACGTGCGGGTTACGCCTACCGGCGCTACTACCCAGGCCCCATTCCCCGATTTCTCGTTTACCATAGCCGCGGGGCTCCTCAATGATGAGCCATGTGGGGCGTTGCCCTTGCCGTTGTCGGTAGCCGGCCAGTGCACGCAGCCGGTAGTAGGCACCCTGTCACTAGCCTCCGTAAGTGCCGTTTCGAAGCTGGCGCCGGCCCCCAACTGCATGTATGGCAACAACGCCGACGTGTGGTATCGCTTCACCGCCACCAGCCCGTCCCTGACCATCCGCAGTTCCGACTTCATGGTAAAGCTGCTGCGCGTGTACGAAGCGCCGGCCATCTGCTCCGTCGACCCGCTGCTAGTGGGCTGCCAGTCAGTATTCAACAGCACGAAAACCGCTATCGGCGCGGCATCTTTCGACAATCTGGTAGTGGGCCGCGACTACCTGCTCGCAGTGTCAGACAATGAAAATGGCATCGTTCCGGTGCAGGACAGCTTTACGCTCTGTGCCGAGGCGGGCACCGCGCTGACCGCCCGGCCCAGTGCCCCAGCCGCCCCGTGGCAGCTGTGGCCCAACCCAGTCGAAGCCGGCCAGATGCTAACCGTGGAGCTACCCACCGGGCTAGCCACGGTTCAGCCCGAATGGCTGTCGGCCATGGGACAGCGGCTTTCTGGCGCGTCGCCGCTGCCAGTGCCGGTGCACAATGGGCAAGTGCAGCTGCCTACCAGTGGCCGGGTGCCCGGCCTTTACTTGCTGCGCTTGTGGCAGCCCAATGGCCAGCCACTGCCCGTGCGCCGGGTGCTCATAAAATAAGGAGCTTGTTGCGTAGCTTGACCCAAGAGCTTGTTTTTGTGTTTCCAACCAGTTTTACCCATTAAAATGCGCTGTTTAAACTTAGCAGTTGGATTTATTGATTAAATTCCCGATATTTGCACCCCGAATGTCTGGTGAAAACCAAGTATTCGACCTAACAGACTCATATCCGCCACTTTTAGCAGGAGGACTTTCGCCATAGCTACCCCAAATCGTCGGTACGTGCCCCGCCAGCAGGTGGAGGAACCGTTCAAAATCAATCAGAAAATTACCGCCCGTGAGGTTCGTCTCGTCGGTGATAATGTCGAGCAAGGCATCTACCCGGTAGACCAGGCTCGCAAAATGGCCCAGGACCAAAACCTGGACTTGGTGGAAATTTCGCCCACCGCTGTGCCGCCCGTATGCCGCGTCATCGACTACTCGAAATTTAAGTACGAGCAGAAGAAGAAAACCCGCGAGCTGAAGGCTAAGCAAACCAAAGTCGTTATCAAGGAAATTCGTTTCGGTCCTAACACCGACGACCACGACTTTGAGTTTAAGCTGAAGCACGCTCGCGAATTCCTCAAAGAAGGTGCTAAAATCAAGAGCTACGTGCATTTCGTAGGTCGTAGCATCGTCTTCAAAGAGCGCGGCGAAATCTTGCTGCTCAAGTTTGCCCAGGCCCTCGAGGACTTGGCCAAAGTAGAGCAGTTGCCCAAGCTCGAAGGCAAGCGCATGTTCCTCTACTTGGCGCCCAAGGCGGCGGTGGTAGCTAAGCCCGCTCCCAAGCCAGCCAGCGCCAGCGACAAGCCCGCCGAAAAAGCGCCCAAAGAGAACAAAGCCCCTAAAGAATCCGAAGCAGCTCCAGCTGCTACCGAATAGCTTAACCCCGTTTGTTGATGGCTGCCGCCGATGAGCAAGTCGCTTGTTCGGCGTCAGTACCTAACAATCAATAATCAACCCCAACCAATGCCCAAAGTAAAAACCAAGTCGGGTGCCAAGAAGCGTTTCAAGCTGACCGGCACCGGCAAAGTGAAGCGTAAGCACGCGTTCAAATCGCACATTCTCACCAAGAAGAGCACCAAGCGTAAGCGCGCTCTTACTCATAGCGGCCTCGTTAGCTCGGCCGATATGAACCGCGTGAGCCAAATGCTGAACATCTAAACCATCACCAGGCTTCCGGCCGCAATTCAAGCTTCAGCAGATGCTGAGCGCCGGCTGCCAAAAACAACTTAGGTTATGCCAAGGAGTGTAAACCACGTGGCCTCGCGCCACCGCCGCAAGAAAATAATGCGCCTCGCCAAAGGCTACTACGGCCGGCGCAAGAATGTATGGACCGTTGCGAAAAACGCCGTAGAAAAGGGCTTGCTCTATGCCTACCGCGACCGCAAGGTGAAGAAGCGCGAGTTCCGCGCCCTCTGGATTCAGCGTATCAACGCTGGTGCCCGTGAGCACGGCCTGTCGTACTCGCAGTTGATGGGTGGCCTGAAACGGGCTGGCATCGACCTCAACCGTAAAGTACTTGCCGACCTCGCCCTGAACCATCCCGCTGCTTTCGCGGGCATCGTTGAGAAAGCGAAGTAAGGTAGGCGGAAGCTCTTAGAAGTTTCTACCAGTTGACTGACCCTGAAAAGCGCTTGCCCCGAGTTGGAGGCAAGCGCTTTTTTGATTAATGCCAGTTGAAACTCAGCCCATGATAGGGCTGATAAACAGGCTAAAATAAAAAAACCGTAATAGCTAAGCCATTACGGTTTTCAAAAAGTAGCGGGGACGAGAGTTGAACTCGTGACCTCAGGGTTATGAATCCTGTGCTCTAACCAACTGAGCTACCCCGCCAAGTCGGTTTGGGAGTGCAAAGGTAGCAAAAAAAGCGTACTTTGCAAGCCCAACATTAAAAAATGTTGATTTCCTGCCCGCGGAGCCACTTTTAGGTGGTTAGCTCGGGCGCTTACTCCCTAATTGTCATGGCTGTGCCCGCCGCCAACGCCAAGCGTCGTTTTGAGATGGAATATCCGATAAACGCTTCCCCCAAGCTCCTCTTTCCCTACCTAGCTTCTGCCTCAGGCCTGTCGCAGTGGTTTTGCGACGATGTGCGCCTCGACCCCGACCACCGCCTCAACATGGTGTGGGATAAACAGAACCACTACGCCGAAATTGCGCTGCAACGGCCGGGTCGTTCCATCCGCTACGTGTTTCTAGATGAGCGAAAACAGCCTTTGATGGATGCTAACTATTTAGATTTCAGCTTAGAGTATTCGAAAATAACGGATGGAGTGTTTCTACGCGTGACCGATTATTCTGACCACGACAACGAGCAAGAGCATTCCGAGCTGTGGGATGGCCTCGTGAGTAAGCTGCGCGAGCAGGTAGGGGGCTAGTTGGCGCGCACTATCCGCGCTCGCTTAGCGTTGAAAGCCCAACCGATAGCTGCGCCAGTAAAAAGATGATTAAAAAACTCGATAAACTCATTCTGAAGGCATTTGCGGGGCCTTTTCTGCTCACGTTTGCGGTCGTAGAATTTATTTTTCTGACGCAGGTACTGCTTAAATATCTCGACGATATTGTGGGCAAGGATTTGGGCGTGGCTGTGATTTTGAAGCTGCTGTTTTTCCTCAGCGTCACTATTGTGCCCATTTCGCTGCCGCTGGCTGTGCTGCTCTCGTCGCTGATGACCTATGGCAACCTCGGCGAGCACCACGAGCTAACCGCCATTAAGGCCTCGGGCGTGGCCCTCACGCGCATCCTGCGGCCGGTATGGCTGGTGAGTTTGGTGCTGGGCGGCATCGCCTTTTGGTTTAACGACAGCATCGTGCCCAAAGCCAACCTGAACGCGTATAGCCTGCTTTGGGACGTGCGCCAGAAAAAGCTGGCGCTGGATATCCGGGAGGGCGTTTTTTACAACGGCATTCCAGGCTACACGATTAAGGTTGATAAGAAGGTAGGGCCAGAAAAGGATATCCTGATGGGTATCATGATTTATGACCACACCCAAAAATCGGGCAATGCCACGGTGATGCTGGCCGACTCGGGCCGCATGTTTACGCGCTTCGGGGGGCAATACCTAGGGCTGGAGCTATTTCGGGGGCACAACTACATCGAGCAGCCCGATGCCCGCGACCGCTCGGCTTCGTCGTTCGTGCGCCAGGGCTTCAAGCGTAATATGATAACGTTTTCGCTGTCCTCCTTCAACCTGAATAATACCAAGAAAGAGCTGTTTCAGACCAATCGGATGATGCTGAATATCCCGCAGCTCTTCAAAGCGGCAGACTCGACGCAGAAAATACTGGGCAACCGCCGCCGGATGGTGCCTTTGCAGCTCAGCGGCTACTACACGTACCTGCGCTTCGATACGCTTAACCAGGCGGCTTACCGCCGGGTGGCGTCGTGGCAAGTACCCCTTAAGCGGCTGCCACCCCTCACGCCAGCCATGGTAGAGCAGGCCGCCAACCGAGCGCGCAATATTGCTTCTTTCATGACTTCCACGTCGCAAAACTTGTTTGAGACGGCGCGCGACTCGGCCGAGTTTCGCATCGAAATCTACCGCAAGTACACGCAGTCCGTGGCCGTAATCCTCATGTTTTTGATTGGCGCTCCGCTCGGAGCCATTATCAAGAAAGGTGGCTTAGGAGTACCAATTCTCATTTCTATTCTGTTCTTCATTGTCTACTATGTACTTAGCATTCTGGGCGAGAAGGGCGGCCGCGAGTTTGAGATGCCAGTAGGGCTGGGCATGTGGCTGTCGAATGCCATTCTGCTGCCTGCGGGATTGTTCTTTCTTTACCAAGCATACAACGACTCGGGCCTGCTCGAAACCGACTTTTGGCGGCGGCTTGCCCAGCGCTTGCCCCGCTTTCCGCGCCTGCGGCGGCTGGCGATGCCGGTACCAAACTAAAAATTGGATTACTGCCGGAAATTCCGTACATTTGCACCCGCCCTGCGGTGTGGGGCGGCGAAATTTTTCTTATTTTTTAATCTAAGACGGGTCACTCCTATCTGCCGATGATACTCTCGACCGAGGCTAAACAAGCCATCTTCGAAAAAAACAGCCTTCAAAAAGTAAACACCGATACCGGTTCGGCCGAGTCGCAAATTGCTTTGTTCACCCACCGCATTCAGCACCTCACGGAGCACTTGAAAGTGAACAAGAAGGACCACAGCACCCGCCTCGGCCTGCTGAAACTGGTAGGTAAGCGCCGCCGGATGCTCGACTACCTCCAGCACCGCGAGATTAACCGCTACCGTGCCATCATTAAGGAGCTGGGCATCCGTAAGTAAGCCCATCTTCCGGGAGTAGGGAGCCTTCTTAAAGAGGGTTCCCTACTCTTTTTTTTGCCGGTTCCTAAGCCGCGCCGGACACCCAGTAGTACCCGAAGCTAGGAGCGAGTCAGCGGCCCCTCCCGTACTACGTTTGTCCGAACTGTTTGCCTGCAAGTTTTTGTTTAGTTCGATAATTTCTAGCTCCTAGCTTCCAGCTACTTACCTCTTCGAAAGAATGCCCGCTCCCCACGCGATTACCAAAACCCTGGCGCTGCCCGATGGCCGCCAGATTTCCATTGAAACCGGCAAGCTGGCTAAGTTTGCCGACGGTGCCGTAGTAGTGCGCCTCGGCGACACGATGCTACTCGCCACCGTAGTATCAGCCCCGAGTCAGCGCGATGGCGTTGACTTCCTGCCGCTTTCGGTTGACTACCAAGAGAAATTCGGCTCGGCCGGCAAGATTCCGGGTTCGTTCCAGCGCCGCGAAGGCCGTCTGAGCGACTACGAAATCCTGATTTGCCGCCTCGTTGACCGCATCTTGCGGCCGATGTTCCCCAAGGATTACCACTACGAGGTGCAGGTAATGATTACCCTCATCTCGGCCGATAAAGAAGTGCAGCCCGACGCACTGGCTGCTTTGGCTGCCTCGGCTGCGCTGTCGATTTCGGATATCCCGTTTGCTGGTCCAATTTCGGAAGTGCGCGTTGCGCGCATCGACGGTCAGTTCCAGATTAACCCCAAAACCAGCGACTTGGCTCGTGCCGACATGGACCTCATCGTGGGTGCTACGGCCGACTCGGTGGCCATGGTAGAAGGCGAGATGAACGAAGTGAGCGAGGAAGAAATGGTAGCCGCCATTGCTTTCGGCCACGAAGCCATCAAAGCCCAGGTGCAGCTGCAAAAGGACTTGGCGCTGGCCGTGGGCCGCACGCCGGAGTCGCAGCCCCGCGAGTATCCGAAGTACGAGGAAAATGAGGTGCTGAAAAAGCTCGTGCACGAAGGCATCTACCAAGGTGCTTACGACGTGGCCCGCTCGGGCAACACGAGCAAAGCCGGCCGTAAGGAAGGCTTCACGAGCGTTAAAAAGGCATTTTTGGATAAGCTCATCGCTGAGCAGCCAGAACTGGATGCCAAGCAATTCAGCCGCTATTACTCGTCGGCTGAGAAGAAGGCTATCCGCGATATGATGGTGAAGGAGCGTGTGCGCCTCGACGGCCGCCAGCTCACGGAAATCCGCCCTATCTGGTCGGAAATCAACTACTTGCCCGGTGCCCACGGCTCGGCCATTTTTACTCGTGGTGAGACGCAAAGCTTGACCACGGCCACGCTCGGTACCAAGCTCGACGAGCAGATTATCGACCAGCCGCTGACCAAAGGCTACTCGAAATTCATGCTGCACTACAACTTCCCCGGTTTCTCGACTGGTGAGGTGAAGCCTAACCGGGGTGCTGGCCGCCGCGAAATCGGCCACGGCAACCTGGCTGCCCGCTCGCTGAAGCGCGTGCTGCCGCCCGACGACGAGAACCCCTACACCATCCGTATCGTGTCGGACATTCTGGAGTCGAACGGCTCTAGCTCGATGGCGACCGTTTGCGCTGGTTCGCTGGCGCTGATGGATGCGGGCGTGAAAGTGCGCGCTGCCGTTGCTGGCATCGCGATGGGTCTGGTGCAGGATAAGGAAACTGGCGAGTACGCTGTGCTTTCGGACATTCTGGGCGACGAGGACCACCTCGGCGACATGGACTTCAAAGTAACCGGCACTGAGAAGGGCATTTGCGCTTGCCAGATGGATATCAAAATTCAGGGCTTGAGCAATGAGATTCTGACTGCCGCACTGCACCAAGCCCGCGAAGGCCGCCTGCACATTCTGCGTGAGATGGCGAAGACCATCGCCGCGCCGGCAGCTGAGTTGAAAGCTCACACGCCACGCTCGCACAAGATGTTGATTGACAAAGAGTTTATCGGTGCCATCATCGGGCCGGGCGGCAAGGTTATTCAGCAGATTCAGAAGGACACCAACGCCACGGTTATCATCGAGGAGAAGGACGAGAAGGGCCACGTAAGCATCTACGCCTCTAACCAGACGGATATGCAGGGCGCTATCGACCGCATCCGGGCCATCGCGGCGCAGCCCGAAGTGGGCGAAACCTACAAAGGCAAGGTGCGCTCAATTCAGCCTTACGGTGCGTTTGTGGAGATTATGCCTGGTAAGGATGGCCTGTTGCACATCTCGGAAGTAACCCACGACCGCATTGCGTCGCTCGAAGGCGTGCTGGAAGTAGGGCAGGAGATTGACGTGAAGCTGGTAGACATCGACAAGAAGACGGGCAAGTACCGCCTCTCGCGCAAAGTGCTGCTGGACAAGCCAGCTTAGGTAGGCCAACTTGATGCTGGGAAAATAAGGAAATAGTAAAGTTTGGACCGTTAATTGCGGCTACTCGCCAACACTGACCGCAAAATCTTCCTATTTCCTTATCTTTCCGGTATCACCCAACCTGACCGAACTTTTGCTTGTATCGTCACGTTGTTTTTCATTGAATCGGCCGGGAGCCGGCTGGGTAATATGCTTCTTCCTAACTCCTTTAAAACTATATAATTAGCACCGTTACCGATGAGACAGCTAAAAATCAGCAAACAGATTACCAACCGCGAAAGCCAGTCGCTGGATAAGTACCTCCAGGAGATTGGTAAAGTGGACCTGCTGACGCCCGACGAGGAGGTAACACTGGCGCAGCGCATCCGCGATGGCGACCAGAAGGCGCTTGAAAAATTGACCAAAGCTAATCTGCGCTTCGTAGTGTCGGTGGCAAAACAATATCAGAACCAAGGTCTTAGCCTGGGTGACCTCATCAACGAGGGCAACCTCGGCCTAATCAAAGCTGCCAAGCGTTTTGATGAAACCCGTGGTTTTAAATTTATCTCTTACGCTGTTTGGTGGATTCGCCAGAGCATTCTGCAAGCCTTGGCCGAGCAGAGCCGCATCGTGCGTTTGCCCCTCAATCGGGTAGGTTCGCTGAATAAAATCAGCAAGTCGTTTTCGGAACTGGAACAGAAGTTTGAGCGTGAGCCTTCGCCCGAGGAAATCGCTGAAGTGCTGGAGCTGACGACTTCGGAAGTAGTGGATACCCTGAAAATCTCGGGTCGCCACGTATCCGTGGATGCGCCGTTTGTGCAAGGTGAAGAAAACCGCTTGCTTGACGTGCTCGAAAACGAGGACGAAGAGACGCCGGACTCGGGTTTGATGAATGACTCGCTACGCAAAGAAGTGCAGCGGGCGCTCTCGACCCTAACCAAGCGTGAGGCTGACGTGATTACGCTCTATTTTGGGCTGAATGGTGAAGCTGCCCTGACGCTGGAAGAGATTGGCGAAAAATTCAACCTGACCCGCGAGCGGGTGCGTCAGATTAAAGAAAAAGCCATTCGCCGTCTGCGTCATACGTCGCGCTCGAAGGCGCTGAAGCCATATTTGGGCTAATTTCTTCGTAATTTTGTTAACTCAAAACCCCGACCGTGAGGTTGGGGTTTTTTGTAGGCAAAAGCGCGAGACTTTGCTTCGCGACTAGCTTAACTAAGTATTATTTCGGTACAACGATTCGCGAAGCCGAGCTTCGCGCTACTTATATGGAACACATTCATTGCCTGATTATTGGCTCAGGTCCGGCTGGGTATACGGCCGCTATTTACGCGTCGCGGGCGGGCTTGAACCCCGTGATGTACATGGGCTTGCAGCCTGGTGGTCAATTGACTATCACCAACGACGTGGAGAATTTTCCGGGCTACCCCGATGGGGTAATGGGGCCGGAGATGATGGAAGACCTGAAAAAGCAGGCTGAACGCTTCGGTACGGATATCCGCTACGGCATTGCCACGAAGGTTGATTTTTCGTCGACTCCGCACAAAATCACGATTGACGAGACGATTGAGTTGACCGCCGATGCGGTCATTATTGCCACTGGTGCTTCGGCTAAGTGGCTGGGCTTGCCTTCGGAGGCTCGTTTGAACGGCTCGGGCGTATCGGCTTGTGCCGTGTGCGACGGGTTCTTCTATCGGGGCAAGGAGGTAGCTATTGTCGGCGCTGGCGATACGGCGGCTGAAGAGGCTTCTTACCTCGCTAATCTGTGTTCGAAGGTGTATATGCTGGTGCGTAAGGATGCCATGCGTGCTTCGAAAATCATGCAGAAGCGCGTGCTGGAAAACCCCAAGATTGAGGTGCTGTTCGACACGGCGACCGATGAAATCCTGGGTGAGCATGGGGTGGAAGCCGTGCGGGTGAAAAACCTGGTGACCCACGAAACACGCGAAATTGCCATCGACGGCTTTTTTGTGGCTATCGGGCACGAGCCTAACTCCAAGATTTTCCAGGACTACCTGCACCACGACGAGCAAGGGTATATCAAGACGCTACCCGGTACCTCTAAAACCAACGTGGACGGCGTGTTTGCCTGCGGTGATGTGCAGGACTTTACCTACCGCCAAGCCGTGACGGCAGCTGGCACCGGCTGCATGGCGGCGCTCGATGCTGAGCGCTACCTGGCTGGGCTGAAAAGCTAAAACCAGCCAAATGCAGCCTGCTGGGCGAGCAGCGCGACTTTTGGCTTTAGTACTATTTACCAACATCCAGCAGTGGCCCGCGCAACGGGTCACTGCTGCCATTTTTGGGCTTCTTTTGATTTTTCCTAAGCTTCTCTTTCGTCTGCCCACGCTGCTGGTGCTGCTGGCCTGCTGGCTGGGCACTAGCATGCCCGCACAAGCGCAGCACCGCAAGACAAAATCCAAGTCTAAGTCCAGCCGGACGAAGACGAGCCGTGCGCGCAGCAAGGACTTTTATAAGGCCCGCACGCCTACTATGCATTACGTGCGGCCCGACACGACGACCATTGTCGAGACAGAGGAACTGCCCGATACGCAGTCGGACGCTGCCAAGTCCATCTTCAACCCGGCTCGCAAGCTGAGCATTGTAAGTGAGGACACCACGACGCTCAACGAAGGCGGGCAGGAGATTGTGGAGATGTCGGACGAGGTGCTCATCGATTCATCGTGGGTGAAGGTGGCGGGCTACTACTCCATTTGGGATACGCACAATATCAACCCCTATCGGGTCGATGGGCGGCGCATCCGTGATACGCTTACGCTAAAGCTGGTGGACCCGGCGCGGCAGCATTACTCGCGAATGCCACTAACCAAAACGCCCATTACCTCGGGCTTTACCTTCCGATGGGGGCGCTGGCACTTTGGCGTCGACCTAGACTTGAATACCGGCGATTCGGTGCGGGCGGCGTTCGATGGGGTTATCCGCATCAGCAAGTATGATGGCGGCGGGTATGGTAATTATCTGCTTGTGCGCCACTTCAATGGCATTGAAACGCTGTATGGGCACTTGAGCAAAGCCTTGCTGCCGGTGGGCACGTTTGTGAAGGCGGGGCAGGTGATTGGGCTGGGCGGTAGCACGGGGCGCAGCACGGGCTCGCACTTGCACTTTGAGGTGCGCTACGAGGGCAATCCCATTAACCCGACTTATATGTATAACTTCCCTGGCTATCAATTGCGGAGCGAAAGTTTTACCATTACGTCGGCGCTCTTCAACTACTACAGCCAAGCCTTGCGGCATGGCCGGGGCAGTAGCCGCAGCCGCAGTGCCAGCAGCGAGCCCACGGCGGCGCGGCGCATAGCGCAGCATCAGATTCGCTCGGGCGATACACTTTCGGAGATTGCCGAACGCTATGGCGTGCGCGTAAGCACGCTGAAGAAGTTGAATCCGGGGCTAAGCAACACCTTGCGACCCGGCAAAAAGCTGCGAGTCAAATAGACCGCAGATTCAAACGGATTAAACGGATTTCGCAGATACGCCTGCTGCGCAGGCTGACTAACCTTATGCTGGGCGCGCTGGTTAGCCTTACTTAAAATATAGTCAGCCTGCGCAGCAGGCGTATCTGCGAAATCCGTTTAATCCGTTTGAATCTGCGGTCTGGAAGCCATTTAAATTCACATAATCAGTGATTAAGCTTGCTATTCTGGCCCTGGGGGCTCATCCCGACGATGTGGAGATGTCGTGCTCGGGCACATTGCTGGCGGCGGTGGCGGCTGGTAAGAAAGTGGGCATCGTAGACTTTACCCGCGGTGAGCTGGGCACGCGGGGCACGCCCGAATCGCGGGCGGCCGAGTCGGAAGTGGCTAGCAAGATTTTACAGCTTAGCGTGCGCGAAAACCTGGGCTTACCCGACGGGTTCTTCAAAAATGACCGGGAGCACCAGTTGCCGCTTATTGCGGCTATTCGCCGCTACCAACCCGATGTGGTGTTGTGCAACGCTATTAGCGACCGGCACCCCGACCACGGGCGGGGGGCGCAGCTGGCTACCGATGCCTGCTTTTTGAGCGGGCTGCGGATGATTGAAACGCTGGACCACGATGGGCAGCCGCAGGCGCCGTGGCGGCCAAAGAATGTGTACTACTACATTCAGGACCGGCAAATCCCGGCCGATTTTGTGGTAGATATTACGCCGTATTGGGAAGGGAAATGGGCGAGTATTAATGCCTACGGCACGCAGTTTTTTAATCCTACTTCTGCTTTGGCTGCGCCCCAGACGTATCTCTCGGGCCAAACGTTTTCGCATTTTATGGAGGCCCGCGCTCGTGAGTTCGGCCACCTGATAGGCGTGGAGTTTGGCGAAGGCTTCACCACGCAGCGGCCAGTGGGCATACGTGAGATTGGCGACCTGATTTAGGGAAATTAAAAAGGCGGTAGGGAGAATTGCTGGTTAATCAGCAATTCCCCCTACCGCCTTTTCGCTGTTTTAGGCCAACCCTAATAAACGGTCGGCATTGCCGTAGGCCAGCTTGGCAATATCGGCCGGAGGCAGTTGAAGTCCTGCTAGAAACTCATGTCCTGGCGCATTAGGCGCGTAGGGATAATCGATGGAAAACAAGATATTATCCAGCCCAAAGGTGGCCAGCGCGGCTTCCAGCGGCGGGCGCGTGAAGATGCCGCTCGTGGTGATATACACTTGGTCGCGCAGCGTTTGGCTGACGGTGCGCGGCAGCTTGGTTTGGTCGATGGGTACGGTCATGTCGATGCGGGCCATCATTACGGGCAGCATTTCGCCCATGTGGCCGATAATGAGCTTAAGGCGCGGGTAGCGCTCCAACGTGCCGCTCAGGATGAGGCGCAGCACGTGAATGGCCGTTTCGGCGTGCCAGCCGAAGCCGGCCATGCTTAGGCGCTCGCCCAGGCCATCGGGTAGGCGCTCGTAATACACGCTCCGCACCGGCGCGGGCGGAATGCCGGGGTGCAGGTACAGCGGTACGCCCAGCTCTTCGGCTTGGGCCAGCAAGGGGGCAAACAGCGGGTCGTCGAGAAATAAGCCGCTGGTGGTGCCATTTAGCAGCGCGCCCAGAAAGCCATACTCGCGTACGGTGCGCGCTAGCTCGTCGGCGGCGGCCGCGGGGTTGGTCATGGGTAGGTGCGCAAAGCCGCGAAACCGGTCGGGGTGCTGGGCAATGGCGGCAGCCAGCCGGTCGTTGTACTCGCGGGCGAAGGCGGGGCTTTCGGCAGGCGGCAGCAGCTCGGCGCCAGGGCCCGATACCGATAGCACTTGCACCGTGATACCGGCTTCGTCCATCAGGCGCAGGCGCTCAGAGCCGATTTCGGCAAGCTTTTGTTGTTGTTCGCGCACCGGCGAGTGCGGATTATCATCCGAAGGCCAGCCCGCCTGCTGGCGCACGGCCAGCGGAATGCGATTGACCATATCGGGGAAGGCAATGTGCTCTTCGAGGGCGACGATGCGCTGAGGTAGGGGCGGAGTGGGCATGGTAAATGGAGGCTGAGAAAACGCTTAGCCCAACGCAAATGCCAACTTGGGAGTTGTGGCAAAAACCAGCTAAAACTGGCTTTAGCTCAAGCCTAGCCTCCGTAACTCGGCTTGCACGCGGGTTAGGCGCTCGGCCACATTCAGGCCGCCCCGCAGCTCTAATATCTGTCGAAATAAGGCACGCCTAAGCTGTCGCGCAGAGCTTCACCCAGTGTAGTGACGCCCGCGCCGGATGCGCCAAAAATGTGCAGTTTCATAAGTGCAATGCTGCTAACTAGCCCGCCGCCGGGCACTATGCTGCAAAGATGCGCGTTAGGCCCGGCCATCGTCCGTTACCTTTGGCTGCTGAATGCCGCTGCTCCGTTTTCTTAGTTTTCTGTTTTTGCTGGCGCTGCCCGCTTTGTCGCTGCAAGCCCAGACCCGGCCCGCCTCGCCGCCTCGCCGCCCCGCACCTGCGGCCAAAGCCCCAATTGCCGCTGCTGCCACCCAGCCCGGCACTCCTATTAAAGGCACGCCGGTGCAGCTGCTGCCCGGCACCCGCGAGCTGCAAGGCGGTTCCTTTAACGGGGTGAAAATCCGCAAGCTGCTCGGCAACGTCAGCTTCAAGCAGGACGACGTGTTCCTTTACTGCGATTCGGCTTATCAGTACCTCGACCGTAATGAAATAGAGGCCTTTAGCAATGTGCGTATCGTGCAGAGCGATACCGTTACTATCACCGGTGACCACGGCTTTTATAACGGCGACCGGCGCACCGCCCGCATGACGGGCAACGTGGTGATGCGTGACCCGCGCATGACGCTCACCACCTCGGTGCTCGACTACGACCTGACCCGCAAAACGGCTTTCTATACCACTGGCGGCCACCTCACTGACCCCCAAAACACCCTCGATAGCCAGCAAGGATATTACGATACCAACAGTAAAGTCTTTGTCTTTAAGCGCGATGTGCATTTGGTATCGACCGATGCTAAGAATGGCCAAACCGATTTGCGCAACGACACGCTGACGTTCAATACTATTAGCAAGATTGCCTATTTCGACGGGCCCACCCGTATTAAGGGACCAAACGGCAATCTGTATGCGGAGAAAGGCGTGTACAATACGGTAACGCGGGTGTCGAATTTTCAGCGCAACGCCAAGATTGAGACGCCCGGCTACCTGCTCGGCGGCGACCAGTTGGTGTATGACGAGAGCACGCTCTACGGCGTGGCCACGGGCCACGTGTCGCTTATCTCCAAGAAAGACAACATCTTGCTGCGTGGCGATGTGGGCCGCTACTGGCGCGCCTTGGGCCGCACCAAGCTCTACGGCAGCCGGCCGGTGGTGCGCAATATATCGGGCAAGGACACGCTGTATTTGGCCGCCGACACGCTGCTTAGCATTGAGGCGCGGCCCACTAAGATGAGCCAGCGGCCCATCCTATACGCCTGGCCCAAGGTGCAGATTTTTCGGGGCGCGCTGCAAGGGCGCTGCGATTCGCTCACCTACGACCGGCAGGACAGCATCATTTACCTCAACCGCGACCCCGTGCTGTGGCAAACCCACAACCAGATGACCTCCGACTCGATGGAAATCAGGCAGAAGCGCGGCCAGATTGACCAGGTGCGGCTGTTTGCCAAGGCGTTTGTGATAGGGGAGGACACGCTGCACAACTTCAACCAGGTGAAGGGCCGCAACATTCTGGCGTATTTCAAGCAGAACCGCATCAGCCGCATCGACGTGCTAGGCAATGCCGAAAGCCTGTACTATGCCCTGGAGGCCGACACGACCGTGTCAGAAGGTAATAGGGTGTCGGGCGTCAATAAGACGCTGTCGGCCACCATGCGGATGAGCTTTGCCGATAACCAATTGCAAAAAATCAGCTTTCTGACTAACCCGGACGCGAATTTTATTCCGCCGCACGAGCTCAAGGAGGACGATACGCGCCTGAAGGGCTACCGCTGGCGGCCCACCGAGCGGCCCACCCGGCGCTCGGTATTCGGCAAGCACTTCGCCAGCGACATCAAGGTTAAACCCAAGCCCCGAGTAAAGCCCAAAGCTGCGCCGAAGAAAGTTAAAACCAAGGGCAAAACTGCCCCGCGCAAGCGCACCGCGCCGGTCGCCAAGCCGCCAACGGTGCCCAAGCCGGCCCCGAAAAAGCCCGTCGCTGCAACCCCGCACTGAGGATGCGGCCTCCTGCTAGCAGCCGTGCGGAACGTAACCGTGCGTTGCCATCGTTTTCCTCGTACCTTTGCCTTTCGTATGCGATTTCCCCGTCTTATATCCGCCGCCTTATTGGTTAGCACCCTTTCGCTGGGGGCGTGCACCGGCTACCAGAAGCTACTCAAAAGCTCCAATGTTAATGAGAAGTACACGGCGGCCATCCAGTACTACGAAAAGGGCGATTACTTCCGCTCAGGCACGCTGCTCGAGGAGCTGATTCCGCTATTGAAGGGCCGGCCCGAGGCCGAAAAGGCGCAGTTTTACTTCGCCAATACCAACTTCGAGCAGCGCAACTACGTGCTGAGTGCCTACTACTTCAAGCAGTTCACCGACACGTACCCCAATTCGTCGTACACCGAGCAGGCTAACTTCTTGCGCGCCAAGTCGCTGTTTCGCGACTCGCCCGGCTATGAGCTCGACCAAACCAATACGGTATCGGCCGTGGAAGTAATTCAGGATTTCCTGAACACGTACCCAACCAGCGAGTACCGCACCGAGACGGAAAATATGTCGCAGGAGCTGCAGAAGAAGCTGGAAAACAAGGCTTTCCAAAGCGCCAAGCTGTACTACTCGCTGCGCTACAACCAGGCGGCCGTGACGTCGCTGGCCAATTTCAACCAGCAATACCCGGCTTCCGTCTTTTCGGAGCAGGCCGATTTTCTGCGGCTCACGGCGCAGTACGCCTGGGCTAAGGAAAGCATTGAAAGCAAGCAGCGCGAGCGCTACATCGATGCCGTGAGCATCTACCAGCACTTCATCGACACGTATCCGCAGAGCAAAAACCTGAGCGCGGCCCAAACCATGTACGACGACAGCCGCGCCCAAATAGAGTTGCTCAAAAACGTGCCCACCGAGCCTACCACGGCGGCGCAATAAATGGATTGAATTGCCGGCCAGCAAACAAGTCGGCCCGTCCGCAATTTAGTTATTCAACAGTCTGAATCGTTAACAAATACCCATGAAAACCCCCGCATCTGCCTCTATCATCACCCGCAACCTGGCTGATATTACGACTGAGAACGGCAACGTGTACGAGGCCATTTCCATCATCTCGAAGCGCGCCAACCAGCTGTCGCTGAAGCTGAAGGAAGAGCTGAGCGAGAAGCTGGCCGAGTTTGCCACTACTGTCGATAACCTCGAAGAAGTGTTCGAAAACCGCGAGCAAATCGAAATCAGCAAGCAGTACGAGCGCCAGCCCAAGCCCACCAGCCAGGCCATCGAAGAGTTCATCGCCGGCGAGCTACACTACGAAACTCCCGAGGCTGCGCCGGTTGTCATCCCGCGCGAGCTGTTCTAGGTTAGCAAGGCGCGAGGCTTGGTGCGTAGGTTTGTGAGCACATGACTAGCCCCACGCCCCACGCCCCGCTCCAGAATCGCCGCCTGCTGCTGGGCGTCAGTGGTAGCATTGCCGCTTATAAGGCGGCCTCGCTAACTCGTCTACTGGTGAAAGCCGGAGCCGAGGTGCAGGTAATCCTGACTGAAGCCGCCACTGCTTTCGTGACGCCCCTCACGCTGGGCACCCTCTCCAAAAAGCCCGTCTTGACGGGCTTTTTGCGTGATGCGGCCAGTGGGCAGTGGCACAACCACGTAGAATTGGGGCTGTGGGCCGAGGCATTCGTGATTGCGCCGGCCAGTGCCAATACCATCGGCCAGCTGGCCAATGGCTTGTGCCCCAATTTACTGAGTGCCGTGTACTTATCAGCTCGCTGCCCGGTGTTTCTGGCCCCGGCTATGGACCTGGATATGTACGCGCACCCCGCCGTGACGCAAAATATCCAGCGGTTGCGCTCGTTTGGCAACCACGTATTCGAGTCGCCCAGCGGCGAGCTGGCTAGTGGCCTAGCCGGGCCGGGCCGTATGCTGGAGCCCGAGGATATTGTGATAGAGTTGGAGAAGTTTTTTGTGCGGTAAGCTTTAGCTTGCCAATGCGTGCTTCCTAAAGATTTTACGGCCCTGCGGTGCCAGCTAAAGCTTACCGCGCAGCTTATGCATATCCTCCTCACTGCGGGCCCCACGTACGAGCCGCTCGACCCGGTGCGCTTTTTGGGCAACCGCTCGACGGGTAAAATGGGCTATGCCCTGGCCGAAGCCTTTGCTGAGATAGGAGCGGAGGTAACGCTCGTTAGTGGGCCAGTGCAGCTGCCTGTGCCGGCCAGCCCGCGCATTCGCACCGTGCGGGTCGAGACGGCTCAGCAGATGTACGAAGCCGCTGCTGAGGTTGCCGCAGCGGCTGATGTGTGGGTATTTGCCGCCGCCGTGGCCGACTACCGGCCGGCGGTTGTGGCATTGGATAAAATAAAAAAAGCCGGCGAAACCCTCACCCTGGAGTTGGTGAAGAACGTGGATATTGCCGCCACGCTGGGCCAGATTAAGCGGCCTGAACAATTTGCGGTCGGTTTTGCGTTGGAGACTACGAACGAGCTAACCCACGCGCTGGACAAGCTGCACCGCAAAAATTTCGACTTGGTAGTGCTCAATTCTTTGCGCGACGCCGGGGCGGGCTTTGGCCACGATACCAACAAGGTATCGGTGCTGGACCGCGCCGGGCAGGTGCTTACCTTTGATTTGCAGGCCAAAACTGAGCTGGCCCGCCGACTGGTGCAGCTCATTCAGGCCCGATTTATCCCTTCCCATGCGTAAACTTTTCACGGTATTGGCCCTGCTGACGGGGCTGCTGGCGGCGCGCCCCGGCCGGGCGCAGGAGCTACTGGCCGAGGTGCAGGTATCGCTGCAAAACGTGACCATAACCGACCCCAACCTGCTGACCCAGATGCAAGCCCAGATGCAGGATTTGCTCAATAATACCCCTTGGACGCGCCAGTCGTACACGGCCGCCGAGCGCATCCGGCTGCGCATGTTTGTGGGCATCACGGGCATTCCGCAGAGTGGTACCTACCTGGCCACCATGCGCCTGATTGCCACGCGCCCGGTGTACGGCACCGGCTACGAAACCAACGTGCTGAGCCTCACCGACCGCAACTTTATTTTCAACTTCTCGCCGACCACGCCGCTTTCGTTTTCGGCCAATAGCTTTACCGGCAACCTGGCGTCGCTGCTGGGCTTCTACGCCTACTTAGTCATTGGCAATGACCAGGATACGTTTGCTCGGTTTGGCGGCTCGGCCTACTACGACCAGGCGCGCATTATCGTGCAGTATTCGGCCAGCCAGACCACGACCACCAACGAAACCGATAGCGGCTGGAGCGACTCGAGCCCCAACAATCGCTACTGGCTGCTCAATAACCTGCAAGACCCGCAGCTCGAAGGCTTCCGCACGGCTATGTACGCCTACTATCGGCAGGGTATGGACGTGTTTATCGAGAAGCCGGAAGATGCCCGCAACTCAATTATGAGCGCGCTGGGCAGCATTCAAAAAGCCAATGCTACGCGACCGGGAACGCTGTTTGTGCGCGCCTTTTTCAATGCCAAGGCCGATGAGATTACCAACATCTTCCGCACCGGCACCACCGAGCAAAAGCAGCAACTCGTGACCATGCTCAGCGACGCCGACCCCGACGACCTGGCCAAGTATCAAACATTACTTAAACCGTAAAATGAGCAATTATCAATGAGCAATGAACAGCCTGTTTCTGCGGGCTGTTCATTGCTCATTGCTCATTGATAATTACTTGCGATGCTACTCGATTTACGTATCCAGAACTATGCTCTCATCGAGCAACTAGAGTTGCGGCCCTCGCCGCTGCTTAATATTATTACCGGCGAAACGGGGGCGGGCAAGTCCATTATGCTCGGGGCCATCGGGCTGCTGCTCGGCAACCGGGCCGACTCGAAAATGCTCTTCAATACTGAACGCAAGTGCGTGATTGAGGGACAGTTCGATATTAAAAACTACCAGTTGCAGGATATTTTTGAGTCGGAAGATTTGGACTACGAGTCGCAGTGCATTCTGCGGCGCGAAATCAGCCCCTCGGGCAAGTCGCGGGCCTTTGTAAACGACACGCCGGTGACGCTGGAAGCCCTGCGCAAGATTGGGGCGAACCTCATGGACATTCACTCGCAGCACGATACGCTGCTGCTGGGCGATGCCGTGTTTCAGCTTAATCTGCTGGACCTTTACGCCAACCTCGTGCCCACGCGCACGCAGTACGGCAACGCTTACCGCCAGTACCGCAAGATTGAAACTGACCTGAAAGCACTGGAAGACCAGGCAGCCCAGGCCAGCAAAGAGTTGGATTACAATAGCTTTCTGCTAAGCGAGCTGGAAGAAGCCCGCCTCGACAACGAAGACCAGGACGCCCTGGAGCAGGAAGTAAAGCAGCTGGAGCACGCCGAAGAAATCAAGTATAAGCTGAGCCAGGCGCTACACGGTCTGCGCGACAGCGAAAGCTGCGCCACCGGCACCATGAAAGATGCCTCGACGCTGCTGGGCCAGGTGTCGGGCTATTCTGAGGCGTTTCGGGAGCTGCGCCAGCGCCTCGAATCGTGCCTGATTGAGCTGCACGATATTGCCGATGAGGTCGAAACGGCCGAGCGCCACACCGAGGGCGACCCCGCCCGCGCCGAGGAGCTGCAAGCCCGCCTCACGGTGCTCTACAACTTGCAGCGCAAGCACCAGCGCCGCGACGTGACCGGCCTGCTCGAAACCCGCGAGGAGCTGCGCCAGAAAGTAGGCTCGGTGCTGAACCTCGACAAGGAAATCACCCGCCTGCGCAAAGACTCGGACGCCGCCCTGGCCCAGGCCACCAAACAGGCCGCCCGCCTCTCGGAAAGCCGCCGTAAGGCCTTCCCCAAGTTTGAAAAAGAGCTAAGCAGCTTGCTCTCTGAGCTGGGTATGCCGCACGCCCGTATCGTGGTCGAGCATAAGACTGGCCCGCTGGCCGCCAGTGGCTCCGATTTGGTGAACATCCTCTTCACGGCCAACAAGGGCGCGCAGCCGCAGACGCTGAGTAAAGCCGCTTCGGGTGGCGAATTTTCACGCTTGATGTTGTGCATCAAGTATATGCTAGCTGATAAAACGGCCTTGCCCACGATAGTATTCGACGAAATCGACACTGGTATCAGCGGCGAAATTGCGGTGAAAGTAGGCCGCATGATGCAGCAGATGGCACATAAGCACCAGCTCGTGGCTATTTCGCACTTGCCGCAAATGGCGGCGGCGGGCGACACACATTACTTCGTGTACAAGGAAGACCGCGCCGACCGCACGGTGAGCCGCATCCGGCAGCTGTCGGCCGAGGAGCGCATCAAGGAAATCGCGCACATGATTGCCGGGGCTAAGCCCAGCGAAAACGCCTACCAGAGCGCCCGCGAGTTACTGGCGTTGCGCGGGGAAGAGCTGGTAGGGTAGAATAGAAGACAACGGGAAAATAAGTGAGCGCTTAACTCCAACTGAAAAGGAAGATGGGCTTTGGTTTCAATTTATTCCTGGTTTTTATTCTGCTTCCACTAACGGCTATCTTGGCTATCAGCTGGCTGCTAACAAGAAAAAAGGCATTTAGTAAAGCGCTCGGTTTACTTTGGCTGGCGGTGATTGGGCTGGTAGTAATTTCAAACGTAACCAAGCCTTTAAGCGCTAAAAAGAACTTAGCGAAGGAGGATTACTACGGATGGTATGTAGTTGATAGAAAGTATTTTTCAGGCCGTCAGGCAGATTGGCAATACAATAGCTTGCGGTTCAATATCAAGGCTAATGATTCTATATACTTTTATCTGACTAATAAAGAACATATCTTAAAGACCTATCGCGGCCGCATTTCGACGGTGAAACCTTATAGTTCGGAAAGACTGGTAATAGATATGGAACAACCCACCTATCATGTGCTGGCAAGCAACCCAACAACTTATCGGGACGCTCGGGGATTCTGTTTAGTTTTTCATTCGACTAAGTTTAATAACGTCTATTTTAAAAAGGAGGAATGGAAGCCACTTGCGGAGTGAGGACGTGCTAGAAAGGTTGTCGAGATAAATTTTCTTGCAGTCTAATAAGGCCAAGCGGCAAGTAGCTTTGGCTTATCGGCCCCGGCTAACGCATTACTTTTGTGCGCTAACCTGACTATTCATCATGTCCAACAACCTGCTTGCCGGCAAAGTCGGCATCATCTCCGGCGCGCTCAATTCCCAATCCATCGCCTGGAAAGTCGCCCAGAAAGCCCACGAACAAGGTGCCCGCATCGTGCTCACCAATGCCCCGCTGGCCATGCGCATGGGCGAAATCAAGGCCCTGGCCGCCGAAATCGACGCGCCCATCATCCCGGCCGATGCCACGTCAGTAGAGGAGCTGACCACGCTTTTTACCGAAGCGCAGAGCCACTTTGGCGGCAAAATTGACTTTCTGCTGCACTCGATTGGCATGAGCGCCAACATCCGCAAGGGCAAGAGCTACGGCGACCTCGATTATAAATTTTTCCAGCAAACGCTCGACGTGTCGGCCCTGAGCCTGCACAAGATGCTGGCCGTGGCTGAGAAGCAGGACGCCTTCAACGAGTGGGGTAGTGTAGTGGCCCTCAGCTATATCGCCGCTCAGCGCGCCTTCCTCGACTACACCGATATGTCGCAGGCCAAGGCCGTGCTCGAAAGCATTGCCCGTAGCTACGGCCAGCGTTTGGGCCACCTCAAAAAGGTGCGCGTGAACACCATTTCGCAGTCGCCGACCAAGACCACGGCCGGCACCGGCATCAGCGGCTTCAACGCCTTTTATGAGTACGCCGACAAAATGGCCCCGCTCGGCAACGCCCCCGCCGAAGCCTGCGCCGACTATTGCGTATCGCTGTTCTCAGACTTCACGCGCTTCGTAACCATGCAAAACCTGATGCACGACGGCGGCTTTAGCAGCACCGGCATCTCGGAAGCTATTGTGGATGCGGTGCTGAAATCTTCGGAAACTGCTGCCTAGTAGCTGCTTTCGGTTTTACGAAAAAGGCCCTGGCTGAGTAAGCCAGGGCCTTTTTAACTTTTACGCAAGGGGTAGGAGCTGATTATTTCGAGCGCTCATCACCGTCGACCGGGGCGGCTTGCTTGTGCATCTGGCCGGCCAGTATGTCGTCGGGCAATATGTTGCTGATGGCAGCTTGCACTTTATTCATAAAGCCCGATACGACTTTGTCTTTGCCGCTCATTAGCGCCTCGTAGCCATCTCTGGCCACATCGGCGGGATTGGCTTTGCTGCCCTCAGCCACGATTTTGGCGCGCTCCATGTCGGCTTTGTTAAAGAAATCGGTGTCCGTCACGCCCGGCTCCAGGATGGTGATGGTGACGTTGGTTTCTTTGTTTTCGTCGCGCACGGCCTCGGTAAAGGACGTAATAAAGGCTTTGGTGCCGTGATATACTGACTGAAGCGGGCCGGGAATTTCGGCCCCCAGGCTCGACACTTGCAGGATTTTGCCGTCGTTGCGGGCTACCATTTCCTGCAAGTACAGCTTGGTAAAGGTCACGTACGTGCCGATATTGAGCTGAATAATATCCAGCTCGCGGTTGATGTCGGTGGTCGTAAACGTGCCGTACTGGCCTTGGCCGGCATCGTTTACCAAGGCATCTATCTGAATGCCTTGCGCCTTAATCTCGTCGTATACTTCAAACGGCGACTGGCGCTGCATCAGGTCTTTGGCGATGGTTTTAACCTGAATGCCGTATTGCTGCTGAAACTCGGTAGCCGTCTGGCTGAGCTCATCCTGGCTGCGGGCCACGATGACGAGGTTATACTTGTCCTGGGCGAAAAGTTTGGCTAGTTCGCGGCCAATGCCGCTGGTGCCGCCCGTGATGAGAGCATATTTCTGCTGGTCTGCCATGAGAGAAAACAAAGAAGGGTGGAATACAGCAAGCCTAAACGAGGGTGAAAAGCGGGTGGTTATAGTGGGGCTTTTCTGAAAAGCCAAGCCATTGCTGCGCCATACGCCGCGCACCTTCGCACTAGCCTCAGCTTTGAAATAAGCGCAATTCCCGTAGCTTTAGGCGCTTGAAAGCCGGCTGGTCGGGCCGCACTTTTACAGGATACTCCCTTGGTTGCTATGTTCTCCTTTCTACGCATTCGCCCTAATTTTGCACTTGTAAGCGCCTTAAGTCTGGCTGCGGCCGGGCTCTTGGCCACTGGCTGCACCACGCGCCCCAGCGCAGCCGTCCTCGCCGCCCGCCACGATTACCTGGTCTACATTGGTACCAACGTGGCCGGGCCGCAGGAAAACACGATTTTCCTTTACCGCCTCAATAGCAGCACCGGCGCGCTCACGGCCGTGAGTGCCCAAAAAGGCGGGGCCCAGCCCACCTACCTGGCCCTCGATGCCCGGCACCGCTACCTCTACGCCGTGAGCGAAACGCAGTCGTATCAGGGCCAGGAGAATAGCGGCGGCGTGAGCGCGCTGGCCATCAACCAGAACACGGGCGCGCTCACCATGCTCGACCAGCAGCCCTCGCTGGGCGCTTCGCCCTGCTACATTAGCCTCGATAAAAAAGAGGATAATATATTGGTAGCCAACTATGTAGGCGGTAACGTGGTGCTGCTGCCGCGCCTGGGCAATGGCCAGGTAGCGGCCCCCGCCGACTCGAGCCAGCACAAGCGGCCCACCGGGCCGCACAAAAACCAGAACACCGCGCACGCGCACTGCATCATTCCTTCGCCCGACAACCACTTCGCCTTTGCCGTGGACCTGGGCACCGACAAGGTCTACCGCTACCAAATGGCGCACAGCACTTTGGGCAAGCCGGCCGCAGTGGCTTTCTCGGCAAAGCCGGGGGCGGGGCCGCGCCACCTCACCTTTCACCCCAATGGCCGCTGGGCGTACCTCGAAAATGAGTTGAACTCGACCATTACGGCGCTGATTTATGATGCCAAGGCCGGCACGTTCGATGAAATACACACGTTGAGCACGCTGCCGGCTGGCTTTACCGGCGAAAACTCGGGGGCCGACGTGCACATTTCGCCCGACGGGCGGTTTGTGTACACCTCCAACCGGGGCGATAATAGCCTGGCGGTGTTTTCGATAGATGCCAGCAGCGGCCAACTAACACTGGAGCAGCATATTAGTACCCAGGGCAAGACGCCGCGCAACTTCGCGCTCGACCCCAGCGGGCAAATTTTGCTGGTGGCCAATCAGAATTCAGACAACATCTTTACCTACCAGGTAGATAAGCGCACGGGCCGGCTCACGCGCACCGGGCAGTCGGTGCAGGTGCCCTCGCCGATGTTTGTGGCCGTGGTGCCTGACTTTACTAAATAGAAACGTTTGTCATTGCGAGGAGGAACGACGAAGCAATCGCACCCGAGCGGAACCCAAACGGCTCGTTCCGATGCGATTGCTTCGTCGTTCCTCCTCGCAATGACAGGCAAGTGTGCCTTACTCCGCCAGCGGCAACAACGCTAGCAGCTCATTCTCCGAAATAATTGGCACCTTGAGCGTAGTGGCTTTCTCCCGCTTGGCCGGGCCCATATTTTCGCCAGCCACTAAGTAGCTCAGCTTCTTAGAAATAGAGCCCGTGATTTTGCCGCCGTGCTGCTGAATCAGTTCCTGCAACTGCTCACGGCTGTAGTTTTCAAACACACCCGAGAGCACGAAGGTGAGGCCCGCAAACCGGTCGCTCACGGCCTGCGGCAGCTCGCCGCTCGATTCAAACTGCACGCCGGCAGCTTGTAGGCGCTGCACCTGCTCCTGATTCTCGGGCTGCTGGCACCAGAGGGCCACCGCGTCGGCTGTGACGCCGCCCACGTCGGGCACGGCGGCTAGCTCGGCAACCGGCGCTACCATAATGGCGGCCATCGAGCGGTAGTGCTGGGTTAGGCGTTGCGCGCCGCCCTCGCCCACGTACCGGATGCCCAGGCCAAAAAGCACCCGCTCGAAGGGCACGGTTTTGCTCTTTTCGATGCCCGCAATGAGGTTGTCGATGGACTTCTCGCCCAGGCGGTCCAGCACGATGAGCTCGGCGCGGCGCTGGGGCAGGTCGTAAATGTCGGCGGGCGTAGCCACCATGCCGAGGTCGAAAAACCGGCCCACGGTTTCGGCTCCTAAGCCGTCGATATTCAGTGCCTTGCGGCTTACATAATGTTCGAGCCGCGCCTTAAGTTGGGGCGGGCAGCCGCGCTCGTTGGGGCAGCGGTAGTGGGCCTCGCCCTCGGGGCGCACCAGGGGCGTGCCGCAGGCGGGGCACTCCTGCGGAAAGCGCACGGGCTCGGTGCCTTCGGGCCGGGCGGCCAAATCCACGCCCGTGATTTTGGGGATGATTTCGCCGCCTTTTTCTACAAATACAAAGTCGCCGATGCGTAGGTCTAGTAGCGCTATCTGATTAGCGTTGTGCACGCTGGCACGCTTCACGATGGTGCCGGCCAGCAGCACGGGCGTGAGGTGGGCCACCGGCGTCACGGCCCCGGTGCGGCCCACGTTGTACTCGATGCGCAGCAGCTCGGTGCGAGCCGCCGCCGTGGGGTATTTGTAGGCAATGGCCCAGCGCGGGCTCTTGGCCGTGAGGCCCAGCTGGTCTTGCTGGCGCAGGTTATCGACCTTAATGACAATGCCATCGGTATTGACGGGCAGCTCGAAGCGCTTTTGCGCCCACTCGTGCACGTAGGCAAACACCTCGTCAATATTCGCGCAGCGCCGCCACGTGGGCGACACGGGCAGGCCCCAGGCGGTGGCGGCCTCCAGGCTCTCGCTGTGGCTGGTGAAGTGCCGGCCCGGCGTGAGCACCGAGTAGGCGTAGAAGCGCAGCCGCCGCGCCGCCACGGCGGCCGAATCCTGCAATTTGAGCGCGCCGCTGGCCGCGTTGCGGGGGTTGGCGAGCAGAGCTTCGCCGTTTTGCTCGCGCTCCTGGTTGAGGTCGTTGAAGACTTGGTTGGGCATGAAAACCTCGCCGCGCACTTCTACATCGGCGGGGAAGCCTTCGCGCAAATGCAGCGGCAGCGTGCGAATGGTGCGCACATTGGCCGTCACCACGTCGCCGCGGGTGCCGTCGCCGCGCGTCACGCCTTGCTGCAAGTCGCCGGCTTCGTAGTGCAAACTCATGGCTACACCGTCGAATTTTTGCTCGCAGACGTAGCTGTACGGCGCACCTTCCAGGCCTTTTTGCACGCGCTCGTCAAACTCGCGCAGGTCGTCCTCCGAGTACGTGTTGCCGAGGCTCAGCATGGGGTAGCGGTGCTGGGCGGTGGCAAACTGCTTGGTGATGGTGCCGCCCACGCGCTGGGTGGGCGAGTTGGGCAGCGCCAGTGCGGGGTAGTCCTTTTCGAGCTGGTTGAGCTCGGCCAGCATCGCGTCAAATTCCTGGTCGGAGACTTCGGAAATATCGTGCTGGTAGTACTGCGTATTGAGGTGGTGCAGGCGCTGGGCAAGCTGCTGAATGCGGGATTGCGGGTCCATAGGGTGGGCGGGGCCAGCTGGTTGGGCTGTGAGAAACGAAAATGGAGCGTCCGTCATGCTGAGCTTGCCGAAGCATCTTGGCTGGTTGCGTTAGGAATAGTACCCCAACGAACCAGCCAAGATGCTTCGGCAAACTCAGCATGACGGACGCCTTGTTAAATAACCATAGGTAGATTACGCCAGCGTGGGGCGCAGGCCCGGCACTACCAGCGTCGAGCCGCCCTGCTTTTGGCCGGCGTCCTGCTGGCCTTGCTCTTCCGAGCGGGCGGGCGGCGCGTTGTCGTCGCCCTGGGGGCTGCCTTGCGATTCCTTCATTTCGGTCGGGATGATGGGCTCGGCCGGCGTTTTGGGTACGTAGCGGGCGGCGAGCAGGAAGACGATGGTAGCGGCGGCAAACCAGGCGAAGAATTTCATGGGTAAAGCGGGAAGCAGGCAAAGCCAGATGATGCGGGCAAAAATACGCCTTCCGTCGCAACGGCAACCCCGGCTGGGTGGTTGCGTTTGGCTTTTGTGCGTAATGGTCGCAAATAAGTAGCAAATAACCACAGCTAAAAGACAGCGGCGCATATTTGTATCGGCACCGCTTACCATCGCCGAAGAAATCACCCTTCACCATCTCACCTTATGCCAGACCAACCTTCCTGGGCCGATACGGCCGCCTCGCTGCTTACGCGCCTTTCGGGCGGCATCGAGCTCAACTGCGCCTTCGACCAAATGGAGCTGCAAGTGCCCAATCAGCAAAATCCCGCCGGCCCGCCCGCTACCTGGCGCCTCAATGGTACCCTGCGCATTCGCACCAAGGGCGACGCACCCGCCAATGGCCTGAGCATCAGCGCGGGCACCACTACTTCCGGCGCGGCCACTCCGCGTGGCTAAGGGGCTGGAAGTAGAAGCCCGCCTGACCCTGACCTGGCCCGGCGGGCACGAGCTGCAACTGGCTGCCGCGGGTACGTACCTCATCCTCAACGTGCCCAGCCAGCAGGTGCTCGACCTTATCACGAGCGGGTCGCCGCAGCCGCCCGGTACGCCCAAGTCGCCCAAAGCGCCCGGCCCCAAGGTAGACCCTTTGCAGCAATTGCACGACTTGGCCCGCAGCCTGGGCTTGGTGCTAGACCTGCGCGTGGGCGGCAAAACCTACGTCACCTTTGGCCTGCCCGACCGCAACAGCCCCAAAATCACGCTGAGCGCGGTGCTGGGCAAGATTGGGTCGTTTTTTAAGTAGCTTCTCAGGTGGTTGTTGCGGAAAATTAGGCGAACAAAAAGCGAGAGAAATTTTAGCGTTAATCGGCAAAAAACGGCAACTTAACCCCCGGCCAAAAGCTTTAGAAGAGGGCGGGGCAGTAGCTTTAGCGACGCTGTCCCGCTGGCCCGATTTTCTGCTTTATCCCGTTGCTTATTTGCTTTGAAAACGCCTGATAACGAACGCCGCCAGATAGGCGCGGGCCGCCAGCCAGCGGGCAGCTCGGCCTTCAACCGCATGGAGCGCATGCCGCCCCGGCTACTGATGCTCTATATGGGCCTGCTAGGCATTAGCGTGCTATTTATCGGCCTGGTGGCGCTGTACGTGCTCACGCGGCTGCAACACGGCGGCGGGCCGAGTGGTCACGCTTTCCCGCGCTATTTTTCGCTGAGCACTATTGTGCTGCTGACCTCATCGGCGGTGGTGGCGCAGGCCCGGCGCCTGTACCAGGCCGACGACTTGCCCAACCTGGCGCGCTGCCTGGCGGCTACGCTGCTGCTGGGCAGCATCTTCTGCGGCTTGCAGTTGGCTGGCTGGCACGAGTTGGTTCTTCAAAAGGTGTTGTTCACAGCCGACCCAAGCGGCTCTTTTGTGTACGTGATTTCGGGCGTCCACATTGCGCACATTGTGGGTGGCATGCTGTACCTGCTGGTGCTGCTACTGCGCACCCTGCACGCCACCCGCGATAGCGTGCGTACGCTGGTTTTCATCCGCAACCCTTACCACCGGCGGCAGCTGCAAGCCATCAGCACCTACTGGTACTTCGTGGACGCGGTGTGGGTGGTGCTGTTTATGGTCTTCCTATTCATGTACTAACCGCAGATTCAAACGGATTAAACAGATTTAACGGATACGCCCGCCTGCGGCGGGCTGACTAAGTGAGCGCAGAGTGGCCTTCGGCCGACTCAAAGAGCAGGCGAAGCCGCGCTCCTACGTTCGAGTAGTCAGCCCGCCGCAGGCGGGCGTATCCGTTAAATCTGTTTAATCCGTTTGAATCTGCGGTCAATCTGCGGTCTAGGTTAGGGCGTGATTACTTCGACCCAGCCTTTGTAGTGTTGGCCGTTGATAAACGTGATGAGGTAGAGGTAGACGCCGCCCGTGCCCTCGCCGGCCCAGCGGAAGCTGCGGTCGGCCGACTGGTACACCTGGCGGCCCCAGCGCGAGTATATTTTGATGTCGGCGAAGCGGGCATCGCAGAAATCGGGCGGCAGGGTAGGCATGGTGAAAAACTGGTTCTTGTCGTCGCCGTTGGGCGTGATGACGTTGGGCGGGACAAATTCCGGGGCTTCGGGCTTGGCTACCGAAAAGCGCACTACGCGCGTCTGCGGCACGGGCCGGCAGGTGCTTTCCTGAAGCTGAAACGTGACAGTCAGCTCACGCGCCTGGCCTTGTAGCACCGCCACACCGTCGCAGGCGGGCAGCCACGAGAAGGTGGCATTGGCCTGGCCGGGCGGGCCACTGGTGGCGGTGAATTTCATGCCCACATCGGCCAGGTTAAAGCCCTGGCCGGTAGCGCTTAGCACCAGCACGTCCTTATCGGTATCAGTGCCGGCGAGGGTGGCATTGTAGGGGTGGCCTAGGCTCATGCGCACCAGCGGCGGGCCGCCCGCCGAGTCGGGCGGCAGGGTGGTGGTGAGCACGGGCGGCGCGTTGGCATAGTCCACTATCATGGGGATGGTGAGGGGCGGAGCTGCCTGCTGCACCCCGCAGGGCGTAACGGCCGTAGCCCGAAACACCAGCTCGCGCACTTGCCCCGGCGGGTCGGTGACGGCCGCGCAGGGCACCACCCAGTTGAAGCGCGCCTGCCGCCGGGTGCCCACCTGGGCCTGGGGCGTGAGGGTAGCGCCCAGCGCGGCGGGCGCGTAGCCATTATTCCCCCCAAAGGCAAACGTGATGGGGTCGCTATCAGGGTCAGTGGCCAGCAGGTCGAAGGCCAGTGTCTGGCCCGGCTTCACGTGTAGCGGGGGCGTACCGGCCGTGCTGGTGAGGGTGGGCAGGCTATTAGGGGCGGGGATAGCCACGATGGCCACGCGCAAAGTATCGCGCTTGGGCAGCGAACAGCCATTGTCGGCCACGATGATATCCAGATAGTTAACTGTGCCCTTGGTGTCGAGGCAGTCGGGAAAGCACAGGGTGGCCACCAGCGTATCGGGCTGGCCGGGGCTGTGCACCGTGCCCGTGGTGGTGGTTGTGAAATTGGGCAGCGTGCCGGTGTAGTTCACCGAGTGGAGGCTGAGCGTGAGCTGCGAGTTAGGGTCGGGGTCGGTGAAGCGCAGGCGCAGGCAGCGCGGGCCGGTAGCAGTGAGGCGCAGGGTATCGCGGCCGGGCACGTAAGTAAGGCGGCCGATGGTGCCGGGCAGCGCGGCCACGCTAGGCGAAGCATTGGTGGGGCAGGCCAGCACTTGCAGTTGAAAGTCGCGGCGCGTTTCGCCGATTTTTACGCCCCGGCGGTATTCCTGGCAGCGCACCCCAAACACAAACAACCCAATGCGGCTGGGCCGCACCGTGAGGCGGCCCGTGTGCGCCCCAATGTTGAGGCTGGGGGTGCCAAAAATCTGATTAGTAGCGCTATATCCGGCGCCCCAGTTGATGGGGGCGTAGGGGGCGGCCAGCGGCAGGGGCTTGGGCTGCACTTGGTTGGCGTGGCCATTTAGGGGCGTTACCATGTCGTACACCAGCGAGTCGCCGTCGGGGTCCTGGCCGGCAAAATCATAGTAAAACAGCTCGCCCGCGCAGGCATAATCAGCCAGTGGCGGGAAAATGCGGGGCGTGGAGTCGCGGAACGTTTGCCCATTGCGCACCACGGCCGGAAACTCCAGGTAAAACGTTTGGGCGGCGGAGGCGGGAGAGATAATGTTGCCAATCGTGATGTTGCGGCAGCAGCGCTCTACGGCCACGTAGTAGCCCTGGGAGCTATTGTAGGTCGAGGCGGGCAGCAGAATGGTATTGCGATACAGCAGCTGCCGGGTGCTGAGCGAGCCCACCGCGCAGGCCGGGTTGGTGTAGTTGACGTAGGCATTGCTGGCCAGGGGCAGCACCAGCGACGCCACCTGCCGGTTGGTGGCCTTGTCGAAAATGCCCGCCGTGAGGTCGGCATCCAGCGCGCCGGGGCTGCCGTTGATGGCATCGAAATACAGGTTCATCGACAGCTGGTAGAGGTCGCCTTGCACGTACTGCAAGTCGAGCTCGCCGCCCACAATGTGCGTGGCCTGGGCGGGCCGGGCCCCGAGCACCAGCAGGCAAAACAGCCCGACGAGTCGGCGCCACCGAGCCTGGGCAACTACTGCGGATAAGAAAGTGAAAATCTGGTAAAACAGCTGCATATAAAACCAATAAACCCCAGCCTAAAGCCGGTGGTAGCGTAACGCGTTAACCCAAAAATTTATTTTTGGTAAGCAGGTCAGCTGCATTGCCACTAACCCCGGAGTAAATTTACTAGGTAGCGAGCCAGGCAACTAGTTCCGGCAATTGAATCCTGCTAATTTTTTATTGACCTTCAGCCCGGTATGCGTCTTTATTTACAAGCTTTCTTTTTATTGGTGCTTGGCGCGCTGGGCAGCAGCGTGGCGGCGCAGGCCCAGCAAGTAACCCCGGCCTTGGGCGTGGCCAACTTCTCGGCGGCGGCCCGCGCCTGCGCCCTGGCCCACCAGCGCCAGGGCGCGGCAACCCAGGCCGTGGCCATTGCCAGTGTGCGGCACCGCCAAAAAATGGAGCGCTATGACGTGAAGTGGTACAAGCTCGACATTGCCCTCGAAAACAACTCGCGCAACGTGGCCGGCTCGGTGCTGCTGCGGGTGCAGGTGCGGGCGCAGGCCCTCGACTCGCTGGCGTTTGAGCTGTACCAGGCCCCGGCGAACTCGCCGGCCAGCACGGCCACGCTGGTCATCGATTCTGTGGTGGCCGGCGGGCGGCGCTCGCCGGGCGTGCGGCGGCAGGGCAACGAGGCCACTGCCGCGCTAGCCCAGCCGGCCCCGGCCGGCTCGGTGCTGGAGGCGCGCATCTACTACCACGGCACCGCGCCCAGCGGCAACAGCAATGCTATCGGGAACGCCTTGAGTACCAGCAGCTCGTATACCATGGGCGGCGTGCCGTACCCTTACAACGTGACCTGGAGCTTGTCGGAGCCCTTTTCGGCTCACGAGTGGTTCCCGTGCAAGCAGGTGCTCGCCGACAAGGCCGACTCGGCGGCAGTGTCCGTCACGACTACGCTGCCTAATAAGGTGGGTTCCAACGGGGTGCTGCGCCGCACGGTGCTGCTGCCCAATAACAAGGTGCGCTACGAGTGGAGCACCCGCCACCCCATCGATTACTACCTGATTTCGGTGGCCGTGGCCCCCTACGTGGAGTACGTTAACTACGCCAATCCGGCGGGCGGCCCGGCCATTCCTATCGTCAACTACGTGTATAACCAGGCGGCGCTGAACTACTACAAAACCGAGATGGACCGCACGCCGGGCTTCATCGAAAACTACTCCAGTTTGGTGGGGCGCTACTACTTTGCCGATGAAAAGTATGGCCACTCGCTGGCCCCCATTGGCGGCGGCATGGAGCACCAGACCATGACCACCCAGGATGGCTTCGACTTCACGCTCACGGCCCACGAGCTGTTTCACCAGTGGTTTGGCGACAACGTGACCTGCGCCAGCTGGGAGGATGTCTGGCTCAACGAAGCCTTTGCCTCCTACGGCGAGTATTTGTCGCTGCAAGCCTTTTCGACCCCCCAATACACCCGCGACTGGATGGACGTGGCCCAGGGCTACGCCCACGACGCCGGCAGCGGCAGCGTGCGCGTGACGGACACCACCAGCGTGGGCCGCATTTTCAGCTTCGACCTTACCTATAAGAAAGGGGCCGCCGTGGTGCATCTACTGCGCTACCTCTGCCACGACGATGTGCGTTTCTTCCGGGTGCTGCGCACGTACCAGAGCCAGTATAGCGGCCGCGCCGCCCGCACCGCCGACTTACAGGCCCTGTTTGAGGCTGAGCTGGGCCAGCCGCTAGGCTACTTCTTTCAGCAGTGGTACCGGGGCGAAGGCTTCCCGGCCTTCGCGGTGCGCTGGCGGCAAGTGGGCGGCAGCCTCGGCCTGCAAGTAGTGGAAACGGCCTCGCTGCCGGCTATTACGCCGTTTTTTCAGACGGAGGTCGATTATACCATTCACTTTCAAAACGGCACCAGCCAGGTGGTGCGCCTCAACCAGACGCAGGCCACCCAAAGCTTTACCGTGCCCGTGAGCAGTACCGTGAGCAGTACCGTGAGCAGCATCGAAATCGACGTGGCGGGCTGGCTGCCCGACCTGCCCGGCAGCGTGCAGCAGGACAATACCCTGGTGCTAGCCACCCAGGCTGCCGTGGCTACCCCACTGCTGCTGGCCTTCCCCAACCCCTGCCGCGAGCAGCTTAACCTGGCCAGCCCCGTGCCCGCCGGGGCAACCGCTGAAATCCTCGATGCCACCGGCCGCCTCGTGGCCCGCCAGCCCGTGCGCCAAACGCAGCTCGACACGCACGCGCTGGCCGCTGGCCTCTACTACCTGCGCCTGCTGGGGGCGGGCGGCGAGGCGCTGGGGCAGGGGCGGTTTGTGCGGGAATAGAACTATGGGCCTGACGTAAAAGTCGTCTGTCATTGCGAGCGCAGCGAAGCAATCGCACCCGAACGGAACCCGAAATGGCTCGCCCTGATGCGATTGCTTCGCTGCGCTCGCAATGACAATTTTTAACTACTAACCCGGCTATCCTTGCCTTGCCGGGCCATTTTCAGCCCATTGGCGGCGCAGATAAACGACGAGTGCACGAAGGTTTGCGGGAAGTTGCCGAGCATCTGCTCACCCTGGTCGAGGCCGGCCTCTTCGGCGAAGAAGCCCAGGTCGTTTTGGTAGCGCAGCACGGCGTCGAGGATGGTTTGCGTCTTGTCGGGCTGGCCAGCGAAGGCGTAGTAATGGGCCATCCAGCAGGTGCCGGCCAGGAAGGCGCCTTCCTGGTGCGAGTCAAATTCTTCGAGCCGCCGCCAGTAGAGGTTTTCGCGGTACCAGTGCGTTTCGAGCTCCCGGATGGTGGCCAGCATTGCGGGGCTGTCGAATTCGCAGTAGGTCCAGTGGGCAAAGAGCACGGCCGTAATATCGACCTCTTCCGAGCCGGGGTACACGGCGTAAGCGCCGCTTGTGGTTAGGCAGTTTTCGGCCACAAACTGCCGAATGTCGCGGGCGGCCTGCTGCCAGCGCGCGGCCTGAGCGGGCGTGTCGGCGTAGGCGGCGATGAACTCAAGGCCCCGCGCCGCAAAAACTTTGGAGGAGGTGTACGGCTTGGTCTGGCCTTCTTCCCAGATGCCGTTGTCGTCGCGCTGCCAGTTTTCGGTGAGAAAATCGGCCACCTGCACCACGGTTGCCCACTCCTTCTTTTCGCCAAACCGGTCGTAGAGCAGCTTGGCCGCCACCAGCACGTTGGCATCGGCATCGAGCTGCAATTGGTCGTAGGCGGTGTTGCCGATTTGCACCGGGCGGCTGTTTTGGTAGCCGGCCAGGTCGAGCTTTTTAAGGTCTTTAATAAGCTTTTTATCGACCGTATAGAAGGGCGAAAGCCGCGGCTGCTGGTTTTCGCGTCGGGCCGCGGCAATAAAATTGAGGAAGCTTTGCTCGACCTGGCCCACCTCATCGAGCTGCACCAGCGCGCCTACTATCATGCTCACGTCGCGCATCCACACGTAGCGGTAGTCGTAGTTGCGGGCGCCGCCCAGCACCTCGGGCAGCGAGGTAGTGGCCGCCGCAATAATGCCACCCGTGGCAGCAAACGTCAGCTGCTGAATCGCCCGAATGGAGTCCTGCACCGGCCGCTCATACGGCCCCTCGTAGTGCAGCAGGCTGGCCAGCGCGCGCCAGGCCTGCGCCGTATGGTTGAAGGAGGCACCCAGGCGCAGCCCGTCCAGCGCCTGCGCCGCGCCCGGCGTGTCGGTGAGCACCGCCCAGCCTTCGGCCCCGGCCGGAATCGTGAATTGTAGCGTGTCGCCAACCTGCCGCAGTGGGTGCGAGGTGCGCAGCCACAAGCCCAGCTCCGCAAAGGCGGCCGTGGTGCCATCGGCTAGCAGCTGCGTTTCGGCCGTGGCCAAGCCATAGTCCGGCCGCAGCCGAATGGTGTTCACCACCGGCACCGGCGCGGCCGAAAACTGCCGGCACAACCCGCTGAAATCTTCTTCCAGCGGCATCCAGTCGGTGAGGGTAAATTCCTGACCCGCTACCGTGAAAACAGTGGTAAGAATGCTGCTGCGTTCGACATAAGCCCGGCTACTAAACTGCTGCCCGGCCGCTGCCACCGCCCAAAAGCCGCCTTTTTCGGCATCAAGCAGCAGCGAAAACACGGCACTTTTATCAAACTGCTCAGGGCAATACCAGCACAGCGTGCCCTGCTGGTCGAGCAGGGCACAGGTGCGGCGGTCGCTGACCACGGCCAGCGCCTGAATGGTGGGTTGCTGCGGCATTAGGCGCCTTGCGCCACCATGCGCATAAAGCCGCCATCCATGACGTAGGTCGAGCCCGTCACGTAGTCTGAGTCGGCCGAGGCCAGGAACAGCGCCAGTTTGGCGATTTCCGCGGGCTGGCCGGCGCGCTTCATCGGGATTTTCTCCTCGGCTTTGTGGCGTGTTTCGGGGTCGTCGATGGCTTTTTGGTTCATGGGCGTCAGTATCATGCCGGGGGCGAGGTTGTTGACGTTCGTTCCTTGCTCGGCCAGCTCCAGAGCCAGCGTGCGCGTGAGGTTGCGTAGGCCGCCCTTGGCCGCGCAGTAGTCGGCCGTGCCCGGCGACACTACCTCTTCGTGAATGGAAGTCACGTTCACAATCTTGCCTTTGCCGCCGTGTTCCTTGCGGTGCCGGGCAAACAGCCGCGCCAGGTAAAACGGCCCAAACAAATCGGTGCGGATGGTTTTTTCAAACTCCTCGGGCAGCATGTCCACCACGGGCTTGTGCGCGCCGCTCACCCCGGCGTTGTTCACCAATATGTCGAGGGTGCCAAACCGGGCCACCGCTTGCTCAAATAACGCTTCGGCCTGGTGGGCGTCGCTCACATCAGTTTGTACCACCAGCGCCTGCTGGCCGGCCTGCTCCACGGCCTGGCGGGTGTGCTCGGCCCCGGCCGCGTCGTGGAGGTACACGACAACCACATTGGCGCCCTCTTGGGCAAACTGAATGGCCGTGGCCTGGCCAATACCCGAATCAGAACCGGTAATAAGCGCGGCTTTGCCTGCTAGCTTTTTCATGGGAAAATAAGAAGAAAACGTACGGTGGCGGCCCCGGCTGCGCCGCCCATTCGGAGACTCAAAATTTGGCCACCGGCTCAGCCGGGCCTCCTAGCCAAACGTGCCGGCGGGGCTCAGGGTTAGCCGGCTGGTGGCCCACACGAGGATTTTGCTGGGGCGGCGAGCCTGGGGCATGAGTGATGCAATGGGCAGGCGAACGCGTCTATCTGCGCCAAGCTTGGGCAGAAGCTCCGCTGGACTCGACGAGGAAAGCACGCGTCTTATCAGCTGTCCAATTGAATTTTTTGGACGTTTCTGCAGCTGGCTCAAACCTAGTGTTATAAGTAAAAGCTATTTATTTATATATTTATAACCAAAAACCAGCTTTCAGTACCGATTGGCTGCCACTACTTCTTTCATCGGGAAGGTGTTGGCCCCATTTTCATCCCCACCCAACCAGCAGCTGCGCTATGAACTACTTTCATCTACTGCGCGGCTTTGCGCTCTTGGGGCTAAGCTGGTGGGCGGCCGGGGCCCAGGCCCAGACTACCCCCAGTACCCCCCGGATAATAAGGCACCGGGCCAGAAGAGTGGCGACCCCTCAGCGGGTCATCCTGATGGCACCGGACACCATGGCCAGCCAGCCGCCGGTAACAATGGATGGCGACACCCCGCCGCATCCCCCGCGCTCAACCCCCCCCCCCCCCCCCCCCCCCCCTCACAATGTGCCTTATTCAGCTTCCATTAGCCTGCCCGCCAAGGATGGCTTTCCGTGGCCGCCGCGCCCCTATTCGGAGCAGGTAGACCTGCCGGCAGCATTCTTTGACAAAGACAAGGTGCACACGCTGGGCGAGGCCGACGACCACCTGAGCCAGGTGCTGACTCAGGCCCGCTACCGCGACTTCCGGTACTATGTGCTGCCCGACCAGCCCGGCTTTGCGCTCGTCACCAAGTTCGAGCAAATAAAGGAAACGTACGTGCCCCTGCCCGAGCCCGGCCGCTGGAGCCTCGATACCACGCCCTGCCCCGGCTTTTCGCTGCTGTGCATGGCCCACTCGCTGGTTTTTCCGACCAGTGGCTACTGGCGCGTCTTCGTGTTCGTCATCACCGACCGGCCCTTGCCCAGTTCCGAAGGCACGGCCCCTTCTTCGGATGAGGCGGAGCTCTGGTTTGGGAAGGGCACCAACAAGCTGCCGCCTGAGGTGCGCAAAATGCCCTTCACGGCCGACCACTACGCGGCCGTGCTGGTGTATGAGTTTAATAAAAAAGAAGGCCAGCCCGTGGTGCTGCTGCCCCGGTGCCGGCTCGATGGCTTCACGCAATTGCAGCGGGTAGGCATTCGGTATTAGGCCAGGTTATTCACGAAGCTTATTTTTTCTCCCGGCTCTATCATGTCCCCTTCTTCCTCCACGTATTCGCAGCGCCGGTTGGCGCTGCTGTGGTTTGTTTGCGCGGCCCCGCTCACGGCGGCGCTGGTTATCGGCACGCTCACGGGCAAGCTGCTCGACCCGGCCCCGGTCTGGCAGTGGTATGCGCCGCTGGTAGCCCCCACGCTGCTGCTCATGCTGGGCGCGCTACGCCCCACGGCGGCCCCGCAGGTATCGGCCGACTCGTTTTACTTCCGGTTGTGCTGGGCACTGTCGCTGTTCTACTGGCTGTGTTTGTACCTGACCGTGGGGGCCGGCCTCTGGATTCAGAGCACAACTACCACACTGCTACCCGACATTTTGAAGAAGGGAACACTGTTTCTGGCCATTCTGCAAGGGCTGGTGGGCTACGCGCTGGGCGCGTTTTTCACGACTAGCCCGGCACCGGCGGCCAAGCCAGGGGCCGCGCCTACCACGCCAGTAGCGGCGGCCAGCAGCTAGCGCGGGTAAGTAGGGGTAAGGCTGTAGCCTTGTTTCTGGCTTAATAAAAATGTAAAAACGAGTGTCATGCTGAACGCAGTGAAGCATCTCTACCGCACCGTTGCACAGATTGGATGAAGCGGTAGAGATGCTTCACTGCGTTCAGCATGACACTCGTTTTTCTCAAGGCTTTTATACCAATCTTCCTATAGAAGTAAGTTCTTCAAACGCAAGTTTGCCCGCCGGCCACCTCTAGCTAGAGGCACCCGGCGGGCAAACTTGGGTATAAAATAAGGCGTTACTTCACCCGCGTCAGGGCTACTTCGCGCACGGGCGCAATTACCAGCGGCACTTTCTCGACTTTTACCGATGAGGTATCGAGGCCGAAGTACTGGGCCTCGCCCGAAATAAACTGCTTGAGGTAGAAGTAAGCCTGCATCACCAGCTTCTCCATCGTGGGGAAGTCGTTTTCGATGCTGAGGTATTTTTCGAGCACTACAAAGCGGAAGTCACCCACCACATGCCGCTGGCTCAGCGAAGCGTAGCGCGAGGTAATATCTACCTCTTTGTTGCGCACCAAGTCTTCCACCACTTTGCGGAAAAACAGGTTGATGCGCTGCTGCACCCGGAAGCCCAGCCGGAAGTTGATACGGAACACATCGTCGGGAGCCAACTCAGTCACTTTGTACTCCATCGTGTACGGCTCGTCGGTGGTATCGACGTGGATAAACCAGTAGATATCAGCCCGCTTAGGCCGCTTCTGAAAGATAGAGTAGATGATTTTCTGCTCAATCTCGCTCGGGCGCTCGGCCGAGGTCAGGAACACTAAGTGGGTGGCGTACTTGCCAATCGACTCATCATCGCTGAGCTGTTTGAGCGGCTCGATATAGGGCTCGATTTTCACGAAGTCGGTGAGGCGGCGCTTGATGTAGTACGACTTGAGCCACACGTACATCACACCCATAAGCGCGGCCGCAATGGCCAGCGACACAAAGCCGCCGTGCGGAAACTTGATGAGGTTGGCCACCAAAAACGACCCCTCAATCAGCCCATACACCAGTACAAACAACGCTACCAGCGGCAGCGCCACGTGCTTTACCTTGCGCAGCCACACGGTGAGCAAGATGGTGGTCATCAACATAGTGAGCGTGATGGCCAAGCCGTAGGCTGCCTCCATCTCGCTCGACTCGCGGAAGTAGAGCACCACCCCGATGCAGCCCAGCAGCAGCAGCCGGTTCATGCTCGGCACGAAGAGCTGGCCCTTCACATCGGTAGGGTAGTTAAGGCGAACTTTGGGCCACATATTCAAGCGGATAGCCTCGGCCACCAGCGTAAATGAGCCCGTGATGAGGGCCTGCGAAGCGATAACCGCCGCCACCGTAGCCAGCCCGATGCCGAACAGCAAAAACCACGCGGGCATGAGCGCATAGAATGGGTTTTGGTCGCCAATCTGCTGGTTTTGGTGGGCCAGCAGCCACGCTCCCTGGCCCAGGTAGTTGAGCAGCAAGGTGGTTTTTACAAAAGTCCAGCTGATGCGAATGTTGCCCTTGCCGCAGTGGCCCAGGTCGGAGTACAGCGCCTCGGCCCCGGTGGTGCACAAGAACACCGAGCCCAGCAACCAGAAGCCACCCGGGTACTGCGTAAGCAACTTATAGCCGTAATAAGGATTGATAGCCTTAAGGATGGTCGGGTTTTGGGCCACCCACACCGCGCCAAGCACGCCCAGCATCGTAAACCACAAAAACATAATCGGCCCGAAGGCCTTGCCTACTATCTGCGTGCCAAAGCTTTGCAGGAGAAACAACCCCGCAATAATACCAATCACGATGCCCACCACGTAGTTCTGCGTGAGCGCCGGGTACACCGCTTTAAGCCCCTCAATGGCCGACGAAACGGAGATGGGCGGCGTAATAACCCCATCGGCCAGTAGCGACGCTCCCCCGATAATGGCCACCACCGACAGCCAGCCGCCGCGCCGCCGCACCAGGGCGTAGAGCGAGAAAATGCCCCCCTCGCCGTTGTTATCGGCATTGAGGGTGATGAGCACGTACTTAACGGTCGTTTGCAGGGTCAGCGTCCAGATAACGCACGAAATAGCCCCGAGCACCAGCACCGGGTCGATGAGGCCCGGCGTTTGCCCACTTTTCAGGATGGACGACATCACGTACAGCGGCGAGGTGCCGATGTCGCCATAAATAATGCCGAGCGCAATGAGCAGCCCGGCCCCGGATATGGCAGTGTGGGATTGTTTGGAACTCATAAAAAACGGTTCGGTAGTAGAAATTCGGCGTGGGCGTAGGGTGCGGGGCTTGCCCCCGCCCGTGTCGGTTGAACAGAATCGGTGAAGCGGCGCGCGGGCAGCACCGGCCTCAGGCCAGCGTGTATCGCACCGCGCAGCTGCTTATTACAAGCGGCTCTTACGCGAATGGGGTGGGAAAGGTGGTAGACGCATTAGCAGTGGCCGCCTGCGCCTGCCGGGCAGCCCGCTCGGCCTCGGCCAATGCCAGCAGGTAGGCGGCCTCGGCAGCGGCACGGTCGTGGGCGCGCACCACGCGGCGGTTTAGCTCGCCCACGAGGCGCTGCCAACCGGCCAAGTCGCCAGCTAAGGCAAAATGACCCGGCTGCCGGCCCAGCAGCCACAGGCGCAGCCGGTTGGTGCCGCGCAGTCCGTAGGCCAGCAGCAGCGCCGTGGTGGCCATGCCTAGCATGGCGGGGCCGGTGTGCAGCCAGTTTTGCAGAAACGCGATGAGCACTATCGCCAACCCCATACCGCCCAGCAGCACCCACAATACCCAGTGCACATGCTGCACTTCGGCCCGTTCTAGCTCGCGCAGCCCGAAGGTTTGCCCCAGCACGGTCACCGACGCATCGGTGATTACCAGGCGGCTATCAGTGCTTTGCACCGTGGGCAGCGGTGCTAACGGCGGTGGGGGAGTAGGCCACTCAACTACCGGAAGCACAGGGGCCTCCGGTAGCGAAGTTTCAGCATTGGTTGAAGGCGCGGCCAGCGGCTCGCTGGGCCGCACGCCGGCCGTGCTGCTCTGCACCCAGGCGGGCGCAGGCACAGTGGCCGGCGTAGCGGGCACGGGCAAACTGGGCAGCGGCTCCTCCGGCGACATGGCCGCTTAGTTGTTTACTTTCAGCAATTCCACATCGAAAATCAACGCCGAGTCGGGGCCGATGTCGCGGCCTGCGCCACGTTTGCCGTAAGCGAGGTCCGATGGGATGTATAAGCGCCACTTCGAGCCTTCGGGCATCAGTTGCAGGGCCTCAGTCCAGCCCGCGATAACTTGGTTTACGCCAAACGTGGCCGGCTGGCCGCGCTGGTAGCTGCTGTCGAATACGTTGCCATTGATGAGGGTGCCGTGGTAGTGCGTCGTCACCGACGAGCGGGGGCCGGCTTTGGCGCCGGTGCCTTCGGTCAGCACTTCGTATTGCAGGCCGCTGGGCAGGGTGGTTACGCCGGGCTTGTTGGCGTTTTCGGCCAGGAAGGCTTCGCCTTCCGCTTTGTTGTTGTTCATGGTATTGGGGTCTTGGGTGTCGTCGTCGTCCTCTTCTTCGCCGCCGCCGAGCTGCTCTTGCAGCTGTTGCATGGCAGCCTGCATTTGCTCCTGGGTAAGTTGGCTAGGCTGGCCGGCGAGACCTTCTTTGAGGGCCGCGGCCAGGGTGTCGATGTCCAGCTCCAGGCCTTGCTGGGCAAAGTTGCGGGCCAGGTCGCGGCCGATGATGTAGCTGACCTGCTGTTGGTTGGTGTCGAGCGTCACGAAGGAAGTCGAATGTAGCCGCCCGTTCGCGAGGGTTGGGCTGGCTGGTGAAGGAAAAAAGTTGGTCGGCAAATGTCGGTACCGCCGCCCGATGCATACGCAAAAAGCCCCGCCGAGGGCGAGGCTTTACTACCAAAAGGGTGGGATAAGATGCAGGCTTATAGATAGTGATGGTCTTCTTCGCCCCGAAGCGAAAAAGTCAGGTTGAGGCTAATCAGCTGGGCCGTGAGGAAGCTGAGGGAGCCCAGGCCGCCCAGTAGCAGCAACGTAGAAAAGGCAGTGTTCTTTTTCATAAACGTAAAACTGAGGGTCTAAAGATGAGGCAAATATACGAAAAATAGCCCGAAAAGTAGTAGGCATGCCGAGTAATTTTCAGTTGCTATTAGATAGCAACTAGCAGCTAACACTTTGTCATTGCGAGCGGAGCGAAGCAACCGCATCTGTTCAGCCACGCCGTTCGGGTGCGCTTGCGTCGCTCCGCTCGCAATGACAGGGCGTTAGCTCGAATGGTCAGCCACAATCACCCACTTGCCATCTAGTTTCCGAAAAATCAGCAGAAACTGTCCTTGCAGGTCGCCCGTCTGCGGCCGCGCCAGGTGCCAGTGGCCCACCACTTGCGCCACGTCGGCCGAAAGGGTATTTATGCGCAGCTGGCTAAAGTCGAGCTGGCCCATGCGGGTAGCATCGCCGTAGGTTTTGCGATAGTTATCGAGGGTGGGTTGCCAGCCGTAGGTAAGGCCTTTACTCCCAATAAAAACCAGCGAATCGGAGTGCCAGTAGCCCGCCATGAAGCTTGCAATGTCGCCCTTGTTCCAGGCGGCTGCCTGGGTGGTCAGCACTTTGGCAATGGCTTGGCGGGCCGCCGCCGGGTTGGTCGGCGGCAGCGTTGCGAAGCTGGTAAAGCTTAAGGGTAAGCTTGCGGCTAAGGTGAGTAGGTGTTTCAAAATAAGCGAATTATAAGTTGAAAAATTACTATAGTGCTACGTCCGTCATGCTGAGCGCAGCGAAGCATCTCTACTGCTTCGTTGAACGGCCTAAATGAAGCGGCAGAGATGCTTCGCTGCGCTTAGCATGACGGACGTAGCATGGCTGGCATATACCTGCCGCCTGCCAAATTACTTATTTATTCAGCAGCGTCGATACATAAGCCGTGCCGCCCAGCGCCCGCATGGCGCGCAGCACGCGCAGCTGCTTGGCCCGCGCCTGCGGCCCCGGCTGCCCCGCCCGAAAGCGCAGCGGATTGGGCAGCACGCCGGCCAGTAGCGCGGCCTCGGGTGCGCTGAGCTGGCGGGCCGGCTTGTGAAAATACCGCTGGCTGGCGGCCTCCACGCCAAAGGTGCAGTCGCCCATTTCGGCCACGCTCAGGTACATCTCCATGATGCGGCGCTTGCTCCAAAGCGTTTCGATGAGCATGGTGAAATACGCCTCGGCGGCCTTGCGGATGTAGGAGCGGCCCTGCCAGAGAAACACGTTTTTGGCCACCTGCTGCGAGATGGTGGAGCCGCCGCGCACGGGCTTGCCGTCGGCGCGGTTCCAGTTGTACTTGGCCGCGCTCCACATGCCGTCGAGGTCGAAGCCGTGGTGAACAAGGAAGCGCTGGTCTTCGGCCGCCACCACAGCCAGCGGGATGCTGGGTGCCACCTCATCGAGGGTGCAAAAGCGGTAGTTGGCGTGGCGCGTATCGGTCTGGATGCCGTAATAGCCCAGGCCCATCGGCGCGTGGGCGCGGCGGTCGAGCATAAGCCAGGTGGCGGGCGGCGGCACCCAGCGGTACACCAGCACCCAGGCCACCGACAGCAGAAACAGCGCGGCTACGGTTTGCAAGCTCACGCGCAGCACCGTGCGCCAGGAAGGAAGAAGGGTTTGTACGGATTGAGCCACTAGGGAGAGAAAATAAGTCGGGCCGCAAAGTTCGGAGCCGGAAGCAGTAGCGCGAAGTTTGTAGTTCGCGTTTGTTAGCGAAAACCCAGCGAGTAGCGCGAACTACAAACTTGGCGCTACTCGCTGGCCGCTTCTACCTGCGCCAAGCCTTCGGCCGTAATCAGCCCTAGCCCGGCCGCGTGCTTGGCTGCCGCCAAAAAATCAGGCACCACCAGCATTTCTACCTGAAACTCGTTTTGCAGGGCCAGCGCCACTGGCCTCACTACCTCCAGGCGCGTCGGCACGCCCACATCGCGGATGTAAATAACCTTGATTTGGCCCGGCCGCTGGCGCACCACCTCGGCGTAGATGTCGGCATCGTGCTGGCCACTATCGCCGAGCAAGATAAATGGCAGGTGCGGGTATGTATCCAGCAACTGCTTGATTTCTCGTAGCTTATGGCCGTGGTGCAGCGAGTCGTTGCCGCTGCTCAGGTCACCGGGGCCGGGCTTGGGGCCGCTGAGGAGCGAGTCGCGCAGCAGCAGCGGCCCCAGCGGAATGCCGCGCAGGCGCAGGAAATCTTCCAGCACATCGTATAAATTCCAGGGCGAAGAGCTGACGTAGAAAAACGGGTTGTCGGGCCGGCCGCTGAGCCCGCGCTGCAAGGCCTGGTAGAACGCCGCCACCCCCGAAAGCGGCTCGTGCGAGTGCGCATTGCGAAAAAGCACGGTGCGCAGCATCCGCAAAATATGGGTGGCACGGGTCACAATTACCGTGTCGTCGAGGTCAGAAATCACTCCAAACTCGGCCGTGGGCGGCGGAATGAGTACCTGCGCCGTGCCCGTTATCGAGCCGGCCAGCCCCTGAAAACGGCGCGGCAGCTGGCTCACCCGCACCGGCACTGGGTACCACAGGTATTCGGTGGGTTCGGGCAGCTGGGGCGGGTCGAGGGCTAGGGTGTAGTAGCCACCCTTGTCGGTGGTGGCGTAGGCATCCAGGCCGCCGGGCATTTCTACTACTACCTGGGCCCTAGGTATTTCGCGGCTATTGAAGCGCCGGTACATGGCCTGGAAATTACGCCAGGGCGAGTCGGCCTCGGTTTGGGGCGTGAGGCCCCGGTCGGCGAGCAGACGGCCCTTGAGGTAGAAGCGGTGCGGCGTGCCGTAGCTGCGGTACACATCGAGGTGCAAAGGCCGCAAACGCCCCAGGCGAGCGGCCGTGCGCGTGATGCGCGCATCGGCCCAGTCGAGGGCATCCGAAAACAATTGGCCTACTTCCATTAGACAAACCTACGGCTATCCGACAAATCACTGGTAGCTAGGCGGTAGTTTTGGCTCTTGCCTGCGCCTGATTCTTCGCTCGTAATCAAAATTATCCTCCTGTTTAGCAGCCTGCTATTTGCGCCTTAATGAATCAAGAATTTATAGAACTGTCGTCGCTGCTCGCCTTTGCCAAGACAGCCACTAAAATGGGAGACAAGGCATTCTGTCGGCTTGGCCGGGCATCGGAAACAGTGGTGCAGCAGGCAGCGATTATTTTGAATATATCAATCCAGGAGTTTGAAATAGTGGTTGATAGCGATGCCATTCGCCACACGTTGGCTCAGCATGGCGTAGCTAAAAGCAAGTTAGAAATAGCCCGTGGCCAAATCCCCATTGTTGAAACTGACCTATTGGCTTTATCAGACTGGGTGTTGCAGGCTGCTACAATGCGAGCCGGGCAAGTGAAGGCTGGTATGCTGCCCCGACTGGAAATAGAGCAGGTAGAAGCCTCAGGAACTACTATTGCCATCGTAGAGTGGCGGCCCGGTCGACGCCAGCTGGCGCTGATTACGATGTATAAAAAAAGGCCAGTCGCCTAAGCAACTGACCTCTTTTTTAATCTGAGTGGCGAGCGATGCGCCGCGCCCGAAAGCGCGTCCTCCTCTTAAGCGTCCGAAACGTTCCACTCCCTAGGCAAATATACAGTTGTGGCCCGCAAAAAGTTGCCCACCTACTCGCGGCCCCGAATTACGTAAGCCCTCCCACGTAATTCTATTTCTGCCTACATGCCCACCGCCACCCACGCTGCGCCCCGCCCCAAAACCCGCAAGAAAAAACTCGCACCGCTGCCCGACCTTGCCGCCCACGAGCTTTACAAAGACCCCGCCCGCCAGGCCGAGCTAGCTGGCCTGCGCTACACCACCGATACCGGCCCCGGCCTGCGCCGCGAGCCCGGCAAGGACAAGGGTGAATTTGTCTATTTCGATGCGAAAGGCCACAAAATCGAGGACGAGAAAACGCTGGCCCGCATCCACAGCTTCGTCATTCCGCCGGCCTGGACGGACGTTTGGATTGCCCCCAACCCTAATTTTCACCTGCAGGTGACGGGCCACGACGCGGCCGGCCGCAAGCAGTATCGCTACCACCCGGCCTGGGATGCGGCCCGCTCGCTCACCAAATTTTCGCGGCTGCTGGCTTTTGGGCAGAAGCTGAGTGCCCTGCGTCAGCAGCTCAAAAAAGACCTCGACCGCCCCGGCCTCGACCGCGACAAAGTAGTGGCGCTGGTGCTCACACTCATGGACCAATCTTTCATTCGCATTGGTAATGAAGAGTATGCGAAGAAAAACCAGAGCTACGGCCTTAGCACCCTACTCGACAAGCACGTGAAAATCGACGGGGCCGACCTGCGTTTTTCCTTCATAGGTAAGAAAGGCGTGCCGCACGACGTGACCCTGCACAACCAGAAGCTGGCCCGCCTAGTGCGCAAATGCAAAGAAATTCCCGGCCAGCACCTCTTCCAGTTCTACGGCCCCGACGGGCACCGCCACCCCCTGGAGTCGGGCCACGTCAATGACTATTTGCACCAGCAAACCGGCTTAGCCTTGTCGGCCAAAGACTTCCGCACCTGGGGCGGCACCGTGAAAATGGTGAGCTGCCTCGAAGCCGTGCTGCACGACGAGCCCGAGCTAGCCCCCGAAAAAGTCATCCGCAAAGCAGTAAAGGAGGTCGCTACCAACCTCGGCAACACGCCCACCGTGTGCTCCAAGTACTACATTCACCCACAGGTAGTGGAGTTGTTCAACTCAGGCAAACTCATTGACTACCTGCGCCGCCACGATGCCGACCCCGCCGACCAGGATGAGCTTTCGCCCACCGAGCACTTAGTGCTCGAAATGCTGGCGGAAGTGTAAGTCAATGAGCAATTAACAGTGAGCAAGGAGCAGACCGAAAAAGCAGGCTGCTCCTTGCTCACTGTTAATTGCTCATTGAAATTATTCGTCCGCTAGCCGGTCGTAGTTTTCCAGCTCTTCCTTCTTGTTGCGGGGCCGAGGTACTTCTAACTCACCATTAGCCTCCTGGCTAAAGTCGACGCGAGGCGCAGCGGCGGGGCGTACCACATCCTGGCCCGCGCCGCCGTGCAACACCAGTGGCAGGCCCCGGCCGCTTACCTCAAATATATCGTTGCTGCCCAGGCCCTCAAGGGTCAGGCGGCGGGTTTCTTTGCTGAGAAATGTGCGCTTAAAATACAGCGAATCAATTCCAAGTGCCCGGCTGTAGATGCGAACCGTAGTCGAATCGGGGGTACGCTGCACCTGAAAAAAATCGGGCTGCTCGGTGCCGGCCACAATGGGTTTCTGGGCTTTCAGCAAGTAGTACTTGCGGGCCACGGTGGGCAGTTGGTCGCGGCGGCTTTGCAAATCGCGCAGCAGGCGCTCGCCTTCCAGCGCGTACACGGCCGGGGGCAGGCGGCGCACGGCGCGGGCCAGGGTCGAGTCGGGCAGGTGCTGCTGCACGTAGCGGGCCGCCTGGTCAAAATCGCGGCGCGTGAGCTCGGGCAGGCCGCGCTGGTCTACAAAGCGCCCCGAGCCGGTGAGCGCCCGCACGTCGTGCATGCGAGTCTTGAACGTAACTAAGTGGCGCACTGCGAATTTGCGCGTGCCCAGCCACGGCAGAAACCCATCCGAAATACGGAAGAAAACCTGGTCGCGGTCTTTCGGGATGGGCGCAAACAAATGGCGGCCAGCGTGGGCGGGGTCAGGCAGCTCGGCCCATTGCCACTGGCCGGCGTGGCGGTCCCAGTCGCCGATGAGCACATCGAGCAGGCGGGCGCGCAGCAGGGCGTGCTCATCGGGGCGGTCGGTGGGGTGCGAGTAGATTTTCTTCCGCATATCCTCGTCGCTGATGTACTCGCGGGCCTGCGGCAGTAGGGGCGAGCTCACAAGTTTGCCGCTATATTTCTCTTCAAATAATACCAGTTTACCGCGCAGGCGCTCGTTGGCATCGGCCACCGTGAGGGCGGTTTCATCGAGCGGCACGTAAAAAATGCGCGGGTGGGTGTGCGGCACGCCCAGCGCCTGGGCCAGTGGCGGCACCACCAGCGCCCCGTAGGGGTTGCCGGCTGAGGTGGCATCACGCAGGGCATTGGCCATAAAGGTCTTGCGGTAGGGGCTGGGCATGATGCGCGACGGGTCTTTGTCGAGCGAGCGAATGACGTAGGGCCGGCCATCGGCCGTTTCCAGCGTCAGGCTGGTGCTCTGAAAGCCACCGCCCAGCTTGGTCGGCTTGAAGGGGCCAACTCCTGCATCGGCCGTAGCTAACTTAAAAACGGGTACCCGCACCGGCGCCGCCCACACCGCCCGGTGGTGCGGCCCCAGCAGCCAGTGATACACCCGGCCGTGGCGGTCGTACTGGCGGCCAGCCGTGGCCCACACGCTATCCGTAGCGGCCAGTGGGCGGGCGGCCGTAGCGGGCAGCTTCGCATCGGCCTGAAAATAATTTTTATGTGCGCAGCCGGTGGTCAGTCCTAACGCCAGACCACCATAAAAAAAAGAAAAAGTAATAGTGCGCAAAACAGAGGCAGAATAATCCGTAGAACGGGCAGGAAGGCGGTTGGCTACTTCAACGCAGGCCAGCCGGAAAAGATGGGCTGCCCCGCGTGAGGCAACCCCACCACGCCGGCTGCGCTATAACGCCTGGGTGGCAGCCCACCACGCTGGCTCGCTAAGATTGCGTACGGCGGGCTGCGTCGCGGGGCTATTGTTTAGGTTAACTCAGTGTTTGCAATCAGGTTTTGTTGGCTGAAAAAAGCAGTAGGAGCCCTCAGCGTTGCGCTGCTGTGCAGTGGGCTACTGGCCGGCTGCGCCGAGCCAACTACGACCGCCGCCACTGAAGCGCGCCCGGTGTTCGGGCCCGATTCGGCGTGGGCGCGGGTGGCACCCGGCCCGCACTACGCCCGGCGCGGCTGGTGGTGGCAGCGGCTGTGGGGGCCGCACTACCGCCCGCTGTGGGCCACGCCCATCACGGCCCCCGTGCTGCGGCTGGGTTCGGCGGGGCTGCTGCCGCTGCAGGCAGGCGGCAGCTTTCAAACCAACACCTTGCGCTTGCGCACCACCGACGGCCGCATTTTTGTGCTGCGCTCGGTCGATAAAGACTTGAGCCGCAAGGTGTCGGCTGGTTGGCTCGACCGCGCCGTGGGCCCCGTGCTGCGCGACCAAACCTGCGCCGCGCCGCCCTACGGGGCCTACGTGGCCGCGGCCCTAGCCAAGGCGGCGGGCGTGTACCACACCAATCCGCGCCTGGTGTACCTGCTGCCCGATTCTACCCTGGGCACTTTCCAACACCGTTTTCAGGCCGGGCTTTATTTATTGGAAGAGCGCCCCGACCGCAACCAGACCCACGCGCTTAGCTTCGGCCGCACCGCGCTGGCTAGCAGCTCCGAGCACATGCTGCGCACGGTGCTGGCTAGCCCGGCCGCCCACGTAAATGCCCGCGCCTACCTGCGCGCCCGCCTGCTCGATATGCTCATCGGCGACTGGAGCCGGCGGGCCGACCAGTGGCGCTGGGCCGCCTTTGCCACGGCGGGCGGCACCGAGTTTCGGCCCATCCCGCGCGACCGCGACCAGGCGTTTTTTCGCTTCGATGATGGCTGGCTTACGCGGGCGCTGTCGTGGGTGCGCCCCCGCTACCAAAGCTTCGGCCCCGACCTCGTGCCAACTCAGGTAGATGCGCTCACCATCACGGCCCGCCCGCTCGACCATACGGCCCTGGCGCTGCTGCCCGAGGCGGCCTTCCGCGCCGAAGCCGATTCGCTCGTGCGCCGGCTGCCCGACTCGGTGCTGGCGCAGGCTTTGCGTACCGTGCCCCCCGAGGCCCGGCCGCTAATGACCCAGGCGCTGTGGCCAGCGCTGCACTCGCGCCGCGCCGGGCTGCCCGCAGCGGCCAGCCGCTACTTTCAAGTGCTGCAGCAAGATGCCGTGGTGCTGGGCACCGATGCCGCCGAGCGCTTTGTGGTGCAGGCTGAAGGCCCCGGCCGGGTGCGCCTGCAAGTGTGGGCACGCCGCCCGGCCCGGCCCGATAGCCTGCTCGGCGAGCAGCGCTATACCGTGCGCCACACGCGCCGCCTGCGGGTGTATGGGCTGGGTGGCAACGACCAGTTTGAGCTGCGGGGGGCACTGGCGCCCGGTTTTGCCGTTTGGCTCGATGGTGGAGCGGGGGCCAACCGGTTTGTTGGGCCAGCGCCTGAGGAGCGTTTACCTAGCAATGTGTCGGTGTATGCCAGCCCGCATGACCAGGTGCGGGTTCCCGCCTCGGTGGCACTGCGGACAGCTGAAAGTGAGCACCTTGCGGCTAGCCAGGTGGTGGGCACTTACTACCGGCTGGGCCTGGGCAGCAAGTAGGGCAAGGCGGTGCTCGCTACCGGCGCGCCGGCTGCCAAATGAGTTGCAAGGCTGTTTGAAGCACGGTATCCCGGTTGTGTATAAAATCGGTCAGGCTCTGGCTAACCTGATAATCGGGTAGCACGCCGCGCCCGTGCGGAAACCGGGGGCTGCGGCGAACATCCTGCCTGAGGTCAACGATAGAAAACTTTACCCGGATGCCGGTAGCCGGCAGCTGATATTCCACTGGGGTGTGGCCTGTGTGGCCGTAATAGCCACCCATCGTTTCTTGCCCGATAATGACCGGGCCGCGCTGGCTACGCACAAAGCTGGCAAACAGTGAGCCGGCCGAGGCTACGGCTGGGCCAATCAGCAAATAAACCTGCCCCCGAAAAGCCAGTGGGTTGGGCTGCCAGTAAGGATTTTCGCTACGCTTGAGCCAGCAACGGCCGCGCCGGGCGGGGCGATACTCGGCGTGCAATTCCTGTTCGAGCGTATCGCGGTCGCCCGCGCCATCTTCTACAAAATAAGTTGGGTAGGGCACTTTTTGAAAGATGGTAAACGCCCGCCGGTTTTCGCGGTAGCGATGCCTGGCCAGGTAAGAAAATAGCAGTATATCATTGGGGTCAGTGCCACCGCCGTTTTGGCGCACATCCACAATAAGTTGGCGAATGCGAGGCCCGCAATACCTGAAAAATAGAATCCAGAAACCGGGCGTAGCGGCGCTGCGACGCCTCGCCGCGGCTGCCCAAATCGAACGTATGCACCGTCAGCAGGCCAGCGGGTAGGGAGTCGAGGACCTGAAAGGCATACGGCGGCTCCGTAGTTTCGAGCCCGGCCGAATGCCGCTGCTGGTAGCGCTGCGCATACAGCGAGTATGGCACGCCGGCCAGTACGAGCTGAGTAGTATCTGCTTGGTAGGGAGTGCGGTAAGTTAGGCGAAAGATGGCGCTGGGGCCGTAGGCCAAGTAATAGTAGCGGCCGAAGTGCGTGCTAACCAGGTAGTCTTTGCCCGTTTGGTTGTAGCCGTCCGTGGTGGCATAAATCCGCAGCCGCGCCAGCACCTCGGCTGCCGGGTGGCCATTGATGCGTAAAATCTCGCTGCCAAGCGGCAGGGGTGCCGCCCCCGAGTTTAAACGCAACTGGCCGGCCAGCCACTGCACCGGGTAAGGAAAGCAGCCAGGGCTGGCTTGCAGCACGGAGTCGGCAGCGGCGGGTAAGTAATTATCACTGTGCAGGCTACCGGTAAAAGCTGTCAGGCCATATAGCAGCCGATAAAAATCCAGCAGCGTAGTAGTATCCGCAAGCTGAAGCCGGGTGGCGGCAAAAGCACTGTCGAGCTGGGTTGGGGTGCGGTAGCGGTATAAGCTCGGGTTGGCCGCCTCATACACTCGCCGAAACACGTCAAAATCTTGTTGCAGCACCGCCACTGACCAAGGAGCCACCAAACTCGCCGTCCGTTGTGCCTGGGCGGCGGGCGCCGCGCCCAGCAGCCCAAGCAGCAGTAGTATATAGGGGGGCAGCTTGCGCAACATATCACTAGCCAGCAAGAAAATAAGCTATTTTCAGTTGGTGGCCGCAAAGTAAGCAGCATACCGCTAACCGGTTAGCAGCCTATTTATCACTTAAGGTGCCGGGGCCTGCCGCCATCACTGAAAGTCCGTAATTCGCACCTGCGCCTCGCAAAAGGCATACTCGGCCGGCACGTTCGAGGACACGACAACCAGGCGGTTAGCATCCTGGCGCACGCGTGCCACGTGCTCCTGATACCACGCCGCGCCGGTAGCATCTAGGTTGGTAGTCGGCTCATCGAGCAAGAGCAGCGGCGCCGCCGCATACAGCGCCAGCCCCAGCTTAAGGCGCTGCTTCATGCCCGACGAAAACTCGCGCACCGGCTGGTGGCGCGCCTTCTGCAAGTACATGATATCGACCAAGTCAGCTACCGAAATGCCCGGCCGCAGCGGCTTGAGGCGGGTGTGAAACGCCAGCAGCTCCAGTAGCGTGAAGTCCTCCGGCAAATCCAGATAAGGGGCGCAGTAGGCTAGCTGGCGCGGTACATCGGCCACGGCTAGTGGGCGGCCAGCTAGCTCGTAGCGAACCTCGCCGGCCGTGGGTAGCAACTGGCCCGCTAAGATGCTGAGCAGCGTGCTTTTGCCCGCGCCATTAGGCCCAAGTACGGCCGTGGCGGTGCCGGGCCGGAAGTTGTGGCTTAAATTCTTAAAAATCCACTGGCGGCCGTAGCGACGGCCCAGCCCTTGGGCTTCAATCCGCACTTTCTTCGGTCTTGCGGCGGCCGGGGCCTTTGATGAGACCACGCTCGGCGGCGGCGGCCCGCACGAAGGCCACTACGTAATCGCGCTCGGTCGAGGCCGGTACTTCGGCCTCGATGCGCGCCAGTGCTTCCTGCTGGCTGCTCCCGCTCAGATACAGAATGCGGTAGAGTTCGTGCATAGCCTTAATCTGCGCTTCGGAGAAGCCCCGACGGCTCATCCCCACCGAGTTAACCCCGGCATAGGTTAGCGGCTCGCGGGCGGCTTTCACAAAGGGTGGCACATCGGAGCGCACCAGCGAGCCACCCGCGATAAACGCGTGCGCCCCGACATTGGTGAATTGGTGAATGGCCGAAGTGCCACCGATAATGGCCCAGTCGCCCAGCTGCACGTGGCCCGCTAGCTGCACGGCATTCGAAAGCACGCAGTGGCTGCCTACCAGGCAGTCGTGGGCAACGTGCACGTAGGCTTGCAGCAGGCAGTGGCTGCCCACCACGGTGCGGCCCTGGTCGATGGTGCCCCGGTTCACGGTTACGCACTCGCGCAGCACGGTGTAATCGCCTATCTCAGCGGTAGTTACCTCGCCGGCAAATTTCAAGTCCTGCGGCACGCCCGCTACCACAGCACCCGGAAAAATCTGACAGTTAGCCCCAATGCGCGCCCCGTCCATGATGGTCACATTCGGCCCAATCCAGCTGTTTTCGCCAATCTCCACGTCGCCGTAAATAGTAGTGAACGGTTCAACGGTAACTCCCGACGCGAGCCGGGCAGCGGGGTGGATATAGGCGAGGGGGGAAATCATGTTGGGAATTGGGAATTATAAATTATGAGGCAGCAAGTATGAAGGATGAAGCGCGGAGTTTACTTAACAGTAAATCGTTCATTCATAATTCATAAATCAACAATCATAATTATACTAAACGTTGTCTTTTCGCACGATGGCAGCGCTCATTTCGGCGTCGCACACCACTTTACCGTTCACAAAGGCCTGGCCTTTCATCTTGGCAATGCCGCGCTTGATGGGGGCCGTGAGCTGGCAGTGGAAAATGACGGTGTCGCCGGGCAGCACCTTCTTGCGGAAGCGGGCATTCTCAATACCCAAAAAGTACTGCCAATAGTTCTCGGGGTCGGGCACGGTGTTCATCACCAGAATGCCGCCGGTCTGGGCCATTGCCTCGATTTGCAGCACACCGGGCATCACTGGGTTGCCAGGGAAGTGGCCCTGGAAGAACGGCTCGTTCATGGTGATGTTTTTCACTGCCGTTACCATCTGGCTATCAAGGTGTATCACCTTGTCGAGCAGCAGGAAGGGGTAGCGGTGGGGCAGCACCTGCATGATGCGGTTGATGTCCATCACCGGCTCGCGGGCGGGGTCGTAGATGGGCACGGCGCTGGTGCGGTCTTCCAGCATCCGCTTCTTGATTTTTTTGGCAAATGCCACGTTGGCCGCGTGGCCGGGCCGGGCGGCCAGAATCTGACCTTTCAGCGGGCGGCCTACCAAAGCGAGGTCGCCCACAATGTCGAGCAGCTTGTGGCGGGCGGGCTCGTTTTTGTGGCGCAAGTCCACGTTGTTCAAGATGCCCTCTTTCTTCACCGACACCTTGGGCTTGCCTAGCATGGCGGCCAGCTCGTCGAGCTCGTCTTCGCCCACGGCGCGGTCAACTACCACGATGGCGTTGCTCAAGTCGCCGCCTTTGATGAGGTTCGACTTGTACAAATACTCCAGCTCGTGCAAAAAGCAGAACGTGCGCGACGACGCGATTTCGCTTTCAAACTGGCTGATATCAGTGAGCGTGGCGTGCTGCGAGCCCAGCACCGGCGAGTTGTAGTCGACCATCACCGTGAGGCGATATTCGGCCAGCGGCAGGGCCGCTATTTCAACGCCTCGCGCATTATCGACGTAGCGAATAGTGTCGGGAATCACGTAGTAATTGCGCAGCGCATTCTGCTCCTCAAAGCCCACGGTGTGCAGGGCTTTGATAAACTCGGCCGACGAGCCATCCATGATGGGCGGCTCGGGGCCGGAGAGCTGAATCAGCACGTTATCAAGCTGTAAGCCCACGAGGGCCGCCAGCGTGTGCTCCACGGTGTTGACGCGGGCGCCGTTTTGCTCGATGGTGGTGCCGCGCGAGAGGTCCACCACGTTGTCCACGTCGGCATCGACGATGGGCTGGCCGGGCAAATCGACGCGCTGAAACTTGTAGCCGTGGCCCACCGGAGCGGGGCAGAAGGTCATGGTGGCCTCCGCGCCGGTGTGCAGCCCGATGCCCCGCACCGTCACGGGGGCCTTAATGGTATGTTGCTTGTCGTTCATTTTATGAGTTGTCAGTTGTTAGGTGTCAGTTGTTAAGTGTTAGTTATCAATTGCTAGGGCTTGCTAACAATTCATAACTGACAACTGACAACTAGCAGCCGACAACTAAGCCGATGCAAAGCTAAAGCTTTTCCGGTGCTGGCTGGCTTTTTTCCAATGCGCTCAGGCGATGCTCTAATTCGGGTAGGCGGCGAAAAACCACCTGCGCCCGCTGGTTCTGCTTGAAATCGAAGGCCGCCGAGCCTTGGAGGAAGCGGCCTTCCTGCCGCACCGTTTTGCCCACTCCCGACTGGGCTGTGACGGTTGTTTTGTTGGCCAGCAGCACGTGGCCCGCGATGCCCACCTGCCCGGCCAGCACGCAGAAAGCCCCCACTTTGGCCGAGCCCGCGATGCCCGTTTGCGCCGCAATGACGGTATGGCTACCGATTTCGACGTTGTGTGCCAGCTGCACCAGGTTGTCGATTTTGGCCCCGCGCCGCACCACGGTGCTGCCCATCGTGGCGCAGTCCACGGTAGCATTGGCCCCGATGCTCACATCATCTTCGAGCACCACGTTGCCAATCTGCGGAATGGCCTTGTACGAGCCGTCGGGCTGCGGCGCAAAGCCAAAGCCATCGGTGCCCACTACGGCCCCCGCTTTGACGATACAGCGCTGACCGATAACGGTATCGGCGTAAATTTTGGCCCCGGCGTGGATAATCGAATTATCGCCGATGCGCACCCGGTCGCCGATATAGGCGTGCGGAAAAATCAGCACGTTTTCGCCCAGCACGCAGCCCTCGCCGATGTACGAAAACGCCCCCCGGTAGTGCCCAGCCCCGATAGTCGAGCTTTCGCCGATAACGCTCGGCTGCTCGACGCCGCGCCGCGCCGTGCGCGTGGCCTGCTGGTAAAACTCCAGCAGCTTGGTAAATGCCGAGTAGGGGTCGGCTACCCGGATGAGCGCCGCCGCCACCGGCTGGCGCAAAGGCAGCTCGGGGCTGACAATCACGGCCGTAGCGGCGGTAGTGTAAAGAAACTGCTCGTACTTGGCGTTAGCCAGGAACGCCAGCGAGCCAGGTCCGGCTTCTTCGATTTTTGCCAGGCTCGATACGGTGGCGTGCGGGTCGCCTTCGACAGTGCCGCCCACCACCTGGGCAATTTGACCAACGGTAAATTCCATAAGGCCGCAAAAGTAAGGAGCGCGCCTGCTACGGCGCGGCTAATAGGTCGTGGCCAAAGTAGGTATGCAGCCTTTCGCGCAACAATTCAATGAGCGCCGCATCCTGAAACTGGTAGTCGTCGGGAATGCGCAGGTTAACGATAGGCTTGCCTTGCAGCTCGTCTTTGAACTTGGCGTGCAGGCGGTCGGCGTGTTTCTTCTCCATGACAAACACGATTTCAGCCCAACCCAAATGCCCGGCCGTTACCCGCGTGCGGGCACCCGGCTCGGTGCCCGCCGAGCGCGCTAGTATTTCAGGATGCCCGTCAAAAAGCCGCTCGGCGGTGAGGCTGCGCCAGCGGTTTTGGCTGCAAATGAAGAGCAGTTGGGTAGGCGGAGAATCGGGCATGCGCAGGGGCTAACGCCGGCCCTGGCGGGCCAGTAGTTCCATCGTTTCGCGGTGGCGCTCATCGGCTAGGTCGCGCTGGTAAGAGGCCACCGCCCAAATGGCAGCTGGTATCCAGCCGATGAGCGTGAGGTGCAGGATGCCGCACAAAAAACCGGTAAAAAGGTGGCCCCGAAATATCATCGAGATGCCGGGCAGCAGAATGGCGAATAACATAGCAGAAGCAGGAAGCCGGGCAGTAGGCACCGGTTGCAGATAATATATCGCAGGAGGTTGCCAATCGTTACACCTAAGTACAACAACATCTGCCGTGCCCAGGTGTAACGATTATTCTACGTCCGTTACGCGCACTTTTATACCTTTCACTTTTGCGCCGTTCAGGCGTTCCTTCAAGTCCAGCGCTTGCTTGCGGGGCACGGCCACGTAGGAATAAAAATCGAACACTTCGATGCGGCCGATGGCCTCGCGGTCGAGCCCACCGACGTTGACAATGGCCCCCACGAGGTCGTGGGCGCTCACTTTATCCTTTTTGCCGGCCGTGATGTGCAGCGTCACCGTTTCGGGGCGGGGCGGCCGGGCGGCAGTGGCAGCGGGCAGATTGGGAGGATTGAGGCGCGCCCACTGCACGGTTTGGGCGGCGGGCCAACCCTGCACGCGGGTTTGCTCGGGCGGGGTGGCGAGCAGGTGGGCGGTGCCGGCTGCGCCGGCCCGCGCCGTGCGGCCCGCGCGGTGCTGGAAGGTTTCGGCGTCGTGCGGCAGGTCGTATTGGATTACGGTGTCGAGGGCGGGCACGTCGAGACCGCGGGCGGCTACATCGGTGGCTACCAGCGCCTGAGCCGAGTTGTTGCGCAGCTTCATCAGGGCTTTATCGCGCTCGGGCTGGGGTAGTTTGCCGTGCAATACTTCGGCGGCTACGCCCCGGCCGCGCAGGAAGGCGGCTAGCTCCTGCACTTTATCGCGGGTGTTGGCGAAGATGAGCGTCTGGCCGGTTTCAGGCTGCTGGAGGAGGTGGTAGAGCGCGGCGGGCTTCTGCTCCACGGCATTGAGCACGTGGCCGCGCAGCGTGAGCGACGATGGCATAACGGCCGCGCCGCCCTCGCCGGCTGCGCCGGGCACCAGGCCGCCTTCGGCCGTGAGCAGGCGCGGGCGAGTGAGGTAGTCGCGTACCAGAGCCATCACTTTGTCGGGCATGGTGGCCGAGAAAAGTAGCGTCTGCCGCCGCCGGGGCAGGCGACTCACAATAGTAGCCATCTCCTGTTGGAACTTCAATTCCAGGAGTTTATCAGCTTCATCCAGCACCATCACTTTAAGCTGGTTGGGGATGATGTTGCGCTTCTCCAGGTGGTCGAGCAGGCGGCCGGGGGTGGCCACTACCACGTGCGGCGTCTGCTGCAAGGTCTTCACTTCGTCGCGCATGGCGTGGCCGCCGTAGAGGGCGGCTACGCGCAGGCCGGGGGCACCCATGTACTTGCCCAGGGCTTTGATGGCTTCACGTACTTGTTGGGCCAACTCGCGGGCGGGCACTATCACGACGGCCTGCACGGCCTTCACCTTGGGGTCGATTTGAGCCAGGATGGCGAGGCCGTAGGCGGCGGTTTTGCCCGAGCCGGTGGGGGCCTGGCCAGCCACGTCTTGCCCTTCGAGGGCGGGGGGCAGCACTAGCGCCTGCACGGGCGTAGGCAGGGTGAAATTCAGCTCCTCCAACGCCTGGATGAGTTGGGCCGGGAGGTTGAAATCGGAGAAAGTGGCCGGGGCGGCAGAATCAGCTTGCATCCGGCAAAGGTCGGGCTAAATCTTGAGTGTTGGATTTGGTGCCGTAGAAAGCGCCTGTCATTGCGAGCAAAGCGAAGCCAGCGCACCTGATGAGTACCCGAACGGCCGGTTCAGGTGCGCTGGCTTCGTCGTGCCTCCTCGCAATGACAGAGATTATTTTACTTCACCTCCTCCGCCACATTCACCAGCCGGTAGCGCACGGCCGTTTTCTTGGGCCGGATGTCCAGCCCCACGTAGTGGGCGTACACCTGCGTGAAGGCCGCGCCGAAGTAGAAAATCATGGCCGAGTAAAACACGAACAGCAGCACCAGCACCAGGCTGGCGGCGGGGCCATAAATCGGACCCAGGTCACGCGATACCAGCAGCAAACCCAGCATGTGCTCGCCCGCCTCGATGAGCACGGCCGTGAGCAGCGCGCCGCGCCGCACGGCCCGCCAGGGCACTTTGGCCGCGCTGAGCGTGCGAAACACGTAGCCGCACCACACGGCCAGAATAAGCAAGCTCACTACTGCATTTAGTGCTTGCACCAAGTAGTAGGCAAAGGTGATATCGAAGCCCGAAATAAGGTCGCTGAAAAAAGCCAGCGCGGCATCGGCGGTGAAGGCCAGCACCGACAGCCCGGCCGTGGCCAGTAGCACCCCCGCCGAGCGCACCCGCTCGCGCAAGGCCACCGACACCTGGCTGACCTGCCGCCGGGGCCGCACGTGCCACAGCTGATTGAGCGAGTGCTGAATAACGGTGAACAGCGTGGTGGCCACAAACACCAGAAACGCAAACCCGAGCCAGGTAATGAGGCGGTTGCGGCTAGCATTGCCCACGTTATGCACCGTTTGGGCCACCAGCCCGGCCGCCGAGGCACCAATGAGCTGGCTGAGCTTAGTGAGCAGCATGAGGCGCGCGCCGCGGGCCGAGTACACCGAGCCCAGCAGCTGCACCATAATAATGACAATGGGCGGCAGCGCAAACGACGTAAAAAAGGCCGTGGCCGCCCCCAGCCGCAGCGGGTCGTTGGCCCCGAGCTCGCGGGCGGCGCGGCGCAGCAATAAGTATAGATTGACCCACCAGGCGCGCTGCTGGTGCGCGGCCGGCGAAAATTCGGGTAAGGAGTGGGGCATGGAGGACTTAACGCCGGGAAGACAACATTTTATCCCGAAGACGGTAAAGAAGAGCCAATTTCGTTGGCAGCAGCCCAGGCCGCTACCGGGCCAGGCTCGGGGCTAACGAGTAAATCATTGGCTAGTTACGCATGACTATCACTTCCATATCGGCCACCGGGGTGCGGGCTGTGCCCGAGCCGCCGCCCCGCACCTGGGTACAGCGCCGCCTGCTCGACCCATTTATGAGTTTGCTCAAGGCCGGGCTCTCGCCCAGCAGCCTGGCCCTCACGGTGGGGCTGGGGGTGGCCTTTGGCATAGCGCCCACGGTGGGCCTGACGACGATTCTGAGTACGGCTACGGCGCTGCGGCTGCGTCTCAATGTGGCGGCTATTCAGCTGGTGTGCCATTTGCTTAGCCCGGTGCAGCTGCTGCTGCTGCTGCCGCTGCTGCGCTGGGGGGCGGCGCTGCTGGGGCAGGGCGAAAAGGTGGCGCACCTCACCCTCGACCAAATCAAACATATGATAAAAACCGAGGGCTGGAGCAGCGTAGTGCAGCTGCTGTGGCGGGCCGAGCTGGGGGCCGTCATCCTCTGGCTGGCGGCTTCGGTGCCGATAGTAGCGGCGCTGTATTTTGGTTTGCGGCCGGTTTTTAAGAAGGTACTGAAGAAGCAGGAAGAGAAAGAAGTTGAGGAGGTGCTGGTGTAAGAATAGGGTGTGCAAACGTTATTCTCACGTCTGCTCTAAAATTTTGGTGAATAAAAAAGGCGCGTCCAACTGGTGTTGGACGCGCCTTTTTGGGGTAAAGGCGCACTGTTTTGCGTCTTTTATTTTAGGTTACGTTGCTCAGCAATGTAAGGCGCAAAATATTGTGTCTCTACGCTTAACAACTACGCTACGATGTAAATGGGCTGAATCTCGGGCATCTTGAAGTACGGGTTCACGCCTTCTTCCGAGTTTAAGTCGAGCAGCATCAAGTCAACGTGCTGATAGTCGCCGGTGCGGCCTTCGAGGGCGGGGCCGAGCTGGGGCAGAAACTCGGGGTTTTGGTCGGTGGTATCGAAGGCCAGCAGCAGGCGCAGGGGCTGCGCGGGGTCGTTGGCGAGGCCCATCTGGGCGAGGTAGATGGCGCGCACCGTGGGCACCGTGGCCCCAAAAGCGCGGAGGCTGTCCTCGAGGCCTTCGGGCATGTTTTCGGGCTGGCTGAGCGTCACTTGCGCATCGGGGGGCAGGCCGCCGGGCTGGGTGAGCTGGCCGCTGAGCATGGCCGCAATCTCATCGGCGGGCAGCAGCTTGCCGGCTACCGAGAAGGGGTTGAGCACAATGTCCTGGCCCTGGGTCATGCTAAAAAATGCGTGGCCGGGCAGGCGCACCCAGGTCACGGGGCCATTGTCGACGCCGCCGTCGCTCATGCGGGCTACCGACGAGAACACCGGAATTTTATTGTCTTGCAGCACTTGCAGCTGAATTTGGGCGCCTTCTTCCAGGATGGCCTCGCCGGGCTCCTGGCCTTCCTGCGGGGCCAGCACCAGCAAGATTTCCTCGCCCAGCAGAGCGCGGTAAAAATCGGGGCGGGCGGCTTCATTCACGGTCGCAATGAGCAGCAATTCTTCGAGCACGTTTTCGGGCTGGAAGGGCAGCTCGGGCATCTCGTTCAGGCCGGGCATTTCCGGCATTGGCGGGGCCACAAACTGCTGGCCGGGGGCTGGCACCGGCATGGGCTCGGGCGCGTTGGGCGCTACGTAGTTAGAGCCCTGGTAGCGGGGGCCAGCTTTGGGGGCGGGGGTGCCATCGGCCGGGGCCGGGGCGGGGGTAGCAGCGGGGGTGGGCTGGGGCTTGTTTTTGAAGATGTCGAGGAGACCCATGACGAATTAAGAATAGGAAGTGGGAAAAGCAAATGTAAGCCCTGCCGGGTACGCACGCGCACTTTACCGCTCGCCGCAGGCCCGTAATTCGGCCTGAGTGCCCGCGATGGTGCGCGGGCCGGCCGGGCCGGGGTGGTTGCCCCAGTGGCTTTCGAGGTAGTTGAGCAGGTTGGTAATCTGGGCCGGCGAGAGGTGCTTATGGGTGGCCGTGTCCTGCACGCCCAGCATCACCTGGTTGTACTGCACGCCATTCACCACAATAGGCCCGCGCAGCCCCTGGCGCACGATGCACCCCAGCTGCGCCGAGTGCTGGGCCAGGTAGTCGGAGCCCGCCAACGGCGGAATGAGGTGGCCCAAACCTTGGCCCTGCTCGCCGTGGCAGCTAGCGCAGTGCTGCACGTAGAGGTGCTCGCCCTGGTGCTGCTTGTTGGTGAAGCAGCCCGGCAGCAGGGTGAGGCCCACCGCGAGGGCGGGGGCCAGCCAGCGGAGCGCAATTGAGGGGCAGAGGGGCATGGAAAGTAGTTGTCCTTGCGAGCGCAGCGCAGCAAGCGCACCCGAATGGCTCGTTCTGCTGCGCTGCGCTCGCAAGGACAAACGATTTTAAGCGAATTAAAAATACGGCCCTAGCTTTTTTTCTGGCGCTCTTTTACCTCGGCCAGCAGCACGGGTAGGTCTTCCTGCAAGCGCGCCACTTCCTTCGGGTTGAGGCTGTCATACAGGCCGCGCACGTGGCCCTGGTCGTCGACCAGGGCAAAGGTGCCATTGTGGGCAAAGCCGCCGGGGGCGGCTTTGTCGGGCATGGCCGCCGTGTAAAAGCTGCGGGCCAGGGCAAACACGCTGTCGGCGCTGGTGCGTACAAAGCGCCACTGGCCGGTGAGGGGCACGCCCAGGCGCTGGGCATAGTCGCGCAGCACGGCCAGGCTGTCGTGGGCGGGGTCGATGGTGAAGGAAACGAACTTCAGGCCCGGCGTTTGGCCGTATTTCTGGTACACTTTCAGCAGCTCGCCGTTCATCTTGGGGCAGATGCCGGGGCAGGTGGCGAAGAAAAAATCGGTGAGGTAGACCTGGCCCGTCAGGCTTTGGTTGGTGAGCACCTGGCCGTTGTGGTCGTGCACGCGGAAGGCGGGCACGGTGGCGTAGATGGTATCGGCAGGACCACCCTTCGGGTTTTCGCGCACGTCGCGCTCGCCCAGGATGGGTAAGTGGCGCGCGTCGTCGTTGTGGCAGCCGGCCAGCAGCAGGACTGCGCCCGCCAGCAGCGGCAGGGTGCCGCGCCGTAAAACAGATTTCAACATCAGCAATTAACTAAAAGCAAGCTTACCAGCTCGAAAACCCTACTTAGATGCGGGGGCGGCCGGCGCGGGAGTAACACCAGCGGCTGGCAGTTGGTGCAAGGTGGCGCTGGCCGAATCGATGGCCCCGCGCAGGCGGTGCTCTACGCCGGTTAGCTGGCGCTCTTGGGCTTGCAGGTAGGTGAGGCGCTGGGCGGCGGGGGCGGCGCTGTCGGGGGCCTGGTAGTGGTGCATCCAGTTCATCATGGCTTGGTTGGCAGTTTCCAGCTTGGCGATGATAAGCGCAGTAGCGGCGGGCGTTTTAGCTTCCGCGAGCTTGGCTTTCAGCTCGTAGAGCTGCATGGTCTGGTTCATGGCGCGGCCGTGGCGCGCATCGATTGAGTCTTCGAGGGTGCGAGCCTGGGTGGCGGGGGTGGCAGCCACGGAGGCGGAAGAGTTGTCGGCTCCGCCGCAGCTGGGCAGCGTGGCCATGGAGGTTAGCAGAAAGGCCGCCCGCAGCGGCAACGACAGTTTATTCATGCCGCAAAGGTAGGGTAGGCCCGCGCCGAGCTACACAATTTGGGGTTGGGCTGGTTATGAAGAAAGCCCCGGCTCCGGTATGGGGTTTAATGCAAACTATTCGTCATGCTCATCTGGCGTCCGCGTAGCGCAGTCGAAGCATCTTGGCCGCCTCGTTGCTAGCGTCAGGAGTTAGCACCCCAGCCAAAATGCTTCGACTCCTTTGCGCTACGCTGCGCTCAGCATGACGGTTATTATCAATAACCAACACACTACATATGCAAACCCGCCAACTAGGCCGCACCGGCCTCACAGTTTCTACCCTCGGCCTCGGCTGCATGGGCATGTCTGATTTCTACGGCCAGCCCGACGATGCTGAAAGCCTGCGCACCCTGGCCCGCGCCCTCGAGCTGGGCGTCACCTTCCTCGACACGGCCGATATGTACGGCCCCCACACCAACGAAGAGCTGCTGGGCCGCTTCTTCAAGGAAAACAAAGCCCGCCGCGACCAGGTGCAGCTGGCTACCAAATTCGGTATTGTGCGCGATGCCAACGACCCCACCAAGCGCGGCATCAGCGGCCGGCCCGAGTACGTGCGGCAGGCGGCCGAAGGCAGCCTCAAGCGCCTGGGCGTCGACCATATTGACCTCTACTACCAGCACCGCGTAGACCCCACCGTGCCCATTGAAGAAACCGTGGGCGCGATGAGCCGGCTGGTGGAAGAAGGCAAAGTGCGCTTCCTGGGCCTCAGCGAGGCCGGGGCCGAAACCATCCGGCGGGCCCACGCCACGCACCCCATTTCGGCCGTGCAAACCGAATACAGCCTCTGGAGCCGCGATGTGGAGGTAGAAGTACTACCCGCGTTGCGCGAGCTGGGCATCGGCCTGGTGCCGTACTCGCCGCTCGGCCGGGGCTTTTTAACGGGCGAAATCCAGAAATTTGAAGACTTCGCGCCCGATGATTACCGCCGCTTTTCGCCGCGCTTTCAGGGTGAGAATTTCGACAAAAACCTCAAACTGGTAAACCACCTGCGCGACTTGGCGCAGTCGAAAGGCGTAACGGCCGGCCAACTGGCCTTGGCCTGGGTGCTGGCGCAGGGCGACGACCTCGCGCCCATCCCCGGTACCAAGCGCGTGAAATACCTGGAAGAAAACGTGGCTGCCGCCGACGTAAAACTGAGCGCCGACGAGCTACGCCACCTCGACGAATTGCTGCCGCTGGGCGCCGCCGCGGGCACCCGCTACCCCGAGGCCATGATGGCGGCCGTGAACCGGTAGATTTCTTGTGCAAGACTGCGGAGTCGAATTGGCTTCGTAGTCTTGCGGCATGAAACAGTTTTTACTTCTGGCCTTGATAATCAGTGCTACGTTAAGCTGTGCCGCGCAGCAACCCGCGTGCAAAGCATTTCATACGGGCACTTTCCAGATGACGAGCCCAAACGGGGTTACCACCCGAATTACGCGCAGCGACAGTCGGCAAACCGAGCTAATGAGTAATTCGACGCACCCAACGGACTACACCATCAAGTGGCTCAATGACTGCACATATGTGCTGATACCAGAGGCGTCGTTTTTTGCTAAATACCCACAGGCTCCCCGCAATGGCCGGCTTACAGTGCATATTACCAGTACTACCAGCAAAGGCTATTCGATAGAAGCCACCTTTAATTTTTCGGACGAGGTAATGCGGAGCACAGTAGTGAGGGTGAAATAGTCTTCGGGAGATTTAAGAAACAGGGGGGCCGCTGACGGCAAGTTAAAAGGGGGCTAATAGTCTGAGAGCCGCGTAGCGACGGCATGTACAAACCAAATGCTGCCGCTACGCGGCTCAATCAACGTTTTTCGACTTTTGGCTATAGACATGACGGCGCTATGCGCCTGTTTACAGCTTGAGGTAGTAGGAAAACGCCCGTTGGCTTCGTTGTTGACGGGCGTTTTTGGTGTTGCCATTCCCGGCATACGCTAGCGCTGTCGTTGTGCTGGCAGATAGGTGCTTGCCTCGACGGGCCACCATCTATCGGGCTCATTGGCAGTGGCGTAAGTAGCGCGCAGATACACCCGCAATTTATTATCGTAGCGACTGCCGGTGCGCAGGGCTTTCTGAAAGGCGACCACTGAATCGACGGGCGGCACGAGGGATAACATTACGGGTATCAGGCGATTGCCATGAGGTGGCAATTCCAAACCGTGCACCTTGGGAGCTACAAAATTCCAGTACTGCTTGTCGAAACTCACGTTGCCCAAAGCGGTATCGAGGCGGCAGGTTTGCTCGAGGTGATTGGTGACGAGGAGCGTGAGATATAGCCGCGCCGGCTGCCCCTTGGTGGCCGTGCTGAGGCTGTCGTGTGTCACCCGCACGCTCACGGTTGGCACGTAGCGACCGTGGTCGTTGATGTTAAGGGCGCACTGCCCCCATAGCAACAGCGCCAGCAAACCCAGCAGGAGCAGGGCGGGCAAGCGGTGGATAGAAGCCTTAGCAGCGTGGGACATAGGGGCTAATTTACCGCCCTTTTCCGAACCGGCTGCCCGCCGACTGCCTCAGCGATTAGGGCCGGCAGCTACTATTAATGGCAGGCACCAGGCTGGCCGGGGTGAATAGCTAGCGCGGGGCAACGCTGTTTTTCTAGCTGGTCAGTAGCCGCAATTGTTTCAGGCACGTAGCAGCATCGTGCTGGTGCTTAGGCCGGCCACTTCCTATGCTACCAACTTCTTCCGATTCGACTACCGAGCTCAAGTTTCCCCTTTATATAAAAGCGCCGCTGGTGCTGCTGGGGTTGGCACTGGTGGTGTTCACGCTGCACATTGCCAGCGACCTGATTTTTCCGCTGTTTTTCGCGGCCATCTTCGCCATTATGCTGCACCCCGTAGAGCAGTGGCTGGTGCGGCACCGGGTGCCGCAGCTGCTGGCCATCGGCCTCACGGTGGTGCTGGGCGTGGCGGCGCTGCTGGCGCTGATGTACTTTATCTACCTCGAAGCCGCGCAGCTATCGAGCCAAGCCCCCATGTTCAAAAGCAAGCTGCTGCAAACGACCGGGCAGCTAGAGCAGTGGCTAAATGCGCGTTTCGGCGTCACCAGCCAGAAGCTGCGGGGCTACGTGAGCGAGGCCGGCAGCCGGGCGGCGGGCCTGCTGGGCGGCACGCTTACGGCGGTGTCGGGGCTGTTGGTGGTGGCTACACTCATTCCGGTGTACATCTTTTTGCTGTTCCTGTATCAGCGCCGGCTGGTCGATTTTCTGACCCAGGTATTCTCGGGCCACCGCCAAGACAAGGGCGTGGCCGAAGTGCTGCACGAAAGCAAATCGGCCATTCAGAGCTATATGGTGGGGCTGCTCATCGAGGGCAGCATCGTGGCGGTGCTCAACGTAGCGGGCCTGCTGGCGCTGGGCATCCCATACGCGCTGCTGCTGGGCGTGCTCGGCGCGCTGCTCAATTTTATTCCCTACATCGGCGGGCTCACGGCCATTTTGCTGCCCGTGCTCATGGCCTTCGTGGCCAAGCAGGGCTACGGCTACCCGCTAGGCGTGGTGGCGGTGTACATCGTTATTCAATTTATTGATAACCACTACCTCATTCCGCGCATCGTGGCTTCCAAAATCAAGGTCAACGCACTGGTGGCCATTGTGGGCGTGCTGGTGGGCAATGCCATTGGCGGCGTGGCGGGCATGTTTCTGGCGCTGCCGGTTATCGCCATTCTTAAGATAATATTCGACCGTATTGAGGGGTTGAAGCCGTGGGGGTTGTTGCTAGGCGACGAAGAGCCCACGGCGCGGACGAAAGCTGTACGAGTGAAGGCGTAGGCTGCTCGTCGGGCGTAAACCTCACCCCCTAGCCCC
>JBPBQK010000069.1:0-152351 GCA_050954845.1 Janthinobacterium lividum
GGCGCTCGTGAGCAGGCTACTGGGGCCGGGCCGCCTGCGGCGCTGGCTGCTGCCGTGGGCGCTGGGCCTGGGCGCGCTGCTCAACCTGGCCTACCCCATGTATGTGCACTACGACTTCTCGCACTCGCTCGACACGCGCAGCTACTTGCGCCTGGCTGCCGGCCGCTACGACAGCGTGAACGTGACGCGCCGCTACCGCGTGCTGGTGCCGGCCGCCGCCGGCGTGCTGGCCCGGCCAGTAGCCGCCATTTATGGCAAAATCTGGCCCCAGCGCCCGGCCGGCGAGTGGCCCCGGCGCTTCGCCTTTTTTCTGGTAAACTGCCTGCTGCTAAGTGCAGCCGGGGCTACCTGGTGGCGGGCCGCCCGGCTGGCTGGCGCGGGCGCGGGGGCCGTGGGCGTGGCCCTGCTGGCGGTTCTGAGTAGCCGCTGGGCCGAGTACTCGGCGGGCTTGCCGCTTACCGATAGCTTGTATTTGCTGGTGTTTGGGCTGGGCTACTATGCCTGGCGGCGCGGGCCGGGCGCGGGCTGGGCGGTGGCGGCCGCACTGCTGCTAGGGCCGCTGGCCAAGGAATCGTTTGTGTTTCTGTTGCCTTGGGTGCTGTGGTTTGGGCGGCGGGCGATGGGCTGGCGCGGGCAGGTGGCCGCGCTGGCGGGCGGGCTGCTGGCGCTAGGCGCGGTGCATTACTTTGTGGATAAGGCGGCGGGCGCGGCCCCGACCGAGGCCGTGGGCAATGCATTTTCGCACGTCGAAAACATCACCTACTCGCTCCGCAGGGCTATTTCGCCCAAAGGCTGGGGCGAGTTACTGAGCATTTTCGGGCTGTTTACGCTGCCGGTGCTGGCAGCTTTGGTGCGGCCAGGCGGGCGGCGGGCGCTGGCTCCAGTATTGGGCTGGGCCGAAGGCACGCTGCTGGCCGTGGTGGCGGTGCATATGCTACTTTCGGGCGACTTGGGGCGCATGGGCTACTTGTTTGCGCCAGTGTTTACAGTGGCACTAGCACTAGTGGCGCAGGCGGTTTTGCGTAGGGTGCGGGGCTTGTCCTCGCCCGGCGTTGCGGAGCTTTCCTAACTAACGCCGGGCGGGGACAAGCCCCGCACCCTACGCCAGCTCTAGCACCAGTACCAGCGCGTGGTTACTCAGGGCTTCCAGCTCAATCTCTTCCACCTGCCACAGCGCCACACCGTCTTTTTCGTGCATGAGCCGGCCTTCCAGCTCAAAAGCGCCGGCGATGATGAAGGCGAACAAGCTATTGCCCGGCTGCTTCACTTTATACCCCGTTTCCTGGCGGCCCATAAAGCGGCCGAGGCTGAGAGCGAACGGCAGCGCTTGCGTGAATGCCGCCGCCTGGCCGGGCACGGCCTCGAAGCTGAGTAGCTCCAGCAACTCATTTTCCTGTTCCTCCAGCAACTGCCCAAATACGGTAGTCAGCGCGACGGCGGGCGCGGCCAGTGGGGGCGCTTGCAGCCAGATATGCAGTACGCTAACTAGCTCTCCGGCAAAAGGATTGCACAGGCGTAGCGTAGTACCAGCGAGCACGGCCAAGTTGATAATCTGCTCGACTTCGGCGGTGCCGCTGGCCCCGCCGCCCGTGCTGAACTCGACGGCCCCGGTGATGGGCAGCAGCACGATGTATGAGTCTTGGGCTACCACAAATTCTACTGCGTGGCCACCGGCCAGGGTTTCCTCATTCAGCCCATAGAGGCGGCCGAAGGACTGCTTGTGCTCGTTCTGAAAAGCGCCGAAATTAAAGGTACTCTGCCGCCGAAACAGGCTACTTTCGACCAAGCCGCGCTGGTCGGCGAGAAAGATTTTGCCGGGAACTTGCTTTATCATCTTAGCTGGCCGTGGCCTCGGCGGGGTGCAGGGCGTGGATGGTGAGGTAGGGCTGGAGTTGGAAAAGGTGCGTCAGCACCTCGCCGCTGGCCTCGGCGGGGGCAGCCGGGTCCGATACCAGCAGGTAAGGCGCGATGGTATCGTGCCATAGCAGCGGCTCGGCGTAGAAATTAATGGCTACCTGGTGCTTGCTTTTATCGTGCAAATTCGAGTTAATCAGCTCGAACTGGTAGCGTGTGAATTTCAGGAAATAACGCCCCACGTTGTTCACAATGTCGGGCACCATGCCATTGAGCTGCTGCATGTAGCCGCCGATAGAGCCGCCCACCAGAAAATGCAGCTGCTCGGCGGCCGGCACGTAGTGCAGCAGCTCGCCAAAAGTGCGATACTGCCCTTCTTGGTTATAGAGCTGCGCCTGCATCCGAAACTCGCGGTAGCTGTCCTCAAACACCAGTTTATCCCAAGGCTTGGCAGAGTTGGCGTCGATAATCTTGCGGTAGGCGAGCGTGATGCGGCGAGGCATAGGTAAGATGGTGCTAATTGTTAGTCATGCTGAGCTAAGCGCAGCGAAGTCGAAGCATCTCTACCGCTTCGTTGCGCACGTAAGAGGTTAGTTCACCGGTAGAGATGCTTCGACTCCGCTACGCTCAGCATGACGGCTGGTTTGCAACTTAGAATCAGTTTACACCGCAATATTCATCGTGAGCACGAAGCCCGCGCCCGTGTCGCCCGTGACGGTAGCAATCTCGATGCCCGCCGTGTCATCGCTGAACACGTTATCCGATTTGTTGTAGGTGTAGCCGCTCAGGCTTTTAGCGTAACCATTGACGGCGGCCACGGCCGTGCCAGTGCCTTCGGGGAAGGCAATCTGGGTTACTTTGAGAGAGGTGCCGCTGGCATTGTAGACGTGCACGTGAATGTGCGTGGCGCGGCCCGAGTACCAGCCGGGGAAAATGCTGGTGAAGGACACGAGGCCTGCTGAGTTGGTGGTCTGGCGGCCGCGCAGGAAGTGCACGCTCGTATAGTTGGTGCTCTGCATGCCGGTGCCGCCGTACTCCGAATAGTTGCCCTCGGCGTCGCAGTGCCAGATATCGACCAGGGCCCCGGCCAGGGCCGAGCAGCTAGCGCTGCTGCTGGTGATGGTGATATTGCTGGTGAGCTTGTAGCCGGTGCGGCCATCCGTGATGTCGCTGCGCACATACGACGAGGGCGTGTGCGTGGGAAACGGGCCTTCGGTTTCGGTGGGGGCCACGGTGCAATTAGAGGTGCTGGAGCCGCCGGTGGTAGTAGTGGTGGTGCCCGTGGTGCCGCTGCCCGATGAGCTGCCGGGGGTAACATTGTCTTTGCTGCAAGCGGTGAGCAATGCCGGAGCTGAGGCCGCGCCTACCAGCAGGCTCTTGAGAAAATGTTTTCTTTCCATGACAGGGGTGGTTTGATGTGCTGCGGTGACTACACAAAAGTGGTCGGCCGCATTCCCTTAGCTGGTGGCTATTCGACGGTTTCGAACTTTGCTTCGACGGATGGCGGGAAAAGTGGCGAATTGGTGAATGAGTTAATTGTCATTGCGAGGAGGCACGACGAAGCAACCTTTCCTTTTGCGTAAGAATGACGTTGGCCTGAGTTGAAGGAAAGGTTGCTTCGTCGTGCCTCCTCGCAATGACAACCTTACTTCCTTCACTCATTCACTCCTTCACCAACTCACTCCTTCACTCACCGCAGCAAATCCTGCTTGCGGTGCGCATCGAGCGCCAACAACGTGAACAACAGAATGGTAAATGACCACAGCGACGACCCACCGTAGCTGAAAAACGGCAGCGGAATGCCCACCACCGGCATCAAACCCATGGTCATGCCCAGGTTCACGGTGAAGTGTACGAAAAGGATGCTGGCCACGCAATAGCCATAGGTGCGACCGAAAACCGACTTCTGGCGCTCGGCCACCAGCAAAATGCGCCAGAGCAGCGTGAGGTAGAGGCCAATCACGACCAGGCAGCCGGCCCAGCCCCACTCCTCGCCCACGGTGCAGAAAATGAAGTCAGTGCTTTGCTCGGGCACGAAGTCGAACTTGGTTTGGGTGCCGTTGAGGAAGCCCTTGCCCAGCCAGCCGCCCGAGCCGAGGGCGATTTTGCTTTGGGTCACATTCCAGCCCTTGCCCAGCGGGTCTTTGCCGGGGTCGATGAGCATTTCGATGCGCTGCCGCTGGTGAGGTTGCAGCACGTTGTTGAAGAAGAAATCGACCCCGAACACCATGCCAATCACGGCCACCCACACGCTGAGGCTCAGCGGCAAATGGTGCCGCCACAGCTTGGAGTTGAGCAAAAAGGCGATTATCAAAACCACCGTAAACCCACCCACCAGCCACGCTTTGGGCACCAGCAAAGCCAGCAGCAGAATGATGCCGCCCGCCGCCAGCAGCAGCAGTATTAGCGGCGACATCCCTTCCCGGAAAAAGGCCAGCAATAGCGCCGCAAATACCAGCGCCTGCCCCGTCTCATTAGAGGCCAGAATGAGCACCACCGGCAGCAGCGTGAGGCCGGCCAGCACGGCCTGGTCGCGCCAGTTTTGCTGGCGCAGATTGATGCCCGCCATAAAGCGCGAGGCCGCCAGCGCCGTGGTAAACTTGGCAAACTCGGCCGGCTGCAAGCGCACCGGCCCCAGCTCGAGCCACGAGCGCGACCCTGCAATGGGCCTAGCAATGAAAATAGTGAGTATCAGCAGCAGTATCATGCCACCGTAGAAGACATAAGCCAGCGTATCAAACGCCTTATAATCAACCACCAGCAGCACCCCAATGAGCACCAGCGAGGTGCCCATCCACAGCAATTGCTTGAACCAGTTGAAGGCCATCAGCTCCGAAAAGCTGAGGTTTTTGAGGGGGTTGGCGGGGGCATCGGGCGAGTAGGAGGCGGCGTATACGGCCACCCAGCCCAGCCCCACCAGCAGCACGTAAAGCAGCACAGTAGGCCAGTCGATGCTGCGCGTAGAGCGAACGGTATTCGGAGACATCGAAGGTTAGTGCAGGTGCACGGTCAGGTTGCCGTACTTAATCCAGTCTTCCATGCGGCGGTGGTAGCCTACCACGTGGCCACGCAGGTATTTTTCCATCATCAGGCCGGCGGCGGGGGCGGCGGCGCTACCACCAAAACCGCCGTTTTCGATAAACACAGCGATGGCAATCTTGGGGTCGTTGGCCGGGGCAAAGGCGGCGAACGTGGAGTGGTCGAAGCCGTGCGAGTTTTGCACGGTGCCGGTTTTGCCGGCCACCGCAATGCCAAAATCGCGCAGCGACGCCAGTTTGGCAGTGCCGCCGCGCCCGTCTACCACCTCACACATGCCGGGGATGAGGTACTTAAAGAGCGTGGTATCGACCTCGGTGTAGTGGCGCTGCCGATACTCGGGCAGCGGCTGCCCGCTCTTGCCAATGCTGCGCACAAAATGCGGCGTGTAGTAAAAGCCCCGGTTGGCAATGGTGGCCATAACATTGGCCGTTTGCAGGCCCGTGAGGCCGATTTCGCCCTGCCCAATGCTGAGCGAGTACACCGTTTTGTAGTTCCAGCCCCGGAAGCTGCTCGACTTGTTGCGTGAGGGGCGGCGGGCCAGCTGCCGGCCATATTGCTTGTCGTAGAACTCGGGCGAGGGGATGAAGCCGCGCTTTTCCTGGCCCATGTCCACGCCCAGCTTTTCGCCCAGCCCGAACGACTTCACCAGCTTTTGCCACTGGCCCAGGCCCATATGAATGTCATCGGAAGCATTATTGGACTGGTGCCGCAGCACGGCCGCCCGCATCACTTGGTAGAAATAGGGGTTGCAGCTGTTTTTGATGGCAATGTTGAGGTTGGCCGGGTACTCGTGGTTGTGGGTGCAGTGGATAAGCGACTGGTTGCAGGGAAAGCCCGTATTGGGTCCTACTACGCCTAATTGCATGGCCACCAGCTCATTCACCAACTTAAAGACCGAGCCAGGCGGGTACACGGCCTGCAAGGGCCGGTCGAAGAGCGGGCGGTCGGGGTTTTTGAGCAAGTCCATGTAGCGGTTGCCCATACCCTTGCCGGTCAGCATCTGGGGCTGGAAGTGCGGGGCCGACACAAAGCACAATATTTCGCCCGTGCGGGGGTCTACGGCCACGATGTAGCCGCGCCGGCCCGCCAGCAAGGTTTCGCCGTAGGATTGCAGCTCGCTGTCGATGCTGAGGTGCAAATCCTGGCCCGCCACCGAAAGGGTATCAAACTCGCCGCCGTGAAACGCGCCCTTGTCGATGCCGCGCACGTTTACCAAGCGGTATTGCACGCCGCGCCGGCCCATCAGGGTCGGCTCATAATAGGCCTCCAGGCCCGAAATGCCCACATTTTCGCCCGGCTGGTACTTGGCGTATTTAGGCTTTTCGAGGAAGGCCGGCGTGATGGAGCCCACGTAGCCCAGCGCATGCGCCAGGTACTGCGTGCGGTACGAGCGGGCCATACGTTCCTTGATGTGGAAGCCCGGAAAGTCAATCATATTGTCCTGAATAGCCGCCAGTTCGGGCGTACTCAGGTTTTGGATGAGCGGCGAGGCCTTCACCCGCGAGTACGTCTTGGCGGCTTTCATGCCCAGGCGCAGGTCGTCGAGCGAGATTTGCATGACCCGGCAAAACTTGGCCGAGTCGAGGCCCTTCACTTCGCGGGGCACCACCACGAGGTCGTACACGGGCGTGTTTTGCACCAGCAGCGAGTCGCGCCGGTCGTAGATGAGCCCGCGAAACGGAATCTGTACCTGCCGCTGCAAGGTATTGCGGTCGGCCGCAGCCTTATACGACTCATCGAGTACTTGAAGGTAGAAGAGCCGCCCGACAAACAGCACGCCCACCAACATAAAAATGGCCATCACTACGTAGCGCCGGCCTTCCAGGTATTGCATACCCAAAGTTACGACCGAAGCCGCCCCTCCCCCGCACTCCTAGTGCGGCGGTGCCCGCGCTCACCGCACTAGGAGTGCGGGCAGTGTTCAGGTTAATATTCGCTTGCGACGTGAATTAAAAATTAAAAATGATAAATTAAAAATCTGATAGTCAAATTTTTAATTTATCATTTTTAATTTTTAATTCCTACCCTAGGGCCGGGCAAAGCGCAGCTGCTGCTGCCGCTCGCCTTGCTGCAAGCGCAGCCAGTACAGGCCGGGGGCTAGGCCGGCCAGTTCCAGCGTAGTGCCGCCGGCCGTGGCCGCCGCCAGCGTTTGCTGCCGGCACACCCGCCCTTGTATATCCAGCAGCTGTAGCTGCAGCGCCGCGTCGGTGCCACTGGCAGGGGCCAGCCATTCCAGGCGCAGGTGGTCGGCATCGGGCGGGTAGGCCGACGCCCAGTTTTTGCCCGACTCGGCCACCGATACGGCCGCCACGGGCGACCACTCGGCCGGGCTGCCATTGGTAGATACCAGCCGCAGGCGGTAGTAGTTGGGGCCGGCCTGGGGGTCGGTATCGGGCCAGGTGTAGCCCGCGCTGCGCTGCTGCCCGCCCGTGGCCGGCAGCAGGGCGCTGCGGTCCGTAAACGTGACGCCATCGGTACTGCGCTCTACCACAAAGCCCTGGTGGTTGACTTCGCTGGCGGTTTGCCAGCGCACCCACACCGGCGCGCCCGGCGCGGCTGGCGCACTGGCCGTGAAGCTGGTAAGCACCACGGGCAGCGTGTTTTGGCACGATGCCGTGGAGGGGCAGCCGGTGCAATTTTCCGTTATCTGCGCGCTGCCGTACTTCGTCCGCTCTTCAGCGGTCACCGTCTGGCTTTTGCAGATTGAGAGCTTGGTCGAGGCCGTGAGCCGGCTGTTAAAACTGCCGTAGCTCCCTATTTGCACGCAGGCAAAGCCTGCGTTAGTCGGCTGCACGTCGAAGCTATTGGGCGTGTCATTCGTTCTGAATGTGCCAATGCTGAGCACGGAGCACGGTGCCAGGCAGGCTTTGGTAGTGGTGCCCCCGTTGACGGTGAGCGTGCCAAAGGCCGCCGTGCCCATGTTGACAAAGCCCCGCCCATTCAGAAACACCCCGCTGCTGGCCATGGCCGTGAGGGTGCCCAGGTTGATAAAAGCCGGCCCGGCATTGGTGCCCGAGTCAATAGCCAGCATGTCTTGAAAGACGGTGGTGCCATAGTTGACAAACGTGGCGTTGTTGCTCTGCGAGTAGCCTTGGTAAAACGTGACTTTCGCGCTGGCGGCCACTACAAACGAACCCCGGCCCACGTTGCTCTTGATGGTGAGGTCGCTGCCGGTGCACGCCTGCAGCGTGCCGCCGTTCTGGTTGGCGTTTTGTATCGCGCCCGTGCCCGTGTAAATGAGCGTGCCCCCGTTCTGATTCAGGCCATCGAGCAAGGCATTGCTGTTATAATACAGCCGCCCGCCATTTAAGGTAATATTACTAACCTGCGCGGTGCCATTGTAGTAATAGTCGCCGCTAGAAATTGTTATGTTCTGAGTGGCAGTCAGCTGGATGGCTCCCGCCGGCACGGTGCAGGAAATGGGCGTGGCAATGTTGCTAACGCACTGGGCTTGGGCGGCCTGCCCCCAGCCCAGCAAAGCCAGCAAAAGCAGTAGCCTACGTAGGTTTTTCATGATAGCGTGTTTTCAAGCGGAAGAAAGGATAGTGATACAAATATATAGTCTCATTTTCCAAAATATATAAAAATTATTATTTTAATTTTACTTATTCTTAGCTCAACCACAGGACAAGAGTCAAATCCGCGCTCACTTGGGCAGGCACTTGCAGCCTTGGTAAGTACCGGCCCGGTTGCGGCCTGCTAGCAAGCAGCCATGTAGCTCCTCCGCAAAAGCGTGGCTAGTCGCCGGCGTTAGGCGCGCCGGCTGCCCTGGGCTCTGCTGGCCCGGCTTGTCTAGATGGCTGCTTTCGGGGGCAGGCATGGCGGCCTGCCAGTACCTTTGCGGGTACTTATGCCCATGCCCCCACTCGCTACGCCCACCGCCAACACGGCTTTCGCTGGTCTTATTTCCGTTGTGGCTCCGCTCTACAACGAGGTCGATACCGTGGCCCAGCTCGTGAGCCGCGTGGCCGCCGTGATGCAGCAGCACCACTATAATTACGAGCTAATCCTCGTGAACGACGGCAGCCGCGACCAGAGCTGGACCATCATGCAGGAGCTGGCCGCCCACGACCCGCACTTAGTGGCCATCGACCTGGCCGGCAACTACGGCCAGACGCTGAGCTTACGCGCCGGCTTTGCCCAGGCGCGGGGCGAGGTTATCATCGCCATGGATGGCGACTTGCAGCACGACCCGGCGTATATCCCGCAGTTTATCAGCCTCATAAATGAGGGCTACGACATGGTGGGCGGGGCCAAAGCCAAGCGCCCCGAAGGGCCCGTGGCCACGGCGCTGGCTACCACGGCGCACGGCATTATCCGGCGCTTGTCGGGGGTGCAGCTGCGCTATTTTGGGGCCACTTATAAGGCTTTCCGCAGCTATTTGGTGAAGAATGTGGAGATGCTCGGCGACGCGCACCGCTTTTTGGGGGCACTAGTGGCGCGCAAGGGTTTGCGCTACTGCGAGTTTCCAATTGAGATACACGAGCGGCAGTTTGGGCAAAGCAACTACAAGATTAGCAAGCTATTCTACGTTATTCTCGACCTGTTTATTCTGCGCTTTTTTATCGTGCACGGGCGCAAGCCGTTCCGGCTGTTTGGGCTGGCGGGGCTGCTGAGCTTATTCTTGGGCGGGCTGCTAGCGGGGCAGTTTTTGGTGCGGTCGATATTCTTCGGGCTCAATATTTTCGGCACCTACCCGCTGGAGTTCATTTTCAGCTTATTTGTGCTGCTCGGAGGAATTTTCCTGCTCTGCTTCGGCGTGCTGGCCGAGATTGGCATGTATATCTACTACTCGCGGCCCACGCGCCCGCCCTACGTGGTGCGGCAGGTGGCGTCTTTGTCGGGAGGCGGCCTAAAGTAGCCTAACGCTGTAAAAAGTCTTGTAAAAACGGGTCATGCTGAACGCAGTGAAGCATCTTAGCCGCTTCATCTAGTTCGTCCAACGAAGCGGTAGAGATGCTTCACTGCGTTCAGCATGACCCGTTTTGGTATTGCCCTTAATTCAATAAATAAGTGTAATACCTTGCTCATTAATACCTTAAGCGGGCGCTTACTGGCGCGGGTTATGCTCAATTGCTTCCGCTAGCTGGGCTTTAATGGCTTGTGCCTCGGCGGCATCGAGGGGCTTATAGAGCACGCTGGCCACGAGGGGATATTCCTGCGCCTTGGTTGTATCGGCCAGGTTCAGGGAGGAGGTAAGAATATAGATGCAGCAGCGGCCCTGCAGCGCCGCGGCGTAGGGCTGCAAGGCTTGCAGAAAATCCCAGCCATCCATGATGGGCATGTTCAGGTCGAGGAAAATAACCCGCGGCACCTGCGTAGGCAGGTTTTCCACAATGGTGCTAAGCGCGACTTCGGCGCTCGGAAACAGCTGAATGTCGGTGGCAAAATCCTCCAGCAGCAACACCTGCTCGGCCAGATAGAGACTGATAATATCGTCGTCGATGAGGTAGGTGAGCATGCTAGCGTTGGTTGAGGTGAATTACGAAGCGCGTTCCGGCATCTACCTGGCTGCTCACCTCAATGGTGCCCGCCATCGCCTCGACGTGCGTTTTGACCAAAAATAAGCCCAAACCGCGCCCCTGCTGCCCGCCGTGGAAGCGCTGGTAGAGCTGGAACACTTTTGAGCCCGCCTTGATTTGGTCGAAGCCCAAACCGTTGTCGGCGAAGCTAATAGTAACTCCACCTTGCGCCCCCTCGCCGCACTGGATATCGATGTGCAGTGGGCGAGCGGGCGAGCGATACTTGAGGGCGTTGGAAAACAGGTTATCAAAAATACTGTATACGTAGGCCCTGGTGCCGCGCACCAGCAGGCCAGCGGCCACCTCCAGCGTAAGGCGGCCGCCGACCTTGGCCACGGCATGCTCCCAGTGCTGGATGGCCTGCTCACACACCTCGGCCAGGTCCACGGTTTCCGGGGCGGGCCGGTGGTGCTGGTCGCGCAGGGAAAGCACGAGGTTCAGGTCGTAGAGTACACTATCGACCTGCTCTAGGCTCTGGCGCAGATGGCTGAGCGAGGTATCAAATACGGGGCTCTGCTTGCCCACCTGCACAAGCAGTCTGCTCAAGCCCAGGGCATTGGCCAGCGGGGCGCGCAGGTTGTGCGAGAGCATATACGTAAACTGCTCCAGGTCGCGGTTGTGCTCATACAGGTCCTTCGTCAGCTGGGCCTGCTGGGCTTCCATGGCCTTTTGCGCGTTGATATTCTGCTGAATTGAAATAAACTGCGTCAGCTCCCCGACCTGGTTGTAGATGGGGGTCACGTGCAGCAGCACCCAGAGTTTCTCGCCCGCCTTCGTGTAGTTGAGCACCGTCACGGAGAAGGGCTCTGGCTGCTGCTGGTAGGCGCGGATGGCGGCGCTGACCGCCGGGTCGGTGTCGGGGCCTTCCAGCAAGGTGTCGGGTGTGCGGCCCACCATATCGGCCAGGGTATAGCCCGTGTGCCGGGTAAAGCCATCGTTGACCCACTCGATGCGGCCCTGGGCATCGGTGATGAGCACGCCATTGTCGGTGCCCTGGGCCACCAGGGCCAGCTGCTCGAGGTGCTTGGCGGCCGTGACGCGGTCGGTAATATTGGCAAAAAAGATGGAGAGCCCCTCGGCGGAGGGCAGGGCATTGACTTCCAGCCACCGGCTCGTGCGCGTGGAAAGGACTTCAAAATGCACGGGCTGCCCCGTGTCAACCGCCAGGTGCAGGTAGTGGTCGAAGCGGCTCTTGATGGCATTGGGAAATACCTGCCAGTAGTTGCGGCCCACGCACTGCTGCTGGTCAACCTGAAGCACCCGCGCCGCCTGGCCACTGATGTAGGTAATGGTCCAGTCCTTATCGACCTTAAGGTAGCCGCCCGCAATGCGCTCGAGCTGGATGTTGCTGGTCGGGATGGTAGCCGGCACAGGGGCGGGCCTAGACTCGACCACGTGCCCCACGCAGAGCAGCAGCTTGGTAGCGGGCCACCAAAAGGCCGACCACGCCAGCACCACTTCCTGGCCGGTCTTGGTCAGGCTGCGGCCTTCGAAGCCAGTGGGGGCGGCCTGCTGCCGCGCCGCCTGGCACGCACCCAACATTTGGGCGCGGTCGGCGGGGTGCAGAATAGCTCCGAAGGGCAGCCCATTTAGCGCATCTGGCGCATAGCCCAGCACACGCTGCCCGGCCGCGTTCACCCGCCACAGGTGGTCATCGAGGTCGAGGGCACACAACACATCGGAAGAAGACAGCATCAGGTTCTCCACCACCTGGAACTCATCATGGCTATCCATCTGCGGGGGTTAACTGTTGGCTGGCTGCATATACTAGCCGGAGCCGCCAGCAGTTGCTTGGCGGCTTTTAGCAGCTGAGCTTATTATTATTAATTACTTATTTAGCAACTGCTTGCATTATACTACTGTTCGCTACTGGCCTTTCGCGAAAACCAAAGTGGCGACGTAGCCCTGGCTACCGCCAAAGGTACCTTTCAGGGTGTAGCCCTCGGCGTAGAGCTTGCCGAATACTTGCTGCATCAACGTGCCAGACAATGACAAACCTTTCATGTTCACGCCACTGGCAAATTCCTCCACTTCCTCCGTTTTGCCGCCCTCCCGCACAATAACCAGACGCCCTACAGAACCCGTATCACTGACCCTCACCACCACGACATCTGGCTTGCTGGTTTGCGCCCTTACGGGCGAAGAGGCCAGGGCTACCAGGCACGCCCCGGCGAGAAGAATCTTTTTCATGGTTGCGAATATAAACGGCACCTTGCGGTCTGCTTTACAAGGAAGCGGTTTAGGCAGTGCTTCACTAATCGAAGCAAAAGGCCGTTCTTACCTATACTTGCAGGAATAGCTTTTTAAGCTTGAAGCATTGTACATGAAAAAGCTTATCGTCAATTGCGACGACTACGGCTGGGATGCCCCCGCCACCCAGGCCATTCTGGAGCTGGGCGCGGCCGGGCAGGTAAGCAGCACCACCGTAATGGCCAATTTTGCCCGCGACGCCGACTTGCGCGCGTTGGCCCGGCTGGCCTCCCCCACCCTCTCGGTGGGCCTGCACCTCACGCTGAATGCCGGCCAGCCGCTGAGCGCCGCTTCGCAAGTGCCCTCGCTGGTTGCTGCCGATGGGCAGTTTTACCCCTCCAGCCAGCTGTGGCAGCGGTACTTGCGCGGCCAGGTGCGGCGCGCCGAACTGAAGCTGGAAATAGCCGCCCAGCTGCGCCGCCTTGCGGCGGCTGGCTTGGCCCTCACCCACGCCGACAGCCACCAGCACCTGCACCAATACCCGCTGCTGGGGCCGGCGCTGCTGCAGATTTTGCACGAGCTGGGCGTGCGCCGGGTGCGCCGCCTCACGGCGGCGGGCCGCCTCGATGGGCGCGGGCTGGTGCTGCGGGCCTTCGCCCTCAGCAGCCGGGCTGCGCTGCGGCCGTTTGGCACGCCGGGGGCGCTGGTATCCACTTTTTCGACTGAGGCGGCTAGCGCTGCGGGGTTTCGGCGCGGGGTGGCGGCGGCGTTTCGGCAGGCTGAGGTGGTAGAGTTTATGAGCCACCCCGGGTTGAGCGAGCGGGTGGGCTCGCCGCTGATGCGGGTGCCAGAGTATGAGTTTTGGCGCGGTGGGGAGGCGCGGGAATTGCTGCGGGAGCTGGGCGGCGAACTGGTGAGCTACGCGGCGGTGTAAAGCTTATACTTGCAGGCACTTATCACTAAGCGCACGCTGCTACATGGGGGATTTTCTGAAACCAGTTGACGGGTATTTTTCCAAAAACAGCGACGAGTATCATCTGCGAGTACGCGAGACTTTGCTGGTAGATTTCAGCAGCACGCCGTTGGCCGGCTTAATTGTGCTACCTTCTTTTGCGCCTGAGTATGCCTTATGGATTGGCAAGGACTGGCGGCGCCATTATGCCGTCTACCGCGTTGGGAAGACGAGTATTTGGCAGACATCGCAGCAGCCACTAGCCGCCCCAGTCAACTTTTACACCTGCAATGCGGAGCTTCCCCCTGAGTTAGCCCAGGCACTAGCAACCGTCTTTTGGGCAGCGCTAGGCCAAACGCGCTACCCTGGCAACGAACGCATTACGCTTGATGGCACTTCTTACTACTTTACCGCTTTTCGAGCGGGCAGCGGCTCGCGCATCGGTCAAACATGGTCTCCCAATTCTTCCTTAAGATTAGGAAAGCTGATAGCCTTGGCTGAAAGCGTCATTCAGCACCTTACCCAACCAACCAATAACTCGGACCACTGGGTTAAACTAATCCAAACAGCTGTTGCCCTGCAAGATGAGTTTAGCGACTTCTAGCTTATCTTATCTTTTCGACCCGCACAAACGCCCCCACCAACGACACCACGGCCGTAATCACGTAAAACAGCACGCTGACACTCACGGCCACCGGCGCACTGAGTGCAAACAGCTTGGCCCCGTACAAAAACGTCAATTCCCGCGCGCCCAGCCCGCCCACCGTGAGGGGCAACACCGCCGCTACCGACGAGGCCAAAAACACCAATAAGTACGGCAGCACCGGCCCGCCCGTCGCGCCCAGCGCCGCCAGCAGCGCCCAGGCTTGCAGCACCTGCGCGCCCTGCACCCCCAGCGCCTGCCACGAGGTGCGCCCAAAAGCCCCGCGAAACTCGCCAAAGCCCCAGCGGCCCAGCCCGTAGCTCACAGCCAGGCCGAGCGGCACCAGCGCCAGCGCCCCCGCCCGCCACCAGCCGGGGTAGTCGGTGCCCGCAAAAAGCACCAATAAGAGTACCAGCAGCGCCACCATGCCACTGAGTCGGTCGAGCAGCAAGGCCCGGAAAATGGCCGCCCGCCGCCCCGGAAACTGCTTGCCTAGCAAATACACCTTGTAGCCATCGCCGCCGATGCCACCGGGCAAAAACAGGTTGTAGTACATGCCCAGCCAGTACAGGCGCAGGTTGTGTTTTTCGCTGAGATTGATGCCGATAGCCCGAAAGAAGTGATTGAGCCGAACCGACGAAATCAGCTTCGAAGCGATAAACAGCCCCGTGGCTACGGCCAGCCAGCCGGGCCGGGCGTGGCGCAGCGTGCGCCACAAAGCGGGCAAATCGAGGTGGCGGGCCACCAGCCACAGCGCCCCGGCCATAAAGGCCAGCTTGGCCAGCAGCGTGAGGGTGCGCCGCCAGGCGGGAGGAGGCGGACTTTGGTTTTCGGCCGGAATGCTTGGGCCGGCTGAAGTAACGATTGTCATTGCGAGGAGGAACGACGAAGCAACCTTTCCTTTATTCTTGTCAACGCCCACACTGCCTGAAGGAAAGGTTGCTTCGTCGTTCCTCCTCGCAATGACAACGATTAATTAGCCAGCTCTACCAGCCGGAAGCGCAGGCCGCCGTCAATCACAAACTCGTCGAGGGTGCGCAGGTGGGGGCCTTCTAGCTGCCGGGCCTGGCCCAGGTAAAGGAAGCCGGGGCGGGCGGGCAGCGAGTCGGTTTGCAGGGTTTGGCCGCGCTCGCGGGTGATGTAAAAGGCCTCTACATCGTCGAGGTGCGCGTGCGGCAGCAGGCGCAGGGGCCGGCCCCGCGTTTCGCGCCCTATCCGGATGGCATCGCGCCGAAAAGCTACCTCGGTGGAAGTTTGCAGGCGGGCCGGAAACACAAATACATCAAACACCAGCCGCAGCACCAGCAGCGAATACCCCAGCAGCAACAGGCGATAATCGGCTAACTTCCAGAATAAATAAAGCAGCAGCAGTAGCACAACAAACAAGGTGATGCTCCAGCCCCAGGCTCCGGCCACCAGGCTGCCCACAGGTCGCCCGGCCACCCCATGCGCGGCCGGCGCAATGGGTACCAGCGGAGCCCCCAGCACCAGCAAGCTGCTGCCCAGTAGCGCCAGCAGTAGCAGGCCATCGAGCACACGCGTGGGCCAGGCGCGGGCGGGCTGCATTTGGTAGTAGAGCGGCACCAGCACCGTGAGCAGCAGCGGCACCAGCATAAACAAGTAGCGCGGAATGGTGGCTGGCGACAGCCAGTAGACCGGCAGCACGGCCATAAAAAGCAGCGCATTGTAGCGCAAAAAGGGCTGCTGCCACACCGCCGCCCGCAGCCCCGGCCGCAGCAAGCACAGCACCAGCAACGTCCAGGGCAGAAAGTGCTTGATAAAATCGAAGGGAAACAGCAGCACATAGCGCACCGAATCGGCCAGCGGCTGGGCGGCCACCGTGCGCTGGCTCGACTGCGACCACAGGGTTTTCAGGGCCACATCGAGCGAGTTGTGGCGGCTATATACCAGGAAGTAGGTGCCCAGCACCGCCAGCAGCACCAGCCCGCCCAGTACGTGCTGCCAGCCAAAGAGCCGCCGCCACTGCCGGGTATCGAGGCAGTACACCAGCAGCGCAATGCCCTGAAACACCAGCGAGGGTAACCCCTTCAGCAAAAAACCCACCGCCGTGAGCAAGTAAGTCACCACGAAGAGCCGCACCCACTGCCCGCGCTCGCCATAGTGCCAGATGGCCATAAAGCCCAGCCACGTGAGCCCCGCGTGCCACAAGTCAATCAGCCCAAAAAAGGAATCGTAGAACAGAATGCGCCCGGTGGTGGCAAAAGCCAGGGCCACCGTGAAGGCCGTTTTTTGACCTAGCTTGGGGCGCAGCACCCGCCAGATGGCGGCCGTGTACAGCAGCAGCGCCGCCACGGTGGGCAGCCGCAGCACCAGCTCATCTTGCCGCCCGGTGAGGCGAAACAGCGCAATCAGCAGCCAGTTGAAGAGCGGGGGCTTGTTATAATAAGGTAGGCCCTGGAGCGTGGGCTGGAAGAAATGCCCCGAATAGTGCATTTCCAGCGCTACCAGCGCCCGAATGGGCTCATCAACCAGCAGCGGCATCCGGCCGATATTGAGCAGCAGCACTGGCAGCGCCAGCGCTAGCGTGAGGAGTGCCAGCAGCCACGGCCGCTGGCCCAAGGCCGCAAAGAGTCGTCGGGCAGTAGTTTCTATCACTGAGAGCAAAGTAGGGCGGCCGGGCCGGGCGCAAAGCTCGACCGCTTTGCAAAGGTACTGGGCCAGCGAACCCTGCGCCGAACTATCCTGTTTAAAGTGCACTACGCGCCGCCTACTTTTGACTTATGCCTGCCCTCACTGCCCTGCCTGCTACCGACCGCCTCACCCAAACCCTGCTGCGCCACGGCCTGCGCCAGACGCCCGTGCGCCGGGCCGTGCTGGCGGCCCTTTCGGGCAAGGGCTACGCCCTCACCGGGGCCGAGATTGAGCAGGAAATCGGCAGCGCTACCGACCGCATCACGCTCTATCGCACTCTCAAAAGCTTCGAGCAGCAGGGGCTTATCCACCGCGTTATCGACGACACCGATGTGCTACGCTACGCCGCGTGCTCTATCGAGTGCAGCGCCGGCTCGCACTTCGACAACCACGTGCATTTCAAGTGCAGCACCTGCAACCACACGTATTGCCTGAGCCAGGTGGCCATACCGGTGGTGCAGCTGCCGGGCGGCTTTCAGGCCGAGCGGCGCGACTTCCTGCTCTCGGGCGTGTGCCAGCTGTGCCAGCCCTTATAAGCGCCGCCACCCAGGTTTAACTCTATGAAAGGCACCCGTCAGGGTGCCTTTTTTGTTGAGGTTAATTAGGGCGCGCCGGGGGTGCAACCAGAGCCGCATCCCCCAGTCCTGAGGGTGCCAGCGCTGAGCGGCCAGCCCAAAAAACCCAGCCGACAGCTTATTTACGGCTGGTGCAGGCCAAATTTATGGCTGCTAATGCAGGTAAATCTAGTATTGGTAGCCTGGCGGGGCTGTCCAATTTTCTGGTGACGGTAGCACTGTTGAACGCAGCCCGAAACCCGGGGCTAAAAAACCTATCCGCTTAGTACATGGCCAATCCAGGGCGAAGTGCGGGTGGGGCAAGGCGTTTTTTTGACCAGATGAAAAATCTATTAATTATTATATAAACTCCCCGAATAGCGAAAGGCCAAAAAGCAAAATCGAGCCGAACGCCTACGCTAAAGTTCTGAAATAAGTTTAATTATATGGAGGAGAACATGTACTTTCACGTTGAGTTCTCCTTGCCTACTTGCTATGGATATACTGATACAGCTTACTCTAAGGTCCTTCAACTCGTTGGTTGGGCTGCCTATTCTTACGCCGGGCCACCGCGCCTGCGCACTCGACCAACCGGGGGGCCTGCGGCCCTCGATTGGCTTCTTTACCAGGCCTCCTGCGGACAGCTAATGCTGTGGGAGGCTCTTTTGTGCCGGTCCATTGGCACCGGGCGACCGCCCTACCAGGCGTCCGCTTCGGGCCAAACAATAAGTTCGACAAGTTTCGTGTTTTCTGCTAGTTGCCGCCCGGCGGCTGGTGCTGCCCGGCCACGGTTCCGGCCTGGCTAAGCCAGCAGTTGCCAGCCCACTATCATCAATTTATTTTTTTTGACGCGGCTTGGCGGGCTTTCGCTTTGCTTTTGGCTACTAAGGCCGCCGCTTTTTCTCTGCTACTCTCTTTCTGTTCATCTATGTTTTCAACTCTACTTCGCCGATTAGGCATTCTGCCGGGGCTAGTACTTTTCTTGCTGGGGCTGGGGGCTGCCCACCCGGCACTGGCCTCCCACTTGCTGGGTGGCGAGATGACGTACAAATACCTCGACTCCAACGGCCCCGCCGGGACTCCCATCCGCTACGAGGTAACACTGAAGGTGTACAACAACTGCGCCGCCGACGGCACGGGCCTCATCCGCAGCTCTTACCCAATTGCGTTTTACTATCAGGGCACCGGTGCGCAGATTTCGTCTCCGACCATCCAGGAGGTAACGCGTGCCCCCTGCGCACTGCCCAACGTGCCGCCCGGCTGCACCATTACGCCGGGCCAGCTATCGTATATAAAGCAGACCTTCGTAGGGATTTTCAACCTGCCGGCCAGCACCGTGGGCTACTACGTTACCTGGAACTCAAACGCGCGTAACACTGGCATTATCAACGTGGTGGGCTCGGGCTCGGCCAACATGAGCCTGTATTGCACGATGGCTCCGGCCTCGTTAACTAACAGCTCGCCCGTTTTTGTGAACGATGCCGTAGCCAACATTTGCGCCAACGACACCACGTATATTCTTAACAACGCAGTCGACCCCGACGGCGACCAGCTTGTGTATTCGTTCGGGACGCCCTACGTCAGTGGCTTTCCCTCGACCTGGACGGTGCCCCCCACTCAGATAGCCTTCAACACGCCTACCTATAACCAGACGTATCCGCTAGGCATCCCAAGCACAGGTAACTATGCCAGCGTAAACCCCACTACGGGTATTTCTAAGTACAAGACAACGGCGCCGCTGAATACGCTATATGTAGTAGCCGTCGACGTGAGCGAATACCGCGTTATTAATAACCGGCGGGTGCTCATTGGCGTTACCCGGCGCGATGTGCAGCTAGTAACAGTGACCTGCCCAGCTACCATTCCGCCTACACTCCCTACTACCAGCACGCCGCGCAACTATACCATTGAGGCGGGAAGCAGCCTGACCATTCCGCTGACAGCTTCGCAACCCAATGGCCACCCCCTGAGGTTTACGGCCAACAGTGTGCTGCTTGATAGTACCGGCGGCTATAATGCCACGTTTAATAACCAGATTGGCATAGTGCCATCGGGAAGCCCCGCAGGCTCGGCTACGGCTGGCACGGTCGGCAACTCTAACAACACTCCCAGCACGGTATCGGCCAACTTCGTGTATAACTCGGCTTGTCGGGAAGCCCGCATCGCGCCCTACGATATCGTAATCCTGATAGAAGACCTGGGCTGCGCCGGTAAAACGGTGGCGGACATCCTGCACATTACCGTCACAAAGCCCTCGGGGCCCACGGATATTACGGGTAACTTTTCGGTCTGCGGCCTGCCTTCTTCGCAGACCTACACGGCCGTGCCAGGCGCGGCACCCACCGCGCCTACCATCAACTGGCGCGTAGTGGGTGGCACCATAGTGGGCAGTAATACAGCTAACCCGGTGACCGTGAACTGGACCACACCCGGCACCGGCACTATCGTAGCGCGGGGCGTGTCGCAGTACGGCTGCTTTACCGACTCCGTAACCAGAACCGTAACGCTGGGCCAGGCACCCACGCTGACGGTAACGGGCAACCAAACCATTTGTGATGGCGCCAGCACTACGCTGACCGTGACCGGTGGTGCAGCTCCCTACACGGTAACGGCTCCGGGTTTCACGACCGTAACCGGGGCCGGGCCTTTCGTGCTCAGCCCCACGGGTACTACTATCTATACCATTACGGCCACGGCTTCGGGCACTACGTGCGGCGCGACCACGCAGGTTACCGTGACGGTGCAGCCTAAGCCCGTGGCTAACGCGGGAGCCGCGGTTGTTATCTGCTCGGGGGGCTCGGCGCAACTGGGCGTCGCTGCGGTGCCGGGCAATACCTATAGCTGGAGCCCGACTACCGGTTTGAGCGACCCCACCATCGCCAACCCCACCGTAACGCTGACCAACACGACGACCGCCGCTACGACGCAGACTTATACCCTGACGGTAACCTCGGTCACTGGCGGCTGCCAGGCCACCAGCACGGTAGCCGTGACGGTGAGCCCACCCGCCGCTGCCGCCGCTGGCGCTAATACGACGGTATGCTCGGGCAGCCCGGCCCAGCTTGGGGCGGCCCCCGTAACGGGCAACACGTATAGCTGGAGCCCCACCACAGGCTTGAGCGACCCCACTATTGCTAACCCGGTTGCCACGCTGACGAACACCACCAACGCGGCTATTACGCAGACCTACACGCTGACTACGACTACCGCCGCCGGCTGCACCGCTACGGGCACGGTAACGGTGACGGTAAACCCAGTACCCGTGGTGACTCCGGGAGCCGCGGTGGCCTTCTGCTCGGGCAGCTCGGCCTCGCTGGGCGGCCCCGCAGTAACGGGTAATACGTACAGCTGGAGCCCGGCTACGGGTCTGAGCAGCACTACGGTAGCTAACCCCACCGTGACGCTGACTAATACAACGGGTGCTCCCATCAATCAGACTTACACCCTGACCGTAACCGGGCCAGGTAACTGCCCCGCTACGGGCACGGTGGTTGTGACGGTGAACCCGCTGCCTACCGCAGTGCCCGGCCCGGCCGTAGCCTTCTGCTCGGGTGGCTCGGCCTCGCTGGGCGGCCCGGCCGTAACTGGCCTGACGTATAGCTGGAGCCCGACTACGGGCCTGAGCAGCGCCACGGTAGCCAACCCCACGGTAACGCTGACTAATACCACTAACGCCGCTACCACTCAGACCTACACCTTGACCGTAACCGGTGCTGGCGGCTGCACCGCCACGGGTACGGTAGCCGTAACGGTGAACCCGCTGCCCGCAGTGGTGCCCGGCGCAGCCGTGGCTTTCTGCTCGGGTGGCTCGGCCTCGCTGGGCGGCCCGGCCGTAACTGGCCTGACGTATAGCTGGAGCCCGACTACGGGTTTGAGCAGCGCTACGGTGGCTAACCCCACCGTAACACTGACTAATACAACCGGCACACCCGTTACCTCGACCTACACCCTGACCGTAACGAATGCCGGTAGCTGCTCGAATACGGGTACTGTAGCCGTGACGGTGAACCCGCTGCCGGTGGCCACAACTGGTCCGGCCGTGGCTATCTGCTCGGGCAGTTCGACCTCGCTGGGCGGCCCCGCCGTAACGGGCAGCACCTATAGCTGGAGCCCCGCTACGGGCTTGAGCAGCGCCACGGCGGCCAACCCCACCGTAACGCTGACCAATACGACCGGCGCGCCCATTACCTCGACCTACACCCTGACCGTAACTGGCGTTGGCAACTGCGTGACCACCAGTACAGTAGCCGTAACTGTGAACCCGCTGCCCGCAGCGGTGCCCGGTGCCGCGGTGGCTTTCTGCTCGGGTGGCTCGGCTTCGCTGGGCGGCCCGGCCGTAACTGGTCTGACTTACAGCTGGAGTCCGGCTACGGGCTTGAGCAGCGCCACGGTGGCCAACCCCACGGTGACGCTGACGAACACGACCGGCACCCCCGTCACCTCGACTTACACCCTGACCGTGACGAACACTGCTACGAGCTGCACGAGCACGGGCACGGTAGCCGTAACGGTGAACCCACTGCCTACGGTGGTGCCTGGCACGGCGGCGGCCTTCTGCTCGGGTAGCTCGACGCAACTGGGCGGGCCTGCTGTAACTGGCTTCACCTATAGCTGGAGCCCGGCCACGGGCCTGAGCAGCGCCACGGCAGCCAACCCCACCGTAACGCTGACTAACACGACGGGTGCGCCTATTACCTCGACCTACACCCTGACCGTGACGAATACTGCTACGAGCTGCGTGAACACGGGCACGGTAGCTGTCACCGTGAACCCGCTGCCCGCAGCGGTACCAGGTGCCGCTGTAACGCTTTGCTCGGGCGGCTCGGCCCAGCTCGGCGCCAGCCCCGTGACTGGTTTGTCTTATAGCTGGAGCCCCTCTACGGGCCTCAACGACCCGACTTTGGCTAACCCCACGGTGACGCTGACGAACACGACGGGTGCGCCTATTACCTCGACCTACACCCTGACCGTGACCAGCGCCGCAACTTGCGTGAGCACCGGCACGGTAGCCGTAACGGTAAACCCGCTGCCCACCGTAACGCCGGGCGCAGCCGTAACCTTCTGCTCGGGCAATACGGCCCAGCTGGGTGCGGCACCCGTGGCGGGCCTCACGTATAGCTGGAGCCCCACTACGGGCCTCAGCAACGCGGTTAGCGCTAACCCCGACATTACCCTCACCAACGCTACTGGCGCGGCCATCACCTCGACCTATACCCTGACTGTGACGAACCCGGCCACGGGCTGCGTGAACATGGGCACGGTGCTGGTAACAGTGAACTCGGAAATTCTCCCCGGTATCGTGGGCCCCACCCAGCAGGTATGCGCCAGCAGCACCCCGGCCCCGCTCACGAGCGTGCCTGGGCCTACGGGCGGCTACGGCACCTACGCCTACCAGTGGGAGTCTTCGCCCGACAACGTGACCTGGACGACCATTGCGGGGGCTACCAGTGCTACCTACTCGCCCGGCCCGCTGGCGGCCACTACCTACTACCGCCGCCGCGTGGCTTCGGGCTCGTGCGCCGATGCTGTGTCTAATGCCGTGATGCTGGAACTGGTGCCTCAACTCGTAACGGGTGTAACCCTGGCTACGCCGCCCACGCAGTGCGCGGGCCTGCCCATCACGTTTACGCCGGTGCCCACCAACGCGGGCGGCTCGCCGACTTACCGCTGGTTCGTCAACAACGTACCGGTGGCTAGCGGCCCCACTTTCACTAGCTCGACGCTGGCCAACGGCGACGTGGTGCGGGTAGAAGTTACCCCCACGGTGGGCTTCTGCGCCACTAGCCTGGCTATTGCCAGCGTCACGGTCAACCTGACGTTGACCGCGCTGCCCACGGCTACCATCCGCACGCAGACGCCGCTACCGATATGCGCCGGCACCGCGGTCGATTTCCTCATCGACAACACGACCAACGCGGGCACCAGCCCCACCTACCAGTGGCAGGTGAATGGGGTGAACGTGGCGGGTGCTACCGGCCCGACCTTTACGAGCACTACCCTCACCGATGGGCAGGTGGTGACGCTGGTTATCAGCACGCCCTCGGCCTGCGGCGTCCTCACGGCTACATCTAATGGCCTGACGATAAGCGTGAACCCCTACGTGCTGGTAAATGCCGGCCTGGATAAAACGATTACGGAAGGCGAAACGGTAGACCTCGAAGGCACTGCCAACGGCAACTTCCCCATCACCTGGACGCCCAACATCGGCTTTAGCTTCCCCTCGAATAACCCGCTGCGGCCCCGCGTGGCCCCGGTGGTAACGACGACCTACACCCTGGCCGCTCAGGTAGGCAACTGCTACAGCGAAAGCAAGGTGACCATCACGGTGACGCCCCGCGTGCGCATTCCGAATGCCTTCACGCCTAACGGGGATGGCAGCGATGATACCTGGCAAATTGACCGCATTGGTGACTATACCACCAACCACGTGATTATCTTTAACCGCTGGGGCAATAAACTCTTCGAAACCACGAACTACAACCGCGGCAATGAGTGGAACGGTACCATCAACGGGCAGCCTGCCCCGGTTGGCACTTACTACTACCTCATTACGCTGGGCAACGGCAAGTCGTACACGGGCCCGCTCACGGTAATGTACTAGTCACCTGGTAGCAGCGCCGGGTTGGCCGGCGCTGCTATCCTATTTCCTGTTCATCCTACTCTAAACTGCATCGCTTCGTGAAAAAATATCTACCGGGGTTACTGCTTTGCTTGCTGGCGGCAGGCACCGCCCGAACTGGTCAGGCCCAACAAATGGCTCAATACAGCCAGTACATGAATAACAACTACCTGCTGAACCCAGCGGTAGCCGGCACGGAAGATTATATAGATGTCAAGCTCAGCTACCGCACGCAGTGGACGGGCATCGAGGGGGCACCCAAAACGTACTACGCCAGCGTCAACTCGTCGCTCGGCCGCCTGCGCACCCAGTCCAAGCGCACGCTGCACGACTGGAGCAAGGGCTTCCACGCCCTGGGTGGCCTGGTCTACCGCGACCAGACGGGCCCCATCAGCCGCACGGGCATCTACGGCTCCTATACCTACAACCTGGCCCTGACGCGCTCGATGCGCCTGGCCTTGGGTGCGGCAGTAGGCATGCAGCAGTTTTCGCTCGATGGCTCGATGCTGCAGTTCTACAACCAGAATACGGTGGTGGCCAACCAAGCCTCGCGGGTGCCCGATGCCACGGTGGGCCTCTGGCTCTACAACGATAATTTCTACGCTGGGGTGTCGTCGGCCCAGCTGCTGGGCAACCAGCTCGATATTGCCTACGACCCCGGCACCCGGCTGCTCTCGCCCAACAAGCTCGAGCGCCACTATTTCCTGACTGGCGGCGTGCGCCTGCCCCTGGGCGAAGACGTATCGCTGGTGCCCTCAGTGCTCGTGAAATATATGAAGCCCGCCCCCGTGTCGGTAGATATCAATGCCAAGGTGAAGTTCCGCGATATCCTCTGGGTAGGCGCTTCGTACCGGGTAAACGACGCCTTTGCCGGGATGGTAGGCATCAACTTTAGCCCCGTAGCCAGCCTGAGCTACTCTTACGATGCCATCACCTCCGAGCTAGCGGGCTACCAGTCGGGCAGCCACGAAGTACTACTTGGCTTGAAGCTCAAGAAAAAGCAGAAAGCCGTGTGCCCCGACCGGTTCTGGTAGGCCCACCGCCACTAGCAACCACCCGAGCCAAGCTCGTCTGAAAAAGTCGCCCCGAGTAGCACGCTACTCGGGGCGATTTTTTTTATGGCCAAAACCACTGCACTGCCTGGCCACCTGATTGCTCTTCAGGCCAGCGTTTTGCTGCTATCACAGCGACTATCTCAGCCTAGGTTCGCTACTACCCAAAGGTGCGGAGCAGCGCCTCATAGCAGCGCTTGGTTTGTATCCGAGAAAAGCCCACCCATCATGCGCCGTGCGGGGGCCATCTGGTTTCTGGTACTACTAAGCAACCGCTTGCTATTTATTGAATAGACTTGTTTCCAAATTGGAAATCCTGCAAATGGTTTGCCCCCTTTTTACATTCTTCTTAATTCAGGAACAAGCCATATCATTAACTCAGGCTGCGGACTAGGCGCATAGCGTGGGCATGTACACAGCAAAAATCAGCTAGTGCCCAGAGCCACGTATCAGTGGCATAACTGGCGAGGAAATGCTGCCACTCGGCGGCTCGGGCTGTCTTCCTTATACTTAAACCCATAGGCATATTAGTGCTACGCGCCGGTTCCACAACATTAAGCTGCTTACAAGCCGGGCACCACTATGCAGCGCGCTGCTCCACCGCTCTGGGTGATGCCGTTTCGGGGTTGCGCAGCTTCAGGTAAGGGGACGACCGCGCAAGTTTCACAACTTTGGGTGATGCTCACGCAGGCTTGCGCCACAGTCACGCCCTATGCTTAGCAGGCCGCTATTGCTAATTGCCTAAGGCCGGAATGGCTATGCTTAGCCAGCTTATTATAGTTAAGCAAGCTGCTACCGTGGTATATGGGCCTAGAGACGCGTGTGTCGGAGGCCACCTTGCTCCTACCCTCCTCCTTTCATGCAGCCTGACTACTAGGCCCCAGCTAAAATTGGCGGTGGGCAGCCAGCATTTTATCAATGGTTTGCTGCTGCGGTGGCCTAAGCCGAATCAGTACACGCCTTGTTTGCTAGCCAGCCGCAGCAGTCTTATCGCTTGGCCAGTGCCCGGTGGTATAAACAAAAAAGGCAGCTACGAAAACCGTAGCTGCCTTTTTTAAGAGAAAACAGTGGAGAATATCGGAGTCGAACCGATGACCTCTTGCATGCCATGCAAGCGCTCTAGCCAGCTGAGCTAATCCCCCTTGTTGTGTTGACCAATTCGCCATTTGCGTTTTGGTTGTGCAAAAGTACAGCGGTTTTTGGTTTTTACAAATGGTGGCCTACACTTTTTTGCTAAGTACCCTAGCTATCAGCCGCAAAAAAAATAGGCGGGGATATATCCCCGCCTATTTTAGTAGTCAATGCAGCTAGTGCTTAGTTAAACGAGTAACGCAAGCCAATCTGCATGTAGTAGGTCGAAGCGGTAGCAATGGTATTCACATACGACATGGCAACCGGAGCCGAGCCGTACGAAGCCAAGCGGAAGGTAGGCTTCACCGTGCCGCCAGCTACGAGAGCAGCCTGGTTGGTAGGCACCAGGAGCGACGCGTTGGTGGTGGCTTGAACCAGACCCCAGTTGCGGTTGATGAAGTTACCGAAGTTGAAGATGTCAAGCGTGAATTGCAGTGCATTCCGGGTTTTACCCGACGACACAAAAATGTCTTGGGCAAAACGGAAGTCTATTTGGTTGCGCCAGGGCAGCGTGGCACCATTGCGCTCGGCATATTCGCCTTTGTGCTTGCTCAGGTAAGGGTCCTGGTCTACGTACTGGAAGAACTGAGCGCTCTGCTGGTCGGCACTCAGGTTGTTCGGGGCAGCCGTGGTGCCGTAGTTGAAGGGCGTGAACGCGATTTCCGAAGCATCCTTCGGGATGTACATCAGGTCGTTGGTCTGGCCATCGCGGTTGAAGTCGCCACCGTAGATGTACGAGAAGCGGCCCTGGATAGAACCCGAGTAGAACAGCGAAATCTGCGTGCCCAGGTGCTTGAGGTACTCCTGACGGTAGTTCAGCGAAGCTACTACACGGTCGGGAGCTACGTAGTTGGCATAGCTCAACTGGGGGTGGTTGGCATCGCTTACTACGGCAGTACCTGACCACGTATTCAGCAATTGGTCACCAGCACCGTCGAACATTACGCGGGCATCGCTGCGGGTGTAGGCCACCATCGCTTGCATGCCGTTGCCAAACTGCTTTTGCAGCTGAGCCGTAGCCGACCAGTTGTAGCCTTTGTAGCCGTTCGTGAGCACGATGGCGTTGAGGGCAGCGGCCTGCGTACCAGCAGACGGGGTGAACGAGCCGTTGTAGATAGGGTTAATAAATTTCTGCGCGTTGGCAGCCGGGTAGATGTCGCGGTTGTCGGCGTAGCCGGCAATGTTCAGGCTGGTAGGCTTGGTCAGGTTATAGTTCTGGCCGTAGGCCACGATGAGGTCGCGGTTGTAAAGACCTTCCAGCGTACCTACGATGCCACCGGGCAGTTTCACGTCAAAAGCCAGGCTGCTTTTCCACGTCTGCGGGTTGCGGAAATCGGGGCTGGTGGCGCTGATAGTGCTGGGTACTACGGTGCCGGCTGCCGGCGGGGTAGCTGGGCGGTGAGCCGCCACGTCGGGGCTAAAGCCCAGTACGCCATTGGCGTAGCCCGGCAGGTTGTTGAATACGTTACCGGGGTTCAGGCCGGTGCCAACCGTAGAGTAGGTTTGGGTAATCTGAATCAAACCAGCATCGCCCGACTGAGCCACAATCCATACGGTAGGTACTTTGCCGGTGAAGATGCCCGAGCCACCGCGAATTTGCAGGGTGCGGTCGCCTTTCACGTCCCAGTTGAAGCCAAGACGCGGCGACAGCAGGACACGGTTTTTGGGCAGTACACCCGTATCAATGTTTTGACCATCGAGGAAGGTACGCGCCGCAATAAGCGGGTGCGTTTGAATCTCACGCACGTTGAGGTACGTGTTCAATTCGGCACGCAAACCCAAGGTCAAACGGAAGTTTTCGGTAACAGCGAACTCATCCTGGGCGTAGGCTGCGTACTGCGCCGTTTTGAAGCGGGGGTAAGCCTGGTCGAAACCCGATAGCAGCGAATACGTGGTAGCAAAGTCAACTGGGTTGGCACCGCTCGTGAAGTCATCCCAGCTGTTGTACGTGTAGTAGCTGGTAGCAAAGCGCTGGAAGCCGTTTTTGGTGCTTTGCAGGTCAAACTGACCGCCCAGCGTCAAGGTGTGCTTGCCAAAGGTGCCCGAGATGAAGTCTACTGCCGAGTAAGATTCTACATCGCGCAGGTTGCCCGAGGTAAAGGGCTCGTAGCCAAACGAAGTCCGTGGGTTGCCATATGTGCTGTAGCCGCCAACTGCATTACGCTGGCCGGTACCGTCTAGGATATCCACGAAGGGGAAAATGGTGCTGTTCGAGCTGCGGGGCTCGTTTTGGTGCGAATACGTGCCGCGCAAGGTGTTAAAGATGTGCGTACCGATGGTCGAGTTCAACTCAAGCGCACCCGAGTAGAAGTTGTAATCCGTGGCGTAGTTCGAGTTGGCAAAAGGCAGCGCGAACAAGCTGAGGCGGGTGTTGGGGAAGGACGCCAGCGGGCTGCGCGAAGTGCTCAAGAAGGAAGGCACTTTGCTGGTTACCTGGCTGTAGCGAACCGAGAGGTGATTTTTGGCATTGATGTTCCAGTCGAGGCGGCCCATAATCTGGGTTTTCTCATTCTGGAAGTTGTAGCCCTGATAAGGACCGGTAGCGTAGCCATAAGTGCTTTGCAGGTACGAGCTTACGCCATTCAGAAAGGCTGCATCAGGCCGCGCAATGTTGCCGGCCGAACCGTAAGAGCCTGCGCCGGTAGCAGCGCCGTTAGAAGCGATGTTCTGCTGGCCGAGCACATCCTCCGTCGACCGCTCAGCGTTCAGGAAGAAGAACAGCTTATCCTTGATAATCGGGCCGCCAACGCGGAAGCCGAACTGCTTCACCGACGTGCTGTTGATAGGGGGAAGGTCGGTGCCACCTGCGTGCGTACCGATATAGTTCTGGTTGCGGTAGAAGCCATATACCGAGCCGGTTACGGTGTTTGAGCCCGAGCGGGTTACCGCATTTACGGCGCTACCTACGAAGCCCGACTGACGCACGTCGAAAGGTGCGATGTTGACGGTAAGGGCCTCAATAGCGTCGATTGAAATAGGCGAGCCGTTGCCTGGCAGGTTGCCGCCGATGCCGAAGTTGTTGTTGAAGTCCGAGCCGTCAATCGTGATGTTGTTCTGGCGGTAGTTACCACCACCCACAGCACCTTGTGAAATTGGCGAAGCCTGGGGCGTAACGCGTAAGAAATCGTTGAGGTTACGGTTGATGGTCGGCAGCTGCTGAATCTGCTCCGTCGAAATGTTAGTTACCGGGCCCGTGCGGTCGCCATTCAGCACCGAGGTTGGGTTGGTAGCGGTAATCTCTACGCTGCCTAGTTCCGTAGTGGCGGCACCAAGCTTCGTGTCGAAGTGATAGTCTTGGCCTACAATCAGCTGCACGTTGTTGCGCGTAGCATCCTGAAAGCCTACGAACGAGATTTTTATGGTGTAGGGACCACCTACCCGCATGTTTTGAATGCTATAGCGGCCTTGAGCGTTGGTTGGGGCTACATATTGGGTATTCGTGGGCGTGTGCACGGCAATAATAGTAGCACCTGGCAGCGCTTCCCCCGCTTGGTCCGTGACGGTACCAACTATAGAAGAAGTAGTAGTACCCTGCGCCCAGCCTTGTTGCACTGCCAATATGGTCAGCAGCAAGACTAGCAAGTTGCGTAAAAGTGATTGTCTCATGCGAGAAGGGATAAATGAATAATAGGTGACATGCCTAATAGCGAGGCAAAGTTACGACCTGCGGCGCACTGCCAATGTTATGCCCATGTTATGAAGCGGTCGTGCTTTTACTGCCAACAACCCTCTTTTAGTGCTGCCTCTAAAAAAAGCGTATTGCCTCCCTAAAAAGCTGCGAAAAGTCCCGTTTACTCTTCGGTTTCTGCTACAATCGCGGCCGCACTGCCCGGATAAACCGGCTCAAATAATAATCCAGCTCAAAGCTATTTTCCGTAACGCCCAACGAAGTAGAAGCATGGATAAACTCCACCCCTTCTTCGTCTACCACCGTCACCATGCCCACGTGCGTGATGATAGAGGAGCCCGGTGAGGCCCCAAAAAATAAAAAGTCGCCCGGCCGTAGCTCGGTGGGCTTGATGGGCTCGCCCCACACCGCCTGCTCGTTGGACGAGCGCGGGATGCTCACGCCCGCATCGGCAAACGAGAGTTGGAGCAGCGCCGAGCAGTCCATGCCCAGCCGGGTGGTGCCCCCAAACAAATACGGCACGCCCTGGTAAGCGCGGGCGTTTTCAATCACGCTGGCCAGCGTGCCGGTGGCGTTGCCCATGCGCGTGGGGCGCTTGGTCACGGTTTTGGTCGTCACGGTGCCGCTGCCGCTAGGGGCCGCCGTTTTCACCTTGGTTTTAGACAAGGCCGGGCGGGTAGTGGGGCGGCTGGGGGCGCGCTCGCCCCGCTTCATACGCGCCATGTCGCGGGCCGAGTAGTAGCGGCCGTTGTGTTGGTTTAGCTTTTGGCTGCAACTGCTGGCCAGCAGCAGGGCCGCGCACGCCAGTAGGTACAGGGCCGCTAGCAGCGGCGAGCGCCGCCCTGCCGTGGGCCCCAAAATCATCCGCTGTACCTTCGTTACTTCGCCGTGCATTAAGGCAAATATACTTTTGAGGCCCTACACCGGCACTTTCCTGCTATGAACTTTTCCCCGCTTACGCCCGAATTGGTAGTCGCTTTTGAGGCCATCGTGAGTTCGGCGCACGTGCTCACCGCCCAGCGCACCGAGGCCGCGCAGTACGAAGCCTACGGCCGCGACCACACCGAGGACTTCCACTTTGCGCCCGATGTAGTGCTGCGCCCCGGCACCACCGAGGAGGTCAGCCAGATAATGCGCCTCTGCCACGAGCACCGCGTGCCCGTGACGGCGCGGGGCGCGGGCACGGGCCTCAGCGGCGGCGCGCTGCCCATTCATAATGGCGTGGTGCTGAGCATGGAGCGCTTCAATAAAATCGTCCAAATCGACGAGCGCAACCTGCAAGCCACCGTCGAGCCCGGCGTGGTGACGGAGGCGTTTCAGAATGCGGTGAAGGAAGTAGGCCTGTTTTATCCGCCCGACCCGGCCAGCAAGGGCTCGTGCTTTTTGGGCGGCAACCTCAGCCAAAGCAGCGGCGGCCCCAAGGCCGTGAAATACGGCACCACCCGCGACTATGTACTTAATCTGCAAGTGGTATTGCCCACCGGCGAGGTTATCTGGACCGGAGCCAACACCCTCAAATACGCCACCGGCTACAACCTCACGCAACTTATGGTAGGCTCGGAGGGCACGCTCGGCATCATCACCCGCGTGGTGTTCCGGCTCCTCCCCTACCCCCAGCACAATATTCTGATGCTGGTGCCCTTCCGGCAGGAGGCGCAGGCGGCCGAGGCCGTGTCGGCGGTGTTTCGGGCGGGCATCATCCCGTCGGGCATGGAGTTTATGGAACGCGAGGCCATCGCCTGGTCGTCCGATTATCTGAAAATCCCGCTCACGCTGCCCGAGGACATTACCGCCCACCTGCTCATCGAGCTCGATGGCCAGGATATCGACCAGCTGTATAAAGAAGCCGAGCAGTTGTACGAGGTGTTGGAGAAATACGACGTAGGCGAAATTTTGCTGGCCGACACCGCCGGGCAGAAAGACGAACTCTGGAAAATCCGCCGCAACATCGGCAATTCGGTGCGCTATAACTCGGTGTATAAGGAGGAAGATACCGTAGTACCCCGCGCCGAGCTGCCCATTTTGCTGAAGGGCGTGAAGGAAATCGGCCAGCGCTATGGCTTCAAAAGCGTGTGCTACGGCCACGCCGGCGATGGCAACCTGCACGTCAACATCATCCGCGGCGAGCTCAGCGACGAGCAGTGGAACGTGGGTTTGCGCCAGCCCATCACCGAGATTTTCGAGCTCTGCGTGAAGCTCGGCGGCACCATTTCGGGCGAACACGGCATTGGGCTGGTGCAAAAGCCTTACATGCACATTGCCTTGAAAGAGGCGAATTTGAATTTGATGCGCGGCATCAAGCAGGTATTTGACCCACACGGCATTTTGAATCCCGGCAAAATATTTTAGCGTTCGATAATCACCTGTCATTGCGAGCGTAGCGAAGCAATCGCACCTATTCGGGTTCCGTTCGGGTGCTATTGCTTCGCCACGCTCGCAATGACATTTTTTTAGCCAACTACCGCCCGAAACGTCGGCGCCTGCCGGTGCTTTGTCGCCTGTTCGTAAACGTAGCCCATGCTTAGCAACGCGGCTTCGGTATAAGGCCCGCCCACAAAAGACAGCCCCACTGGCAGCCCATGCACCTGCCCCATCGGCACGGTGAGGTGCGGGTAGCCGGCCATGGCGGCTGGCCCCGAGTAGTCGGGGCCAGTGTCGTATTCGCCATTTACGAGGTCGATGCAGGCGGCTGGGCCGGTGGTAATGGCCACTATGGCAGCCAGACCACCGTTGGTTTTCAGGGCCGCATCAAGGGCAGCACGGCTGGTGTCCACTACTTTACGCAGGGCATCTTTATACTTCTCGCTAGCCAGGCCATCGGTTTTTTCAGCCATCTCCAGGATTTCCTGCTGGAAAAACGGCATGGCCTTCGCCGCATTGGCTTTATTAAAGGCGATAACATCGACTAGCGTTTTTACGGAGGCATTGGCTTGGGCTAAGTACTTATTTACGCCATCCTTAAACTCGTAGAGCAGCACATCAAATTCGGCCTCGCCGATTGGCCGCACGGCGGTGAGCACGTCTACTTCGACCACCGTTGCGCCCTGGGCTTTGAGCACCGCCACGGCTTGGCGCAGCACCTCGCCGGCTGGTAGGGTGCTGGCGAGGTGCGACTTTTCGACGCCGAGCTTCTGGCCTTTTAACGCGTCGGAGCGCAGGGCATTACTATACGTGTTACCCATCCTCACAGTGCTTTTTAGTTCAGCATTAGGCTCCTTCACTGCGTGGAGCATATCATTCATATCGGAACCTATCATTCCACCGAGCAAAATCGCCGCGTCCCTCACAGTTCGCGCCATTGGCCCAGCCGTGTCCTGCGTGGCCGAAATAGGGATAATGCCCGTGCGGCTCACCAGCCCCACGGTTGGCTTTAGCCCTACCAGCCCATTTACCGAGGCGGGCGACACGATGGAGCCATTTGTTTCGGTGCCCACGGCCGCCGCGCAGAGGCTAGCGGCCACCGCCGCACCCGAGCCGGCGCTGCTGCCGCTGGGCGTACGGTCGAGCACGTAGGGGTTGTGGGTTTGGCCGCCGCGGCTGCTCCAGCCGCTGGCCGAGTGCGTCGAACGGAAATTGGCCCACTCGCTCAGGTTGGTTTTGCCGAGGATGATGGCCCCGGCTTTGCGCAGCTGGGCTGCCACAAAAGAGTCGTGGGCAGTGTGGTTGCCAGCCAGGGCTAATGCGCCGGCCGTGGTCTGCATCTTGTCGCCGGTGTCAATGTTGTCCTTCAGTAGAATGGGGACGCCGTGCAACGGGCCGCGCAGCTTGCCGGCTTTGCGCTCCTTGTCCAGCGTATCGGCAATGCTGAGCGCGTCGGGGTTCAACTCGATAATGGCATTGAGCTTCGGGCCCTGCTGGTCGAGTTGCGCAATGCGGGCCAGGTAATCCTGGCACAGGCGGTGGCTGGTGTAGCCGTTTTGCAAAAGCTGTTGCAGGTCAGCTATCGTGCGCTCGCTGAGGTCGGGGGCTTTATCGGCGAGTGACACTGCTGGCCCCGGTAGTAGCAAGGCGGGATTTGCTACGGCCGCGGCGCTGGCTGCTACCGGCAACAGGGTGGTGGCCACGGCAGCCCGCGTGCCGTGGCGAAGAAATTGGCGGCGCTTCATTGCAAGTGAATAAGGAGGATAGGAAGGAGCAGTTTCAAATGTAAGCTACCCCGCTAGCCGCTGCGTTTGGCCCCGCCCAAAAACCAGGCGGCGGCCCGCACACCAACCCCCTCTTGCGCGGCGGCGTATAGCCCAGGCACTCGCGTGCTTCTCCCACCTTTTTCGGCCATTTCGCGGCCCCCTGCTCCATGCCTGACCAAGACGACACGCTCGAAACTAACTCCATCGCGGGCAATGCTAAGAACTCGCCCGCCGCTGCCCACCAGGGCGACGACACCACGGGCTCGCTGGCCACCAATCCGCTCATCTCGACCCCGAAGACTGCGCCCGCCACGCTCGGCAAGCACGACCTCGATACCGGCCAGCCCATCGGTGGCAACTCGCCTGCCGATTACCAAACCGATAGCCAGGAGGCCAACGGCACCAATGCCGCCCCAACCAGCGCCCAGCCCAACACCTACGGCGGCAACTTTGGCAACGACGTGCAACCCAGCCACAACGATGAGGGCCGCGCCAGCAACCAGCGCGCCGACGCCAACCGGGGTGAATTTGGCGAGCAGGGTGACCTGGGCGCTACCCACGGCGGATTTGGCAACCAATACCGCGAGTTTGACACCGCCGCCGAGCGCCCCGCGGCCGAGGCCACCGAAGAAAAATATTACGGCGAAGGTGCCTCGCGCCCCGGCCCACAGCACAACTCCTACCAGAACTACGACGGCCAGGACCAGCGCCCCGCCGAGCAAGGCCACGCTGTGCACGACACGCCCGCAGCCCGCGTGCTGAACTTCGACGACCAGCCGGGCCGCGCTGCCAGCAGCGAAGGCAATACCAAGGACACCCGCAACGACGTGGGCAAAACCGGCCCCAACGCGGCCTTCCAAAATGACAACGGCGCGCCCACCGTGGGCCCGGCCTACGCCGCCGACTACGGCCACACCTCGGGCGCGGGCCTGCCCGCCGGCACCCCCGACCACCACGTGCAAATGGGCCCCGACGGCCACGGCCTCGGCACCGACCCCGCCTCGGCCCGCGGCGGCTACGACGGCCAGCAAAGCGAAGCCACTACCTCGGCCGCGCCCGGCGCGCCGGCGCCCGTCAACTCGCCCGACGCGCCCCAAACCGAAGGCTATGGCTACGGCCACGAGCGCAGCGAGCAAGAAAAACCCGGCAACCCCGATACCGGCGATTCGCGCAGCGGCTTCGGGCCGGGCGGCTCCAAGGAAGGCAACGTCAGCCAGGGCCACGGCTCGCAGGGCGGCTCCTACGACGATGAGAACCCCGGCGCCCGCGGCGCGGGCTACGACCAGTTTACCCAGCAAGACAAAGCCCAGAATTACGGCCAGGGCCAGCAGGCAGGCTTCCGCCCTGAAGATGGTGATAAGCCCGCAAACGCTGACGACACTGCCCCCCGCCGCAACGCCGGCCGCGACGAAGCTGTCTAGTTCAGGTCATGCTGAACGCAGTGAAGCATCTCGCGTAGTGCAGTAATCAATGCGTTAGCAATGAAGCGAGCAAGATGCTTCACTGCGTTCAGTATAACCTGAATTGACTGTTCTCTACATTAAAAAAGGCTGCCCGCTTGGGCAGCCTTTTTTGATACCATCACCTTAGCGGTGAATTTTCATATCAATATCATACCGGTAGCGCGGCGGCCCCCCGATGGGAATGGCGAAGAAGGGTAGCGCCGTATCGTACTGGTCGGTCACGTAGAACTGCATGTCATTAGGCGTCTTCATGGTGCTGGTCAGGCGCATATCTAGCGATAGGCCGCGCTCCTTTTCCGTGATGGGGAGCACGCTGCTGGCCCACTGCTTATCGCCGCTAGCGGTGGCCGCCTGGCCATTTTTCGACACGCTAAAGACGTTGAGCTTGGCCGTGCCGTCGATGTCGTAGTTGCTTTGCTTGATACTCACCACCCGGTCATTCACGAAGGGGTACAGGTGCACGGTGCTTTCCTTGAGAGCCGGCGGCATCCGAAAGCAATACTCGTAGGTGAAGGCGTTGCCGCCCGGCACCGGTATGCTGGCCGTAGGGCTGGTGCTGAAATAGTAGCGGTACACGTTGCCATCGTTGCCGGCCGTGCCCCGCGCCACTACCTTGAATACGTAACCCTTAAACTCGTCTACCAGTTCGCCCTCCAGCGGGTTGAGGGGACCGAAGGTGTAGTACTTGCCATCGTACTGCGGGTCGTTGCCGAAGGTTTTTTCCTGCAAGAGGCGGCCGGTTACGGCCTTGGGCTTGAGGGAGGGGCGCGGGTCGCGGGCGCCATCGCCCGAGTGCGCGCCGGGGCCACCGTAGATGCTGAACGTAGTTTGGGTGTCGAAGCTGCCCTTCTGCGAGTCGAGCGTGCCGCCGCAGTCGGGGTCAAATACGCGCAGGTATACGGGCTGGCGCTGGCCCTGCGGCACCAAAAAGAAGAAAGTTTGGGTAAAATCGTCGTCGCCCCAAGCCGGGTCGGCCTTAGGGCCAAAGGTGATAACGAACTGAATGTTCTCGCCCGGATTGGGCACCGCCTGCGCCTGGGCGGCGTGGGCCCCTATCAGCAGTGCTGGCAGGGCCAGAAACAGCTTGAGTAACCGGCGGCCGCCAAAAGGAGTTAATAGCATAAGGAACCCGATACGAGAATGGACTGCTGACTGGATTCCAGCCTGCGCCGTAATATTACGACTCCAACCCTTTACCTAAGCTGGACTGCCGCCTACTGCATGAGTGCTTCTTCGCGCGATACCACCGAGTTTTTTGACCAGCTTACCAACCAGGTGCTCGCCCTGCGCGTGGCTTCGCACCAGCGCCTACGCCCGCTCACGACCGAGCAGCTCAACCGCCGCCCCGGCTACGATAAGTGGAGCGTGGGCCAGTGCCTCGAGCATCTCAATATCATCAGCGGCTACTATCTGCCCCCCATCAAAGCCCGCCTCAAGCTGGCCCAGGCCAAAGGCTCGGCGGCGGGTGCCCAGGTAAGTAGCGGCTGGCTGGGCCGGCGCTTCACCAACGCCGTGCGCCACACCGACGACGAGGCCGAGCTTTTTAAAGTACCCAAGCAGTTTGCCCCCACCGGCGTGCGCCTCACCGGCACGGTGGTCGAAGCCTTTAACCGCCAGCTCGATGAGCTGCTGCGCCTGCTGCTGCTGGCCCGCCAGGTAGATGCCGGCGGCGTGCGCATTCCCAGCCCGCTGCACCCCTGGCTGAAGCTCCGCCTAACTGACGTGCTCGAAATGCTGATAGTGAGCTACCAGCGCTACGTGCGGCAGGCCGAGCAGGCCCTGGCCACCAACGCCACGAAACACAGTTAATTGTTAATGGTCAATTGTTAGTTGTTAATGTTCAGCCATTAACAACTAACAATTGACCATTAACAATTATTCATTATAAATTACTTGCAGCACCGTCTGGCCCACGGCTTTCATCGTGCTGCGGTCGATAACACTCATGTTATCAGCGGTGGTGTGATGGTAGGCTGGGAAGTAATCGGGGCCAAAAGCGGGGTGGTCGTAGATGTCCACCGTGGGGATGCCGGCCTGGTTGGTATAGTAGTGGTCGTCGAGAATCTGGTCGGTATCCTTGAACAGGAAGTAGCTTGAATAGCCGAGCTCCGCGGCTGTATTCCAGATTTTATTGACTACTTCGGGTGCGTTTTGCCGCGACAGTGCTTCGCGGGTGAAGTGCCCATCCTTGGCCCCCACCATATCGAGCAAGATGCCGTACTGGGCCTTGTAGTTGGCGGGCACCAGGTGCTTGGCCCAGTATTGCGAGCCGAGGCACCACGAGTCGCCGCTGCCTGCGAGCATGTTTTTCACGTTGGCCTGGGTGGTTTCGTCGTGGCCCCAGTCTTCGGCATCAAATAAAATGATGTCTACGCCCACATTGGGGGCCATTTTTTCGGGCTGCAAGTGCAGGGTGCGGGCTATTTCGAGGGCCACGGCGGCGGCGCTGGCCCCGTCGCTAGCTCCATCCATGGGCTTATTCAGCTTGGCTTTGCTTTTCTCTGCATCGGCAAAGGGGCGGGTGTCCCAGTGGGCAAAAATGGCCACGCGCCGCGCCGCCTGTGGCTGGTACTGCGCCACAATGTTGCGCCCCTGTATCTGGGTGCCATCAAAGGTCATGGCCTGAAAAGGCTGCTCGCGCACCGTCAGCCCGAAACTTTTCAGCTTGGCTACCAGGTAATTGCCGCAGGCTACGTGCGCCGGCTTATTGGGCACGCGCGGGCCAAAGGCCACCTGCTTGGCCGTGTAGGCATAGGCCGAGTCGGCGGTAAAGGCCGGGGCCTTGAGCGGCGCGGCGGGGGCCGTGGGCTGGCCAGCGGTTTCGGCGGGCTTCTCCGAAGGGCAGGCCGTGAGCAGGAAGGTAGCGGCGGCCAGGAGCGTCAGCCGGGGCAGAAGATTTTTCACGCGGGGGTTGGCTTGCGCCGTCTTTCGGTGTGCAGAATTAAAGGAGTCTATTCTTCGCTGTACGCCCACTCGACACCGGTTTTGGTGTCTTTGATGACGATGCCTTGGCTCTTTAGCGCCGACCGAATCTGGTCAACTTTATCGTAAGCTTTCGTGGCTTTAGCTTCCTGGTAAAAGCTCAGCGTGAGGCCCAGCAAATCTTCGGTATTAGCGCGGGGCTCGTCGCGCAAGCCCAGAATGTCCTGCACTAGCGTGCGGTAGGTACCAGCCGCTTCGGCCAGCGCCGCGGGGCCTACTTCGGCTAAGGCCTCCGCATTGGTAGCCAGCGTATTGAACCGCTTGAGCAGGTCGAATAGTGCCGCCACGGCGCGGGGCGTGTTCAGGTCGTCGTCGAGAAAGCCAAATGGCTTGGCGGCCAGGTTGCGGAGCTGCTGCGCCGGCGTGGGCGGGCCGGGTTGGGCGGGCACCTCGGGCTCACTCACCACCTCACCACTCACCACTTCACCGCTGAGCTTATCAAGCAGGCGCAGGCCATTCATCAGCTTGCGGTAGCCTTTGCGGGCAGCTTGCAGAGCATCGTCGCTGAGGTCGATAGGCGAGCGGTAGTGCGCTTGCAGAAAGAAAAAGCGCAGCGTCATGGGCGAGTAAGCCTGCGACAGCGCCGTGGTATCGCCGCTGAACATCTGGGGCAAGGTAATGAAATTACCCAGCGACTTGCTCATCTTCTGGCCATTGACGGTCAGCATGTTATTGTGCAGCCAGAAGCGCGCCCCGGTGCTGGGCGTGTCTGAGCCTTCGTTTTGGGCAATCTCGCATTCGTGGTGCGGAAACATCAAATCGAGCCCGCCGCCGTGAATGTCGAACTCCGCGCCCAGGTACTTGCGGCTCATGGCCGAGCATTCGAGGTGCCAGCCCGGAAAGCCCTCACCCCAAGGCGACGGCCAGCGCATAATGTGCTGCGCCGAAGCCTTTTTCCAGAGCGCAAAGTCCACGGGCGAGCGCTTTTCTTCCTGCCCGGCCAGCTCGGTGCGGGTGCCGGCCAGCAGCTCCTCTACCACGCGGCCCGAAAGGCGGCCGTAGAGCCCACCCTCGGCGTTGTACTTAGGCACGTCGAAATACACTGAGCCATTAGCCTCATATGCCAGGCCCCGGCCCATGATTTCCTGAATCAGGGCAATCTGCTCGGTGATGTGGCCGCTGGCCTGCGGCTCGATATCGGGGGGCAGGCAGCCGAGCGCGGCCATGGCCTGCCGGTAATTATTGGTGTAGAATTGAGCCACTTGCATGGGCTCCAGTCGCTTGGCCTTGGCGGCTTTCTCTAGCTTGTCCTCGCCAGTGTCGGCGTCGCTTTCGAGGTGGCCCACGTCGGTGATGTTGCGCACGTAGCGCACCTGGTAGCCCAGGTGGCGCAGGTAGCGCGTGAGGATATCGAACACGATGGGCCCGCGGGCATTGCCCAGGTGGGCATCGTTGTACACGGTGGGGCCGCAGAGGTAGAGGCCCACCTGCGGCGGGGCTACGGGCTCAAACGTTTCCTTCTGGCGGGTAAGCGTATTATAAAGCGTCAGCGACATGACAAATAAGTAACAAAAAGCAATTAGCGGAAAGCAATTGCTTTCGGGGGTCAGGTGTTTCCGGCTGGCGGAAAAGTTGGGATAAAGTAGTACCCAACGCCCAAGGTCGGGCAAAGTTCAGGATTAATTAACAAGCAACGGCCAAACGGTTGTCATTGCGAGGAGGAACGACGAAGCAATCTTTCCTTTCACGTTGGCTAACGGCTGCTATGCGAAAAGGAAAGGTTACTTCGTCGTTCCTCCTCGCAATGACAACTACCCTCCTACCTCGTTAAAGTACCTACCTTTTCAGCCGATACAGCCCTTCCACCGGAAAATGGTCAGAATAGGGAATCTCCGTGTGGATGCGGCAGTCGAGCACCTGCCACTGCGCGCTGGCAAACTGCTGGTCGATGCGCAACAGCGGGGGCAGGCGGCCGTGGTAAGTATTGCCGGGCCCCAGGCCCACGGTGGCCCAGGCATTTTGGAGCTCGGCGGCCAGGCTTGAGTAGGTGTAGGAATACGGCACATCGTTGAGGTCGCCGGCCAGCAGTACTGGGTAGGGCGAGCGGCGCATGCGGGCGGCCAGCGTATCGGCCTGCCAAGCGCGCACCGCGGCCCCGCGCACAAAGCGCCGCAGCAGGCCCCGGCCCTTGCTTTCGAGCCCCGCCCGCGACGAGCCCGCCGCCACTATGTCGTCTTCGTCGAGGCTCATGCTTTGGAGGTGGGCGTTGAAAATGCGCACGGTATCGCGGTGGCCCGGCCCTACTACATCGACCCACATGGCGTGGTTTTGAGTGAGGCGGCCAAAGGAAATTTCGCCCCGGCCCACAATGGGCAGTCGCGAGAAAATAGCCAAGCCAAACTGAGCCCCTGCACTATTGGTTAATGACTTAGACACGAAGGCCTGCCGGCCACTGCCCACCCCCAGCTTATCGGCCACCCGAAAGAGGTCGCCCTCGGCCGAGCGGGTGCCGGCCGGCTCCTGGTAAAATTCCTGGAGGCACAGCACGTCGGCGGGGCTGGCGGCCAGCCAGGCAATGGCTTTGGCCGGGGCCGTGGGGTCGAGCCGCCGCAGCTGCGGGTACACATTGAAAATGCGCACGTTGGACGAGAGCAGCCGCAGTGGTTTTTCGCTTTTGTCGCTAGTCGGGTCAGTTCGGTGAGGCCACACGTGCAGCGGCAGCCCGCGCTCGACCTGGCCCCAAGCCAGCACCAGGGCCGCCAGCGGCAGCAGCGCCACCCGCCAGCTGCGACGTAGCCAGTACAGCACCAGCCCGGCCACCAGCGCCAGCCACAGCGGCACGCTCAGGGCCAGCAGCGGGGCCAATGACCAGCTACCGGCCGGCACCCGCTCGCCCAGCACCACGCTCAGCAATAAGCCACTGAGCACCAACCAGGTAAAACGATAACGAAACAAGCGGCGCACCAACCAAATAGCCCGCCGCCGAGTGGCCACCGGGCCCGCAAAAATACGAGGTGGCGAACGGGCGGCTGGAACCATCCAGTTATTTTGTGGGATACCATAAGGTTGGCAGTCGGCATGTAGCTTTATACTTGGTTTCTATTTCTTTTCATGAAGAAAATTCTTTACGTACTATCTGGCTTACTGCTGGCGCTGGCGCAAGGGGCGGCGGCGCAGTTGGCCCCGGTGGCCGATAGCCGCACCCTGGAGTTTATTCCTAACCAGGGGCAGTGGCCCAGCTACGTGCGCTACGCGGGCACCGTGCCGGGCGGCCACCTCTACCTGGAGCCGGCTGGCCTGCGCTACGTGCTGCTGCAAAGCATTAAGCACCCTGCGCATGGCGGCGAGCCCGGCAGTAGCCTGCCCCACCTGCCCCCGGCTGATAGCCTGCTGCGCGGCCACCAGGTGCGGGTGCAGTTTGTGGGGGCCGATGCGGGCACGCCCCTGGTGCCGGCCACGGCCACCGGCGAGGTGCGCAACTACCTGCATGGCAACGACCCCGCCCACTGGGCCCACAGCGTGCCCACCTACCGGCAGGTGCGCTACCAGGCCCCCTGGCCCGGCATTGGGGCGCGCTTTTATGAAAACCAGCGGCAGCAGCTCGAGTACGACTTTGAGCTGGCGGCCGGGGCCAACCCGGCTCTTGTTAAGCTAAAATACACAGGAGCCAGCCGCCTGACCCTGAGCCGCGATGGCCGCCTGCACATCGGCACCACGGTAGGCGAGCTGACCGAGCTGGCCCCGCAGGCCTACCAAACCGACTCGACCAGTGGCGAGCGCCAGCCGGTGGCCTGCCACTACCGCCTGCGCGCCACCGACTCGACGGTGACCTTCGAGCTGGGCCGCTACGACCACCGCCGCCCGCTGGTAATCGACCCCACGGTGCTGTTTTCGACCTACACCGGAGCCACGGGCGACAACTGGGGCTTTACGGCGGCCTACGACGCGGCGGGCAATATGTACTCGGGGGGCATTGTGCTCAACTATGCCGGGGCCCTCGCGCCCAACTATCCCACTACGGTTGGCGCGTTCCAAACCACGTTTGCGGGCGTTATCGACATCGCGGTTATCAAGTATAACACCACGGTGAATGGGCCGGCTTCGCGCGTCTGGGCCACGTTTGTGGGCGGCGACCGGCAAGACTTTCCGAGCAGCCTGGTGGTGAATGCGCAGAATGAGTTGATTATCCTGGGCACCACGGCCTCGACCAACTACCCCACTAGCACCACCGCCTTTCAGCGCAATTTTAATGGGGGCACCCGCGCCGACCCGTTTGGTGATGCCACGATAGACCCGATTTATAACGTCACCACCGGTACCGACATCGTGGTCACGCGGCTCAACAGCACGGGCTCAGCCATTGTGGCCTCGACGTACCTGGGTGGCAGCGGCACCGATGGGCTGGTGCCCTACGACCGCACCACCACCGTGCGGCAGCTGCCGCAGAACTACGGCGATGCCTTCCGCAGCGACGTGGTGACCGATGCGGCGGGCAATATTTACCTGGCCTCGGTCACGAGCTCGCCCAACTTCCCGATTACCAGCGGCAGCTTTGGCGCTGCCCCAAAGGGCGGTAGCGACGCTGTAGTAGTAAAAATGCCGCCTACCCTAAGCGCCCTCACCTGGAGCGGCTACCTGGGCGGCAGCGCCGACGACGCGGCCTACTCTATTCAGCTCGATGCCAGCAGCAACGTGTACGTGACGGGCGGCACGCTCAGCCCCAATTTCCCGGCCACGGCTGGGGCGTTGGCCACGCAGGCCAGCGGCGATGTCGATGGCTTTGTGGCGCGCATTGCGGCTAGTGGCGGCAGCGTGCAACGAGCTTCCTACCTGGGCACCAGCGCTTATGACCAGTCGTTTTTTGTGCAGATTGGGGCCGATGGCGGGGTGTACCTGCTGGGCCAAACCATGGGGGCCTGGCCCGTATCGGCGGGAATTTATAGCAACGCGGGCAGCCGGCAGTTTATCCAAAAGATGAGCCCCGACCTCGACCAGCGCCTGCTGAGCACCGTGTTTGGCAGCGGGCGCAGCACCATTGATATTTCGCCCACGGCCTTTCTGGTTGACCAGTGCGACCGCATCTACGTGTGCGGCTGGGGTGGCAATGGCAACCGCAGCATGTATACTTCGCAGGCCTTTTTATTTAACGGCTACACGCACGGCATGCCCGTGACGGCCACAGCCGTGCGCGCCACCCCGGATACGCCCAATGCGGGCTCCGACTTTTACCTGGCGCAGTTCACGCCTGGCCTCACGCAGCTGGCTTATGGCACCTATTACGGCGATGCTACTCCCGGCTCGTTCGGCGACCACGTCGATGGCGGCACCTCGCGCTTCGACCCGCGCGGGGTGGCCTACGCGGCCGTGTGCGCCTGCTTCGATGCCGCCGGGTTTCCGGTGCCGCCGGGGGCCTTCACCTATTCCACCGTCAATGGCACCAGGGGGTCTAACTGTAATAATGCAGCTTTCAAGCTCAACTTTGAGCCGCAGGCCGCCATGGCCGGGGGCGATGTAACTACCTGCATAAATGGGGTGCCCGTGCCTCTGGTGGGCATGCCGACGGGCGGCACCTGGAGCGGGCCGGGCGTGACAGGCTCGGTGGCCACGGGCTACGTTTTTACTCCCAGCGCGGCGCTGCTAGGCCCGCAAGTGCTCACGTATACCATCCGCGGGGTCATCACCGCCTGCACCGCCACGGCCACTAAAACCGTCACGGTTGCGCCGCTGCCCCAGGTAACGGCCCCCACCCTACCCGCCATCTGCGCCAACGGCGGCGCATTGGCACTGGCGACCGGGCAGCCCGCCGGCGGTACCTGGAGCGGCCCCGGCGTGAGCGGCTCGGCCGCGGGGGGCTTCGTTTTTACGCCCTCGCTCGCCCTCGTTGGCATCCAGACGCTTACGTATAGTGTTATTTCAGCGCAGGGGTGCACGGGGCAAGGCAGCACTACGGTGCAGGTATTATCGGCCCTGCCTATTACGCTGGCGGCCGATACGGCGCTGTGCCCCGGCAGCACGGCGGCCATTCGGCTGCGGGCATCGGTGCCGGGCGGGGTGTGGAGCGGGCCGGGCGTCACGGCCAGCGGCGTGTTTACGCCGCCAGCCACGCCGGGCACCGTCTCGGTGGTGTACACGCTGGGAGCGGGCTCGCTGTGCCCTACTTCGGCCACGCGCCGCATTACGCTGCTGCCAGCTGCTGTGCTGGCGGCGGCGAGCGGGCCCGTGCTGTGCGACTCGCTCTCGGGGCGCCGCCCTCTCATGCTAGTTCCTTATACCGTGCGCTTTAGCCAGCCAGCTTTCGCGGGCCTACCCGATGCCGTGCTCACCTGGGATTTTGGCGATGGCAGCGGCCCAGCCACCGGCCTCAGCGTGACGCATACTTACACCAAGGCAGGTACTTTCCAGGCCACGGCCACGGTGCAGTTCAACAATAACCGCTGCTCGGCGCAGGTCGTGCTGGCCCCCATTCAGGTGGGCGAAATGTTTATTCCAAACGTGTTCACGCCCAACGGCGACCAACTCAATGAACACTTTGCGCCGCGCATCGGCGGCTGCCCGCCACACCTGCAAATATTCTCGCGCTGGGGTCAGAAAGTATACGAAAATGCCGCCTACCTCAACAACTGGGATGGGGCCGGCCACGTGCCCGGCATCTACTACTACCTGCTCACCATTCCGGGCGGTAGCGAGGTTATAAAAGGTTGGGTAGAGCTGGTGCGGCAGTAAGGTGGCCCGCCGCGTGGTAGTGGCGCTAATCCTCCACAAGTAGGTGGCCAAGTCGGCTATCAGCTTGCGGAGGGTTAGCGCCACTATTCACTTAGTACTTATTGATTATTAACTAATTGATTTGCTAGGTATTTGTGCATTCTCTGATTTAAGAAATTACCTTTTTCGCGACCATTTACTACCGGCAATGCCCAAAAGATAGTATTTTCATTATATTATTTACGTATTTTCTACCAACTAATTACGTATTTTCCGGTTGTATTTAAACCTAGTCCTAACTGACATTTGTACTGTTTAGTATTGCTCTAGTACCAGTAGTTGCTTATTCCCACCATCGCAGCCTTATCCTTTGGTGTTACTGGCACCGTTTAGGCGCTCATCCGCAGCTGCACTTGGTGCAGTTTTGGTTGGCTCGTCTTTAGTAATAGCCAAGCTCCGCAGTATGCTGCCAGTCGCAGATGTGCTTGCCTTTACCTCTGCTGCCTTATGGATTTTTATTCAGACTCGGAAGCCCGAAGACCTCGGCGATTAGCCGTTGCGGCCGAGCTCAAGGCGCTCCGGCACAAGGTAGCTCAGCTCGAAACCCAGCTGCACGCAATTAGCAGCCCCACGCCCACCGAAAGCCGCTCCGCTACGCCCGCCGCAGAAGGCTTGGCAGGCGAGAATTTTCTGGCCAGCATGAGCCACGAAATTCGTACCCCCATGAACGGCATCGTGGGGCTGGTACGGCTACTGCAAAAAACGCCCCTCACCCCTGGGCAGGCTGATTACCTGAGCATTATCCTGACCAATGCGGAAGGGCTGCTGGTAGTTATCAACGATATTCTCGACTTTGCGAAGATTGAGGCTGGGGCTGTGGAGCTGGAAACTATTCCGTTCGACGTGGCGGCCACCGTGCAGCAGGCGGTGCGGGCAATGGCCTTTCAGGCGCAGGCCAAGGGCTTGGCACTGCACACCGATATTCGCGATGAGCCACTGCCCGTAGTAGCCGGCGACCCGACTCGCCTCGGCCAAGTGCTCCTCAATCTGCTCAGCAACGCCATCAAGTTTACCGACGCCGGGGAGATTGCCATTACGGTGGCCATCGAGCAGCAAGAGGCTGGTGTAGTGCACCTTAAATTTAGTGTGGCCGACACGGGCATTGGCATCAGCCCCGACAAGTTTGACCAGATATTCCGCAGCTTTGCGCAGGCTAGCCGTAGCACTACCCGCCTGCGCGGTGGCACTGGGCTGGGGCTGGCCATCTGCCGCACCCTGGTGGAGCAGCAGGGCGGGCGCATCTGGGTTGAGAGCACTGTGGGGCAAGGCAGTCACTTTCAAGTGGTGCTGCCTTACCAAGTAAGCCACGAGGCTCCTACGGCCCGCCAAGAACCACCGGCGCTGGCCCCTGGCCTGCTACAAGGCCTGCACGTGCTGCTGGTAGAAGACAACCCCGTGAATACGCTGCTAGCGCAGGTGCTGCTCGACTCGTGGGACGTAACTGCTACCTTGGCCGCCGATGGCGAAGAAGCGCTAACCCACGCCCGCGCCACGCCCTTCGACCTGATACTGATGGATATCCAGATGCCCCGCCTTAGTGGCCTGGATGCCACTGCCCAGCTCCGCCACCAACCGGGCCCCAACCAACACACCCCTATCATTGCGCTCACGGCCAACGCCTTGCCTACCGATGTCAGCACGTATCGGCAGGCCGGCTTTACCGACTGGCTGGTGAAGCCTTACCACGAAAACCAGCTGTACCTGGCTTTGGCGCAACACACAGGCCGCTACCAGCCAGCGGCCATACCGCACCTGGCCGAGCAGCCGGCTACCGCGCCCAGCTACAACTTCGCGGGCCTGGGCCGGCTGGCGAACGATGCCACCTTCGTACGCAAGATGCAGCAGCTCTTTATCGACACCGTGCCAGGACAGTTACAGCAACTAGCGTTGGCCTTAGAAAGCCCCGATTGGTCGGCCGCCACCCAGCTTGTGCACAGCCTCAAATCGACTTTTGGCAACCTGCAAAGTGAAGAAGCGGTGCGCTACATAAAAAAAATGGAGGAAATTTTAAGAAAAAACCCAGAGCCTGCTGCCCTATTTAACCTCCACCGTAGCGTAAGCCGCATAGCGGGGCAGCTGATTGACCTATTCCAAGCCCAGCTTGAGGTATGAACCAACTCACTTTTTTTATCACTTCCTGTATAACAGAACTTTACCCCCTAAAATAACCCTACCACCTTCTACGCTAATTCGGGGAACGGAAACCTGGACTTTATCTCTGTTAAAAGGGACTTTTAGCTCCGCTTGCACAAAAAATAACTTGAGTATTACTCCTGGTAAGCTCAACCATACTGCAACCGCTGCACAGGCCATACCCGTATGTAGCTCAACCACGCGCTGACGTGCTTTAATTCCGACTCTTCGAAGTTGGGTTAATTGCTCTCTGAGGTAGACATCGCCCTAGATACTCTACCCTCGCTTTTCCCACCCATTTCGAGGTATTGTTGATTGCAAGCCGTTGAATCCGTCTTGACGGATTCGGTGCTGGCATGTCAGTCTAGTAGCACTTAAACACTACTTTTTTGACGCTTACGCTGACGACGCCTCAAAAACTCTCCGCTAGTTACTATTTGCTCTAACTTAAAGAGCAGAATCTGTTTACGCTTACCCTCGCCGCTTCTATTCTGATGCTGGTTCAATAGCCCTCCATTGACCCGCTTAGTACCCTCCCTAACCGCTACTCGCTATGCTGAAAAAGACTTTACTAGTAATCGACGACGAGCCAGCCATTCAGCTCATTCTGGAACATTACTTCTCCGGTGAATATGAGGTAGTCCTCACGGCCAACGGCCGCGAAGCTATGGACTGGCTCGAGCAAGGCAACCTGGTCGATGCCATCGTGGCCGACTACGAAATGCCCCGCCTCAATGGCCTCGACTTCATTCGGGAACTGCGAGCCATGCCCATGCACGAGCACACGCCGCTGCTCATTCTGTCGGGCACCGACGAAACCAGCAAGAAAATCCAGTGTCTGCGGGCCGGTGCCGACGATTACATCGTGAAACCCTTCAACCCAGAAGAACTGGAAATTAGAATCAAAAAGGTATCTCAGCGCGTCAGTGCCTAATCGCCGCTCGCTGTTTGCAGTCTCTGCTCTATTACCCTTACCCAACCGCTATTAGTATGGAAGCTACACTTAACCAAGCGTATACTCGTCCGAACGGACGGTTCAGCTTACTACCCAACATGCCGCTGCGGACGCGCAAGCCCGCCGCCCGCCGGTCGCGTCTGGCTACGGCCCCCCGCTCATTCGTGATGCCCGCCGGGAAGCGCGCATTCGACATGGTTTTTGCCGGCTTGTGCCTGTTGTTTTTGCTGCCTTTGTTTGCAGTAGTGGCTTTGCTCATCAAGCTTGAGTCGGGTGGGCCAGTGTTTTACTACTCGTACCGGGTAGGCACAGGCTACCGCATTTTCCGCTTCTGGAAATTTCGCTCGATGCGCCCCGACGCTGACAAGCTGCTGGCCGGTATGAAAGACCTGAACCAGTACCAGGCTGGTGCCGAGGCGACTACGCACCACGCCTATACCAGCTGCGCCTGCGGCACCGAGTGCAATGGCCAGCTGATTGACAAGAAAGGCCAGTTGGTGTGCGAAACCAGCTATCGCCAGCGCCAGAAAGCTGCCGACGGCGCTACGTTTATGAAGATTGTGAACGACCCGCGCATCACGCGCATCGGCACCTTCCTGCGCAACACTAGCATCGACGAACTTCCGCAGCTTTTCAACGTACTGCGGGGCGATATGTCGATTATCGGTAACCGCCCATTGCCTCTGTATGAGGCTGAAAAGCTAACTTCTGACCAGTTTGCCGCTCGTTTTCTGGCTCCGGCCGGCATCACGGGCCTGTGGCAGGTGAGCAAGCGCGGCAAAGGTGGCGTATCGGAAGAAGAGCGCAAGGCGCTTGACATCGAGTACGCTCGTAACTATTCGATGACTACTGACTTATCTATCCTACTTAAGACGGTACCAGCTCTTTTCCAGCAGGAAAACGTATGATGCGAAACACTCTGCTCCTGCTCTTGCTGCTAGCCAGCGGGCGGGCTAGCTACTCCCAAACCGCGCCCGCTGGCGCACCGGGCACCACCCCCGACCCTCTGCAAACCTTTTTTACTACACCCGAACAAGTACTACCTCGGCTTTACGAGGCTGCCATTGCTCACTCGAGCGAGGTAGAGCGACTAGATGCGCTACGGAACGTCGCCGATGAGGATGTGAAGCTGGCCAAACAGCGCATTCTCAACACAGTTGCCCTAAGCACTGGCTACACGTACGGTACGCTACCTTACTTTGCCACTGCCCAGTCGGAACCGGTTTACTTAGCAAATCCCTTTGGCCTAGGGGCCCGCGCCCAATTCAATGTGGGCGTGGGCGTTGTCGCTCCGCTAGACTTTATCGCCTCGCGCCGCACCAATATCAGGCGGCAGGAGTACGTAGTCGACCAAACTATTGCCCAGCGCAAAACGCAGGAGACTGTCATCCGGCAGCAGGTTATTGTGCAGTATCAGGCACTAGTGCTGGCGCGTGCTACGCAGCAAGCAGCCCAAGAAGGCTGGCAATCGGCTAATATCGGCAAGAAAATTGCTGATAAGCGATTCAAAGACGGTGACATTCAAATAGATGAGCAAATGGCTGCGCAGGACTTATACACCCGCGCACTATTAGTGCAGGAGGAAGCCCGCAATCGCTACCAGACGAGCCAGTTGCTACTCGAAGATTTAATTGGCACGTCCATTAACAACATAATGCTCGGAAAATGAACGTCAAAGACTTTATTCGGCTGCTAAGCCGACATTGGCTGTTGCTGCTGGTCATTCCGGTGACTACGGCGGCGACCATCTATTTTTTCTCGCGCTTTCAGGATAAGAAGTACCAGTCGGACACGGTGTTGTACACCGGTATTGCATCGGGCCTCAAAATTGAGGGCGGCAATAGCAACTCGGCCGGCGGCTGGAACGCGACTTCTACGGCCTTTGACAACCTGCTGTCGCTCATAAACTCGCGCGAAACCCGCGAGGAAGTGGCCTTGCACCTGCTTTCCTGGCAACTTATGCGCGAGGCGGCTAACCCTAATGCCAACCGTCCAGTAGCGGTGCCTACCGATTTTATTGGCCGCCTGGAAGCCAAGCTTACCAACAAAAAGGTACCCCCCTACGACAAGCTGCTGACGCCTACTTACAAAGCCAGCTTAACCGGTAACAACCTCGCTGAAACTACTGCCAACGTAATAGCTGCCTACCGGCGCAACAATACTAATCCGGTATATCAGCTTATTAATAACTCGAAAGACCCGCTGTACTCTGATGCAGCCATCATGACGATGGTCGCTTCGCGGGTCCGCGACAGCGACTTGCTGCGCATTGACTACGCAGCTAAAGACGCGGAAGTTTGCCAGAAAACGCTGGAGATTACAACCCAAGTCTTTATTCGTAAGCATAAGGAGTTGTTCACGGGCCAGAACGAGTCGGTAATTGGCTATTTCACGCAGTCGGCCCAAAAAGCCTACGAACGCCTGCAACTAGCTGAGCAAAAGCTACTGGCCTTCCACCAGAAGCACAATATTATCGACTACGAAAAGCAGGTGCTTTCGTCGACCGACGACCGGCAGAGTGCCGACAATGAGTATAACCTGCTGGCTCAGCAATACGCTGGTACTACTTCAACTCTGAAATCGGCAGAAGGCACGCTGGCCAAGCGCGGCATAGCGATGCAGAAAAACCAGGAGATTCCGCGCCTGCGTGAACGCCTCACGGCCCTCAACAGCCAAATGCTGGAGCTGGACATCGTGAACAAAGCGCAGCCTAACTCGGCTACCGCTAGCCGCCTGGCGGCAGTGAAGCAGGAAATAGCCCAAGCAACTGATAAGCTGAGCGAAGCCTCGCTGAGCAACGTTAACAGCTCGACGCAGCAAGGCTTGGTGGTGAAAGACCTGATGGCTGACTACACCAAAAGCACGCTCTCGGCGGCCGACCTGAAAAGCCGGCTCGACTTGATGCGCCGCCAGCGCGATGCCGCTTCTAATGAGTATAACAAGCTTGTGCCATTGGGCGCTGAGATTCGCAAAATCCGCCGCGAGGTAGAGGTTTCGGAAAAAGAATACCTCTCGCAGGTAGAGGGCCTGAAGCAAAGCAAGCTGTCGCAGCAAAACGGCGTACTAGCTTCGCAACTGCGAGTGGTTGACCCGCCGTATGTGCCGTCGCAAGCTAGCGGCACCAAAACCATGCTGCTGCTGCTAGGTGGTTTTATGGGAGCCTTCCTGCTCACGGGCGCTGGTGTAGTGGCTACGGGCATGCTCGATTCTTCGTTGCAAAACCCGGTGCAGGCTACCAAAGTCACTACTTTCCCCGTAGCTGGCATTATTCCTAAGCTTACGGGCTCGGAGCCGTTGCAACTGGCTGAAGCTAAGCGTGCCGAAGACCATTTGGCTCGCCAGCTACTACTAAAGTTCCAGCAGAAAGCACATGTTGATAAGCCGTTCACCATTGGGGTGCTGAGCAGCCAGGGCGGCGAGGGCAAAACTGAGGTTTGCTGCAACTTGGCCGCCAGCCTCAACGACATGGATATCAGCACGCTGAGCCTGTTTCCGAACGACCACAACTTCCAGATTATTCCCAATGGTGATACGCTGTTCTACTCGCCTTTGCAGGGGGTAGCGCAGGGCACCACTGTGGCCGACCTCACGGGCAAGCACGTGCCTACCAATTCGGTAGTTATTGTGGAATTCCCGGCTTTGCTCGAAACAGCTTATCCGGCCTCCTTGCTTCAGGACCTCGACCTGATACTGGTAACGGTGCGTGCCGAGCGCACCTGGCAGCCCGCCGACAAGCAGGTGTTCAAAAACATTCAGGCCGTAACTAAGGCTCCTATCGAGCTGGTGCTCAATGGGGTGCTGCCCGATTACGTAGCTGACTTCATCGGTAGCCGTGCCCGCACCACTACCACGCCTTATCAGCCAGCCCTGCCAGCCCACCCGCCGCAGCCGCTGCTGAACTAACTAGTCAGGGAGCAGGGTACAGCCCTGCTCCCGCTAGGTAGCTATAAAAATTACTTATTCTGTGAGTCAGCTACTTCCTTCCTTTGAGCTAAAACCCAAACTATTACTACTGCCGCTGGGCATACTGCTGGCGTTGGTGGTAGGCTGGCTTACGGCCCAGGATGGCATAGCTATTCCGGCCGTGCTGATTGCGCTGGCTTTTGCAATTCCGTTTTTCATTGTGCTCTTTACCACCCCACGGGTGGGCGTGATTGCGGTAATAACGTACTGCTTTCTCCTCTTCATGACCCGCGAATTGGGTGGCAGCATTCCCTACGGCATGGCGGTAGATGGCGTGCTGGTAATGACGTGGATAGCCGTAGCACTCAAAAACGACCGCTTCGACTGGAGCTACATCAAAAACGACCTGTGCCTGCTGGGTACTATCTGGTTCGTTATCAACATCCTGGAAATAGGCAACCCCGCCGGGGCCAGCCTGCAGGGCTGGTACCAGGAGATGCGGAGCACTACGCTTTACTGGTTTTTGAGCGTGCCGCTGGTGATGCTGCTTTTTCACCGCAAGCAGGACCTCAATCTCTTTCTATACCTGATAATTGGCTTGTCGGTGCTTGGTGCTCTCAATGGCCTCAAGCAGCTCTACATCGGTCTGTTTCCGGGCGAGAAGGCCTTTCTGGCCGAAAATGCCAAGACTCACTTGCTTTGGGGCAAGCTGCGGGTTTTCTCTTTTTACAGCGACGCGGGTCAGTTTGGGGCATCGCAGGCGCACATCGCACTCATTGCCATTATTCTGGCACTAGGGCCCTTCAAGCCGTGGAAGCGCATCTTGCTAGCGGCGGCGGCCGGTATTTTGCTAATTGGCATGCTCATTTCGGGTACGCGGGGCGCATTGTTTGCGCTAATGATTGGCATTGCCTTCGCCTTGCTTATCAGCAAGAACATTAAGGTATTTATCTTGGGTTCGCTGCTGGCTGGGGCGGCATTTGGGGTACTCAAATACACCAAAATCGGCGATAGCAACTACAATATTTACCGGATGCGCACGGCGCTCGACCCGACAGATGCTTCGTTTAATGTGCGCTTGCAGAACCAGCTTACCATTCGCAACTACCTAAGCACCCGGCCTTTTGGCGGGGGCGTCGGTATTATTGGGAATTCTGGTATTCACTACAATGCGGGCAAATTCCTGGCTACCGTGCCCCCCGATAGCTATTGGGTGAAGGTATGGGCCATGTACGGCATCGTGGGCTTCACTATCTGGCTGGGCATCATGCTTTACATCTTGGGTAAGTGTTGTGGCATCGTCTGGAATATCCGCGACCCGCTGCTACGCACCAAGCTTATTGCCCTTACTTCGGGCTTCGCGGGCATCTTGTTTTGCAGCTACGGCAACGAGGTGATTAACTTCATGCCGTCGGCCATCGTGGTTTACGTATCGTGGGCCTTCATTTTCTTAGGGCCGAAGCTGGACAGCACCCCTGATACCAGCACCCAGCCCCTAGAGATTTCTTAAGTATCTGCCCTTATGGACTACCCGTTGGTATCCGTTATTTCGGTCAACTACAACCAAGCGCAGCTCACGTGCGACATGGTGGCCTCGCTGTTGCAAACCACTTACCCGCACCTGGAAATCATTGTCGTTGACAACGCCTCCCCTACCGACAACCCCGACCAGATAACTGAGAGCTACCCCGAGGTTAAGCTCATCAAATCGGCCAAAAATCTGGGTTTTGCGGGCGGTAATAACTTGGGCATTGCCGAGGCACAGGGCAAGTACCTGCTCTTTTTGAACAATGACACGGAAGTAGCTCCCGGCTTTCTAGAGCCCTTGGTGCAGCTATTCGAGCAAAACCCTCAGGTGGGTATTGCCTCTCCGAAAATCATTTTCTACGGTACTGACAATGTCATTCAGTACGCCGGCTCGCTCGGCGTTAATCCTTGGACCGGCCGCAGCGTCACAGTAGGAATGGGCGAAACCGACCACGGCCAGCACAATACCTCGCACGCTACCCAGCTGGCCGATGGCGCAGCCATGATGGTGCCGCGCAGTGTTATCGACGCGGTGGGCGTGATGCCGGAGTTGTACTTCCTGTACTATGAAGAGCTGGACTGGTGCGAGATTATCAAGCGAGCCGGCTACACGTGCCACTACGTAGCCGAATCGACTATTTACCACAAAGAGTCGATGTCGGTGGGAAAGTCTTCGGTGCTCAAGACTTATTACATGAACCGCAACCGCTTGCTGTTCATTCGGCGCAACTCCAGCGGCTGGGCGCGCTGGACCAGTGCATTAGTTTTTGTGGGAGCAGCGCTGCCCAAAAAGGCCTTGCAGTTTTCGCTTCAGCGCGAGTGGGAGCACCTGCGGGCCCTGGGCCGGGGCCTGCGCTGGAATATGCAGCACACCAGCCAATCGTAGGCACTGCCTGCTAACCTTTTAGCTACTATGAGCTTACTCTTGACTCTTTTTCACTATACGCTGTGGCTGGTCGGCATCTTTTTGCTGCTCAACTGCTTGTACCTGCTTTTTTTCTCGGTGATGGGTCACCGCAAGCTGCCGGCGCTCAAGCCGATAGTAGTAGCTGAGCCCCGCCGCATGTGCGTGCTTATTCCGGCTTACCGCGAAGACGCCGTTATCCTGGATACGGCCCGGCAGGCCGTAGCCCACGCCTACAATGGCCCCGCCCAGGTAGTGGTAGTGGCCGACGGCCTGCAACCCGAAACCCTAACTACTCTGCGCCAGCTGGGCGCGGGTGTAGTCGAGGTGACCTTCGAGCGCAGCACCAAGGGCAAAGCCCTGCTGCACGCCCTGACCGAGCTACCCGACGATGCCTACGATGTGGCCGTGGTGCTCGATGCCGACAACATTATGGGGCCGGGCTGCCTGAATAACATCAACGCGGCGTTTGATGCTGGCTACCGCGTGGTGCAAACCCACCGCACGGCCAAAAACCAAGGCACTGCCTTTGCTTTTCTGGATGCCTGCAACGAGGAGATTAACAACCATATCTACCGGCAAGGACCGGCGGCCATTGGCTTGTCGTCGGCGCTCATCGGGTCGGGTATGGCCTTTGACTACAAGTACTTGCGGCAGCTGCTAAGTAATATCGGCGAGACGGTAGGCGAGGACAAGGAAATGGATTTTCGCATCGCCCGCGATGGCTACAAAATAGCCTACCTATCGCGGGTGTATACCTATGACGAGAAAATCGAAAATGCCCAGGTATTTACCCAACAGCGCACCCGCTGGTTGGCCTCGCAGGTCGAGTTCCTGAAAAAATACTCGGGCGAAGGCGTACGGGAGTTGGTGCAGAACGGCAACGTCGAATTTTTCCACAAGTCCCTGCAAACCTTCTTGGTGCCCCGTACTCTGCTCATGGGCGTGCTCGGTTTGTTCTTTCTGGCCTCGTGGGTGTTGCCCGTGGGGCCGTCGGTCTTGTTTTGGACGGGGCTGCTCGTGCTGCTGGCGGTAGCCTTGTTTGGGGCGCTGCCCGCCCGGCTCTATAACAAGCAGCTGCTGCAAGCCCTAGTGCGGCTGCCTTATGCCATCTGGTGCATGTTTCTGGCACTGCTGCGCATTCGGCGCACCAAAACGTCTTTTCTGGCTACGCCGCACCGGGTACAAGCACCGGTGGCTCACCTCGAAAACCACCCGCACCATGCCGTTTGAAATATTCGCACTGCCCGCCGTGGCTTGCCTGATTTGGGGCTTTGTTAGCGGCCTGCGAGCCAGCAAGGGCCGAGTTGTTTAAGCACTCGCTTACCCTACTCTTCTCATCCGGCCTCCCTCCTATCCAGGGTGAGAAATTCTTAGCAATAAACGCATTGTCTTAGTCAGTTGGCTTGCGCTGCTGCCTCCATGTGAGATGTCGGCAGTAGCAGTTGCGAACTGTACGCTGCACTCAATATTCGCTCTACTACCTAGCTATGACCTTTCTGACTTACTTTTTTTGGCTGGCCCTAGCCCTGGTTTTTTATACCTATATCGGCTACGGCTTGGTAGTATGGGTGTGGGCCAAGCTGGTGGCTAAGTTTCGGCCGGCCCCGGCGCTTGCGCCTTTCGAGCCCGAGGTAACGCTAGTGGTGCCGGCATATAACGAAGCCTACATTCTGGACGCCAAAGTTGCGAACTGCCTGGCGCTGGACTACCCCGCCGACAAGCTGCGGATTATGTTCATTACCGATGGCTCGACCGATAACTCGGGGCAGGTGCTGGCGCGCTATCCACGCATTCAGCACTTGCACGTGCCGCAGCGGGGTGGCAAGTCGATGGCCGAAAACCGGGCCATGCAGCACATCGAAACGCCCTACGTGGTGTTTACCGATGCCAACACTACCCTAAACACCGAAGCCGTGCGCGAGCTGGTGAAGCACTACCAAGACCCAATGGTAGGTGCCGTATCGGGCGAGAAAAAAATTGCTACGCCCGACTCGGCACCCGGTGCGGGCGAGGGTTTATATTGGAAATATGAGTCGTTTCTTAAGCGTTGCGACTCCCGCATTTACAGTTTGATGGGCGCGGCTGGCGAGTTGGTTTCGTTCCGCACGTCGCTGTTTGCCCCTTTAGAGGCCGATACTATTCTCGACGACTTCATTCAGTCGCTGCGCATTGTGCAGCAGGGCTACCGCGTGGTGTACGAGCCGCTGGCCTATGCCTCGGAAGATGCTTCGGCCACGCTGCCCGATGAGATGGAGCGCAAAATTCGCATTTGCGCGGGCGGCTGGCAGAGCATGAGCCGTCTCACGGCGCTACTCAACCCACTGCGGCAGCCGGTGGTCACGTTCCTTTACGTGTCGCACCGCGTGCTGCGCTGGAGCCTGACGCCGCTGGCGCTGGCCCTGCTGCTGCCGCTGAGTGTGGTGCTGGCAGCTACGCTGGGCGGTATTTACTGGCTGATACTGGCGGGGCAAGTGGTGTTTTACCTAGCAGCCTGGCGCGGCTGGCGGGCTGGGGGCGCAGGCCACGCGCACCCCTTGCTGGTAGTGCCGCTGTTTTTCTCGATGATGAACGTGGCGGTATTCCTGGGCTTCCGGCGCTACGTGCGCAAAGCGCAGCCGGCAGCTTGGGCCAAGGCCAGCCGCCAGCCGGTCGCACCAACTATCACCTCTGTACCCGACGCGGTATAACCTAACGTAAAGGCTCTTGCTATCCAAGCTATTACTGAATAGTAGCCTGCTAGCAGGAGCCTTATACGCAACTATTTAAACACGCTCCCATTGCCTACTTATACCCAATACCCATGAGAATTGCGCACCTGATTATGGCGCACAAGAACCCCGCTCAGGTGGGGCGGCTCATTAGGGCCTTAGCGCACGAAAGCTTCGATTTTTATATCCATCTGGATGCCAAGATGGAAATGCGTGACTATGCGCACTTGGCGCGGCTGCCGCGCGTGAGCTTCACGCCGCGGCGCTTTTCGGTGCGCTGGGCGTCATACCGCTTCACGGGGGCCATTCTGGAATGCACCCGCGACATTCTAAACAGCGGCGTTAAATACGATTTTATCAACCTGCTGAGTGGGCAAGACTATCCTATTAAGCCAGCAGGCACTATTTACGAGTTTTTTGCGCAGCATCAGGGGCACTCGTTCCTGTCGTTTGAACCCGAAAGCTCGGCCTGGTGGAAGCACGCCAAAAGCCGCATTGAGCAGTACCACACCACATACTTCCAGTTTCGGGGCCAATATCTGCTGCAACGGTTCGTGAACTGGGTGCTGCCGAAGCGGCAGTTTCCGCTGCCCTACGACCTGTATGGCAGCTCTGATGGCTCGTGGTGGACGATGACCGGGGAATGCGCCGCTTATTTGGTGCGCTTTATTGATGAGAACCCTAAGCTGCGGTTTTTCAGTATCTTTACGTGGGGCTCGGACGAGTTTTTAATTGCGACCATCCTGCTCAACTCACCGCTTAAAGCCACCATCGTTAACGAAAACTACCGTTACATCGACTGGTCGGAGGGCGCGGCCAACCCTAAAACGCTGACCGTGCAGGATTTTGGCCGGCTGGCGCAGGCCCACAAATTATTCGCCCGCAAGTTTGACACCGCCCAGGATGCGGAAATTTTGAATCTGATAGATAACCGGCTCATTCGCCAGCAGCTAACCCGCCTCGCTAAAAACTGATTAGTATTACCACTCCTCCCTTCCCAATAATGCAAACTCCCCCTTCCGGCCGCGACATTATTGTGGTGGGCCAGCAGCCCTGGGATACCCTGCTGGGCAGCAACTGCAAGGATATCGCGCTGGAATTCAGCCGCACGCACCGGGTGCTGTACGTGAATGCACCGCTCGACCGCAACACGGTGCTCAAAAGCCGCAACTCGCCACCCGTGCAACAGCGCCTGCGCGTGGTGCGCGGCGAAGAGCAAGGCCTGGAGGCCGTGGCCGACAAGCTATGGGTGCTCACGCCCGACTGCATTCTGGAATCCATTAACTGGCTGCCGGCCTCGGGGGTACATTCGCTGCTGAATAAGCTGAACAACCAGCGCTTTGCCAAGGCTATTCGCAAGGGTATTGCGGAGCTTAAGCTGCAAGATTTTATCTTGTTCAACGACAACGATATCTTCCGTAGCCTGCACCTGAAAGAGCTGCTGAAGCCCGACCTGAGCGTGTATTACTCGCGCGATTTCATCTTGGCCGGCGGGTACTGGAAAAAGCACGGCCTGCGCCTTGAGCCAGCCATAATTGCCAAAAGCGACTTATGCGTGGCCAACTCGAGCTACCTCGCTGACTACTGCCGCCGTTATAATCCGCAGTCGGTCGATGTGGGGCAGGGCTGCGATGCGGCGCTATTTTTGCCCCGGCCGGTGGCCGAGCGGCCTGCCGACTTGCAACAGTTGAGTGGGCCGGTTATAGGCTACGTGGGAGCGCTGGTAAGCTCGCGGCTCGATATTGAGCTGCTGGGCTACCTGGCTGCGCAGCGGCCGCAGTGGAGTATTGTGCTGGTCGGGCCCGAGGATGACGACTTCAAAGCCAGTGCGTTGCACCAGCTGCCCAACGTGCACTTTCTGGGTCAGAAGCCGACCAGCCAGCTGCCCGACTACGTGCAGCATTTCGACGTGTGTCTCAACCCGCAGCTCGTCAACCAACTTACCATCGGCAACTACCCGCGCAAGGTTGATGAGTACCTGGCCCTGGGCAAGCCGGTGGTGGCGACCCGCACCGAGGCCATGAGCGTGTTTAAAGACCACACCTACCTGGCCGAAACTAAGGAAGACTACCTCACGCTCATCGAGCGGGCGCTGGCCGAAAACACCCCGGCGCAGCAGCAGCAGCGCCGCGAGTTTGCGGCTACGCACACCTGGCCGCACAGCGTGGCCCGCATCTACGAGGCCATTGCCGGGTGCTACGCCCAGCGTGGGCAGGCCGCCAAGGCAGAGGCTATACGCCCACCCGCTGCCCTGCCCACCCCATCGCTACTATCCACTGCTGAATGAAGAAAATCCTCCGTAATCGACACTTCCTATCTCTGGCGGGCAACGGCGTAATGGCCGTGTTCAGCGTTCTGACTTATAGTATTCTATATCGGTTTCTGGCCGAAGTTGACATGGGCAACTGGATATTTTTCCAGTTCGCCTTTTTGCTGCTCGATACCTTCCGCACAGGCCTTTTGCAAACGGCGGTCATCAAGTTTTATGCCGGGGCCGACCTAGTGAGGCAGCGTAGCGTATCGGGCTCGGCCTGGTACATCGGCCTATTGGTAACGGGCATTTTTGTGGTAATCAACCTGGTGGCGCTGCTCTTCATCAGCCTGGTGAAGGATGCGGGCATGCTGGTGCTGCTCCAGTGGTTTGGCCTCAGCCTGCTCGTGACGCTACCCTACAACGTGGCCATCTGGATTTTGCAGGCCGAGCAGCGCTTTGACCAGATTCTTTACATCCGGCTGCTCAACCAAGGGTCGTTTATTGTCCTGATTTTTGCCTCGTACCTGCTGCATGTGGTCGATTTGACTCATATCATGTACGCCTTTTTGCTCAGTTCCTTCCTGACCAGCACCGTGGCTGTCGCGGCGGGCTGGGCGCGGCTAGCCACGCTGGGCCAGCGTACCAGCGCCACCATCCGCGAGCTGTTTCACTTCGGCAAATACAGCTTCGGTACTTACCTGTGCTCTAACCTGTTACGCAGCTCCGATTCGTTTATCATCAAGTTTATGTTGGGGCCGGCGGCGCTGGCCGTGTACAACCTGCCCATGCGCCTGCTCGAAATTATCGAGATTCCGCTGCGCAGCGGCCTAGGCACGGCCATGCCCAGCATGTCGGCGGCTGTGAACCAGCAGCGGCCCGATGAGGTGGTGAATTTGCTGAAGCGCTACTCGGTTTTTCTGACGCTGCTATTCATTCCTATCACCATCGGGGTGCTGCTGTTTGCCAACGTGCTGGTGGGCCTCATCGGCGGTGGCAAGTACGTGCACACCGAGGCGGCCAACATTTACCGCCTCATGATTGTATGTGCCTTGCTGTTCCCACTCGAACGATTTTTGGGCGTAACGCTCGATATTATCGGGCAGCCGCAGCTGAACCTGATAAAGGTGATGATTGCGCTCGGCGTCAATACCGTCACCGATATTGTGGGCATTCACTTTCTGCAGAATATTTATGGCGCGGCCGTAGCTTCTACTTTAACTATGCTAGCCAGCCTGTTATATGGCTACGTAGTGTTGCGCCGGTTTCTGCCCTTCAGCCTGCGGGGCGTGGGTGGGCTAGTAAAGGAAGAAAGCCGCCGCCTCAAGCAGCAAGTCATTGAGCGACTGCAACGAATACGGCCAACGACTGCTTGAGCTTAACTTTCCTGAACCTCAGCTTGTTGAATTGAGTATATAGGCCCGTGCGGTGCGTAACCCCACCCCCACCTTCCGCTTGCGCGAAGGCTTGGGGGTGGGGTTACGTGCTAAAGCACCCTAGCTAGCATAGCATTATTCCTATTTATTTTGTTTTGTAATGACGCAACTCGTGCTACTTGCTCACAGCCGCGAAGCGGAGTACCAGCGCGCCATTTTTGCTGTGCTTAGCTTTTGGGCCTGGCACAAGGGCCGGGCTACCGCGGCGGTGCAAGCAGTAATTTTCACCGACCAGCCAGCTTATTTTGAGCCTTACCTGGATGGCTTGCCGGTGCGCTACGAGTTGCTGACCGCTACCTGCCTGGCCGCCATGCAGCAGCCGCACGGCTACGTGCACCGGGTGAAGGCCGCTATCCTAACCCAGCTAACCCAAGCCTACCCGCAGGATGAACTGCTGTTTATAGACTCGGATACCTTTTTTGTAGCTACCCCCGATTTGCTATTGCAACAGCTGGCGGCGGGCACTACTTTTCTGCACAAGCGCGAATACACGCTCACCGAGGCCGTGGGCGTATACGCCGCCTTCGGCCAGGCGCATTTCCCCGAAAAGCTGCTGCAGGTGCTGGCCCGCCGCCGCTTCGCAGTAGCTGGGGCCGAGGTGCAGTTTCGGCCCCAGCAAGTTTCCTGGAATTCAGGGGTGCTGGGTTTGCCTGCGGCGTCGGCCGCCCTCCTACCCGATGTGCTGCGGGTACTCGACGAGCTGTATGCCGATACGGGCTGGTTTACCTGCGAGCAAATAGCCTTTTCGCTGGTGCTGCAAGCCAAAACCACCCTGCGGCCCTGCGACGAATACATTTTCCACTATTGGGGCAAGCGGCAAAAGCAGCTCATGGATGAGCACCTCAGCACGTTAATTAGCACATCCCTCAGCCAACTACCGCTAGCCGAGCGCCTGGCGCACGTGCGGCAGCTGGTGCCCCGCTGGCAGCGCGCCATCGAGCTAGACCGCCTGCGCGAAGGAGCCCTGTATGCCTTTGGCCAGGGCCAGCTGGTGGCCGGGCTGAAATATGGCGTAAAAGCCTGGTTTATCGCTCCGCTTAACTTTCGGCTGGCCAAAGGCCTGTGGCTGTCGCTACGCAAGAAAGCGCCGCTGAGCGAAAAGCAGTTGGCTTAGCCCGCCGCGGAGCCCGCCGGTTTTTGGCATAAAAATACCCGCCCAAGCTCTAAGCTTGGGCGGGTATTTCTCTTTGTTGCAATTGCCTAGAAGGCTCGTTCGACTGCTTTCAGTAGCTAGTCCCTGCTTCGTTTATGCCGCAGCAGGGACTTTTTACACTAGGCTATTGCACGCGCACCAACTTCTGGGTAAGTACTTGCGTATCAGTCACCAGCTTTACCACGTAAAGGCCGGAGGCAAGGCTTGCGCCCGATATCTCGAAGTGCGAGCGTATACCGGCTTCGGCGCTGCCGCTGTACAACTTTTTCACCAGGCGGCCTTGCTCGTCGTAGAGGGCCAGGGTGGCCGTGCCAGCGGCGGGCAGGCTGAATTCAATGTTCGTTTGGCTAGCTGAAGGGTTGGGGTACACCGATAGCTCGGCGTGGTCGGGTAGCGCGGTAGCCGTGGCTTCGGCGCTGCTGGTTGCGTTAGTCAGGCTACTAGTCGTGTTGTCCAAGCTGCTGGTCGTGTTGGCCAGGCTGCTGGTCGTGGTGAAGGGCATCAGGTGCGAACCTGCGATGGGCGCCTCTACGGTGCCATCGGGCAGGGCCCAGCCTACCGATACGAAGTCACCACCATTGTTTTCCTTATGTATCGCCTCGATGTAGTAGCGCTGGCCGGCCACCAGCGGTATTGCTACCGAGTGCTGGCTGGCATACTTCGACCACTCGCCCTGGTTGGTCCAGCCCGATACACTGGCAATCTGCACTTTGTTGGCTTCCGCATCATTGGTACTAAGCCACAGCTGGCAGTCGTCGTCGCCCGCAACCTGAAACACATAATTACCCGTCTGCGGCACGCAGATATAGCCGCGGATGCGGTCCCCGTACCAGTCGCCGATACCATAGCTGGTTTCGAACTTGGTGAGGACAGCCGTATTATCGGGCGTCTTCTGCGTCGGAATGGCGTTAATTGACTGGCCATTCACGTTGGTCCACTGCTCCCAGCCGATGGTGCCGGTGTTGGCGCAGGTGGTCGGGGTAGGCGTCGGCGTAACGGTGCCTCCCACTGCCACAAACTGCGGCGTCTCGGTCACGGTGATGGTTACCTGGCCATTAACAACGGGCACTACTGTGGTGGCCATGCTAGTCTGGCCGGCCTGGGGCTGGTAGATGGTGGCCGTAGTAGCCGAGCCTAGGTTGAGGGAGTAAGTAGCGGTGCGCGCCCTTTCGTCGGGCACCACCAGGGCGTAAATCGTGCTACCGTTGCTCTCGTAGCGGTCCACAATGGGGTCGTTGTTGAGCGTGCCGGTGTAGGTGTAGTTGCCCAGTAAGGCATTGGCTTGCTGCAAGAAGGTAGCCGCCAGCTTAGGCGTGTGGTCGGAGTTGATGAGGCCCATCGAAGCAAATTGCGTCGAGCTATTGGGGTCTTCGTCAGCCAGCTGGTAGTGGAAAGTGCGCTCAACGCCCCAGCGGGCATAAAGCAGCGCCGAGCGGAGCGTCCAGTCGGCCTGGGTTTGCAGTACGCTGCGGCTGCCGATGGCAATGGCCTTGAGTGGGCTGCCCTGGTTGGTGTCGAAGCCAGCTTCGGTAATCCAAACCGGCATGTCATTGGCATACTGGTGGGACATTTTCACGAAGTCCTGGGCGGTTTGCCCGGCGCTCGACACCTCGGGAGCCGCGCCGCGGGTAGCGTTGCCACCCTGCGAAGTACTGACATCGTTTGAGTAGAGGTGGTAGTTAATCACGTCCCAGCACAGGTTTACCGAGCCGTCGGCCTTGTAGCCGCGGTACTGCTTACACCAGTCTATCATGCCGCGCACATAGTCGATAGTGGGGTTGGCCAGGCCACCCATTACCACTTGCATGGTCGGGTCGGCGTTTTTCACACCCACGCCGGCGCCCATCGTGTTTTTGTTGCCATCGTAGAAAGCCGACAGGTTGGCGGCGTATTCGCGGCCGGTTTGGTAGGCCTTGCGGCCCTTCCACCACTTGTCGCGCTCGTTGTCGCACTCGATGTATTTGATGTAGCCGAGGCCGATTTTCACTTGGTTTACGCCATCACCAGCCCAACGCGTGCTTTGGTCCACGGTTACCAGATTGGCGGCTACGCTCGTGTTGTAGCCGTAGCGGGCTGCGTATTGGAAAGCTACTTTAGCTTGCTCGATGTACGAAGCGGGGTCCGAAAAGTCCTTACCGTAGCGCACGGGCACGTTTTCCGATTCGCGGTCGCTGCCGGGGTAGCTATTCAGCATCCAGTCGGGCAGGGTTTTCAGGCAGGCCAGTACTTCAATGCCTTCGGCTTTGCAGCGCTGGTACATCACGTCGTAGTTCCAGCCGCCGCTGTGCACAGGGTTGAAAGTGTAGCCGCCTTCCGTCGACTCCAGCTTCTGCCAGTCCATATAGTGGCGAATGCCGGTGAAGTTTTTCACTGCCTTCAAGCGGGCTTCATCTACCTGGCCAGGCGCGTTAGGGTCTTCCAAATCCCACTCGAAGGCATTGACGCCCATCTCTTGCTTCAGCTTGATTTTTTTGGCAATAGCCAGTGCCTGGGCATCGTAGCTAGCCAGCGGGGTGCCCGAGGCGTAGCTGCCGTAGAGCTCAATCTCGGTGGGGTAAGCCCACGAAGCCGTAATTACCAAAAAGCGAATGTTGCTGATGGGTGTACCCAGCTTATATACGCCAGGCTGGTTGGGGTCGGGGCCTACCCAGGTATTGGTTTGGCCGCCGGTGAAGGTGGCCACTGGAATGCGCTGCCAGGTATCGGTGATGACGGACAGCGTCATCGGGTCGTTGGGGTTGGTGCCGTCGCCGTCATACAGCTTAATGCTTTCCAGGCTGATGGCTTCGCCGGGCTGCAAGGCGTAGTACGAGTCATACGTGCCGATAACCTTGCCCCAGCCGATAGTAGCCCCCGTAGTAGTGGAGCCGTCAAAGAGCGGCGCAATGTTATTAGTGGCGTTCGTCAGCTGGTACCAGCGGCTGGCCGTCAGCGGAATTTTGCCGCTAGCCCCGACAGGCATAGTAGTGGTAGCAGCAGCCTGCACCGTGATGGACTGCGTAGTATTGGCGGCCAGAAACAAGCTGGTAGCCGCCTGCGAGGCCGTGATGGTGGCCGTGCCAGCACCCACCACCGTGGCGCGCCAGATGCCCAACGTAGAGGCCGCTACGCTCACCACGCTCGGGTTGGAGGAGGTAAACACAACGGGCGTCAAAGCATTGGTACTAACCGCCAGCAGGGTAAACGGCGCGTCGCCTACCGTTTTGGTAGCCAGGGCCGAGAAGCTGAGTATCGGAGTCAATTGCACCGGTAGGGCAGCCTGCACCGTGATAGACTGCGTGGTGCTGGCCGCCAGGTAGCTGGTGCTAGCCACCTGCGAAGCCGTGATGGTAGCCGTGCCGGCCCCTACCACGGTAGCCTGCCACGTGCCGCCGGTGGCGGCCACGCTCACCACACTCGGGTTGGAGGAGGCAAACGTGATGGGCGTCACCGCATTGGTGCTGGTAGCGCTGAGGGCAAACGGGGTGTCGCCGACCGTCTTGGCGGGCAGCGCAGCAAAAGTGAGCGCGGCAGCGGCCGGCGTGTTGGGCGTGGTAATAGTGGTGTTGGCCTTGCCAAACACCTTGATTTTCATCGGAATGTTGTTGCAGTACTTGTGCACCACAATGGCATCGGCCACCACGGTGCCGCTCACGGCCAGGTCCACATACACATTGTACTGCGAGCCATCGAAAGTGCCCAGCAGCGTGCGCTGCGTGCCATATTGGGCGTAGATGGTAGCCGGCAAATCCGTAAAAATGCCCTGGTAGTCAAATAGCGACAAACGGCTGAGCGTGGTAGTTTTAGCTAGTTTCAGCGTCACGTCGATGTACTGGAAGTTGGCGGGCATCCAGTAGTTCTGCACCATGTTGTTGAGGTTGTCATCGAGCCAGGGCGAGTAGTCCTGCCCCGTGCTCACGCTCGAAGTGATGGTATTAATGGCAATACGCTCCTCGTTAGCAGATTGAGCCCATGAAGAGAACGCCATGAGGTAGCTTACCAAGAAAGCTAGCCCCGAAAGTTTCTTTAAAGAGTGCGGCATATAAAAAAGTGGAGGTTAAAAAAAGCATATAGAAGACCTGCTATCAGCTTGCTGATAGGGTATGCGCAGCCCGTAGGGTGGGTGGGACTCCTTCTCGTAGCTCCGAATCTGTGCCTTTGGAGGGCACCAATCCGGCTTATAGCCGTGCTACGAGGCGAAGTGGGTGGAGAGCGTATTTAAACAGGACTTTTGTAATATTTAGCACTTTTACAAGCCAGTGCCTGCTACGAAACTACGAAAGCCTCAGCAATTGCGCAACCAAAATTACAAATTTTAAAGTTCCTTACTTCTAACTAGTTGCCCATATTTATAACAAAAATGAGCCTAAAATAAGCTTTATATGGCGCCTACGCATTGTACAGGCACCCTATTTAGTATTTTTATAATATTAAATGAATCAGCTATCTACTAAGGAATACGCTGGCGCTAACTTTAAAATAGGTCTGTATTAGCTGTAAGCTCCTCTATTCAGCGGCAAAATATAGGTTTTATTATATTATTTAGTTATTCAGTACCTAACTGGCCGGGACGCTCTGGGCGGGCAGCGCTATAAAAAAGTCAGGGGCACTCGTCAGTTCGAGGTGCTGCGCGGCCCGTGGCAGTGGCTGGCTAGCGCCCGGCACGTAGTTCCAGGGGTACTGCGCTACGCGGCGCACGCCGCTACTGGCCGGGAAGGAGTAGCTGGCAGTGGCTACCTCGCTTTGGTCGTCCTGGGCCTTGGCCCAGAGCACATACGCCGTGCGGCCCCCACCACTGAAGGCGCCGCCCGCCACCTCGCTGGGTAGGTGCAGCGCTGCCGTAGCCGCCACATCATACGCTAAGCCCCGCAGCAAATACGACGTAGTGCGCACAGCCCGGCCCAGCTCGGTAAGCTGCTGGTGGCCGGGCACGTCGCGGTTGAGGTTTTCATATAGGCCCATCAGCTTGAATTCTTCTTCGCCGCTGACGGGCACGCCGCCGGGCGGGGCCACCGTGGCCTCGCCCACCTGGTAGAAGTGCAGTTGCCGCAGCCCCGCTTGCTGGGCCAGCACCAGGGCCTTAATCCCAAAATTGCGCTGCATCTCGTCGGAACCGGCACGCCAGTCGGCCGGGCGGCGGCTGATGTTGGTTTCCGTCACGATGAAGTGCTTGCGCGGGTAGGTGGCGCCGTCGTAGCCGTAGCGGTTCAGCACGGCCTCCATATCGTTCTTGTGGTTGAGCACCTGCTCGGCGGCGGCATCCGAGTTGCGGCGGTAGGCCATGCGGCCCAAGCGCTGCCAGGCGCGGCGGCGCAGGTAGTACGAGGGGTACACGTGGTAATCGAGCACGTCGAAATACGCCCCGCCGGTGGCCGGGTACTCGGCCGTGGCTTCGCCCTCGTGGGGGTTGTCGGTGTAGCGCAGCAGAGCATCGAGGTACTCGGCGTAGCCCAGGCCGCCGGGCGTCACGTAGGCCGTGGGCTGGTAGTGCTTCACCACCTCCCAGGTTATGCGCAGCGTGCGAATGTAGCGGTAGATGGGGGCGCGCAGGTTAGACAGCTCGGCGGGCTCGGGGGCCCGATTTAGCCACTTTTTATTGCTATCGTCAGTAATAAAATCGGGCTCGTTTACGACCTCCCACACTCGGATATTGCTACCGTACTGCTTGATTACCTGATATATGTATTGCGCGTAGTAGTTTTTAGGATTGATGCTGCCATCGGCTTGCCAAATGGGCTCGTAGAGGTTGGCAAACAGGCGCGAGGGCTCGCGGCAGCCGGGGTACATGGTATCGTCGCGGTGGGCTGGCGCGGGCTCGCCTACAAAGCATACCAGGTCGCGCAGGTGCAGCGAGTCGGCGTAGTACCGGAAGGCGGGCACCCGCGCCGCCGCGCCCCACTGCGCCAGAAACTGCTCGGGCAGCGTGACGCGGATGGTGGTGCCGCCCGCCGCCGCCACGGCCTGCGCCAGGTGCTCATCAGACCAGGCCTGGCCATAATAACCCAGGTTGCAGCCGTAGCCGAAGGCGGCTGGGTACGGCTGCACAGCGGCTTGGGCTGTGTGCGGCGTGGGCGGCCCCACCACTGGCTGGCTGGCCCCCGAGCAGGCCGCTACCATACTGGCCAAGCCCGCCCAGCTCATGAGCAGTGGAAAACGTCCTTTTTTCATGTATCGGCCAGCCAATGAACCTCCAAACTACGGCAAGCTCGACTGAAAGGCCAACTCGGCTCGACCATGTATGGCGTTCTATAGCTGCTTAGCCGGGTGCAAAAGGCAGTATTAGTGAGCTGTTTGACGCACCGGCTGGGCTTATCAGCGCAAACGTTGATTTAAAACATAATTATTTTAAAATCAATAACTTATATACAAAAAATGTCGTGATTATTTGTGAATTCTGCATAGAAGCTCAGCTATGAGAAAATTATCAATGAAATTTTTACTATAAAAACTTGTTTTTCTTTTAGTACACCGAGTTCTTTGTAGTATAAGGCACCAACTGACGGCTTTAAAGCCACTTAATCTGCTGGCTACGCAACGAGCCGGAACAACATCTCAACTAGGTATTCCTATGAAAAGCAACTTGGTAGAAACAGTGAAATTCTGCTTTACCAGCGAGGTAATCAGCCAGCTTGGCGCGGCCGTCGACGAAGACGATGCGGCCGTAGCCAAAGTGCTGGAAAAAGCCATTCCGCTGGTTCTCAATGCCGTACTGGTGCAAGCCGGGCAAGATGGTGCACCAGCTATCTTGCTTCAGCTGGCCCAAGAGGCTGACGAAGCCAATATCCTGAGCCACCTTGCTGACTCTCAGAATGCTACCTGGCACGAGCAAGCAAGTAATCTGCTGCTCGATTTGCTGGGCGATACCTACCGCCACACCGTAAACCACTTGGCGGCGGGCGCGGGCATTCGGCCGGCCGCCGCAGGCACGCTGCTCGAAGTAGCGGCCGCCGCCGTGCTGGGCGTACTCGGCAAGTTTGCCACCGACAACCACCTCACTCCCAGCGAGTTTATTGGTTGGCTGCAAGCCCAGAAAGCCGAAATAGCCACCGCCATGCTGCCCAGCGCCACTAGCCTGAATGGTGCCGATGAGTTTGCAGATGCGCTGCCACCCATGCCCGCGCCCGCGCCGGTATTACCCCGCGTTTCGAGTGTATCAAGCGTGCCCCGCCGCGTATCGGCTCCGCCCCGCCAGGTTATTAATTCGCGGCAAGCACCCGCCCCGGCCGCTTCCTCGGGCTTTGGGCAGGTGTGGCAGTGGGGCTTGCTGCTGCTGCTGGTAGCCGGCCTGAGCTACTACCTCGGGCGCGACCGCTCGGCTGAGCCCGCAGGCGTAGCTCTCTCTACCCCTGGCGCCCCGGCCCCCGCCGCCACCAAGCAGCCCCCTGTGGCTGGCCGCTACGACCAGGACCAGGATACCTACATCTACGACACCGGCCGCCCGATTACCATTTCGCTGGCCGATGGCACCACCCAGCAAGTGGGCGCCAACTCGACTGAAAATCGGCTGTATACCTTCCTGGCTACGCCTTCCATCCAGGTCGATTCGGTGAACCGCACTAAGGGCTGGATTAATTTCGACCGCGTCAACTTTGAGGCGGCCAAGGCTACACTGCTGCCGGGCTCGGATGTGCAGCTGCGTAACATCGCCAATATTCTGCGCAACTTCCCCAATGCAGTGGTGAAAATTGGGGGCTATACTGATAGCACCGGCGTGCCGCTGCACAACCTGCAAATCAGCGAAGAGCGTGCCAAAACCGCCATGATGACCCTGGCCACCATGGGCGTGAATGCCGAGCATATTCAGTCGAAAGGCTACGGGGCCAAGTACTTCGTGGCTCCCAACGCCACCCCCACCGGCCGCTCGCTTAATCGCCGCATCAGCATCCGGGTAATTCAGAAATAACCCGCTGCCCTGACCTGTTAAACAGAACGGCCGCCGTGGACTAGCTCCACGGCGGCCGTTCTGTTTAACAGACACTTAACCTATTTTTAAGGTTAGCTAAATCAGAAAACGGTCGTCATGCTGAGCTTGTCGTCCGTTTTCTGATTTAGCAACAAATTCAATTTGTTAGCAACACTGGTTTTAAACGCTGCCATTAGCCCACCCAGTGCCCTACAGCGTATGTATATAGGTAAAATATCTGAATCGCGAGGCTGCTGGCATACACTAGGACCCGCCCCCAGCGCGTGCTGGTCTGGAGCCATAAAAAGCCGTATATCAGCACAAATAGGGCGTATGCACTGCCCGCCACCGGTCCCCAGAGGAAGGGGATTTTGCTGGTCGGCCATTCGATGTCAAACTGCTTGGCGGTGAAGGCCCCAACCATGACCGTGGTGAGCAGAACGCCCCCTAGCACCAGCGCTACGGTGCGCCACGCCACCGGCTGGCGCGGCACCACCCGGTCGAGCACGACTAGGAAAAACGGCGAGCAGAACACATAGCGATTCAAGCTTATGAGCGAACTGTGGCCATATTCTACGGGGGCGTTCAGCACGGTTTGGGCCATGGTGGCGGCCAGGTAGGTGGCCGAGAACAGCAGCAGGCGGTCGGGCACTGGCTGGGTGCCCCGGGCCACGCCCACCACCACCCACAGCACCCAGACTATGGCTACCAACCCCACCAGCACGGCCAGGCCATCGAGCCAGAGCGCGCCGTCGTTTTCGGTGGTGCTGATGAAGGGCAGGTGCGGCAGCAGGCGAAAGTGGTGGTCCCAGAGCGCCTGCGACTTATTGAAGGCAAACCACACGCCCGTTTGGTACCACTGGTACACGACCACCGAGGCCAGCCCCGCCCCCGTGACCAGACCGTAGCCAAACAGGCGGCGAAACCGCTCCCAGAACGTGCCGGGCGTGGCCAGCCACTCTACCCCTTCGAGCACGGCCAGCGCCGGCAGGTAGAAAAAAGCCGCCACCCGCGTGAGCGCGCCCCCCAGCAAGCCCGCCAGCAACCCCCATGGCTGCTCGCGCCGCCGGGCCACTGCGAGCACAACTAAACTGGAAAAAAAGAAATATAACCCTTCAGTATAAGGCAGATACAAAAACAGCGTCGAAGGAAATGCCGCGAACAGCACCACTACTTCGAAGCGCAGCCGCAGGCCCCGCCACAGCATATAGATGCTGCCCGCCCCGATAAGCAAATTGACCAAGCTAATGCCAATGGCCCCCAGGTGCGTAAGCCGCCAAAACAGGGGGAAAAGCGGGAAGAACGCCGTGTTATTGAGCTGAGTATCGCTGTACACGTAGCCGTGGGCGCGAATGGTATCGTACCACACGGCATCCCAGCGGATGAGGCCGGTGGGCAGGGGCCGCGGGGCTATGCCCAGGATAAAAAGCAGGCTTATTATCACCAGGACTTGCAGCAATAGCAAGAGGTAAGTCTTTCGCATAGAGTAAATAGAAGTAGTTTAAAAGCAGCTTTAGCCAAACGGCAGCGCTAAACCAAGGTTGCTTTTACGCACAGCTTCTGCTTTTTACCGCCTTGGTTTGCTGCCGCCTGGTAAGCGCACAGCCTGCATTTTCTCAGCTAACAGCCTTTGGCAAGCCTCAGGGGCTACCACTGGTAATACGCAGTTTGGCAGTCTTATACATGGTAGCTGGATGAGCTGGCAAGCCCGCGCTACTTGCGCCCCAACCAGCCTTCGGGGTTGAGGTTGGCCGAGTTGCGCCACACCTGAAACTGCACCTGCGCGGTGCCATCGGCATCGGTGGCGGCGGCCCCGATGGTTTCGCGGGCATCTACCTGCTGGCCCTCGTGCACACTCACCGAGCGCAGGCGGGCATACACCGTGAAGTACTCGCCGTGCTGAATCATGACGATGTTATTCATGCCCGGCACCTGGGCCACCGTGAGCACCCGGCCCGCAAACACCGAGCGCACGGCCTCGCCCTCATTGGTTTGAATATCAACGCCCCGGTTTTCGACCACCACGTGCTTGAGCACCGGGTGGTTGTGTCGCCCAAAGTGCTGGGCCACAAAGCCCCGCGCCACCGGCCAGGGCAGCCGCCCCTTGTTGCCAGCAAAGCCCGACGAGAGCAAAGCCGTTTGCGGGGTGAGGGCCACGCGGCTGGCGTGGCGGTCGGCCGAGGTTTCTTCGGGGGCGTCGCTGTCGGGGTTGGCGCTGGCGTCGTCGTTGTCGGTGGGGTCGTCGCGGCGGGTGGGGCGGCTGCGGCCGGTGGCCGCGGTGGCGGCGCGGGCGGCCCGGCGGCGCTCGGCCGCGGCGGCGAGGCGGGCGGCGCGAGCGGCCCGTGCTATTTCTTCGCGCACGCGCTGGGCTATCAGGCCATCGAGCTGGGCCACGGCGCGCTGGCGCTGGGCTAGCTCGTCGCGCAGGCCCTGCTCCTGCTGGCTTAGCTGCTGCACCACTTGGTCTTGCTCATTTTTGAGGCCCAGCAGGTTGCGGCTTTCGACGAGTTGCGTGGTGAGCAGGGTTTTCTGGTGCTGGCGTTGCTGTGTGAGGCCATCGAGCTGGTGGCTGAGTTGCTGCTGGGCCCCCACTATGCGCAGGGCCTGCTTTTGGCGCTCCTCGGTGTACTGGTGCACGTAGCGCAGCCGCAGCACAAACTGGTTGAACGACTCGGCCGCAAACAAAAACATGAGTTGGTTGAAGCCGCTGCTGGTTTTGGAGGCGGCGTACAGCAGCTTGGCGTATTCGGCCTTGAGGTTGGCGAGCTGCTGCTGGGTCGTGAGCACCTGGCGTACGGTTTGGTGCACGTTGGTTTCGATGCCTTGCAGCTGGGTCGAAATATGCTGAATCTGGCCTTGCTTCACCGTCAGCTTTTCCTTGATGACGTTAAGTTCACCTAGGGTCGCCTGCTTTTTTTGCGTGGTTTGCGTCAGCACTTTACCGGCCTCCTGAATGCGGGCCAGGTTGGCTTGGCGCTCGCTTTCGAGCTGCTCCTTGGACTTGGCACGCACCCGCGGGCGGCGGGGCGCAGGCTGGGCGGTCCGGACGCGGGCAGTTGCTTTCGGTTTGACTTTGCTGCGGGCAGTGGGCGTGGCTTTGGCCTTGGTCTTGGGGTGGCGCTGGGCGGCGGCGGGTAGCGCCAGCCAAAGCAGCAGCAAAGCACCGGCCAGCAAGGAATAGCGGCGTTTAACCAAAGCAAAAAGAACTTTCACGCGTCAGAATCAAGCCAGCCGAAGCATTACCGGGCAGCTTGGCTGCACAAAATAACGCCAGATAATGCCAGCTTAGCAGGAAGTTTGCCTTTTCGCCAGCCAAGCCCTCCGCAAAAGCCACAAAAAAGCCAGCCATTTCGCAATGACTGGCTTTTTTGTGGTTAGCAGTTCTTACTTTTTCACCTTTGTTTCTTTCTTGAAGCCTTTGGGAATGCTGAACGGGAAATCGAGGTGCCCCGAGCCTACTTCTACTTTCTGAAAGCTAAGCGTAGCCGCCACGCTTTCGGCCCCGCCCTGCTGGCCTACCACATTGGTCGTGAAGGCGAAGGGCAGCTCGGTACCGCTGGGCTTCTGAAAATCGGCATAGGCCACGGTAAGGCTACGCTGGGCGGCGCTCTCGCTCACCTTCAACTGTTGCAGGCGGCCGGTGCTGAGGCTCACTAGCTGCTCCACTAGCAGCTTAGCCTGTGGATAGGTAACTACTTGGTTGTCTGCCTCGGTTTTCAACACGGGGATAGCTCCTTTAGGAGCCGCCTGGTAATCACCGAGCAAAATAGCCTGCATCTGCTGGTAGCTCACGGGCACGTTGAGAATCTGACTTAGGAAAGCGTAGTCGCCAGCAAAATAGGTCTTTTCCAAGCGGTTGACTACCCGCACCGAGTCCACGGTCAGCAGCGCCCGCACGCCCTCGATGCCAATGAGCGAGCCCGACAGCCAGATGGCCGAGTCGCGCCGCACCCGCAGGTTGAAGTTCGCCGTTTGGTCGACCGTGCCGCGCTTGAAATGGACTTTGCCCTTGCCGTTGAGGTACTGAAAATTGGTGTTGGTCGTCTTCACGCCGGCGGGCGTGGTCACGGCCGCCACAGCGGTGGAGGTGCCCGGCCCCAGCTTGCCCGACGATGACGGGACGCGATGGCAGCTAGCCAGCGCCGCAGCGGCCAGCACGAGAGCAGATTTATTCATAGAGCTTTTGGTCTTTGATTTTGCGGTCGAGCAGCGGCGATGCGCCGGGCCCGGCCTTGCGGGCGCGCTGCCATTCGGCTACGGCCTGCGGGTGCTGCCCCAGTTGCCACAGCACGTCGCCGTAGTGCTCGATAACGGCGGCATCCTTGGTAGTTTTCAGGGCATGCTCCAGGTTTTCGCGGGCCCCGGCGTAGTCTTTCAGCTTGTATAGCACCCACGCATACGTGTCGAGGTAGGTATCGTTGTCGGGAAACTGCTTCACGGTGCGGCCCGACATCTCCTTGGCTTTGTCGAGTTTCTCGTTGCGCAAGCTCAGGTAATAGCTGTAGTTGTTGAGCGCGCCGTAGTTGTTGGGGTCGGCCGACAAAGCCATATCATATGCCGCGTCCGACTTCGCATTATCCTTCAGCTCGTGGTAGGCATCGCCGAGCTGCACGTCAAATTGCGCTTGCAGTTCGAGGTTGCCCGCCGCCAGCTTACGCCCGTGCTCCAAGGCCGACACCGCCCGCTGCGGCTGGTGCTTCAAGGAGTGCCCAATGCCATTGAAAAACCACAGCTGCGCTTGGTTGGGAAACAGCTCCAGCGCCCGGTCGCTGTGCACCAGCAGCGAATCGGTTTGGTTTAGCTCGGCATCGAGCAGCACTACTTGCTGCCAAATCTGGTACTTCGAGTTATCAAAGCGCAGGGCCTTCAAATACGTGTCGCGGGCCTCGCGCTTTTTGCCGGTCAGGGTTTGCACATCGCCGGCCACGCTGTAGGCTTTGGCCTCCTTCGGGTGGCTGCGCACGTTGGCATTGGCCAGGTCAAGCGTTAAGGCATTCAGCTTGGGGTCAGGCAGCTGCTTGAGGTAGCCTACCAAGATGCGCACCGCTTGGTCGATGTCCAGCGAGGGGTTCTCGAAAGCCAGCTTAAGGTATTTCTCCGACTCCGACTGCTGGTTTTGCTGGCGATATACTTCGGCCAGTATCAGGTTGGCCTGGGCGTTGCCGGGGTCGAGGCGTAGCGCCTGCTCGGCCACCCGAATGGCGTCGGGCAGGCGGTTGTTAGAAGCGTACATCTCGGCCTGAGCCAGCACGTAGCGCGGTTCGGTGGGGTTGGCCGCAATGAGGTTTTCGCCTTCCTTCAGGGCCAGCGGCAGGTTGTTCTGCTTAAGGTAAATCTGCTGCTTTTTAAAGGAAATCTCGTCAAGGTCGCCGAATTGCTGTTGGGCTTTTTCGAGCGTAGCCAGCGCCTCAGGCAGCTTATTTTGGGCCAGGTACAGGTCGGCTAGCTGAAACAGGTAGTTGCCTGCACCGGGCACCTCACGCACCAGCGTGGCGTAGGTGTTGGTGGCGGCGTCGTACTGCTTCTGGCTGGCCTGAGTTTGGGCCAGCAGCAGGTAGTAGTAGGCATTTTTGGGGTCGAGCTGCACGGCCGCCTGGGCGTAGTTGGTGGCGTCGCGCAGGTTGCCGCTCAGCAGGTTAGCCTCGCCCAGCTTGTAGTTTACGGCCGCGTTGTTGGGGCTCAGCGCGTAGGCTTTAAGGAGGCGGTCGAGGGCCTTGGGATAGTCTTCGAGCGTCACGTATTTCACGCCATCAACAAACAGCGCCTCGCTCACTTCTTTGTCCTTGGGCGATAATACTGGGGCGGCCAGCCGTTGCTTTTCAGCTTCGGCGGCGCGGCGCTCTAGCTCGCGCCGTTCCTGGCGGCTGAGCTTGGTGGGCTTGCGAATGATAGCCATGCTATCGGCCGAGGGCTTACGGCCCTGCGCCCAGCCAGCACTAGCCGAACTAATTAAGGATAAAACCAGCAGACTAACAACTACTTGACGCATACGCTATTTCGCACAGGCTAGGGCCTGCTTCACGAAAGTAAGGGGGAATAAAGACGAACGACGCAGCCCCAAGAAGGAACCACGCCGCCGATAACGTCAGAAGTTGCTAAATAATCACACGCGCAGCACGTTATAATCGCCCACGCTCAGGTCGGCGGCTTTGCTGCTCACGCTGGCGAAGTTGCCAATCATCGAATTGGTAATGGTAGCGTTCAGCACTGTGGCCGATGTCTGCACAATGGAGTTCGATACGCGCGAGTCGCGCACGTCGCTCTGGCTGCCCACGCTCACGTGCGGGCCCACTACCGAGTTGGTAATCACAGCATTCTCACCAATATACACGGGCTCAATAAGCACCGAGTTGGTGATTTTGGCTGAGTCAGCCACCAGCTTCTCGCCGCGCTCTTTCAGGTACTCGAGGTAGCGCTGATTGGTAAATACGGTGGCGTCTTTGTTGCCGCAGTCAAGCCACTCGGTCACTTGGCCGGGCACGAAGATGGTGCCCTTGTTCTTCATGTTTTCGAGGGCGTTGGTGAGCTGGTACTCGCCTTTGTCCTTGATATCGTTGTCGAGCAGGTATTGCAGCTCATCGCGCAGATACTCACCATCCTGGAAGTAGTAGATGCCGATAATGGCGAGGTCCGACACGAAGGTTTCGGGCTTCTCCACGAAGTCGGTAATCTGACCTTTGTCGTTGAGTTTCACCACGCCAAACGGCTTGGGGTCTTCCACTTTCTGCACCCAAATAGTGCCGGGCACCGAGCTATCAAGCGTAAAATCAGCCTTAAACAGCGTATCAGCAAAAGCCACCACCAGCGGGCCGCTCAGCGAGTCTTTGGCGCACAAAATAGCGTGGGCCGTGCCCAGCGGGGTATCTTGGTAGTAGATAGTGCCTTTGGCCCCTACCGACTCAGCAATTTTGATAAGGCTTTTCTCTACTTCGGCCCCAAAGCGGCCCACAATGAAGGCAACTTCCTCCACGGCTTCGCCGCACACGCGGGCAATGTCTTCGACGAGGCGCTGCACAATGGGCTTGCCGGCAATCGGAATCAGGGGCTTGGGAACGGTGAGCGTGTGGGGGCGCATGCGCTTGCCCATGCCGGCCATCGGAACGATGATTTTCATATGTGGGGTAAGGTGAGTAAAGAGGGTGGGGCTTTAGACGGAGAATGATAGGCTGGAAAGAGTCGTTTCGACACAAAGAAACAGCCGAACCTTATATAATACTACTCACTTCTCAAATTGGCCTTGCAACAGCTCAACCAGGGTAGCCGGGTCGGCGTTACCACCACTGAGAATGAGCACAGTATGACGGCTCGGGGGTAAGCTGGCCCGGTGCCGCAGCAGCGCCGCCAGCGGCAGCGCGGCCGTGGGCTCCACTACCAGGCGGGCTTCGAGGAGCAAGCGCCGGGCGGCGGCGCGCAGCTCGGCTTCGCTCACCGTCACCACATCGTCGGCATACTGGCGCAGGTGCGCCAGCGTCAGCTCGCTCAGGGCCAACGTACGCACGCCATCGGCCAAGGTTCGGTTGGTATCGGCGGCGGCCCACTCCACTACCCGCCCCGCTCGAAACGAGGCCTGCGCGTCGGCTGCCAGCTCGGGCTCGACGCCGATAATCTTCACGCTCGGCTTCAATAACTTGAGCGCGGCAGCCACGCCGCCCAGCAGCCCGCCCCCTCCTACCGGGGCCAGCACCAACTCCACTTCGGGCAGGTCTTCCAAAATTTCTGGCCCAATAGTGCCCTGCCCGGCTATCACGTAGGCATCGTCGAAGGGCGGCACCAGCACGGGCGGGTGCGCGGCCTGAGCCAGCAGGCGGGCCGCCACGGCCTCGCGCTTTTCGTGAGCAGGGTCGTAGAGCAGCACCTCGGCTCCCAGCGCCCGCGTGGCGGTTATTTTCACTTGGGGCGCGTTGGTGGGCATGATGATGGTAGCCTTAATACCAAGCTGGCGGGCGGCGTAGGCCACGCCCTGTGCATGGTTGCCGCTGCTGTAGGCCAGCACGCCGCGCGCCCGCTCCTCGGCCGTGAGGGCCATGATGCGGTTGCCCGCCCCCCGGATTTTGAAGGAGCCGATGGGCTGCAGGCTTTCGGGTTTCAGAAACACCTTTTCGCCCGGCAGCTCGGGTAGGTCGAAGGGCAGCAGCGGCGTGCGCCGAGCCAGGCCGACCAAGCGCTGGCGGGCCTGCTCGATATCGGAAAGCGAAACAAGGTTCATGCAGAATGGTAGCGAAAAGGGCCGCTGGCGCAAAGTTGCGCCCAAAACTACCCGATGGCCTTCGACGTTAGCTTTTCCGTTCCGTACTTTGTCCCTATGAATTATTTCAATGAAATCGAAGCGGGCGTCCAGAGCCTGTTTGCCGCCACCAACGCGGGCTATATGAACGACGCCAGCGCAGGCCAGAGCCACATCGGTACCTGGCTCAGCGAGCTGAACAGCAGCAACGACCCCGCCCTGCGCCCCATCGCCCAGGAGTTGGAAGTGCTCAACAAAGCCATCAGCAGCAACGACGTAGCGGCCATGGCCAAGTCGTTTTTCCTGCTGGGCCACCTCACCGGCAAGTCGGCCCTGAGCCTGCACAGCTTCGCCGGCCTCGGCGACAAGCTGCGCGAACTGAGCCAGAAGCTCATTTCGGCCGGCGGCAACTTGCAAACCATCGCTTTGCAGCAAGGTCACGCCCACGCCGCACCGGCGCACCACTAGTTCAATTATTAATGGTTAGTTGTTAATGGTTAATCGCTCGCCCTCATAGCATTAACCATTAACAACTAATCATTATACCCCTGTGCTGCCGTAGCCACCCGCGCCGCGCTCGGTTTCGCTGAGGCTTTCGGTGGGCTGCCAGCTTATCGTTTCGTGGCGGGCAACTACTAGCTGGGCAATGCGCTCGCCATCCTTCACGGTGAAGGGCTCATTGGAAAGGTTTACTAACAGAACCCTGATTTCACCGCGGTAGTCGGCATCAATGGTGCCGGGGCTATTCACAATGCCGATGCCGTGCTTGTAAGCCAGCCCGCTGCGCGGGCGCACCTGCGCCTCATAGCCCACAGGCAGCGCCAGGCTGAGGCCAGTAGGAATAAGGCGACGCTCTAAAGAATTGAGTGTAACCGGCCCCTCGGGCAGGTCAGCGCGCAGGTCGAGGCCGGCGGAATGAGCAGTCTGATATTCGGGCAACGGATGCCGCGAAGAATTTATAACGGGGATTTCAAGCATAATGGGCGCAAAAGTACTGGTGCCTTCCACGCAAAAAGCCCGGCCGATGGCCGGGCTTTTGCTTTTTTGGAGAACCCAGCTACGCCGTTTTATAGCGCCGCCATCTCTTCGCGCACGAAGTCAGCTAGTTGGGTTAGGTACTCAGTGCTGAAGTCGAAGCGGATGCCCGCGGCCTCATAAATCTCGCCGATGGGGCGGGTGTAGCCCAGCGCTAGCGCCCGCTGGTAGCCAGCCAAAGCAGCGGCCGGGTCCTGGCGGAAATTGCGCCACACCGCAATGGCCCCAAGTTGCGCCAGGGCGTACTCGATGTAGTAGAAGGGCACTTCGTAGAGGTGCAGCTGTTTTTGCCACAAGTAGGGCCGGAACTGCTCTATGCCGCGCCAGCTCACGCTGCGCTGGTTGAAGTCTTGGTAAATCTGGGTCCAGCGCTTGTGGCGCTGCGCCTCGGTGTGGTCGGGGTTTTCATACACCCAGTGCTGAAACTTATCAATAGTTGCCACCCAGGGGAAGGTTTCGAGCACGCTTTCGAGGTGGGTTTTCTTGGCGCGGCGCAACTCGGCGGGGTCTTCGAAAAAGACATCCCAGTGGTCCATGCTCATCAGCTCCATGCTCATCGAGGCCAGCTCGGCTACTTCGCTCGGCGGGTGCTTGTCGGCCGAGAGGGGCAGGCGGCGCGTGAGGAAGGAATGCACGGCGTGGCCACCTTCGTGCAGCATGGTCACCACATCGCGTAGCGACGAAGTGGCATTCATAAAAATGAATGGCACGCCCGTTTCATCGAGCGGGTAGTTGTAGCCGCCGGGCGCTTTGCCCTTGCGCGATTCCAAGTCGAGGTGGCCCATGTGGCGCATGGTGCTCAGGCACTGACCCAGGAAGGGGTCGAGGCGCTGGAATACCGTGATGGTTTTTTCCAATAGCTCCTCCCCCGTCTGGAATGGGCGCAACGGCTGCTGGCCGCTGGGGTCCACGTCGAGGTCCCAGGGGCGCAAGTCGCTAAGCGAAAGCGCCTTGCGGCGGGCTTCATCAAACTCATCAATGAGCGGCACCACAGTGGCCCGAATGGCGGCGTGGAAGTCAAAAGTATCCTCCGGCGTGTAGTCGAAGCGGCCGAGCGCAGCAAACATGTAGTCGCGGAAGTTGGCGAAGCCCGCATTTAGGGCTACCTGGTGGCGCAACTGCACCAGCTCGGTAAAGAGCTGGTCGAGGGGCTTGCTGTCTTGCAGGCGGCGGGCCTGAATGGCGCGCCACGCCTGCTCGCGCACGGGGCGCGAGAGGCTTTTGAGGCGGTCGGCGGCGCGGGGCAGCGTTATTTCTTCGCCGTCGAGGGTCACGGTCATGGCCCCTACGGTGGCGGCGTACTGCTGCTGCTTGGTCGAAATCTCGGTTTTGAGCGCGATATTTTCCTCGCGGTAAATCTCGGAGGCCCGGCGCACCGAGCGCAGAAATACGCCGTAGCGGGTATCGTCTAGCTCGCTTAAGCCAGCGGCGGTCAGCAGCTTTTCGTTGAGGGCGTGGTCGTAGGGCGCTACCTGCGGCTCGATTTCCTGCACGAAAAACTGGAAAGACTCGGCCCGGCTTTCGTCCTGCGTGTCGCAGGTCATGCGAATGTAGCGCCACGCCAAGTCTTCGCTCAACACAGCTTCGAGTTCCGAGCGGTCGAGCAGCCACTGCTCCAGGGCGGCTACATCGGGCAGGGCGCGGGTTTGTAGTTCCTGAAAAAAGGGCTCCAGCGATGCCCAGTCGGTGACGTAAAACTCTTCGGGTAAATAGTGGCGCGGCGGGCGCGCCGTATCGGTAGCCACGGAGGTGGGGGTATCAAGCTCAGAGGTTAACATAGCTAGCAAATTACGCAGAAACGACAGATGGATGAGCGCAAGGTGCGGCCGACGGCACCTCCGCTAAAGCGAGCGGGCGCATGGGCTGCAACTGGAAAAGTAAGCACCACTTTGCAGCTTTAGTTTATATACTATCTCGACAACGGCAGTGGGTAGCTTCTACGCAAGCAATAACCTCTTGACTACCAATAATTATCTGTATTTAAAAAAATATCTACGGTTGGCTTGTTAGTCAGAAGCTATTTCCGCAGGGTGTTCGCCTTAGTTTTCAGCTGAGTACGAAAGCACAAAGCCCCCAACGCGAAGGACTGATAGGTACGCTTAACCAAAAGCTAAGCACTAATCAGTCCTTCGCGTTGAGAGCTTTAGCGCTAGTTGAGGCGCTTAAAAGTTACGCTGCCTGCTAATCTATCTCAATCACGACATCGGCCGTGAGGGGGTGGGCCACGCAGGTGAGCACGTAGCCTTTGGCCAGCTCGGCGTCGGAGAGGCCTTCGCGCTCATCGAGGTGCACTTTGCCCGAGAGGCACTTGCCGCGGCAGGCGGTGCAAAGGCCAGCTTGGCACGAGTACGGCAGGTCGATGTCTTCGTCGAGGGCCGCGTCGAGGATGGTTTTGCCGGTGGGCACGGCAATTACGTACTCGCTGCCTTCGTACTGAATCGTGACGTTGCGGCTCGTGACGGGGCCATCGTCGGTGCCGGCCAGCACGTCGCCGTGGGCGTCGCCAGCTTCGGCGGTGTCGGCGGCGGCCACGAAGCTTTCGCGGCGCACGCGGCTGCTGGGCACGTTTAGCAGCTCCAGGGCAGCCTGGGCTTCGGTCATCAGGCCATCGGGGCCGCAGATGTAGTACTCGGCCTGCGGGGCCGGAAACTGGTGGCGCTGCTCCAAAATCCGCAGCATGGTAGTGCGGTTTACGCGGCCCGTGTGCTGGTGCGGGCCGGCCGGGCGCAGCGGCTGGCTATACACGTGCTCTATTTGAAGGCGGCCGCGGCTGCCAGCTTCCAGCTCGTCGAGCTGCTGCTTGAAAATCACCGATTCTTCGTTGCGGTTGCCATAAATCAGCAATACATGGCTTTGCAATTCTTCGCGCAGCACGGCCTTGAGCATGGCCATGAGCGGCGTGATGCCCGAGCCCGCCCCGATGAGCACCAGCGAGCGCGCCGCCTTGGGGCTGGGCTGCACCACAAAGTTGCCGAGCGGCGGCAGGGCTTCGTACTGCTGGCCTACTCTCACATTATCAAGCAGATAATTACTCACCAAGCCGCCTAGCACACGCTTCACCGTCACCGATAGGCGCGGGGCATCGGCCGAGGTGCTGCTGAGCGAGTAGGCGCGGCGCTCGGGCCGGGCGCCGGCGGGGCCGCAGGGCACCAGCAGCGTCAGGTACTGGCCGGGCTTGCTGGGCACAGCCTGGCGGTCGGGCCGCTCAAGGTGGATAGTTACGGTATCAGGGGTTTCCTGGGTGAGGGCAACGACGGTCAGCGTCAGGTACGACGACATGGGCTAAAGACTTAACTTGGATAGAACAACAAATTTACGGGCGCGGGTAGCATACGCTTTGGCTTGTGCTTGCGCAGCCCACCTTTGTACGCACAAGCCAAAGCTTATGCTACACTCCCTTCTGGCCCGGCACCGCGCCACCTTCGCCCCGGTGCTGCCCACGCAGCCGCTCGTAGGCCACACGGTTGCCTCGCTCGACTTCACAGCGGCCAACCCGCACCTCGCCCAGCCCGAGCGCCTACGCGACACCGCGCTCTTCGACCACGTAGTACAGGAAATGCTAGCCGAGCAGCACGCCAGCACAGGCATTGGCGGCTACCTCGAAAACCGCGTTATCTACCGCCGCAGCCCGCATTTTGCCGATGCTACCGAGCCGCGCTCGCTGCACCTGGGCGTAGATGTGTGGGTGCCCGCCGGCACGCCCGTGGCCGCGCCGCTGCCCGCCGTGGTGCATAGCCTGGCCGATAATAACAACTTCGGCGACTACGGCCCCACTATCATTTTGCAGCATGAGTTAGAAGGCGTGCGCTTTTACAGTCTATACGGCCACCTCACGCGCACCGACCTGCCGGGCCTGCAGCCGGGACAGGAAATTACGCAGGGTGAAATTTTTGCTCACGTCGGCCCCTACCCCGAGAATGGCAACTGGCCGCCGCACCTGCACTTGCAGCTCATTGCCGACATGCAGGGGCGCTGGGGCGATTTTCCGGGCGTGGCCCCGCCCAGCGAGCAAGCGTATTGGGCCGCGTTGTGCCCCGATGCCATGCTGCTCATTGGTGAAGGAGTGAGTTGGTGAGGAAGTGAATGACTTTAGCAGCATTCACTCCTTCACCAATTACTTCTCCCGCTCTATCGTGTAGTTTATCAGCGCCTCCAGAGCGGTGCGGGCGGCCGACTCAGGGAATTCGTGCAGAATAGTCAGCGCCTCGTCGCGGTAGCGCTCCATGGTTTGCACGGCGTATTCGAGGCCGCCCGACTTCTTCACGAAGTCGATAACCTGCTGCACCCGGTCGCGGTGGCCAGCATTGTTTTTGACGTTGAAAATGACTCGGCGCTTGTCGAGCCAGCTCGCTTGCTGCAAGGCGTAGATGAGCGGCAGCGTCATCTTTTTCTCTTTGATGTCAATGCCCACGGGCTTGCCGATTTCGGCGGTACCGTAGTCGAAGAGGTCGTCTTTTATTTGGAAAGCCATGCCCACCTTCTCGCCAAACAGGCGGGCGCGCTCCACTACTTCCTTGCTCGCGCCCACCGAGGCCGCGCCTACGGCCGTGCAGGAGGCAATGAGCGAGGCCGTTTTCTGACGAATAATGTCGAAATAGACCTCTTCGGTAATGTCGAGGCGGCGCGCTTTTTCGATTTGGAGTAGCTCGCCTTCGCTAAGCTCGCGCACGGCGCGGTTCACTATTTTCAGCAGGTCAAAGTCGTCGTGCTCCAGGGCCAGCTGCATGCCCCGCGAGAGCAGGTAGTCGCCTACCAGCACGGCTATTTTGTTCTTCCAGAGCGCATTGATGGAGAAAAAGCCTCGCCGATAATTGCTTTCATCCACCACATCGTCGTGCACCAGGGTGGCCGTGTGCAGCAGCTCGATGAGCGCCGCGCCGCGAAACGTGGCTTGGTCGAGCGGCCCGGCCGGGTCGGCGGCGGCGGTGCGGGCAGTCAAAAAAACGAACATGGGGCGCACCTGCTTGCCTTTGCGGCGCACGATGTAACCCATTATTTTATCGAGCAGCAGCACCTTGGTTTGCATCGACTGGCGAAACTTCACCTCAAACTCCGCCATTTCAGCGGCGATGGGGGCTTGGATAGAGTCGAGCGGATTTGCCATGCGGGCGCAATGATACGGCCGCCAGCCGCATTAGGCCAATGCAAGCCCGGAAGTAGCTTGCGGCATTATTTGTCTCTTTGCATATGCTAACTACTGTTGAGTTCGTGCTCACGGGCTCCGGCCACGGCCGGGCCTTCGCCGCCGATGCCACCTACCAAGCCGCCGATACCGTACCCATGGCCAAGCCAGTTGTAGTGTTTGTGCACGGGTTTAAAGGCTTCAAAGACTGGGGGCACTTCCCGCTGCTAGCGCGTTTTTTTGCCGAGCAGGGCTTTGTTTTTATCAAGCTCAACCTCTCGCACAACGGCGTGGTAGTGGGCGGCACCGGCGACCTCGAGGACCTGGAAGCGTTCGGCCACAACAATTTTAGTTACGAGCTCAACGACCTGGGCCAGCTGCTCGATGCCCTGCACCGACCCGGCACCACGCCCCTACCGGCCGCCGAGCTCGACCTCAACCGCATCTACCTCATCGGCCACAGCCGGGGCGGCGGGCTGGTGCTGGCCAAGGCGGCCGAAGACCCACGCATCACGGCCGTGGCTACCTGGTCGGCGGTGGCTAGCCTGGCCCCACGCTGGCCCACCGAAGTGCTCGAGAAATGGCAGCGCGAGGGTGTGCTGTACATCCCGAACTCGCGCACCGGCCAGCAGCTGCCCATGTACTACCAGATTGCCGAAGACTACCACGCTAACCACGCTCGTCTCGACTTGGCGCAGCTAGTGCCCCAACTGCGCCAGCCGCTACTCATCGTGCACGGCGACCCCGATGAAACCGTGCCCCTGAGTGCGGCCGAAGAACTGCTGGCCCGCAAGCCCGACGCTGAGCTGTTTATTGTGCCGGGCGCGGGGCATCAGTTTGGTGGCAGCCACCCGTGGCCCGCAGCCGAGCTGCCACCGCTGGCCAAGCTCGTGGCCGAGCGCACAGCTGCTTTTTTTCAACAGCACGCATGAGCGAGGTACTAGCCTATTTGCTGCTAGGCAGCAATATCGGCGACAGGGCTGCGCACTTGCAGCACGCCCGGCAGCACTTGGCGGCCACGGCCGGCGAGTTGGTAGCCGCCTCATCGCTCTACGAAACTGCGGCCTGGGGCTTGGAGGACCAGCCGGCATTCCTCAACCAAGCGCTAGCAATCCGCACCGCCCTAGCTGCACCAGCGCTGCTAGCAGCCTGCCTGGCTACCGAGCAGCAGGCCGGGCGCGAACGGCACCAGCGCTGGGCCGCCCGCACGCTGGATGTGGATATTTTGCTCTACGGCGACGAACTTATTCAAACCTCGACCCTTACCGTGCCACACCCGGCGCTGCCGGGCCGGCGCTTTGCGCTGGTGCCGCTGGCCGAGATTGCGCCGCAGCTAGTGCACCCGCAGTTGCACCAGACTATTAGTGAGTTGCTGGCCACTTGCCCTGACTCGCTGGAGGTGGTGAAGGTCGAAAAATAAAACTGTCATGGCAAGCAAAGCGCAGCAATCGCATCAGAACGGAACCCGAGCGGCTCGTCCTGATGCGATTGTTGCGCTTTGCTCGCCATGACAGACGCTATACAGTCGCCGCCGTGGCCGTCGGCTCGATTTTCTTCACCAAACCTTGCAGCACCTTGCCGGGACCGCACTCCAGGAAGGTAGTAGCGCCGTCGCGGGCCATGGCTTGCACACTCTGGGTCCAGCGCACGGGCGCGGTTAGCTGAGCCAGCAGATTGGCTTTAATCTCGGTGGGGTCGATGTGGGGGGCAGCATCCACGTTTTGGTACACGGGGCAGCGCGCGGGCTGGAAGGTTGTCTTTTCGATGGCCTCGGCCAGCGCGGCCTGGGCCGACTGCATAAGGGGCGAGTGGAAGGCCCCGCCCACGGGCAGCGGCAACGCCCGCTTGGCTCCGGCGGCTTTCAGCGCCTCGCAAGCTTTGGCAATGCCTTCGGTCGAGCCGGAGATGACAAGCTGGCCGGGGCAGTTGTAGTTGGCGGCCACCACTACGTCGCCGGCGGCCGAGATTTCCTGGCAGATGCGCTCTACCACCTCGTCGGCCAAGCCCAGAATGGCGGCCATGGTGCCGGGCTGCTCGTCGCAGGCGGCTTGCATGGCTTGGGCGCGGCGAGCCACCAGGGGCAGGGCATCGGCGAAGGTGAGCACGCCGGCCGCTACCAGCGCCGAAAATTCGCCCAGCGAGTGCCCGGCCACCATGGCGGGCTGCAAGCCGGGCTGAGCCACAAACTGCGCCACCGAGTGCACAAACACGGCGGGCTGCGTTACGTCGGTGCGGCGTAGGTCGGCCTCGGTGCCAGTGAACATGAGGTCGGTCAAACTAAAGCCCAAGATGTCATTGGCCTGGGTGAGCAGGGCGCGGGCGGCTTCGCTTTGGTCATACAGCTCGCGGGCCATGCCCGGAAACTGGCTGCCCTGGCCCGGAAAAACAACGGCCACAGGGCCAGCAGTAGGGTGGGAAGGTGTCAAGTTAATGGTTAGTTATTAATTGTTAATTGTTAATGCTTTATGGGCATTAACAAACAAAAACCAGCTTTTACAACGCGGCTAGTTGGGCAAACTTAACGCAAAAAAAGCCGCCCCAAACGGAGCGGCTTTCTCTGAATTGCTTGGCCAGGGGGCTAGCGGGTTATTTCTACCCAACCCTTAAACGTGCGCTTGGTGTTGGCAAAGTCGGCAAATTCGACCTCGGCCAAGTAGTAGTACACGCCTTCCGAAGCCTTGCCGTTAATCGAGCCGGTTTCGCCAATGGCCCCGCCGCCATCCCAGTTGATGTAGGGGTCTTTGTCGCTTTCGTACACTTTGCGGCCCCAGCGGTTGAATATCTGGATGTGCGTGCGTACGATTGGGCTCGCCGTTTTGGGCCGGAATGTTTCGTTGTAGGTATCGCCGTTGGGCGTAAAAATATTCGGCAGGATAAAGAACACGCACTCATCCTGGCAAGCCACGTTGCTCATGGCGCTGCGGATGCCCGCCGGGTTCACGGCCTGCACGGCGTAGCAACCGGCACCATTCGTCAGGTTGCGGTGCAGGTAGGTAAACTGCGTGCCCGCTACCGAGTCGAGCAGTACCAGCGGGCCATTGGCCGTGCTGCGGTAGAAGATGCGGAAGTACGCCGCATCGGTGCTGCAACCAGTGGGCGTGTTGCCAATCGTCCAGCGCAAGCGGTTCTGGTAGCGCTGGTTTTGCAGCGGCATACTCACCCCAAAGTCGAGCTTAGACAAGCTGTCGCAATTGGTAGGGGCCAGTGTGAGCACGGGCGTGCAGGGTGTGGGCGTCAGGGCCGCGCAACGCTCCTGGCTCTTGTTAAGAAGGTTGTCGTAAATCAGCTGGTTGGCTGAATTAAGTGGCGTGGCGTACTGCCCACTCGTTTGCACATAGTAGCAGTAGGTTTGGCCAAATTGCAAGGTGGGGTCGTTGTCGGTGTAGGTGCCGCTAGTAGCGCCCGGCGTCACGGTAGCTACTTGTGAATACGTGCCAGTAGTACCCGTGCGGCGGTAAACAATGCTCGGGTGTTTGGTATTGTCCCAGGGTACTTGGTAGCTCCAAGTCAGGGCATTGGTTCGGCTCAAGCCATTGGGCACCACAGCCAGGCGCACGCTGCTAGCCAGCGGGGCAGTCTCAGTGTTTTCAGGGCTGCCCGGCTGCGCAGTAGCCGCATTAAAGAACACCAGTTGGTACGTGTACTGCAAGTCCTGCGTGTTCACGCTCGTATCCACATAAGTGGTGTCCGTGATACTCGTCTTGGTCGTTACTAAGGTAAAAGGAGCCGCGCCCGTCGAGCTGCGGCTGAGCCGGTAGCCCAGCGGCGTGTTAAACACGCTGCCCGTGGTGGGCTGGGGCCGGGTCCACTTCACCGATATCTGGCCCGTCGTTGCGTTGGTAGTCAGCACATCCACGTTGGTGATTTGAGCCGAGCGCCCATTGAGCGTGATGCACGCTTCATTGGAAACAATGCTGGACCCACCCGCGGGCTGCGGGAACGTGACGTAAATACGATAAGAATACGTGTGGCCGCGCTGCACCGTGTTGTCGGCAAAAGCCGTCAGGTTGGCGGGCACGCTGCCAATCTGGGTATAGCCTGCCGACGCCGGAATACCCGTTTCGCAAGGGCTGGGCGTGTAGGCAAAGCAATTTTCGCGACGGAAAATTAGGATGGTCGGCGTCACGCCCGGTACAGTGCTGGTCTGGCACGGGTAGCTAGCCCAGCTCAGCAGCACCTGCGGGCCAGCTACTGGCGTGGCTTGCAGGTTGGTCGGCGCGGGACCGATTACGGTTATGCGCCAAGCTTTTTCGTCGATGAGGGGCGGGTCGTTAGCCTGGGCGGGCACGTGCGGCGTATCCTGCGCCTTGAATAATACGATATAAGGCTCTTTGGCAATATTTGAGCAGTCGGGTGTCCACTGAAACCGGCCCACGGCTCGCGGCGGCCCCTGTGTGCTCTGGGTAAAGGTACCGGCCGGGATTATAGCACTGGGCGGCAGCATGCCGCCGTAAGCCGTCAGCACTACCGGCGTCCGGGGCGAGGTGGCACTCATGCCATCTACCGCCGTCACGTTTTTGCCAATGAAGGTGCCAGCCACTACGCAAGTATCATTAGGGATGGTAATAACAGGCGGCAGGTTATCAGTAGCTACTACCGTCACCTGCATATCGCGGTTTACCTCGCCTATTTTGCTATAAAAGCTACGGCCGTCCACCACAGTACGCCGCCATTCCTCCACTATAAAGGCGATGTTATACTCGCCCAAGCGCAGCGGAGCATTCCACCTTATCTGGCCACGGGTATCAATCGTTAGTTTGGCTGGGGCACCTACTACGGTAGTGGGGTCAGAAGGGTCGGGCACCTGCACTGGCAACTGTGGTGGAATCCCATAAGCCTGGCTATTAGCATATTGAAACCCGGTGCAAACCACAGGCGTCGGGTTATACCCAGCTGGGTAAGGAGGGTTGGGAACATTCAATACCTGCCGGCTTTCTATCAGACGGAAGCCTAGCGAGTCGCCATCGGCATCGAAGGGAGCCGGATTGTGCTTATAAACCTGGCCGGAAGCTGCTTGGTCAATAGCTGGCGCTTTCAGTATCGGCGAGTGGTTCAGTCCCAGACCGGGCCTGATGGTGATATTGGTGCTGAGAAAAAAGCTCTGGCTTGACGAACTGGCCATGTTCACCACGTTCGCTACCCTGTTTACCTCTACTATACTAACCGTGTAGCCAGCCGCACCCGGATAAGTATGGTCGAAGTAATAGGTACAAATGTTTACGATGGGTGTCAACCGCACATCACCACTTCTATTCGAAGTAGCACTCGTACCATCACCAAAAAACATAGTCGCGACGGGTGTATCGGCTTGCTTAGTTGGGTCGCGATACAGCGTCAGCTTAAAGAAAATACGGTTGGGGTTGTGCGTAGGCGTAGTATCAACCTTGGCCTGAATGTCGCCGGCCCGCAAGTGGGTGGCGTGCGCAGCCGTGGGCAACAACCAGCCCAGCGCGACCAGCAGCAACCCCAGTACCCACGCGCCGCCCCAACGCGGCGGCTTGGATGAGGAAAGTATTTTCATAAAACAATAATAAGGGGTGGGGAGGTTATTCCTTCACTACCAGCTAGCTACTACGGAACAACCTTTTTAGGCAGACTTAGTTGTAAAGTGGTTGCGTCGGTTAACGGAGAAAACAGCGGATTGATTCACGAAGCTGGCGGGTTAGCAAAAACACAATATTTAACCATTCTAAATAGCAAGCATCTTACCGGCTGGGCTTGGGGGGTGCTTTGCCGGGCGCTACCTTTGGGCAGTTCAAAGTAGCTTCTTTTTTGCTGATAATTTTATGAATTGGTTTACCAAAACCTTTACTAGCAGCATCGGGCGCAAGATTGTCATGTCCCTCACGGGCTTGTTTCTCTGCACCTTCCTGGTAGTACACCTGGTGGGCAACCTCCAGCTCTTCAAAAACGACGACGGGGTAGCGTTCAACGTGTATTCGCACTTTATGGGGCATAACCCCATCATTCGCACCGTCGAGTGGGGTTTAGTGCTGGGCTTTGGCTTCCACATCTACGAGGCCCTGATGCTGACCATCCGTAACAAAGGTGCCCGCGCTCACAAGTACGACCAGTGGCAAGCCAAGCAAAACTCGGAGTGGACCTCGCGCAACATGGGTTTGCTGGGCTCGATTATTCTGGTGTTTTTGATTGTGCATTTGTACAACTTCTTCTGGCGCGCCCGCTTCGGCACGCCCGACCCCGACATCCAGCACAACGACAACCTGTATAAAGTGGTGGTAACGTCGTTTCACCAGCTTTGGTATGTTATTCTTTACGTAGCGGCACAGGCCAGCTTGGGCTACCACCTATGGCACGGCTTCCGCTCGGGCTTCCAGACCCTAGGCCTGAACCACCGCAAATACATGCCCATCATTAAGAACGTTGGCTACGCTTTCGCGGTTATTGTGTCGGCGGGCTTTGCTTCGATGCCGCTGTATTTCTACATTTTTACCAACGACCAAGGTGCGCTGAAAGACGGCGTGGCGTTGACGTTGCAGCACTTGACGCTGGCTTTTAACTAAGTTATTCCCACTGCTCTATGGAACTGAACTCCAAAGCTCCCGCCGGCCCCTTGGCCGAAAAATGGGACAAGCACAAGTTCAACGTCAAGCTCGTAAACCCCGCCAACAAACGTAAATACGACGTGATTGTGGTGGGCACGGGCCTCGCGGGTGCTTCGGCCGCCGCGTCGCTCGCCGAGTTGGGCTACAACGTGAAGGCGTTTACCTACCACGACTCGCCGCGCCGGGCGCACTCCATCGCCGCGCAGGGCGGTATCAACGCGGCCAAGAATTACCAGAACGACGGCGACTCGGTATTTCGTTTGTTCTACGACACCATCAAGGGTGGCGACTACCGCGCCCGCGAAGCCAACGTGTACCGCCTAGCCCAGGTATCGGTCAATATTATTGACCAGTGCGTGGCGCAGGGCGTCCCCTTCGCCCGCGAGTACGGTGGGCTGCTGGCCAACCGCTCCTTCGGTGGCGCGCAGGTAAGCCGCACGTTCTACGCCCGCGGCCAAACCGGACAGCAACTGCTGCTGGGTGCCTACTCGGCCCTCAGCCGCCAGATTGCCTATGGCAAGGTAAAAATGTACACCCGCTCGGAAATGCTCGATGTGGTGGTGGTCGATGGCCATGCCCGCGGCATCGTGACGCGCAACCTGATTACTGGCGAAACGCAAACGCACTCAGCACACGCTGTAGTGCTGGCTACGGGTGGCTATGGCAACGTGTTCTACCTGAGCACGAATGCTATGTACTGCAACGTGACGGCCCCTTGGCGGGCGCATAAAAAGGGCGCGTACTTCGCCAACCCTTGCTTCACCCAGATTCACCCCACTTGCATCCCGGTATCGGGCGACTACCAGTCGAAACTGACGCTGATGTCGGAATCGCTGCGCAATGATGGCCGCGTGTGGGTGCCCAAAACCAAGGAAATGGCCGAGCGCTTGCGCAAAGGCGAAATCAAGGTGCGGGATATCAAAGAAGATGACCGCGACTATTTCCTGGAGCGCAAGTACCCCGCTTTCGGTAACCTCGTGCCCCGCGATGTAGCCTCGCGCAACGCCAAGATGATGTGCGACGAAGGCCGCGGCGTAGGCTCATCAGGCCTGGCCGTGTACCTCGACTTCTCGGAGATTATCGAGCGCACCGGGGCTGCTGCGGTGGCCCAGAAGTACGGTAACCTCTTCGAGATGTACGAAAAGATTACCGATGAGAACCCCTACGAGCTGCCGATGCGCATCTACCCGGCGGTTCACTACACCATGGGTGGCCTCTGGGTTGACTATAACTTGCAAACCTCGGTGCCCGGCCTCTACGCCACCGGCGAGTGCAACTTCTCGGACCACGGTGCCAACCGCCTCGGTGCCTCGGCCCTGATGCAGGGTCTGGCCGATGGCTACTTCGTAATCCCTTATACCATTGGCGATTACCTTGCAGCTACGCCGCCCAAGCCGGTGACGACCGACCACCCCGCCTTTGCCGAAGCGAAAGCTGGTGTGCAGGCTCGCGTGGAGCAGCTGCTGGCTATTAAGGGCACCCGCACACCCGATGAGTTTCACAAAAAGCTCGGGCACCTCATGTGGGAGTATTGCGGCATGGCCCGCAATGCCGAAGGCTTGAAGTACGCTAAAGCCGAGATTTCCAAGCTGCGCAAGGAGTTTTGGAGCGATGTGAAAGTGGTGGGCTCAGGCGAAGAAATGAACCAGGCGTTAGAGAAAGCCGGCCGCGTAGCCGACTTCCTAGAGCTGGGCGAACTGATGGTGGACGATGCGCTGGACCGGAACGAAAGCTGCGGCGGTCACTTCCGCGAGGAGTACCAGACGCCGGAAGGCGAAGCCCTGCGCGACGACGACCACTACGCCTACGTGGCAGCTTGGGAGTACACCGGCGACAATCAGCCTGAGGTGCTTCACAAGGAAGAATTGGTGTTCGAAAACGTGAAGCTCACCCAACGCAGCTACAAATAATTGTTAATTAAAAATTAAAAATTATGAATTAAAAATTGAGAATTAAGTCTTGACAACTGCTTGACGCACTGGCAATTCATAATTTTTAATTTTTAATTTTTAATTCAATAATATGGCCGGCTCTAACCCCAACGCTAAACCCATGAACCTGACGCTGCGCGTGTGGCGTCAGCCGAACCGCCAGACCGAAGGTCAGATTGTGGAGTACAAAGTGAATGACATCTCGCCCGATATGTCGTTCCTGGAAATGCTCGACGTACTCAACGAGGACCTGCTGCACAAAGGCACCGACCCAGTGGCCTTCGACCACGACTGCCGTGAGGGCATCTGTGGCTCGTGCGACTTGTTTATCAACGGCCGCTCGCACGGCCCCGAGAAGGGCACTACTACGTGCCAGTTGCACATGCGCAAGTTCTCGGATGGCGATACCATCACCATCGAGCCTTGGCGCGCTAATGCTTTCCCGGTCAACAAAGATTTGAGCGTAGACCGCTCGGCGTTTGACCGCATCATTCAGGCGGGCGGCTACGTTAACGTGAACACGGGCGGCACGCCGGATGGCAACACCATTCCGATTCCGAAGGATATCGCCGACCGCGCTTTCGAGGCGGCTACCTGTATCGGCTGCGGCGCCTGCGTAGCAGCTTGCAAAAATGCTTCGGCTATGCTCTTCGTATCGGCTAAGGTTTCGCAGCTAGCGTTGCTGCCGCAGGGCCAAGTAGAGGCTAAGACCCGCGTCGAGAATATGGTGGCTCAAATGGATATCGAAGGCTTCGGCGCTTGCTCGAACATCGGCTCGTGCGCAGCTGAGTGCCCGGTAGGTATTTCGCTGGAGAATATTGCGATTCTGAACCGCGAGTTTTTGGTGGCGAAGGCTGCTTCGAACCACTTGGCGTAAGCTAGCATTTCAATTGTAAAAAAGGCGCGGCAGTACTACTGCCGCGCCTTTTTTATGCTGTCCGGGGACGCAGAGTGAGTTGCACTATTGAGTTGGCTTTTTCGTCAACGGCTGCACAAATACGTGCTTCACATCGGGGTAATCAGCTTTAATGGCCGCGCTCAGCTGCTCGGCTAGCTGCGCTAACTCGGCGGCGGGCAGGCTAGACTGAAACTCGACGGGCAACACCAGCAGCACCTCGTGGGGGCTGAGGTAGGTAGAGAGCGGCGCGGCCACCCGCACTACGGCGCTTTCGGCCTGGGCCAAGGCCATTATTTGGCGTAGCACGGCGGCTTCAGCGGGCTCGCCGAGCAGCAGACTTTTGGTTTCGCGCAGTAGCAGCCCGGCCACTACCAGCAGGAGTAGGCCAATGCCCACTGAGGCGGCCCCATCGAGGCGCGGCATGTGCAGCCAATGGCTGCAAAACACGCCCGCAAAGGCTATGAGCAAGCCTAGCAGGTCGGAAGCATCCTCAAATAGCACCACGAACGTGGAGGGGTCTTTGCTGGCGCGAAAAGCTTTCCAGAACGGCTGGCGGCCCCGCTGGGCGTTGAAGGTGCGGCGGCCCACTAAAAAAGAATAGCCATCGAAGCAGAAGGCCAGGGCCAGCACCACGTAGTTCCAGGTGGGGCTGCGTAGCGGCTCGGGGTGGCGTAGGTGCTCGATGCCCTCGTAGAGTGAGAGGCCGCCGCCGAGGGCAAAAATGAAAATAGCCACCACGAAGGCCCAGAAATACAGCTCCTTGCCGTAGCCAAAGGGCCGGGCCGCATCGGCGGGCTGCTGGCTACGGCGCAAACCTAGCAGCAATAGCCACTCATTGGCCGTGTCGACCAGCGAGTGGATGCCCTCGGACAGCATGGCCGACGAACCGGTGAACCACGCTGCCACAAACTTGATGGCCGCAATGGCCAGATTGGCTGCCAGGGCGGCTACGATGGCAGTTTTAGATTCGGGCTGGGCAGTGGGCACGGCAAAAACGGGCTGGGCGGGCAAAAAGCAGTTTTGGGCAATGGGCAGCAGCGATGAGCAGACTAGCTCCCCTATCCCGCCGTACTCAACGCTGTGGGCTGAATGAATACGTGCTGCACACTTGGATGGGCCGTTTGGATGGCGGCGCGCAGCCGCTCTATCGTTTGCGTGAGCTGCGCCGAGGATACTTCGGGGGCAAACTCGACAGGTATCACTACCAGGATTTCCTGCGGCCCAAGGTAGGATGAAAGCGGCGCATCGACATGCGTAATGGAAGGCTCAGCGCACACTAAATCATTGATTTTCCGAAGTAAAGCGGTTTCGGCGGGCTCGCCGAGTAGCAGGCTTTTGGTTTCGCGCAGTAGCAGCCCGGCCACTACCAGCAGCAGCGCCCCGATGAAAAGAGAGGCCACGCCATCGAGGGCGGGCTGGTGCAACCAGTGACTGAGGAAAATTCCCAGAAAGGCGAAAAACAAACCCAACAACGCGGAGGCATCTTCAAACAGCACCACAAAAATCGAGGGGTCTTTGCTGGCGCGGAAGGCCGTCCAGAACGACCGGCGGCCGCGCTGCTTGTCGAAGCTGCGGCGCGCTATCAGGAAGGACGCGCCATCGAAGCAGAAAGCCAGGCCCAGCACCACGTAGTTCCAGGTAGGGTCAGCCAGGGGCGCGGGGTGGCGCAGGTGTTCCACGCCTTCGTAGAGCGACACCCCGCCGCCAATGGTGAAGATGAAAATGGCCACGATGAAGGCCCAGAAATACAGCTCGCGGCCGTAGCCGAAGGGCCGGTGCGCGCTGGCCGGCTGCCGGCTCTGGCGCATTCCCAGCAGTAAAAGCAGCTCGTTAGACGTATCGACCAGCGAGTGAATGGCCTCGGAGAGCATGGCCGAGCTGCCCGTGAACCACGCCGCCGCAAACTTGATGACGGCAATAACCAGGTTGGAGGCCAGCGCGGCGTAAATAGTAAGTTTGGAAGCAGGGGTTTGGCTAGACAAAACGGCGATTAACTAAGGCTTGAAGGATTAGTACGCGTAGCTGTGGCTTTGGGGTAAGCCGCAGTTCATCTAGTCATCACGCGGCTTGCCAACCTATCAGCTAAAAAACCAGTATTAGGCAGGCAATTTTTCTCTGTCCTGATTCCTGTTTTTCCTTATGGCCATCACCCTGAAGCAAGCGCAAGCCGCCGTAGAGGCTGCCCACCAAAAATCCCTTGACCTGGGTCTGAAAATGAATATCGCCGTGGTTGATGCCGGGGCTAACCTCTTGGCTTTCGCCCGCATGGAAGGGGCTTGGCTGGGCTCCATCGATATTGCTATCAAGAAAGCCAAAACGGCCCGCTACTTCGACATGCCCACCGGCGACCTGGGCCAGGCCAGCCAGCCGGGCGGCCCACTCTATAATATCGAGGTATCGAACGGTGGCCTCATCACCTTTCCCGGCGGCGAGCTACTGACGGATGCCGACGGCACCATTATCGGGGCCATTGGCGTATCGGGCAGCACCGTGGAAAACGATGCTACCGTGGCCCAGGCTGGCGTGGCGGCGTTACAAGCGTAGGTTCAACTTCCTAAAAAAAGCGCCTTGGTTCACACCAGGGCGCTTTTTTTATGGTCTTTCAGCGCAACTGCTGTTTAGGCTGCGAGGGCGTTCTGCAGGTTGATTGTCATCCCACCAAACCCCGCGGGTACTACCACAGCCGGGGCCGCCACCGTAGTTTCGGTAGCCGCGTAGATGCCCAGGGCTACCGGCTGCGCATCGACGGTAGCGCCAGTAGGTGCGGTGGGCAGGCCGTGCAGCACCACGCGGTAGGTAGCGTAGCTGGGCTGGTAGTTCCCTTCCATCTGTTGGCTCAAGGTCAAAGAAGTCGCATCGCCAGCCACCATAAAGCGGCGAGTAGTTTGTTGGCCTTGCTGGTAGTCGTACCCCTCGCCACCATCGTCGTAAAGTACACTTTCCAGCGTGCCGTTTTTGTAGTACACGTGCAGCGTCAGCTCTTCCACTACTTTCTCGCCTACGTACTGCATCACGGGCTGCATGGGCACCACGGCCCCGGCCTTGATGAAGAGCGGAATGCGCGTGAGGTCAGCCGCAGCCCATACTTCGGCCCCGCCGGCTTTTAGCTCGTCGGTCCAGTAGTAGTACCACTGGCCTTTGGGCAGATACATCCAGCGGCCATCGGCCCCGGCCTGCGTAATGGGGCAGACCAGCAGGTTATCGCCGAGCGCAAACTCGGCCATCCGCAGGTACGTTTCGGGGTCGTTTTGGTCGAGAAAAGTGAGCGGGCGCAGCATGGGCGTGCCCTGCGTGCTGTACTGCCAAAACACGGTGTACATGTAGGGCAGCAGTTGGTAGCGCAGCTCGATAAACTGCCGCGCCAAGCTCGTAAATGGCTCGCCAAAGCTCCAGGGCTCCTGGTCGCCGTGGTCGCCGCTGCTGTGGGTGCGGAAGAATGGGTGGAACGCCCCCAGCGCTACCCAGCGGGCGTACAGCTCGCCATCGGGCGTGTCGATAAAGCCCCCGATATCGGAGCCAATAAAGCTGAAGCCGCTGATGCTGAGGCGCTGGCACTGAATATTGGCCAGCCACAAATGCTCCCAGCTGGCAATGTTATCGCCGGTCCAGCCCGAGGAGTAGCGCTGGCCGCCCGCGTAGGTGCTGCGCGTGATAGTGAACGGCCGGTTGGGGTAGCTGAAGCGCGCCACGCCCTCGTTGGTGGCGCGGGCCATCTGCATGCCGTAGATGTTGTGCGCCTTCTTGTGCGAGGCGGGCTGGCCGTCGTAGCCAAAGCGCACATCGTCGGGGAAGGTGCCGCGCTCGAACACGGCGGGCTCGTTCATGTCGTTCCACACGCCCTTCACGCCCACGTCTTTTATCAGGCCTTCAAATAGGCTGGCCCACCACTCGCGCACTTCGGGGCGGGTGTAATCGGGGAAATTGCACGCGCCCGGCCACACCGAGCCGCGCATGAGCGGGCCATCGGCCCGGCGGCAGAAAAAGTCGTTTTCCAGTCCTTCGGTATAAACTGAATAATTCGGGTCAATCTTGATGCCGGGGTCGATAATGACGACCAGTTTGAAACCCTCGGCGGCCAACTCCTGCACCATCCGCTTGGGCTCGGGAAAGTGCTGCGGGTGCCAGGTAAAGCACCGATAGCCATCCATGTAGTCGATGTCGAGGTAAATGGCATCGCACGGAATCTGGCGGTCGCGCAGGCCTTTGGCGATTTCCTGCACGTTGCTTTCGGGGAAGTAGCTCCACTTGCACTGGTGGTAGCCCAGCGTCCAGAGCGGCGGCAGGGGCGGCGGGCCGGTCAGGCGGGTATATTCTTCGGTGGTTTCGAGCAGCGTGGGGCCGTAGATGAAATAATAATTCAGCTCGCCACCCTCGGCCCAAAAGCTGGTGACATCGGCCCGCTCGGCGGCAAAGTCGAAATAGGCTTTAAACGTATTATCGAAGAAAACCCCGTGCGCGATGCGCTGGTGCAGCACGTGAAAAAACGGAATATTCTTGTAGAGCGGGTCGGCCCCTTTCTGGTAGCCGTAGGTGTCGGTGCCCCAGTTGCAGAAGCGCTGGCCGCGCAGGTTCATGTTGGCGGGCTTGTCGCCGAGGCCGTAGTAGCACACGCCGCTGGGCACCTGCTGGCTCATTTTCACGATGTCGTTGCCGGTGTCATCGTCGTGGTGCCAGTGAAAACCCTTCTCATCGTCGGCCAAAATGGTGCCCGAGCGGTCGAGCACCCGCGTGCGCAGCGAGTCCTTCCAAACTATGCAAATGAGGCGCGCCGTCGTCAGCCGGTAGTGGTCGCTCTTCTCCTTAAACTCCAGAAAGGCAGGCACCTGCGGCCGCGTGGGATGCGCCTCCCCGGGGCCGGGTACGGCGTAGCTAAAGTCGGGCTCACTGGGCGAGCCCGGTGTGAGGTAGCGAAAGCGCAGAATCTTATCGCTCAGCGCGTGCAGCAAGAGCCGGGTGCCGTTTTCAGTGAAGAAAGTGAAGAGGTAATCGTTGGTTTGCGCTACCTGGCGCACCGCGCCGGGCTGCTGCTCCTGGCGACCCTGGGCCACTAGGTCGTTGAGCATGTAGTTATTTTCCTGGAGAAAATTGGGCATAAAGAAGGAAGGCACGGGAATAAAAGCAGCGTAGCCAAAAACACTGGCTACTCACTTGGAAAGCATTGAAGTTAGACGCGCAAGATACCTTTTAAGTACGCCACCGGTTCGCAAAAGCAGGGCCCAAAGTTGGATTTTACAGCTAAAGCCGGGGTTATTTTTTGTCTGCAGCGGCCAACTTGCGGCGCGCAGCCCCGTTATTCGTAGGCGTATTTGCTGCTCATGAGTTTGCCTGCTTCCTCCGTCCCTGTTGCCGTCCTGGTTTTGGCCTGGGATGAGACTACCCCCGCCGTGCGGGCGCTGGTAGAAGCCACGGAAGCACTTGAGCCCGTGCTCGACTCGGTAGTGGTGCTGGTGCCCGCCGGCCCCGCAACCGAGGAGCTAACCCAGGAAGAATTCTTACCCCTGGAAGCCAGCCTGGTACCCGAGGCAATGCTGGCCTTAGTTTCCGCGGCAACTGAGTTCGCACCCGCCGCTACTCCGGCCGCGCCAGAGGCACTTGAGGCTACGCCAGAGGTAACCGAGGCTACGCCAGCCCCAGTGACAGTGGCCACTCCGCTGGCCGTAGTAGCAGCGCCGTCCGTGGCCTCAGCTACTACGCCAGTGGCTACTACTTCTCCCCTGCCGGGCCTCATTTGGGAGTTACCCCCGGCTCCGGGAGCCATGCTTCCTACGCCGGGGCTGGTCGGCCAGGAAACTTTCGCCTTGCCAGGCGAGTCGGCTGTGCGCGTGCTGCGGCTAAGCGAATACAGCTTGGCATCGCTGGCGGCCTATACGCAGCAGTCGCTGCCAGCTCCTACTTGGGTGGGAGCGGCCGCGGTGCCAGCTGCGCCTTACCTGGGCAGCTTGGCGGTAGCAGCTTTATTGCCACCGAGCAACTTAAGCAGCTCTGAAGCTATTGTTGTTACAAGCACCTCAGTAGCCACCACTTCCCCGGTTATAAGCCCAGCCCATTCCGAAGAGGTAGCAGCAGCACCGCCCCTAGCGCCCGCGCCAGCCGCCCCTAGCTACTTTACCGAGCTACCCGTGGCGCTCGATGCGGAAGCTGATAGCACACCCGTGCCAGCGGTTGACGAGCCTGCGCCAGTAACCGCCGCCGATGCCGAAGAATCGACTACCGAGCTTAGTGAGGAAGCGGCCGACGAGCTTACCGAGCCATTTTCCGTTGATGTAACGCCCGTGCAGGCTGGTTGGCCCGAAGCCCTGGCTTCGCTGCAAGAGCCAGCGGCTTTTACCGAAGCCGAAGAGCCAATTGCCGCGGCCGCTGACCCAGTAGCTGACTCGCCAACTGACAATGAGCCCGTGGCCTACGCAACGCTGCGCCCCAAGGCCCAGCAGTTCGACGCGCCTAATTTGAATTTTCAGATTATTCAGTACGCGCGCTTTGCCGTGCCACTGGCACTGGCCGCGCAGCCTTTTGGCGTGATATACGCCCCGGCCTGGCCTACTTGGCTGGCCGCCCTGGAGCTACGTCAGCGTACCGGCCGGCCGCTGGTGCTGCACATCGCCACGCTGGCCGCCCAAGACGAGCCACTAGCCTTGGCAGCCGGCTGGCCCGCCGAAATCCAGCGCCAAACCCTGCACCAAGCCGACTTAATTCTCACCGAAACTCCCGCCCTGGCTTACCGCCTGCGCCGCGAGCTCGACCTGCCGGCCCACCGGGTGCGCCCCGTGCCCGCCGCCGATGCCGCCGCCATCGCTCAGGCCCTGAGCACTGCCCACGTGCGGTAGCGCACTGGGCCGGACAGCTTTCTAAATTCCACTAACTGGGTGCCAACTACCGCTAACTGCCCAAGGCAGCGGCCGCTACGCTACTTTTGCAGGACATGACGGAATTTGAACAGGAATTTGACGCGGCGCTCGAAGACGACCCGCGCACCGGCGACGTGTTTGTGGTAGCGCCCTTTTCGGTGGCCGAGGTATATGGCACCAAAGACGAGCTACCCGTGCAAACGGCCATCGACGGCTTTCCCTACCAGGGCGAGCTAACGCCCCTCGGCGATGGCTACCATGCCCTCATTATCCCCCGCGAAGTGCGCCGGGCCGTGGGCAAAACCCTGGGCGACTTCTTGCACGTGGCCCTGCGGCACGACCTGTCGGAGCGCGTAATAAAGATGCCCGAAGACCTCGCCGCGGCCCTGGCCGAAGCACCCGCTGCCTTCACTTTTTTTAAAGGGCTGGAAAAGCTTGAGCAGCGTTCTTACGTGCGCTATATCAAAGGCGCTAAAACGCCCGAAATTCGCGCCAAGCGCCTCACTGAAACCGTGTACCGCCTGGGAGTGGGCCGCAAGCGCGAGTAGCCTACAGCGGCGCGGCCGGGCTAGCTAATCTAAGTTGCAGGATAGGCGCAGCGCGCCGCCCTGTCTATAGCCAGCACAGGTTTATCTCACCCGGCGTCGGCGGCAGTTTCGCACTCAATGCCGCCGCTACGCGGCTCTAAAGACCCGCTCTGCCGGAGCTATAGACATGGCAGCGCTACGCGCCTACTCGGCAACTTGAGTGAGCTAGAGTAGAGTTCAGGCTAGTATGACGACCGTTGCTAGCTACTGCTCACGAACCCTAATTCAATAGAAGCAATTAGTCAACGCTTTAAACAGCAAAAAGCCGCCGGACTTAGAGTCCGGCGGCTTTTTTTGCCTCAATGAAGCGCTACTATTCCAGTACCAAGCGAGTGGTGAGCTGGCCGGCGCGCACCAGGTACACGCCTTTGGCGGTGCCGGCGGGCAGTTGCAAGGTAGCCTTACCGGTAGCATCGGCTTTCACGGTGAGCACTACGCGGCTCAGCATGTCGAGCACTTGCACGGTGGTGCCAGCATCGGCCCCGGTGAGGGTCGCTGCCAGCTGCGTCGGGTTGGGGTACAGGGCCAGCTTGGCCGCGGCCGCAGCCGAATTGGTAGCCAGCGGCGTAGCCGAAATGGTGACCAGGTAGTCTTCGGTTTCGCCGTACCAGTTGCAGCCATTTACGCAGCCTGCGGCCGTGTTGGTGATGCAGGCATCGGCCGATGTGAAGGCCCCGTTGCGCCAGCGCACCCGCATGCGGGTGGGGCCAGCTAGGGCCGTAGCGGGCACCGTGAGCGATACCGGGAACGTGACATCGGTAGCCGTGAGGTTAGAGCTGCCCACCAGCGTGTATTCGGTGGCGTCGAAGGTGCCGCTGTGGTCGTAGTCAATCCAGAGGCCACCCTGCGAGCCGGTGTTGTTGGCGCGCACCGTCACGCTTACATTGGGGTAAGTGGTGCCGCGGGCCAGCGTAGTAGTGAGGGTGGTGCTGGCCGTGAAGTCGCCGTAGCCATTGGTCGAGTTGGCTCCCGTGGTGTTGGTGAAGCCGGGGGCGCCGGGCAGCGTCACACCCTTTATGTATTCGTTGGTGCCCGTGCTGATAACCGTGCAGTAGCAGTTAGCAAACGGCGTTTGCGCTACGGATACCGTGTTCGACGTGGCCGACAGCGTGCTGGCGGTGCAGGTTACGATAACGCGGTAGTCGGTGGCTACTGCCTGGCTGGCTACGGTGTAAGTGGCCGCAGTTTGGGTTGCTCCCAGGTTGGTGAAGGTGCTGGCAGTAGCCAGCTTGCTCTGCCACTGGTAGCTGAGGCCGGTGGTGCCCGCCGCAGTGCCCGCCGCCGTGAGCGTGAGCGTGCTGCCGGCGCAAGCCGTAGCAGCCGAGGAAGTTACCGTAATGGCTGGCGGAGTGCCCGTGCACGCCACCGGGGCCACCACAGTTAGCAGGTAGTCTTCTACTTCGCCATAGTTGGAGGCACTGCTGGCGGCCGTGCATGACTGCGTGTTGAGCAGCACTACATCGTCGCCACCGCGCACGCGCATCTTGGTTTGGCCCGTGAGGGCGGTGGCCGGAATGGTAACCGGAATAACGGAGGTGCCATTGCTGCCCGCATCGGTACCGAGCGTGAAGAACTCGCCGGTATCGAAGGTGCTGCTGTGGTCAAAATCTATCCATACGCCGCTGAATTGTCTGGCGTCGGAGCCCATTGTCACAGAAACCGATACTGTGCTGCCGCTGAATACCGACGGAATAGCCAGCGTGCCCGCCGTTTGCGCCGCCGAATAATCGGTGTAGTAGGGCGTGGTATTGGTAGTCGACGAAGAGCTGTTCAGCGTGCCAAGCGTCACGTTGGTAACGCCATCGCTGATGGAGCCCGAGGTCACGGGCGTGCAATAGCAATTATAAAACGGGTTCTGGGTAATCTGCACCGGGGCCGAAGTAGCGAGCGTAGCACCCGCATTGATGCAGCCCACTTGGGCGCGGTACGAGGTGGTAGCCGTTTGGTTGGTCACCGTATAAGTGGCGCTGGTAGCCCCCGCGATGTTGGTCCAGGTAGTGCCGTTCGGTGACGACTGCCACTGAAACGTGTAGCCCGTCTGCGTACCCAAGCCCCCCAATGACAGGTAGAAACTGGTGCCCGAGCAAGCCGCCGTGGTGGCGGTAGTGCCGCCGCTGGTGGTAGTGGCTACCGTAGTGAGGTTGGTTGGCGCGGCCGCGCAGGCCGGGTAGGTGGCCGCCGTGGCCGCCAGCAAGATGGTATTGCCCCCAATCAGCGGCTTCGAGAACGTGATGCCCGTAATGTTTTTGGTTACGTTGGCCGCGTCCAGCACCAGCCGCAGCTGGTAGAGGCGTGGCCCCACAATGGAGGATGTGCCCGTGGTGTACTGCACGGCATTGTCGGCGCGGCTGGCGCGGCCTAGCTTTTCCCGCACCACGTTGGGCTGGCTGGCGGCAAACCAGTCGGCAATGGTCTGGCTAGCAAATACCTGCGTAGTGCCCCCGGCAAAGTTGACGGTGATATCGAGCACGCTGGGCGCACTGCCCGATGTACCTACCACATACAGCTCGGCCGCTGGGCTAGGCGTGGCAAATGCCAGCGTGCCCGAGGCCGCCGCCCCCACCAGACGCAGCGCGTTGTTGGCCGAGTAAGACGCCAGCTGGTACGTAATCGCACTGTTAAGGGCACTGGTAATCAAACCACTATTTTCCAGGGCGGGATAGGTGACGTTGTTTGGTACCTGAGTCGCCAGCGGCCCCGCGTAGTCCTGGGCCATCAGGCAGTAGCCAGTGCCGCCGGTGGCCGCCGTGCCGTCGATGTCGGCGGTGGTGCTGGCACTCACCGCGCCAGCCCCGTTGGCTATGACATCGTGCGTAAAGCCGGTCAGGGCAATGGGGGTGTAGGTTTGCCCCCAGGCAGTAGCACCGGAGCCCCAAGCTGCGGCCAGTAGCAGCAGTTTGAGGATACTAGTAAACGATTGTTTCATACTTGTTAAGTGAAATAGTAGCGACTAAAAGTATGAGAAAGGCGCTATCTAAAAAAATAATGCTATTTGCTTGATAAGTGGAAACAACCGTATCAACTAGGTTTTTTACTATAATTATTCGTTAATTATCATTAAATCGTTCTAATTTAAGTTAGTATCGTAACCTTTTGGTAACATAGCCAGACAATAATCCTCTGCTACTGGCAAACCACAGCCTATGAATCTATTCGGGAAGCCGTAGAAGATGCACCTAGCATGCAGCGCGCAGCGCAGTACCTCACCCGCTCCATTGTTTGCGCCTTAAGCCACTGTTTGCAACCCTGTTTTTCGGTCGGCAAAAACTCCCAGCAACTTTAATTACACCATAAAAAATGGTCGCCACGCTCAGCATGACGACCATTTTTTATAGCCTAACTAACTTATAAACAAGGCTCCCGCTTAATCAATATCGTTTACTCTAGGCTATTTAGCTAAAACCAGCGCGGTGCGATTGGGTAAATAGAGCCGCAGGCGCGGCGCTTTGGCCGTGCCGCCCCCACCTACGGTGTCGTAGACCACCGTTTCATCGAGCCGCGAGTAGCCCCCAAACTCGGAGCGGTCGGAGCTGAGTACCAACTGGTAGTGCCCGGTAGCCGACACCGGAATACTGTAGTCGAAGAAACTTTCGGTGGGGTTGAAGCTGAACACGAACACCAGCCCGGCCCGCTCAAACGCAATAACCTGGTTGCCGTGGTCGATATTGAGCAGCGTGGCCGGGCCTTTGGTGAGCAGCTGCCGCTCGCGGGCCACTTGCAGCATCGCCTTGTCGAAGGCCAGCAGCTGGCTAAAACGCAGGTCGGGGTTGTCAGCCAGGCTCCACTGGCGGCGGGCAAAGTGGTAGCTCCAGTCGTTGCCAGCGCGGGGGAAATCGACCCACTCAGGGTGGCCGAACTCATTGCCCATGAAGTTAAGGTAGGCCTCGCCCCCGGCGCTCATCGTGATGAGCCGGATAAGCTTGTGCAGCGCCGTAGCGCGGGCCGCCTGCATATCGCCATCGAGCACACCCATGTGCGAGTAGATGGCCGCATCGTAGAGCCAGTGCGACAACGTTTTGTCGCCCACCAGTGCTTGGTCGTGGCTTTCGGCGTAGGCCACGGTTTTTTCGCCCTGGCGGCGGTTCACCAGCTGGTGCCACAGCTCGCCGAGGTCCCAGTCTTCGTCGCGCTTATGCTTGAGGGTTTTAATCCAGAAGTCGGGCACGCCCATCGCCAGGCGATAGTCAAAGCCCACGCCCCCTTCGGCAATGGGCCGGCACAGACCAGGCAGGCCGCTCATATCTTCAGCAATCAGCAAGGCCGATTTTTTAAACTCGCGCACTAGCGTGCTGGCCAGCATTAGGTAGAGAATGGCATCGTCGTCGGCATCGGGCCCGAAGTAGCTGTCATATCCGCCAAAGGCGTGGCCCTCGCCGTGGTGGTGATAGAGCATCGACGTGACGCCATCGAACCGGAAGCCATCAAAATGAAACTCTTCGAGCCAGTAGCGCAGGTTGCTCAGTAAAAACTGCTGCACCTCGGGCCGGCCATAGTCGAACAGCTTCGAGTCCCAGCCGGGGTGGTTGCCCCGCTCGCCTTTGTGAAAATACAGATTACCCGAGCCGTCAAAGTCGGCCAGGCCCTCGGCCTCATTCTTCACGGCGTGCGAATGCACCAAATCGAGCAGCACCACGAGACCCCGGTTATGCGCCTCATTCATTAGGTATTTCAAGTCCTCGGGGGTGCCAAAACGCGAGCTGGGCGCGAAGAAATTGGCCACGTGGTAGCCAAACGACCCATAGTACGGGTGCTCCAGAATGGCCATCAATTGAATGGTATTGTACCCTTCGGCCTGAATGCGCGGCAGAATGAGGTCAGCAAATTCGCGGTAAGTACCCACGCGGCCTTCTTCCTGGGCCATGCCCACGTGCGCCTCATAAATGAGCGGCTGGCCCTTGGTGGCATTGGCCACCCGAAAGGTCTGGTCAGTCCATTTAAAGGGCGCGCCGGGTGCCCACAGTTGGGCCGAGAAGTCTTTGCTATCCTCATCCTGCACGGCGCGGCGCAGGTAGGCGGGCAGGCGGTCTTTGCCCTGGCCGTGGGCCACCACGTGTAGCTTGTAGCGCGAGCCCGCGCTGGGCCGGCGGCCGTGCTCATTGTCGGCAATAAAGCCCTCCCAAATGCCCGTAGCCTCGTCTTTAGTCAGGTAGTCGGCTTCGCGGTTCCAAAAATTAAAGTCACCTACCAAGCTCACGGCTTCGGCGGACGGGGCCCACTCGCGCACCACGGTGCCGCGGCGCTTAGCATCGTAGTGCAGGCCAAAACGGTGGTGCGCGGTGGCATATTTGCTCAGCGAGCCATATTCGTTGGTAATCGCGGCCAGGCGGTCGGCCAGCCGCTGCTGGCGAGCCAGCAGCACCGGCTCGTAGGGTTGCAGCCAGGAGTCTTCCTGGGTGAGGGTCAGCTTAGGAGCGGCAGGCGCGGGGGCAGGCACTAGGGCGTCGGCAGACATGGATAGGAAAAGAAATGGAGGTAGCCAAAGGTAGGCAACTGCCCGATAGCCGGGCCATTGTCCCTACTTTGCGCTATGCATACGTTTTCCCGCTTCTCTTCGGCTACCTTGCTGGCGGCGCTGCTGGCTGCCGGCCCGGCGCTGGCGCAGTCGGCCCGCCCCGCCCCCACCCGCGGCCTGCTACCGCCCACCACCAAGCCCGTGGTGGCCAGCCACGCGCTGGTAGTATCGGCCCATCCTTTGGCTTCGCAGGTCGGCCGCGACATTATGCAGCAAGGCGGCAATGCCTACGATGCGGCCGTGGCGGTGCAGTTTGCCCTGGCCGTGGTGCACCCCTCGGCCGGCAACATCGGCGGCGGCGGCTTTATCGTGTACCGCGACCACGCGGGCACCACCGGCACGCTCGACTTCCGCGAAACGGCTCCCGCCAAAGCCTCGCGGGACATGTACCTGGATAAACAAGGCAACGTGGTGCCCGCCATGAGTACCCTCGGGGCGGCTGCTGTGGGTGTGCCGGGCACCGTAGCCGGCATGGCTGCGCTGCACAAAAAGCTCGGCAAGCTGTCCTGGGCTAAGCTGGTGGCGCCCTCGGTGCGCCTGGCGCGCGGCGGCGTCATACTGACTGAAAAAGAGGCGGCCGGCCTCAACGCCAACCGGGCCGATTTTTTGAAATACAACAACATGCCCTTTAAGAATAAAGGGTTCGTGCACGTCCCGAACCTGGCCGGCCAGCGGCCCTGGCACGCGGGCGATACGCTGCGCCAAGCGCCATTGGCCCTCTCGCTGGAGCTGATTCAGACGCACGGGGCCGCTGGCTTCTACACCGGCCAAACCGCCGAGTACCTGCTGGCCGACACCAAAGGCTACATGACCCAGGCCGACCTCGACCACTACCAGCCCAAATGGCGCGAGGCCATCAAAGGCCAGTACCGCGGCTACGACATCATCACGATGCCGCCACCCAGTAGCGGCGGCGTGGCATTGCTGCAAATCCTGCAAATGCTGGAGCCGCACAACCTCGCCAAGCTCGGCTACCATACGCCTGCCGCCGTGGCCCTCATCACCGAGGCCGAGCGCCGCGCCTACGCCGACCGTGCCACCTACCTCGGCGACCCCGATTTTGGCAAAGTGCCCGTGGCACAGCTACTAGCCAAAGACTATAACAAGCAGCGCGCCAGCACCATCCACGCCGATGGCTCGGCCACGCCCAGCACCGAAGTCACGGCTGGCCCCGGCCTACCCAGCTACGAAAGCGACCAAACCACCCACTATGACATAGTCGATGCCGAAGGCAACGCCGTGAGCTGCACCACTACGCTCAACGGTGCCTATGGCAGCAAAGTCATTACCGGCGGCGGCTTCCTGCTTAATAATGAGATGGATGACTTCTCGGCCAAGCCCGGCGTGCCCAATTCCTACGGCCTAGTGGGCGGCACCGCCAACGCCATTGCCCCCGGCAAGCGCATGCTCAGCAGCATGACGCCCACCATCCTCACTAAAGGCGGCAAACTAGTGCTCGTGACCGGCTCGCCAGGCGGCAGCACCATCATTACCAGTGTCTTACAATCCATTCTGATCGTAGTTGACTACGGGGCCAATGCCCAGGAGGCTGTGGCCGCGCCGCGCCTGCACCACCAGTGGCTGCCCGACGAGCTCGACGTAGAAGCCGGCGCCCTCTCCCCCGCCACCGAAAAGACCCTGCAAGAAAAAGGCTTCAACCCCAAAGCCCGCCCCGGCTGGGGCCGGCTCGATGTCATTCGGGTATTGCCCAACGGGCAGTTGGAAGGCGGAGCTGACCCTCGGGGCGATGATGCCTCGGTAGGATATTAAGCGCTAGCGTCGGCCTGACGGGCGTACTTAGCAGGGCTTGTAATACGTAGAAAATTTCGTATCTTTGCACCCGAAATTGGTATTCTATCTGAAAAGAGGGGACGCGCAGTCCCCTCTTTTTTTGTCCTACTCCCCGCCTGTCATGGCTCAATTTGACCGTAACCGCATTCAGCAACTGCTCACCGACTCGCTCGGCGAGAGCGAGTTGTTTATGGTCAGCCTCACCGTTTCCGACTCGGTGCTGCCCAAAATCACCGTCACGCTCGATGGCCCCAACGGCCTCGGCATCGACGAGATTGTGACCATCACCCGCCGCCTCAACCGTGGCATGGAGGAAATCTACGGTGAAGAGGCAGCCTACTCGCTCGAAGTGACCTCGCCGGGGGCTGACCAGCCCCTTACCGACCCGCGCCAGTACCAGCGCCACATCGGCCGCAGCCTCGCAATAAAGCTGCAAGACGGCACCGAGAAAACCGGCCCGCTCACCGCCGTTACCAACGAAGGCATTGAGCTGGAAGAAGTTATTAAAGTAAAAACCAAAAAGACCACGCTGCCCGCCGCCTTTTTTCCCTTCGGGGACATTAAGGAGGCGAAAGTTGTTATATCGTTTAAATAGTGTCATTGCGAGCGCAGCGAAGCAATCGCCCCAAGACGAGCCGTTCGGATGCGATTGCTTCGCTCCGCTCGCAATGACAGCCGTTTCGCTTTAAAATACTCATCTCTCATGGCTAAAAAAGCAGCAACCCCCAGCCCCCAGGAAGTCGCGGCCGCCGCGGCTGACCTGAATGCGCGGATGCTCATCGAGAACTTCCAGGAGTTCGCCAAGAGCCGCAACATCGACCGGCCCACGATGATGTCCATCCTCGACGACGTGTTTCGGACGATGATTCGCAAGAAGTTTGAGGACGACTCCAACTTCGACGTGATTGTGAACCCCGACAACGGCGACCTGGAAATCTGGCGCAACCGCGAAATCGTGGACGACGACTCAGAGGATATCTGGGATTTGGACAAGATTCCGCTGGCTGATGCTCAGAAGATTGAGCCCGATTTCGAGATTGGCGAATCGGTAGCGGAGCCGATTAAGATTGACGACTTCGGCCGTCGCGCTGTGCTGCTGGCCCGCCAGACGCTCATTCAGCGCGTGAAGGACATGGAGCGCGACAACTTGTACCAGAAATACAAGGACTTAGTGGGCGAAATCATCACTGGCGAAGTGTACCAGGTTTGGAGCCGCGAGGCGCTCATACTAGACAAAGACGAAAACGAGCTAGTGCTGCCCAAGAGCGAGCAAATCCCCAAGGACCGCTACCGCAAGGGCGACACCGTGCGGGCTGTAGTACACCGCGTAGACGTGGTAAACGGCACGCCCAAAGTTATCTTGAGCCGCGCCGCCCCCGCCTTCTTGGAGCGTTTGTTTGAGCAGGAAGTGCCCGAGATTTTTGATGGCCTCATCACCATCAAAAACGTGGTGCGCGAGCCCGGCGAGCGTGCCAAAGTAGCCGTTGAAAGCTACGACGAGCGCATCGACCCAGTGGGTGCCTGCGTGGGTATGAAGGGCAGCCGCATTCACCCCGTGGTGCGCGAGTTGATGAACGAGAATATCGATATCATCAACTACACCGATAACCTGGAACTGTTCATTTCCCGTGCGTTGTCGCCAGCCAAGGTTGGCTCAATGAAAATCAGCGAACTAACCGGCCGCGTTTCCGTGTTCATGAAGCCGGACCAAGTGAGTCTGGCCATCGGCCGCGGCGGTGCCAACATCAAGTTGGCGTCGCGCCTGGTGGGGATGGAAATCGACGTTTTCCGCGAAGCTACCGACTACGAGGAAGATATCTCGCTCGACGAGTTCACCGACGAAATCGAGGGCTGGGTTATCGCCGAACTCAAGAAAATCGGCCTCGACACCGGCCGCTCGGTGCTGGCTGTGAAGAAGGAAGACATTGTGCGCCGCACCGAACTCGAAGAAGAAACCGTAGACGACGTGTACCGCGTTATTCGCCAAGAATTTGCGGACGACGACGACATCCCGACCGACGAAGCAGCCCAGGCTGCCCCGGCCAACCCCGACAGCGCTCCGGCCGCCCAATGAGGGCCGGGGCCAGCCGCCCGCAGGTAAGTTATTAAATCGAGCCAGTAGGCTTGGTTTATAGCCTGCTGGCCAGATTTAATCTTTACCTTTGCACTCCAGAACGTATCGTTCGCAACTTCATAGAATGGCGGAAGCAACCCCGAAACGGCTACTCCAGGCAGCCAAAGACCTGAATATTGGTATCGACCGGGCGGTCGAGACCCTTTCCCGCAAGGGAATCGCGGTCGAAAATAAGCCCACCACCAAGCTCACCGGCGAGCAGGTGGCATTGTTGGAAAAAGAATTTGCCGCCTCGGCCCAAGACAAGCAGGAAGCGCAGCGCCACACCCAGGCGCGTCGCCAAAGCGAGTTGAACGCCCAGGCCCACGCGGCGGCCAAGCCCGCCGCGCCTGCTCCGGCTCCCAAGCCGGTGGCCCCAGCGCCCGTAGCCCAGCCAGCCCCCACCCCCGTGGTAGCCAAGGCTGAGCCAGCTCCCGTGGCAGTAGCTCCGCAGCCTGCGCCCGAGCCAGTAGCGGCTCCCGCTCCGGTGGTAGCCAAGGCAGAGCCAGCCCCCGCGCCTACCCCGGCTCCTGTGGCCGAAGCGCCCAAAACTCCCGGCCTCAAAGTGCTGGGTAAAATTGAACTTGATAGCAAAGGCCGGGTTGTGCCACCTCGTCCAGCCGCACCCGTTGCCGCTCCGGCGGCGGCAGTTGCTCCGGCTCCAGTTGCTGTGCCAGCCCCGACGCCTGCGCCGGTTGCTCCCCAGCCTGCGCCCGTAGCGCAGCCAGTGGCAGCGCCCGTAATAGCTAAGGCAGAACCGGCTTCGGTGGTTGCTCCGGCACCCGTCGTAGCTGCGCCTGCCGCACCGGCACCAGTTGCCGCTGCCCCGGCTCCTACCCCTGCTCCGGCTCCGATAGCTACCCCCGCCCCAGCTCCTACTCCAGTTGCTACTGCACCCGTTGCCTCGGCTCCGGCTGAGCCTGCTACTCCGGCCGCCCCGGCTGCGGAGGAAGGCACTATTACGGCTAAGGCTGACCAATTGAAAGGCCTCACGGTACTGGGCAAAATCCAGCTGCCAGTCGATTCGAGCCGTCGTGGCCCGGGTGGCCGTGGCCCGCGCCCGGTTGCCTCGTCCGATGTGCGCAAAAGCGGCGTTGGCACCAACAACAACCAAAAAAAGCGCCAACGGCTACCTGCTCCCGGCCAGCCGGGTGGTGGTGCTACTACCGGCACTAACACCGGAACTGGTACTAGCCAACCAGGTGGCGGCGGTGGCTACCAGGGCAACCGCCCCGGCGGCCCTGGCCAAGGTGGCAATCGCCCCGGCGGCCCCGGCCAAGGCGGCAATCGCCCCGGCCCGAACAATCGTCCTGGCCAAAACCAGAACGCTCCGCGCACGCCGCAGGTCGCGCTTACACCTGAGCAGAACGATAAGCAGATTCAGGAGCAAATCAAGGCTACGCTGGCTAAGCTGAGCGGTGGCAAAAACAATGCCGCTGCCAACCGTGCCCGCTATCGCCGCGACAAGCGCGGTATGGCTGCCGAAGAGCGCGAAGCGCTGCGTGCCCAGAACGAGCTTGATGCTAAAACCCTTAAACTCACCGAGTTTATTTCGGCCAACGACCTTGCCTCCTTGATGGACGTGAACGTGAACGAAGTAATTCGGGTGTGCTTGGGCATGGGCATGTTCGTATCCATCAACCAGCGCCTCGATGCCGAAGCCATCACGGTTATCGCCGATGAGTTTGGCTTTGATGTAGAATTCCTCTCGGCTGAGGAAGACGAGGAAGCTATCGACATCACCGATGCTCCCGAGGACTTGCAGCCCCGTGCGCCTATCGTGACCATCATGGGCCACGTTGACCACGGCAAAACGTCGCTGCTTGACTACATCCGGAATGCTAGCGTAGCCAAAGGCGAAGCCGGCGGTATTACGCAGCACATTGGTGCCTACGAGGTTACAACCAAGTCAGGCTCGCCGATTACCTTCCTCGATACGCCTGGTCACGAAGCCTTTACGGCCATGCGTGCTCGTGGTGCCAAGGTGACGGACATTGCGATTATCGTAATCGCGGCCGACGACTCGGTGATGCCGCAGACCAAGGAAGCCATCAACCACGCCCAAGCGGCTGGGGTGCCGATTATCATCGCCCTCAACAAGGTTGATAAGCCTTCAGCTAACCCCGAAAAAATCCGCGAAGAGCTTTCGCAGATGAACATTCTAGTAGAAGAGTGGGGTGGCAAGTACCAAAGCCAGGAAGTATCGGCCAAGTCGGGTATCGGCGTGGAAGAGCTGCTGGAGAAAGTACTGCTCGAAGCTGAATTGCTCGAACTGACTGCTAACCCTGACCGCAACGCTATCGGCACAGTAATCGAAGCTGAGCTGGACAAAGGCCGTGGCTACGTAACTACTGTGCTGGTGCAAACCGGTACCCTGAACGTAGGTGACATCGTACTGGCTGGCCCGCACTACGGCCGCGTGAAGGCCATGACCGACTACCGCGGCAAGAAGAAGAAAGTAGCTGGCCCGGCCACCCCGGTGCAGGTACTTGGCCTGACGGGCGCCCCGCAAGCCGGCGACCGCATCCAAGTAATGGAAACGGAGCGCGAAGCCCGCGAACTGGCCACCCAGCGCCAGCAGCTGGCCCGCGAGCAGACCATCCGTACCAAGAAGCACATTACCCTCGACGAAATTGGTCGCCGCCTGGCTATCGGTTCGTTTAAGGAGCTTAATATCTTGGTAAAAGGTGACGTGGACGGTTCGGTAGAAGCACTCTCCGACTCGCTGCTGAAACTGAGCACGCCCGAAGTGAAGGTGAATATCCTGAGCAAAGGCGTGGGTGCCATTTCGGAAAGCGATGTATTGTTGGCTTCGGCTTCCGACGCTATCATCATCGGCTTCCAGGTTCGCCCCTCGCAAAGCGCTCGCCGCTTGGCCGAGCAGGAGCAGATTGACATTCGCCTCTACAGCATCATTTACAACGCCATCAACGAGGTAAAAGACGCGATGGAAGGCATGCTGGCCCCAACGTTGCACGAGGTAATCACGGCCAACGCCGAAGTACGTCAGGTGTTCAACATCACCAAAGTTGGTACCATTGCCGGATGTATGATGACGGACGGCACGCTGACCCGCAAAACCAAGGTGCGGGTGGTGCGCAACGGCATCGTGCAGTATACCGGCGACATTCAGGACCTCAAGCGCTTCAAAGACGATGTGTCGGAGGTGCGCCAGGGTTACGAGTGCGGTATTTCCATCAAAGGCTTCAATGACCTGCAAGAAGGTGACAACATTGAGGGCTTCGAAGAACAGGAAATCAAGCGCAAACTATAACCGCAGATTCAAACGGATTAAACAGATTTAACGGATACGCCTGCCTGCGGCAGGCTGACTACTAAGTAATACAAGTTTAGACGTTGGTCTACAACAAAAATGGTCACCCGCTTGGGTGGCCATTTTTGTTGTGTTTATGAGCACAAAATGTACTGAATCAAAAAGGGCCACCCGCTTGGGTGGCCCTTTTTGATTCAGTACTCCCAACAGTCAGCCCGCCGCAGGCGGGCGTATCTGCGAAATCCGTTTAATCCGTTTGAATCTGCGGTCTAGAAGGAGAAGAAATTTCGCTTGTGCTTGTTTCTTAGCGGTTCACCCTTAGGGTCGCTGCCGGGGGCCTGGTGGCCTTCGCCGCGCTTGTTTTCCTGGCCGGGCATGGCTTTGAACTTTCGCACGGTGAATCCGCCACTGTTTTTATCGAGTTGGCGGAAGGCATTACCATTGCCGTCACCGAAGCTAGTGTTGCCGGCGCGGGCCTCTAAGATGCGCAGTTGCTGCTCCTGGGCGGCTTCTTCAGGGGTTTGTTGCTTTGCAGCGGCAGGCTGGGCCATGGCAGCGGCAGCCCGCTTTTCTTTACGACTTTGGGCATGGGCCGCTGGGGTAGCGAACAGGCAAACCGCACCAACCAGCAGCACGACGGAAAACAGGTTTTTCACGCGAAAAAGAAGGAAGTAAAGTGACTTGGTAGGTGCGGCGCTAACTGCTGGCTGGGCATACTAAGTTCCAAACGAAGCAGGTAGCACCATTCTAAAGTAGGATATTTTTACTAAAAAATAGACTAGCTGCGTGCCCGCAAGGCATCGCGGATTTCGGTCAGCAGCACTTCTTCCTTGGTAGCAACGGGGGCGGCGGGCTCCACCACGGTTACAGGGGCAGGACGCTTGAATTTGTTGGCGGCCTTTACAATCATAAACACGCAGAATGCAATGATGAAAAAATTGAGCACCGCAGCGAGGAAAACACCTATTTTCATAGGGCCAAGCATCATCTTAGTATAGCTATCCATATTAGGCATAGCGAGCCCCACAATAGGCATAATAATGTCCTCGGTAAGTGAGGAAACGATTTTGCCGAAAGCAGCACCGATGATGACACCAACTGCTAAATCAAGCACGTTGCCCTTAGATATAAACTCTTTAAATTCGGAAACGAAGCTCATGTGAAAGGAGGTAAGGGGTAGAGTAGAAGGCAGACTGCTAGTAGTGTAAGCCTGGAAACCCTTGTTTGTGAGGCTTTTTTTAATAGCGCGCTGCTACAAATATTGCCGCAATATGCAGGCAATATCCTATATAATCGCTAAGCCATGGTTTTTTTAGCCTAAACAGCTGCTAGCGCTTGGCCAACCAAGCTGCCCATTAGTGAGCCGTACCTTTGGTTTCGTTTACCTCTCCCTCGAATTTTTCCTCCTATGGCTCCGACCTTCGAGAACCTGCTCTATGACTTGGATGCGGCTACCGGCATTCTGACCGTTACCGTCAACCGGCCCACCAAGCTGAATGCATTGAATGCGGCTACCGTGGTCGAGCTTGGCCAAGCTATTGCCCAGGCGCGTCAGGATGCGGCGGTGCGCGGCATTTTGCTTACGGGCAGCGGCGAGAAGGCTTTTGTGGCCGGGGCCGATATTGCGGAGATGGCCCACTTGAGCGGGCCGGAAGCCCAAGCGCTGGCGGCTCGCGGCCAAGCCGTTTTTCGGCAGTTTGAAACCAGCCCCAAGCCCGTGGTGGCGGCCGTGAATGGCTTTGCGCTGGGCGGTGGCTGCGAGTTGGCAATGGCTTGCCACATCCGGATAGCGTCGGACAATGCCCGCTTTGGCCAGCCCGAGGTAAACCTGGGTTTGCTACCGGGCTATGGCGGCACCCAGCGCCTGGTGCAGCTGGTGGGCAAAGGCAAGGCGCTGGAGCTGCTACTTACCGCCGACCAAGTGAAGGCCGACGAGGCCCTGCGCCTGGGTCTGGCCAACCACGTAGTGCCACAAGCTGAGCTACTGGACTTCAGCAAAGCTTTGCTGCACAAGATACTAGGCAAAGCGCCGGTAGCCATCGGGCTCACTATCGACTGTGTGAATACCTACTTTGACCAAGGCGGCGAAGCGGGCTACACGGCCGAAGCGGCTGCCTTCGGCCAGGCTTTCGGCACAGATGATTTCCGCGAGGGCACTACCGCTTTTTTGGAGAAAAGAGCTGCCGTATTTCAGGGCAAATAGAATACTCTTTAAGTGTTAGCTACGCTGTTAGTCGCACTTAAATAGCTTTAATTCAATAGAATGAGTATTGCGAAAAAGCTGGCTTCCCAAACGGCCATCTACGGTGTCAGTAGCATAGTAGGGCGAGTGCTAAGCTACCTGCTGGTGCCAATATATACGGCCCACTTTGCGGCGGCCGAATACGGTATCGTGACGGGGCTGTATGCCTACGTGTCGTTTCTGAACGTGCTGTTTACTTATGGGTTAGAAACGACGTTTTTTCGCTTCGCCAACCGCCCTGGTGAGGACCGCCGCGAGCTCTACAACCGCGCTATGAGTTTGCTGGTGCTGAGCAGCGTAGCCTTCACACTGCTGCTGGCCTCGCAGGCCCGGCCGCTGGTGGCGCTACTTGACCTCGACCTGCCGCCCGGCCACACGCAGCCCGAGCAATATGCCCGCTGGGTGGCGCTCATTCTGGGGCTCGATGCGATATCGGCGCTGCCCTTTGCCCGCCTGCGGCTGGAGAATAAGGCTCGCAAATTCGCCGCTATTCGCCTGACCAACATCTTAGTATATGTCGGGCTCAATCTGTTTTTTGTGGTGCTGTGCCCGGCCGTGGTGCAAAGCACGGGCAGCAGCGTGCTGGTGGGGCTAAAGCCGCTAGTGGCTGCCGTGTACGACCCCAATCTGGGCGTGGGCTACGTATTTTTAGCTAACCTGGCAGCCTCAGCCCTAACGCTGCTGCTGCTAGGGCGCGAGTTGCTGGATTTCCGTTTTCGCTGGCCCGACTTATCGTTTGTGCAGCCGCTGCTAGCCTACGCGTTGCCGCTGATGCTGATGGGGTTGGCGGGTATGGTCAATGAGACACTCGACCGGATTTTGCTACCCACTTGGCTGCCCGAGCATTTTTACCCCGGCATCAGCCGGCTGGCGGCGGTGGGCGTATACGGGGCTTGCTATAAGCTCAGCATTTTTATGTCGCTGGTCATTCAAGCATTCCGCTACGCGGCCGAGCCCTTTTTCTTTTCGCAGAGCACTGAGAAAAACTCACCTGCCACGTTTGCCTTAGTACTCAAGTGGTTCACGCTGTGCTGCGCGGTTATTTTTGTGGCTATTAGCGTAAACCTAAGTTGGATAGGGCCACTATTTCTGCGCCGCCCCGAGTATCTCACAGGGCTCAATGTGGTGCCTATTCTGCTCTTGGCCAACCTATTTTTGGGGGTGTATTATAATCTCTCGGTATGGTTTAAGCTGACTGATAAGACGTATTTCGGTACTTATCTGGGGCTGGCGGGGGCGATACTTACCATCGTCCTCAATTTCGTACTGATACCGATACTTGGCTACACGGGCAGCGCCTGGGCCACGCTGGCGTGCTATTTTATGATGGCCGTGCTGTGCTGGTGGCTGGGCGAGCGGCACTTTCCAGTGCCCTACCCGGTGGGCCGACTGCTGCTGTGGCTGCTGGGGGCCGTGGGGCTGGTGGTAGTGGGCCAGGCGGGCATCGGGGCACTGCCTAAGTTGGCAGGCTATGCCCTGGGGCTAGTGCTACCGCTGGTGTACATAGCCCTGGTATATGTGGTGGAAGGCCGACAATTGCGGCAAAAAACGCCACTAGCCGGGCAGTAGTGGCAAAAAAAACACCGGGCACAACCCGGTGTCTTTCTGAGCTATGAAAACAAACTTAGCCAACTTCCCTTTCCCGAATCGGCCAAAGGTCGATTACAGTATCAGGTTGCTAACCGGTACAAAGTTGGCAGTTTTGAGTGACATATGCGCGGTAGTGCTGAATTTTTTCGTCAGAAAAGGTCTTCTACTCGCTGAATAGTCCTAGAAAGCCTCTTAATATATACGTAATAAGCTATTTATAATTCATTAAACCTGGCACGTTTCGGCTATTTGGGCCGGCTTGTCAATTGGCCAATGCTACTCGCAAGTTAATCGGTCGGCTAGCCAGCCGGCGCGGCGGCGCGCCGGGCAAAACATTCGAAACTGATACCTTTGTAGCAGTCCAACCCCGCGGTTTTGTCGTATAGATGGTTCCTATACCTTCTCCCCGTTTTTTTTCATTCGCAAAGGCTCTCTTGCCCACCTGCCCCATGCTCCCTCTTACCCTCCTATTTCTCAGCAACCCGAAGACTATCATCTTCATTATCTTCGTACTGGTGCTGTTTTTTGGTGCCAAGCGCATTCCTGAGCTGTTCCGAGGTGTAGGCCAGGGCGTGCGGGAGTTTAAGGATGCTACCACCGAGCAGCCGCGCCCGCCCCACCAGGCACCCGGCCAGCCCAACCAACCCTACGGCCAGCCTAACTACTACCAGGGCCAACCCAACCAAGCATACGGCCAGCCCCAAGGTTACCCGCAGCCCAACCAGCCTTATGGCCAGCCTACCCCCGGCCAGCTGCCCCCTAACGCTCCTGCTGCTCCTTACAACCCTAACGGGCCGGCTGCCTAAGCGCCAGCCAACGGGTTTCTTTTTTATTTAGCTTTAAATTTCTTTTTATTATGACTTCCTCCCTGCTTTTTTTAGGTGACATCGGCGGCTCCGAATTGATTTTGATTATGGTTGTCATTCTCATTTTCTTCGGTGCCAATAAAATTCCTGAGCTGGCCCGCGGCCTCGGCAAGGGTATCCGGGAGTTTAAGGATGCCAGCAGCGAAATTCGCAACGAGTTTGAGAACGCCGGCCAGGCGCGCCCCAACCAGTACGCAAACCAATACCCGCCGCAGCAAGCGCCTTATGACCCGGCCCAGCCGCCCTACCAGCAGCCGCAGTACGGCCATGTGCCCCCCGCTCCTAATGCCTACGAGCCAGTGCCGCCGGTGTATAATGCAGCCGATGCCGTAAATTCGCCAGCCGCTGCGCCGGTCACGCACTCGCACGACACGCCGTTGCCGTCGAGTGTGCCCGGTGCCAAGCCGCACCTCGACCAGTCTTCACCTGACGCTTAAGAATTGAAACCTCTGTATTCTTCCCTTTCGGAAATCCAGCGCGAGCTGGCGGCGGGCACTACGTCCTGCCGCCAGCTCGTTGAGTATTATCTGGTTAACATCGAGCAGCGCAACGCTGAACTCAATGTTTTTCTGGAAGTATGGGCCGACGAAGCCCGCCAGCAAGCCGCCCTCGTTGACGAAAAGCTTGCCAACGGCACCGCGGGCCGCCTAGCCGGCATGGTTATCGGCCTTAAAGACGTGCTGGCCTACCAAGGCCACTCGCTGCAAAGCAGCAGCCGTATCCTCGACGGGTTTAAGTCGCTGTTCACCGGCACGGCCGTGCAGCGCCTGCTCGCCGAAGACGCTATTTTCATCGGCCGCCAGAATTGCGACGAGTTTGCCATGGGTGGCTCGAATGAAAACTCGGCTTTCGGCCCAGTGCGCAATGCCCAGGATACCAGCCGGGTGCCCGGCGGCTCGTCGGGCGGCTCGGCCGTAGCCGTGCAGGCCGATATGTGTTTGGCCTCCATCGGCTCCGACACGGGCGGCTCGGTGCGGCAGCCGGCTGCGTTTTGCGGCGTGGTGGGCTTGAAGCCTACGTACTCCCGCATTTCGCGCTACGGGCTGGTGGCGTTTGCGTCGTCGTTCGACCAGATTGGGCCCATTACCCACTCGGTGGAGGATGCTGCCCGGCTGCTCGAAGTAATGGCCGGCCCCGATGGCATGGACAGCACCGCTAGCCAGCAGCCTGTGCCCGCTTATAGCGCCTTGCTCGAGCCATTGCCACACTACCGCGTGGGATATCTCAAGGAGGCCATCGACCGGCCGGGCTTGCAGCCTGAGGTGCACGACGCGCTGCAAAGCACGCTCGATACCTTGCGCAACCAAGGCCATTTAGTTGAAGCAGTGGATTTTCCCTACCTCGACGAGATGATTCCGACTTACTACATCCTCACCACGGCCGAGGCTAGCTCCAACCTTTCGCGCTTCGATGGCGTGAAATACGGCTACCGCGCCCCCGATGCCACGGACCTGGAATCGCTCTACAAGAAAACCCGCGCCCAAGGCTTTGGCCCTGAGGTGCAACGGCGTATCATGCTGGGCACGTTCGTATTGAGCGCCAGCTACTACGATGCGTACTACACTAAAGCACAGCGCGTGCGGCGGCTTATCAAAGAGAAAACCGACGAGCTACTGCGCCAATACGATTTTCTGGTGCTGCCGACTACGCCTACTACGGCGTTTAAAATCGGCGAAAAGCAAGACCCCGTGAGCATGTACCTGGCCGATATTTTCACAGTGCAGGCGTCGCTATCAGGCGTGCCGGCCATCTCCATCCCGGCTGGTGAGGATGCCGAGGGCTTGCCGATTGGCTTGCAGATTATGAGCGGCGCGTTCCGCGAAGCCGATTTGTTGGCTTTTGCAAACGAGCTGATGGCGGTGCCAACGGTGTAACGCGAACTCCGGCTTGGTAATAAGCCAACCTTAGAATGACTGACTGCGTAGCACGTTGCTTTGCAGTCAGTCATTTTTTTAGCAAGCTTTGCTAACGGTTAGGCCGTTCAGAACTTGCACTTTACCTTAGCCTAATGAAAGTACCACACCAAGTACCTGCGCCGACTAATCGCCCTGCTTTTTGGGGGAAAATGACGGGGCGGCTGCTGGGATGGGCACTGGCATTGGGGGCGCTACCGGCCGCCGCGCAGCACGTGCCCCGCCCCGGCCAGGCCACGCCGGAAGACACAATTCGCCAAGTGGTTGACTTGCCGGCCGCTACCATAGACTCGCTGGCGGCCGAGCCGCTGGAAATCGAGATTGACTCGGCGCGCTGGGCGTGGCTGCACACGCCGGCCACGGTGCAGGAGCTGGTAGGCGACCGCATGAGCTGCTTCGAAACCGCCGCCCCGCACCAGTTCAACAATGCGGTGATGGCCTACGTGCGGCTTTTTACCGAGCGGCAGCGCGGCTATACGCAACGCGTACTGGAACGCCGGGACTTTTACTTTCCGATTTTTGAGAAATACCTGGCCAAGTACAACCTGCCTGATGAGTTGAAATACTTGTCGGTAGTAGAGTCGGCCTTGATACCCACCGCCAAATCGCAGGTAGGCGCCGTGGGTTTGTGGCAGTTTATGCCCGCCACTGGCAATGACATGCGCCTGAAGCGCGACGAGTGGGTGGATGAGCGCATGCACCCCGAAAAATCGACCGAAGCCGCCTGCAAGTATTTGCGCGACCTATACCGCATGTTTCACGACTGGGAGCTGGTGCTGGCGGCTTACAACTGGGGCGCGGGCAATGTGCAGCGGGTAATCAGGAAGACGGGCAAGCGCAACTTTTGGGAGATGTACCCGCACATGCCGGCCGAAACGCGCAACTACGTGCCCACCTTCACGGCCATCATGTACGCCATGACCTATGCCAAGGAGCACGACTTACCCAATGCGGCCTTGCACTACCAGCAGTATGAGCCGCTCGATACGCTGACGCTGCGCGGCCAGGCAATAGACCTGCGCCGCCTCAGCCGGGCCCTGGGCTACGCCGACTCGATGGCCCTGGGGCGCTACAACCCCGAGCTGCGCCGGCCTAGCCTACCCGCGGGCTATCGTCCTTACGTGCTGCGTTTTCCGACGGCGGCCCGCGAGCATTTGGGCGCGGTAGATTATGCTACGCTACTGGCTTATTGCCAGCCGGCCGATGAGCTGCCGCACCCATTGGTAGCGCTGACGCCCCGGCTGGCCGGCGTAGAGCCCTGGCCCGATGCCACCCAAGCTACTACTGCTAAAGCGCTGGCGGCCGACAGCACCCCGCGCTACCGCCGCGTGAGCCACACGCTGCGCCGGGGGCAAACGCTGGCTACCGTGGCTGAGAAATACGACGTGAGCCAAACCCAGCTACGCAAGTGGAACAGCCTGCGCAAGGGCCAGTCGCTGAAACCCGGCAAGCAACTAACGGTGCTAATAGCGCTGCCCACGCCGGCCGCCCGGCCCAGCCAGCCAATAGCGACTACGCCGCCTCCGGTTACCGTGGCCACCTTGCGCCATCTTGCGCCCGTCGATACCGCCTGGCAAGCCGTGGCCGCTGCCAATGCCCGCTACGCCCGCCAGGCGCAGGAGCGCGCCGCCCGCGAGCTGGCGCAGGCCAAAGAGTTGGCGCGGGTGCAGAAGCTAGTGGCCGCTCGGGCCGCTGCGCAGAAACGCCTTTCCATTGCGCAGGCTGCGGCCGCGGCGAAAGCCAATGCGGCAGCTCGCCTGGGTATCCCGGCCGACTCTACGGCTGCAGATGACACCGCAGTAGCAGTGGTGAGTCCGGTTCCAGCGGCAACAGTGCTCATCCCAGCTCGGGAGAGCAAGCGCCGCCGAAGCGGGGCTGCCACGACTGCTTATCAACCGGAAGCTAACGTTGCGTTGGCAGCCGTAGCCGCGCCGCAAACACCCGAAAATGAGATTCCAGAAGCTACTCCGGCCCACCGCTCGGCGCGCCTGGTAGTGGCAGCTGCTAGCCCGGCCGAAGGGCGGGCCAGTAATCGGATGCAGCCTGAGCCGCGCCAGATTAAGGAAGATAAAAACCTGGCCCCCACCCTTTACACCGTGCGGCCGGGCGACAACCTGACCAAGCTGGCCCGCGAACAAGGAGTGAGTTTGGAGCAGTTGAAAACCTGGAATAAACTCAGCGGCGAGAACGTACTGGTGGGCCAGCAGCTGCGGCTGTCCGCGCCAGCCGATGCCACCGCGCTACCCGCAGTGGCCCAGGTGCCAACCACACGCCGTTCTAAAGCCGAAGTAGTTACGCTGGCCGATAGCCCGAAGCTAGCCACGCATATTGTGCAGCCGGGCGACACGCTGTTCAGCATTGCCCGGCGCTTTGGGATGAGCTTGGAGGAGCTGAAGCGACTCAACCACCTGGCCAGCGACCAAGTGAAGCTGGGCCAAAAGCTAGTGGTGGGCGGGTAGCGCCCAGCGATTACCGTGTAATTTTGCCCGACGGCCGCGCTTGGTTCGCGGCCGTTTTCGTTTGGTCTAACTTTCCCACCATGCTCAAAATCAATCCCCAAGACGCCCTCGACTACCACGAACAGAGCCCGCAGGGCAAAATCGAGGTAGTGCCCACCAAGCCTATGAGCACCCAGCTCGACCTGGCGCTGGCCTACTCGCCGGGCGTGGCCGAGCCGTGCAAAGCCATTGCCAAAAACCCCGATGACGTGTATAAATACACGGCCAAGGGCAACCTGGTAGCGGTTATCAGCAACGGTACGGCAGTGCTGGGCTTGGGCAACATCGGGCCGGCGGCCTCGAAGCCGGTAATGGAGGGCAAGGGCGTGTTGTTCAAGAAGTTTGCAGGCATTGATTGCTTCGATATTGAGATTGATGCGGAAGACCCCGACGAGTTTATTCGCATTGTGAAGGCGCTGGAGCCGACGTTTGGCGGCATCAATCTGGAGGACATTAAAGCTCCGGAGTGCTTCCGCATTGAGACGGAATTGCGGGAGAAAATGAACATCCCGCTGATGCACGACGACCAGCATGGCACGGCCATTATTACCTCGGCCGCGCTGCTGAATGCGCTGGAAATCGTGGGCAAAAAGATTGGCGAAGTGAAGCTGGTGGTGAGCGGAGCCGGCGCGGCCGCCGTGTCGTGCCTGCGCCTGTACCTGGAGCTAGGCGTGCAGCTCGAAAACGTGGTTGTCTTTGATAAAGACGGCGTTATCAATGCCGGCCGCACCAATTTGGCCGATATGCAGATGCGCTTTGCCACCTCGCGGCCCGTGACCACGATGGCCGAGGCACTGGAAGGAGCCGACGTATTTCTGGGCCTTTCGGCGGCCAATGTGCTGCCGGCCGAGCTGCTGCTGCTGATGGCCGACAACCCCATCGTGTTTGCGCTGGCCAACCCTGACCCGGAAGTGGCCTACGACCTGGCCATGAGCACCCGGCCCGACCTGATAATGGCGACCGGCCGCTCGGACCACCCCAACCAAGTGAACAACGTGCTGGGCTTCCCCTACATTTTTCGAGGGGCTTTGGACGTGCGCGCTACCGAAATCAACGAAGCCATGAAGCTGGCCGCCGTGCACGCTTTGGCCGAATTGAGCAAGGAGCCGGTGCCCGATATGGTGAACAAAGCCTACGGCGATAACACGCTGGCTTTTGGCCGGGCCTACCTCATCCCGAAGCCGCTCGACCCGCGCCTCATCACCACGCTGTCGCCAGCCGTGGCCAAGGCGGCGATGGAAAGCGGCGTGGCCCGCCGCGACATCACCGACTGGACGGCCTACGAGGACGAGCTGCGCGCCCGCCTCGGCGTAAACCAGAAGCTGATGAACCGCATTACGTCGGCGGCCCGCTCGGGGCCGCGCCGCGTGGTGTTTGCCGAGGCAGATAATTATAAGATTCTCAAGGCGGCCCAAATCGTGCGCGACGAAGGAGTGGCCATTCCCATTCTACTGGCTCCGCGCGACCGCATCAACGCCATTGCCCAGGAAAATAACATCGACCTGGAAGGCTGCGAAATCATTGATATTCTGCAAGAAGACAGCAAGCGCGCCGAGTACGCCGAGCTGTTTTACCAGAAGCGCCAGCGCCGGGGCATCACGCTCTACGAAGGCAAGCGCCTGATGCGTGAGCGTAACTACTTCGCCGCCATGATGGTGGAAACCGGCGCGGCCGATGCCTGCATCACCGGCTTTACCAAAGACTACGGCAAGAGCATTGTGCCGGCGCTGCAAGTAATCGGCACCGCCGAGGGCGTGAGCCGGGCAGCCTCGATGTACATCATCCAGAACCGCAAGGGGCCGTTTTTCTTCGCCGATACCACGGTGAACATCAATCCCAGCGCCGAGGAACTGGTAGGCATTATCGGCCTCGCGGCGCGGGCAGTGCGGTTTTTCGACGTGGAGCCCCGCGTGGCCGCCATCTCGTACTCCAACTTTGGCTCGAACTCGGGCGTGCTGCCCGACAAGATGCGGACGGCCACGGCGATGGCCAAAGAGCGGTATCCCGACCTGCTCATCGACGGGGAGATGCAGGCCAACGTGGCTCTCAACCCTGAGCTGTTGCGCGAGCAATACGGCTTTTCGCCGCTGGCTGAGCATGGTGCTAACACGCTGATTTTCCCCAACGTAGAGTCGGGCAACATTGCTTACAAAGTGCTGCAGGAAATCGGCGGCGCGGAGGTAATCGGGCCGATTTTGATGGGCATGCGCAAGCCGGTGCACATTTTGCAGCTCGGCGCCAGCGTGCGTGAGATTGTGAACATGACAGCCATTGCGGTGGTCGATGCGCAGCGCGGCGGCAAGGCGCTGTAGAGTAAGAAAAGAGTACGCTTGTCATTGCGAGCAAAGCGAAGCAATCGCATCAGAACGGTCTGTTCGGGTGCGATTGCTTCGCTTTGCTCGCAATGACAAGCGTTTTTTATTGCTAATTGACTACCACATTCAACCAGCACTATATATTGCCAAATGAAAAAATTCTTCCTTCGGACGTTGTTGGGAATTGTGCTGGTGCTGGGCGTGTTGGTGGTTAACCTTGTTTGGTTTAAGCCTTTTTTTATTCGGGAGTTTTACGAGCGCACGTTTCTGCGCTTTGCACTTGACTCGCCCGAGATATTGTCGAGCTTGCGGCTGCTGGAGCCGCTGGGAATTCGGGGGCACAATAGGGATTTGGACAATGCCTCGCTGGCGTTTGAAGATGAGCAGCTGGCGCGGCTGCACCGCGACCTGGCTACGCTGCACAGCTACGACACCACGGGCATGAAGGCGCAGCAGCGGCTGTCGTACAAAATCCTCGATTGGTACATGACCAATCAGGATGAGGGCGCGAAGTTTCGCTACGACAACTACCCGGTCAACCAGCTATTTGGGGTGCAGAATAATTTCCCCACCTTCATGGCGACTACGCACCACGTTGGCGACCAGCGCGATGCCGAAGACTACAACACGCGCCTAAGCAAGCTGCCCGCTAAGTTCAACCAGGTAATTGAGGGGCTGAAAGTGCGTGAGCAGCACGGCGTGGTGCCGCCCACTTTCGTGATTGACAAGGTGCTGGCCGAAATGACAGCCTTCGCGGCTCAGCCGGCCGAGAAGAATATTATTTACACGTCGTTTCAGAAAAAACTGGGTAAGCTGGCTGACTTGCCCCAGGATAAAAAAGCCAAGCTGCTGGCTGACACCAAAAACCAGCTGCAAACCGCTGTTTATCCTGCTTACCAAAAGCTTATTGCCTACTTCACAGCCCTACGCCCCCACTCGACCAACGACGCGGGCGTGTGGAAATTCCCCGACGGAGCCGCTTACTACGCCTATTGCCTGCGGCAGAATACAACTACTAGCCTAAACGCGAAGGAGATACACGCTTTGGGTTTACGTGAGGTGACGCGCATCACGGCCGAAATGCAGACTATTTTGCGTGCCCAGCACGAAGCCGGGGCCGATAGCGTAGGTGCCACCATGGCCCGCCTGGGCGAGGAGCCGCGCTTCCTATACCCCGATACCGACAGCGGCCGGGCGCAGATTTTGGCCGGCTACAAGCAGATTCTGGCGGAGGTAGACCGGGGCCTTGCGCCGGCTTTCCGCATCCGGCCTCGGGCTAAGCTTGATGTGCAGCGCGTGCCCGAGTTCAAGCAGAAAACCTCGCCCGGCGCGTACTATGAACAGCCGGCGCTCGACGGCTCGCGGCCAGGCACCTTCTACGCCAACCTCTACAATGTTAAGGCCACGCCGAAATTTGGGATGCATACGCTGGCGTATCACGAAGGCATTCCGGGGCACCATTTTCAGATTGGTATTGCGCAGGAATTAGAGGGCTTGCCAACTTTTCGGCGGGTGATTCCCTTTGTGGCCTACGCCGAGGGCTGGGCTTTGTATGCCGAGCGGCTGGCCTGGGAAATGGGCTTTGAAAAAGACCCCTACGATAACCTGGGCCGACTGCAAGCCGAGTTGTTCCGGTCGGTGCGGCTGGTGGTCGACACCGGCATCCACGACCAGCGCTGGACGCGCGAGCAGGCCATCCGGTACATGCGCCAAACCACGGGCATGGCCCAGTCGGACGTGGAAGCCGAGATAGAGCGCTACATCGTGATGCCCGGCCAGGCCTGCGCCTATAAAGTCGGGATGTTGAAAATATTGGAACTGCGCGAGCGCGCTAAGCAGCAACTCGGGCCAAAATTTGACTTGCGTGATTTTCACGATGCCATGCTGAAAAACGGCAGTATGCCGCTGGAGGTGCTAGAGCAGGCTGTGAATGAATACATCGCGGCGAAAAAGGCTGGGTAAATGCTACTATAAAGAAGTAGAGACGCAATACGTTGCGTCTCTACTTCCTAACAGCGCCGGGCGGGGGCAAGCCCCGCACCCTACTTCCGCATCACAGCGGCGGTGGCTCCAGGCACCCAAGTAGCCGTGAAACGATATTGACCTGAACCGACCTTCACCGGCACGTAGCCATCTTGGGCGGGCGCGGCTTGCAGACCGGGGCTGGCATCGAGCGGGCGGTTGCTTTCGCGTAGCGAGCTGGGAGCGGTGGTGGGCACGTAGATGGTGGCTGTGGTATTGGGCGGCACTGTCACGTCGAGGGCTAGCTGGTTGGCGCTGGTGTGCCAGCCGGCGCTGGCGGGGCCGTACACGGTTTCGAATTGGGCGGTGGCCTGGGTGAAGCCGCCGCCCGGCTGGGGCCGCACCGTGAGCTGGTGGTATCCAGGGGCCGCCGATTGCAAGCCGGCCACGGTGCCGTAGAGCCAGTTGCCGATGGCCCCGTAGGCGTAATGGTTGAAGGAGGTCATGGAAGGCGGGGCAAATGTGCTGTCGGGCCGCATCGAGTTCCAGCGCTCCCACATGGTGGTGGCCCCCATCGTGACGGGGTACAGCCACGATGGATATGTTTTCTGCATGAGCAGCTTATATGCCACATCGGCGTGGCCGAAGCGGCTCAGCACCTCGCACAAATAAGGCGTGCCTAAAAAGCCGGTGGTGAGGTGCGTGCCATAGTCGGCCACGTTGCGCACCAGGCGCTCGGCGGCTTGGGCACGCATGTTTTCGGGCAGCATGTCAAACTGCAACGCCAGCACGTAGGCGGTTTGGGTGTTGGACATCACGGCTCCGCCGGCCGTCACGTACTCGCGCTGGAAGGCAGCTTTGATGCGCGCCAGCTGCGCGGCGTAGGTGGCGGCGTCATCGGTTTTGCCCAGCACGTTGGCAGCGTCGAGCAGTATCTGGACGGAGTGCGCCCAGAAACACTGCGCTACCAGCGCGTGGCTGGTCACGGCCGAGCGGCCGCCGTTGTCGTCGTCTACGTCGAAGGCCAGCCAATCGCCAAATTGGAAGCCAGTGTTCCACAGGTCATTCTGGCTGTGGCTCTGAATGTACTGCGCCCACTTTTGCATGCTGGGGTACTGCCGGGCCAGGGTGCGGCGGTCGCCGTACACGGTGTACAAGTCCCAGGGAATAACGGTAGCGGCATCGGACCAGCCGGCCGCGCCGATGAGGTCTTTCCAGGTAAAGGGCATGGAGGGTACCACGAAGGGCACCGCTCCGTCGGGCCCCTGGTCGGCGGCCAGGTCGCCTAGCCACTTGGCAAAGAAGGCGTTGGTGTTGCGGTTAAAGGCGGCTGTGCGGCTGAATACCTGCGCGTCACCGGTCCAGCCCAGGCGCTCGTCGCGCTGGGGGCAGTCGGTGGGCACGTCTAGAAAATTACCGTTTTGCCCCCATTGGATGTTGTGTTGCAGCTGGTTGACAAGCGGCTCGGAGCAGCTGAACGAGCCCGTGGCGGGCATGTCGGAATACAGCGCCACGGCCGTAAAATCGGCCGGATTTACTGGGCCGGGGTAGGCATCGAGACGCAGGTAGCGGAAGCCATGCGAAGTGAAATGCGGCTCGAATTCCTCGTCCTGGCCGGTGCCGCGCAGGTAGTACGTGTCCTCGGCAGTGGCGGCGCGCAGGTTGGCGAGGTAGAAGTTGCCGTGTTTGTCGAGCACTTCGGCGTGCGAGAGAGTCACTTTATCCCCGGCCTTACCCCGCGCTTTTATTCGCACCCAGCCCACCAGGTTTTGGCCAAAGTCGAGGATGGTTTCACCCTTCGGCGACTTGGTCATCTTCATTACCTTGAAAGTTTCGTGCGTCCGAATCGGCTCGTTGAAAGAGGCGAAGAGCTTGCTCTTATCGTAGGGCCGTACCTGGGCCGGCGTCCAGCCCTGGGCGGCGTAGTTGGGGCGGTCCCAGCCGGTTTGCTCCTGGCGGGCGTCGTAGGTTTCGCCGCGTTGCAGCTCGGCCCGCCGGATGGGGCCGTCGGCGCTGGTTTGCCAGGTATTATCGGTGCCGATGTCCTCGGTGCTGCCATCGCGGTACACCAGGTGCAGTTGCAGCAGTAGGGCAATGTCGCGGCCGTACACATTGTGCTCGTTGTCGAAGCCCAAGAAGCCCCGGTACCAGCCGCTGGCCAGCGTGGCCCCCACGGCGTTGGGGCCGGTTTGCAGCAGCTTGGTTACGTCGTAGGCTTGGTAGGCCAAGCGCTTGTTGTAGCTCGTCCAGCCCGGCGCGAGGTAGGCGTTGCCCACGCGCTGGCCATTGAGGCGGGCCTCGTATACGCCGTGCGCCGTGACGTAGGCCGTGGCCGAAGCCAGTGGCTTGCTGATAGTAAACTCCTTGCGCAGCCGGGGGCTGGGGCGGCGCACCGAGTCTTCGGCGTAGCCGGGCGTAATCCAAGCGGCTTTCCAGTTGGCGGGCGTCAGCAAACCGGCTTGCCAGTAAGCGGGCGCGCTCCAGGCCGAGGGCTTGCCGGTGTTATCCCAGGCCCGCACTTGCCAGTAATAGCGCTGCGAAGCCACCGGGGTCGGCCCTTTGTAGGTAACGTTTACCGACGAGTCGGACGCCACTTTGCCTGACTGCCACAGCGCATTTTTGGTTTGATTTAACCCCGTTTCGGAGGTAGCTACTCGCAGTTCGTAGGCCGTTTGGCGCACGCCACGCTGGCCTTTGGTGGCCTGCAATTGCCAGCTAAAACGGGGCCGGGCCACATCAAGGCCTAAAGGATTGGTTAGGCTTTCGCAGCGCAGATGCTGCACCTGCACTTGGGCGTGGGCCGCTGCGGGCCACAGGCCAGCCGCTAGCAGTAAAGCGTATGCTATTTTCATGGGTGGGGGATAGTAGGGTGCAAGTTGCGCAGTGCTAGCCAATTCCAACCTTGCGCAACGCAGAAAAACTAGTTGCCCTTGATTTGCGACTACGCTGCAAACCAAGACCAAGCTAACTGAATAAGGGGTGAAGAGGCTACGGCGGTCATCGCCACCTTTGCATAGGTTTGATTAAAAACCACAAAATCAGCCCCATTAGTCTAGTATAGCAACTGCGCGCCAAGCACCCGACGGCCGGCTACCACTACCCAGCGTGGTACGATTCCGAGAGCAGCCCGACTGGCGGCGTTGACTTTCGGCGGGTCGGGCTTATTTTTGGAAAGTATAAAGCCGCAAACCGCCCGCTAATTCAGTTATTGTTCTAGGCTGGCATCTTGCCCCGGTTTGCGCCCTCCAGTTCCTGCTCCATGATTGCCTATCTCGACGGTAAACTCGCCTATAAAGACCCCACCCAAGCCATTATTGATACGGGCGGCGTGGGCTACGAAGTCAAAATCTCGCTGGCTACCTACTCTAAGCTACCAGCTGAGGACCAGAAAGTTAAAGTCTATACCTACCAGCATATCAAGGAGGATGGGCAAACGCTCTACGGCTTTCTTGACCCCAATGAGAAGGCGCTGTTTCTGCATTTGATTTCGGTGTCGGGCATCGGACCGGGCACGGGCATCAACATGGTAAGCAGCATGGGCGTGGGCGAAATTCGCCAAGCCATCGTGAACGAGGACGTGCGCGCCATCCAAAGCATTAAAGGTGTGGGGCCCAAGACGGCGCAGCGCGTAATACTCGACCTTAAAGATAAGCTGCGCAAGGATGAGTTGCTGGCCAAGGCCGGTGTAGACACCGTGCCGCTGGCCCGCCAGCACAATACCCAGCGCCAGGAAGCGTTGCAAGCTCTGGTAATGCTGGGGTTTGCGCGGGCGGCGGCCGAGAAAAATCTCGACCAGATTCAGCACAAGCACGGCAACGACCTGAGCGTGGAAGAGCTAATCAAATTCGCACTCAAGTCGCACTAAAGCGGCCAAACGGGCAGCTACTCAATAGTCGGGTTCGGGCGGCACTGGTTGCCGTCCCACTACCAGAATTCTGTTAATTAACCCCGGCAACGCGCTACGCAAGTGGCGTGGAGCCGCACCCTTGCATCTGCTTGAAGTCTCTACTATCTGCTGGCTATAAGTTACTTAACCCCGCCACTATACTAACGACGGCCTTGGTCTCGTCGGTATTTATGGCGGCGGCGTGGGCGGGTGCAGCCGGGCCGGCTGGCCGCGCCCACTCGGCAACTGGGGTGTTTACGTGGGCTAGCCACCTGGGGTTGCCGCAGCAGGGCGTGCCGGCCGATACGGGCCGCTACCGCCCCAGCCGCCGGCCCAAAGTGCGCACCCGCGACCGGGCGGGCAGCCGCTTCTCGCCGCAGCGGCGGCGCTCGCCGCTGGTGCTGCCCCTGCCCAAAAGCGTGCAGGTGAAGGTGACCGCCGACGACAGCGCCAAGCGCTACCAGGTGCGCGAAACCGTGGGCAACGACGTGGACTACCGCGACCCGACCGAGATTTCGCGGGAGGAGCTGCTCAAGTTTCAGGAGCGGCAGGCTATCAATGACTACTATCGCCTCAAAAGCCAGGGCGGCGTGGCCGGGCCGGGCGCGCAACCAGGCTCGGCGCAGGCGGCGCGCCTGATTCCGAAGATTGACCTGGGGCCGGTGGCCGACCGCATTTTTGGCGGGCGCTACGTCGATATCAAACCGGCGGGCTCGGTGACGCTCAAGTTTGGCGCGCGCTTCAACGTGAACCGCAACCCGGCCCTGACCTTGCGCCAGCAGAGCGTGGGCGACTTTATATTCGACCAAAACCTGAACCTGAATTTGAGCGGCACGGTGGGCACCAAGCTCAAGCTCACGTTTAACTACGACACCAAGGCGGCGTTTGACTTCGACAACCAGATGAAGTTTGACTACGCCGGGCAGCCCACCGACATCCTGCGCAAGCTGGACCTCGGCAACGTGAGTATGCCCCTGAATAACTCGCTGATAACGGGCGGCTCCAACCTGTTTGGGGTGAAGGCCCAGATGCAGTTTGGCCGGCTGGGCGTGACGGCGGTGGCCGCCACGCTGCGCGGCTCGGCCGACGAGGTGCGCGTGCAGAACGGGGCCCAGAGCCGCACGTATGAGCTGAAAGCCAGCCAGTACGAGCGCGACCGGCACTTTTTCCTGGCGCAGTACTTCCGCGACCAGTACGACCAGACCTTGCAGGGTCTGCCCACGGTGCAGAGCGGCATTACGGTTACGCGCCTCGAGGTGTACATCACCAACGATAACCGCACGACCGACAACCTGCGCAACGTGGTGGCCCTGGCTGACTTGGGCGAGCCGCGCCGCGAGCGCATGCTGCGCTCGCAATTCTATAACCCGGCCAACGCCGCGACCGTGAAAACCCCGGCCCGCAATGGCGTCAACTACCTCTATAACTCCATTGTAGGCAGTGGCCCGGCCAGCCGCGACAACCTGCAAATAGAGCAAACGCTGGGCAATCTATCGACCCCAGGCGGCACGGTGGCCCTGGTAAAAAACCTGGACTACGAACGCATTCGGGCGCGCAAGCTGGCGACTACCGAGTACACGTTTAATGCGCAGCTGGGGTACGTGAACCTGAACACGACCCTGCTGCCCGACCAGGTGCTGGGTGTGAGCTACTCGTACATCTACAACGGCAAAACCTACACCGTGGGCGAAACCGTGAACGAGTACGGCAGCTTGGCGGGCCAGGACCAGGTTATCTTTCTGAAGCTGTTGAAGGCCACCAACCCCGGCGTGGGCACAGTGAACACAATCACCGACCGGACGCTCAACCAGTTTAACCCTAACCTGCTGACGGGCAACACGCCAACCTGGGATTTGATGATGAAAAACATCTACTCCCTGAATGCCTCGCAGCTCAACCGCGACAACTTTAACCTCCAGATTATTTACAAGGACGACGCGACGGGTGTTGACTTGATTTCGCTGAAGGAAGGCTCGCTGGTGCAGAACATCCCGCTGATTCAGGTGCTGGGGCTGGACCGGGTGAACGCCAACAACGACCGCAACGCCGACGGCAACTTTGACTACTTCCCCGGCGTCACGATTGACCCCGAGCTGGGCAAGATTATTTTCCCGAGCGTGCAGCCGTTTGGCTCGTATCTGCAAGCGCAGTTTAACCCCTCGGCCGATGCCCTGCTCATTCCGAAGTACGTGTACTCGGAGCTGTATAACCAGACCCAAAGCGACGCCCAGCAGCTGCAAACCAAAGACAAGTTTTACATCCGCGGGCGCTTTCAGGGAGCGGCGGGGGCCGACGAAATCAGCTTGCCCGGCATTGGGGTGGCGCAGGGCTCGGTGAAGGTGTACTCGGGCAGCACGCTGCTGACGGAGGGCGTCGACTACCAGGTTTTTTACGACCAGGCCAAGGTTAAAATCCTGAACACAGCTTACTTGAACGCGGCCAATGAGCTGCGGGTGGTGTTTGAGAAAAACGCCCTGGTGCAGGTGCAGCCGCGCAAACTGCTGGGCACCCGCCTCGACTACGCCGTGAACAAGGACATGCTGTTTGGCTTCACGGCCATGCACATTCTGGAAAACCAGGCCCCCGGCATCAACCGCGTGAACATCGGCGACGAGCCGGCCAACAACACCATTTTGGGGGCCGATATGAGCTTCCGCAAGGACAGCCGGGTGCTGACCAAGCTGGTGGATGCGCTGCCCATTGTGTCGACCAAGGAAATCTCGACGGTGTCGTTTACTGGCGAGGTGGCCAAGCTCATTGCGGGGCAGGCGCAGCTGGGGCGCGGCGAAAACGGCGTGAGCTACATCGACGACTTTGAGAACGCTCGCACGCCCTACACCCTGAGCGGGCTGGCCTCGATACCGGCCTGGCGGCTGGCGGCCACGCCGGCCCCTATTCTGGGCACGGCCACAGGGCTAGCCAGCAACTACCGCCGCGGCAAGCTGGCCTGGTACACCGTAGACCAGAGCTACTACACCGGTGGCTCGGCAGTATCGGCCAACATTTCGGCTGCCACGCTGGCCAACCACTACTCGCGGGGCATTCCGCGCAATGAGATTTTCCCCAACAAAGACCTGGGCGCGACCGGCAACGGCTTCGAATACACCTTTGACCTGGCCTACTACCCCGGCGAGCGGGGGCCTTACAACTTCTCGCCCAACAATGTAGACCCGACTAACGGCCGCCTCTTTACGGACCGGACTTCGACGTTTGCCAATGAGAGCCGCTTTGGCGGGGTTTCGCGGGCCATCACCTTCGACACCGACTTCGACAACGCCAACGTCGAGTACCTGGAGTTTTGGATGATGGACCCCTTCCTGAACAGCCCGAACGGCAAAAGCATGATTGACGACTCGACCAACCCGCCTACCAACGCCAAGGACAACCCCGGCGGGCGGTTTGTGCTGAACCTGGGCAACGTGAGCGAAGACGTGCTGAAGGACAGCAACCAGTACGAGTTTGAGAACGGCCTGCCCACGCCCGCCGATACCAACCCGCAGCCAACGCTGCCCACGCCCTTTGGCCGCGTGACCACACAGCAGTTCCTGACCGATGCCTTTAATGCGACGGCGGGGGCCCGCGCCGCCCAGGATGTGGGCCTCGACGGCAACAACGACGCCGACGAGAAGGTCTTTGCGGCCACCAATATCCCTGGCCCATTTAGTGGCCTGGTCGACCCCTCGGGCGATGACTTCCGCCACCACCTCGACCCGGCCTTCGACGCGGCCAACACCCAGATACTGGGCCGCTACAAAGACTATGACAACTACGAGGGCAACTCGCCCGAGGGCTCGCAATTGAGCTCCACGGCCTACCCCGACAAGGAGGATTTGAACCGCGACAACGTGGTGCAGGACTCGGAGCAGTACTACGAGTACACGATGGATTTGCGGCCCAACAGCCTCAACATCGGCCAGAACTACATCATTGACAAGATAGCCGCCTACGCGCCCAACAGCACCACCGAGCAGGTGACGTGGTATCAGTTCCGCATTCCGGTGCGCGAGTACACGGGCGTGCAAGGCAATATCAGCGGTTTCAAGAACATCCGCTTTATGCGGATGTACCTCACGGGGTGGCAGCAGCCGGTGGTGCTGCGCATGGTGCAGCCGCAGTTTGTGGCCAACCAGTGGCGCAACTACCTGAGCCGCATCACCGACCCCCTCAACACGGGCGGCCTGGGCGGGCAGCTTACCGATGCCGATGCCTTCAACATCTCGACGGTGAGCGTGGAAGAAAACGGCTTTGCTGCCGGGGCCAACACCAACGGGGCCATCCCTTACGTGCAGCCGCCGGGCATTATCCGCGATGTGGAGTACGGCTCCACGTCGGTGTCGCGCCAGCAAAATGAGCAGAGCCTGCGCCTGTGCGTAGAAAACCTGCGCGATGGCTACGCCAAAGCTGCTTATAAGAACATCACCATCAACCTGCTGCGCTACAAGCGCCTGCGCATGTACCTGCACGCCGACTCGCAGGACCCCAACACCACCAGCGGCCAGGTGCGGGCCTTCATCCGCATCGGCACCGATTATAGCCAGAACTACTACGAGTACTCGCTGCCCCTGGCGCTGACCAAGGCCGGCGATACCAGCCAGGAGCTGGTGTGGCCCGAGGTCAACAACATCGACGTGGCTTTCCAGGACTTTATCGATGCTAAGTCACGGCGCAACATTGCCATTTCGCAGGGGCTCGCCAGCCTTACCGTGCCCTATATCGACTCGGTGAACCTGGCCCGTGGCAAGCGCATTGTTATCCTGGGCAATCCCGACTTCTCGCAGGTGCAGGGCTGCATGATAGGCATGCTGAACCCCGCCGCCACGGACACGGCCCCCGACAACCGCCCCAAAACGCTGTGCATGTGGGCCGACGAGTTTCGGGTATTTGACTTTGATAACCAGGGCGGCTGGGCTGCCAACGCCCGCCTGAACGTGAAGCTGGCCGACCTGGCCAACATCACGGCCACGGGCTCGTTTATCGGGGTAGGCTTTGGCGGCTTGCAGGACAAAGCGCAGGCCCGCTCGACCAGCGATGTGCTGCGCGGCGACCTCAACGCCACGGTGGCCGTGGATAAATTCTTGCCCCCGGCGCTGCACCTGAAGGTGCCGGTGCTGGTGCAAGGCAGCATCCAGAACAGCACGCCGCAGTATGACCCCCTCGACCCCGACACCAAGCTAGACCAGAGCCTGCTCAAGTTCCAGAACGACGCAGACAAGGCGGCATATAAGAAGCTGGTAGTCGACCGCACCACCAGCCGTAGCATTTCGGTGCTGAACGTGCGCAAAGAGCGCACAGCCAACCAAACCAAGGTGCACCCCTGGGACATTGAGAACGTGGCCATGAGCTACGCCATCACCGAGCGCACGCACACCGACATCAACACCCAGCGCGACTACTCGCGCTCGTTTACGGCAGCGCTGGCCTACGTGTACCAGACCACGCCCATCAGCTTCACGCCCTTTAGCAAGGTGAAGGCGCTCGACAATCCGTACCTCAAGATGTTCAAGGAGGTTAACTTCTCGCCGCTGCCCTCGCGCTTCTCATTCCGCATGGACCTCGACCGGCGCTATAATGAGCGGTTTTTGCAGCGCGTGCTAGAGCCGGGCCAGCTGCCCACGGCCGTCGATGCGGGCGTGTTCTACAAGTCGTTCTACATCAACCGAGTGTATGACCTGCGCTGGGATATTACCAAGGCCTTGGCCCTCGATTACACGGCCAACAACCGCGGCGTGGTAGACGAAGGCGCGGGTGCCTCTATCGGCGACAGCCCGACGGCCATCGCCAACCGCGACCTCATTCGCAAAAACCTGCTGAGCGGCGGGCGCACCACTAACTTCGACCAAACCATTGCGGCCACGTACAGGCTGCCGCTCGACAAGTTTCCGCTCACCGACTGGATTTCGGCCAACGTGCGCTACTCGGTCAATTACAGTTGGCTGGCCGCCTCCACGGCGCTACGCGTGCGTGCCAACCCTACTGACCCAAATGACAGCACGACCACTACGCTGGGCAATACCATTCAGAACAATGCCCAAACCAGCATCGACGGCAAGATTGACCTAGTGAAGCTGTACAATAAGGTCAAGTTCCTGAACATTATTAACAACGCCCCGCCCAAGCCGCGCCCCCGCCCGGCCGTGGTCGATGCCAACGCGCCGCCCGGCGCCCGCCCGGTGCCGGCCGCGCCCGATACGGCCCGCAAAGACCCGCTGCGGTTTGTAAAAGGCGTGCTGCGCGCCGTGATGACGGCCCGCTCCATCAACTTTACCTACACCCGCTCGAATGGCACGCTGCTGCCCGGCTACCTGCCTAGTACACGCTTCTTTGGCCTCACGGGCAGCGGCGCGGGCCTGGCCCCCGGCATTCCCTTCATCCTGGGCCAGCAGTACACCACCATCGACGACCTGAACCGCCTTTACACCACGGCCACGGCCAATGGGTGGTACACCGGCCAGAGCCAGTACCTGAACACGCCGCTTTCGTCGCTGCTCAACGAAAACATCACGGCCCGCACCACGCTGGAGCCTTTCCGGGGCTTTAATGTGCAGCTGGATGCGCGCTGGCAGCGCACCAAAAACCAGGAGGCCTACTACCGCAGTGAGATTGATACCTCAGCGGCGGCTTATGTTGCTTCGGGCGAGCTTGTTCCGTTTGCTGATAGGCACCTAGCGCCAGTGCAGGCCATTAGCACGGGCTCGTTCAGCACCAGCACCATCACGATTCAGACGCACTTCGGCGACCTCGGGGCCAACGGCGAAACCAGCAAGGCTTTTGACCAATTTGTGAAAAACCGGCAGTACGTGCAGGCTAAGCTGCAAGCGGTCAACCCGGCTACGGTATCCAGCACTGGCACTACGCAGGGCCTGTATAGCTACAATGCGCAGGACGTGCTGATTCAGAGCTTTTTGGATGCCTACCACGGCAAGTCGTCGGAGGGCTACGAGGCGAAGAACTTCAATCCGTTCGGCGTGATTCCGCTGCCCAACTGGCGGCTCGACTACAACACCTTTGCCGACCTGCCGGGCATGCGCGACCTGTTCCGCTCGTTCACCATCACCCACGCCTACACCTCGGTTTACACGCTGAGCAGCTACACCACGTCTAGCAGCTACACCAGCCAGTCTACCGGCCTGCCCTACGTGCCCGAGTTTGGCAACCCCCAGCTGCCCTACCTGCGCAACAACACCGGGCAGTACGTGCCCTACTACGTGGTGGGCCAGGTCAGCATTCTGGAAAGCCTGACCCCGCTACTCGGCATCAACTTCCAGACCCTCAACAACGTGACTGGCCGCCTCAGCTACAGCACCAGCCGCGCCGTGGCCCTAAACACCACCAACGCCCAGGTAACCGAGCTGCGCACGTCCGACATTACCATCGGGCTGGGCTACGCGGCCACCGGCCTCAAGCTGCCCTTCCGGGTGGGCGGCGAGCAGCGCGTGCTCAAGAACAATCTGCAAGCGCGCCTCGACCTTAACATTCGCGACAATACCACTATCCAGCGCAGCATTGTCGGGTCGGTTGACCCAATTCCTGACCTCACGGGCCCTGGCCCAGGCCAAGGCAGCACGACCGCGCCCGTGGCCGGCGTGGTGGGCACCTCCACCTCACAGATTACCAACGGGGCGCTCACCGTGCAGCTGCGTCCCACCATCGACTATTTGCTCAATGCGCGCCTAAACCTCCAGTTTTATTTCACCCAAACTATCACCCAGCCCCGCGTGAGCAACGCCTTCCGCAACGCCACCAGCGAGGGCGGCCTCCAGCTGCGCTATAGCCTGCAATAGAGTGAAGGAGCGAGTTGGTGAATGAGTGAATGACTGCTACTGCCTAACTAGTCTTTCTTACTGCGAGCCGTCAGTCCGTACTTTTGCTGCTGCGCCCGCACTCACTCATTCACTGACTCACTTATTCACTCATTACCAAGATGACCCTGCCGACCACTCTGCACTATACCAAGGACCACGAATGGCTCCGCCTTGAGGGCGACGTGGCGTATATCGGCATCACCGACCACGCCCAGCGCGAGCTCGGCGACATTGTGTATGTCGATATCGACACCGTGGACAAGGACATTGCCCAGCACGATGTATTCGGCACCGTAGAGGCCGTGAAGACGGTTTCGGACTTGTTTAGCCCCATCACGGGCACCGTGCTCGAAGTAAACGCCAAGCTCGCCGACGCCCCCGAAACCGTGAACTCGGACCCTTACGGCGATGGCTGGCTGATTAAAATGTCGGTCGGCAACCCCGCCGAAATCGACGACCTGATGACCGCCGACACCTACGCCGAATTGATTGGCGCGTAACGTTAATCGCGCTAAATCACTCGTTTTTTGAACGCCACGTCTGCGCAGTTGCTGCGTTGGGCGTGGCGTTTTTCGTAGGTCCCTACCCTATCTTGCCAGCCTTCGCTGCTGCCAATACGCTCATTATGAAACCGACTTCACTCCGCAAACTCTCGGCCGTGCTGCCGCTGGGATGGGCCATCATCATGCTCTTCCTCACCCTCACCCCAGCCGACGAAATGCCCCGCACCCCCGACTGGAAGCTCATCGCCTTTGATACGGCCGCGCACGCGGGCGTCTTTGCCGTGCTGGCTTTGCTGGGCTGGGTGGCGCTGCGCCAGCAGCGGCGCTGGCCCGCGCTGGCCCGGCAAGCGGGCTGGGTAGTTATGCTCGGCTGCGTTCTATTCGGCGGGCTCATCGAGGTGCTGCAATACTGGATGGCCGTGGGCCGCCACGCCGAATGGTCGGACCTAGGCGGCGACAGCCTGGGCGCGGCCCTGGCGCTGCTGCTGGCCAGCGGCGGCTGGCGTTGGTGGCGGCAGCGCCGCTTGGCCACGCCACTGCTGGTGCTGCTACTCTTGGGTAGCAGCTATTTTTTTGCCCCGGTGGCTTCGGCGCAAGCGCCCGCGCCCGACTTGGGCCGCGCCCGCCGCACCATCGAGGAGCTGGCTGCGCCCAAGCTGCACGGGCGCGGCTACGTGCAGGGCGGCGAGCATTTGGCAGCCGCCTACCTACGCGGGCGACTGAAGCAGCTCGGCTTGCAGCCGCTGGCCCTGGATTTTACGCAGCCGTTTGTGCTGGACGTCAATACCTTTCCGGGGAAGATGGAACTCACGACGCAACGCCGTCTAGGTTACACAGAAAAGCCGTCTGTTATCGGCGCGCCAATCAAAAAACTACTTATTGGAAAAGACTTTATTGTCAACGCCGCGTCAGGTCCTTATGTTGGGCGGGCTTATGTAACGGTCCTGGATACCGCTATTTTCGGAGACACTGTGGCTGCTCGACGCTACCTGGATTATTCTGACCGAGTTATAAAAGGATGCTTGCATTGCCCTGGCTCCCTACTGCTGTTGCGGCAACGCGATGTGGCTCGGCTGCCGACGCTACCCAAATCCACCCAGGAACGTATTGCTTCATTCGGCCAATTATTATTGGTATCGAAGCTTACTGCTTCCTTAGCCGAACAACAGTCGGCTCATCCGCGCCTTGAAGTATTGTCGTCTCGCTGGCCAGCCGATACGACGGGACAAGTCGTTAACCTACGAGTTGATGCCAAGCTCATCCACAACTACCAAACCCAGAATGTCGCCGCCGTAGTACGCGGCCGCACCCAGCCCGACAGCTTTCTGGTGGTGTCGGCTCACTACGACCACTTGGGCATGATGGGCAAAGACACCTACTTCCCTGGGGCCAACGACAATGCCAGCGGCGTGGCGCTGCTGCTAGAGTTGGCCGCCCACTACGCCCGGCCCGAAAACCAGCCCGCCTACTCGGTGGTGTTTCTGCTCTTCGGGGCCGAGGAGGCGGGGCTGGTGGGCTCGCAATATTTTGTGGCGCACCCACTGGTGCCGCTACCGCGCATCAGGTTTTTGGTAAACCTCGACTTGCTGGGCACCGGGGAAGAAGGCGCAACGGTCGTCAACGGCAAAGTATTCGAGCCCGCTTTCCAGCGCCTCACCGCCCTCAACGACGCCCATCATTATTTGCCGCGCCTCACCGCGCGGGGCAAGGCAGCCAACTCCGACCATTTCCCGTTTTCGGAGGCGGGCGTACCGGCATTTTTTATGTATACCCGCGGCGGCAGCCAGGCTTACCACGATGTAAACGACCAGCCAGCGGCCTTGTCGTTGGCCGGGTTTGCGGGGGCGTTTGGGCTGGTGCGCGATTTTCTGGACACGCAAATGGTGAAGTAGCGCGAAGCTCCGCTTCACGCTATTGCCTCACAAACAAAAAGCCCCGACCGATAATCGGCCGGGGCTTTTGCACTGTATAATAATAAGTTATAACCTAATACTAATTTAATTTCACTAATAATCGTCCACTAGTATCCCCCACTTTCCGCTTGCGCGGGTAAAAACTTGGTTAGCTGTTGGCTTTCAACGAATTCAGGATTTTCTTGGCCAGGGGCTCCCACTCGGGCTTCTGGCGGTCGGCGCAGTTAAAGGTGCAGATGAGGAGTTTGCCTTGCACGTCGGTGAAGAACACCAGCGTGTAGACTTCGTGGCCCATTTCGGGCTTCATAAATTCGAGGTAGCCCACTTTGCGGCCCGATACTTCTTTTACACCTTCGCCAAACCAGGTAGTCTTCTGGTACTGCTTGTGGTAGCTTTTGGCGAAGTTGGTTTGGTACACGTCGACCATATCCTGGTCGGCTTCGTTGTCGGAGTAGTTGAAGGACAGCGTCACCAGGTTGTTGTTGGTGAACACCACGCTGGGGCGGCTGCTAGCGTGCGAGTAAACGAAGTCCATTTGCTGCTCGGTCATCAGCTCGAAGCCTTTGGGGATGAGCACTTCGACGCGCTCGCTCAATACCCGCTTCTTAATCAGCTCGATTTCCGAGGCGGGCCGGGCAGCCATCAGCAGACCCGAGAACGAAACGAGCAGGGTTAATAGGAATGACTTCATGGCTAAAGAGGGGGTAAAGAGTAAAAAGGAGAATAAGAAATAGAGTACCTGCTGTTTGATGAATCTAAGTTACGTCTAAAATCCAAATACAATCAACAAGCAAAAAATTGCACTTTAGAGAAATTAATTCAAATTTTAGCTCATCCTATTTGTCACTTAAAATACTAGCTTTCAGTTTTATATTTCAACTTGGCAAAATAACAAAATCATGATTTAGGTCAATTTTAGCACTTATGACAATGCTCATTTTATTAGAAAAATACCACTGTTAGCTTGAAAGATGCAGTACTTTTTTTCAAAATTTCGCAAGAGCTACAAAATATTATTAAGCTGCTCCTTAATCTTCTCCAATTCCTCCTTCATACCCACTACTAAGTGCTGCACGGTGGCGTCGTTGGCCTTGGAACCTATCGTGTTGATTTCCCGGCCAATCTCTTGGGCCAGGAAGCCAAGCTTCTTACCTACGGCTTCGTCGGGCTGTTGGATTGCCAACTCGAAATAGTTAAGATGCGCTGCCAGACGGACTTTCTCTTCCGCAATGTCGAGCTTTTCGATATAGTACAAAACCTCTTGCTCGAAGCGGGTGGCATTGAACTGCTCGTGCTGGGTCAGCTCGGCGAGGTGGGCGTTGAGGCGCTGCCGCACGTGGGCTATGCGCTGGGGGTCGTGCAGCTCCACGGCCGCCAGTTGCTGCCGGATGGTGGCGATGTAGCCGAGTATCTCGCCTTCCAGCGTCTGGCCCTCATCGGAGCGGAACTGCTGCATGGCGGCCAGCGCCTCGGTGAGCAGCGGCTGCAGCTCGGCCCAGGTGGGCTCGTCGGGGGTGCCGGCTTCGGCCTGGGCAGCTTGGGCCTGCTCGGCAGCGCTGGGGATTACGCCGGGCAGGCGCAGGGCGGCCAGCAAGGTTTCTTCGCTGGTGGCCACGCCTAGGCTTTGGGCAATGGCTTGCAGCTCGTGGTAGGCGGCGGCCAGGGCGGCCCGGTTTAGCACCGACGTGGTGGGCGCGGCGGCGGGGCGGGTGAAATCGAGGCTGAAATTGACTTTGCCGCGCAGCAGGGCTTTAGTGATTTGCTGGCGAATTTCGAGCTCGTGGTTTTGGAGGAAGCGCGGCAGGCGCAGGCTAAGGTCGAGAGTTTTGGAGTTGAGCGAGCGCAGCTCTATGGTGGCAGTGTAGCGGTCGGTGTCGCGGTGGGCCTGGCCGAAGCCAGTCATGGAGAGTAACATAGTGGGAGAACTGCGGAGCTGGCAGCGCCAGTAGCAGCGTTGAGTGATACAAAGGTGAGCGGCAAAGCTATTGCCAGCCGGCCGTTGGCGCTGGGCTGGGCGATTCGCCTTCTTAACGGGGCGTTTCGCTCGCTAAACGGAAAAGGGCGTTTGCGGCGATAAGCTCAACCTTGGTACTCCTACCAGATAATCTTGGACTTATGGGCTCCAGTCGCGGCGTTAAGCCAATGTTACACCTTCTGCCGGGCACCAACAATTCGGTAACCGCGCCCCAACAATTCGATAACTGGCTACCAATGATTTGATAACCAACCTAGGGGGTCTACCGGGTCCCGGCCGGGGGAACTTTGCTGCCGCATTGGCTTAACCCCTTTTTATGCGCACTCTTACTTTAGGCCGGACCGCAACGCGACTGGCCATCCTGTTTTTCCTGTTGCTGCTGGCTCGGCTGGCGTCGGCGCAGGTCACCACTTCGTCGCTGAGCGGCAAGGTTATTTCTGATAAAAATGAAGAGCTGATTGGCGTGACGGTGGTGGCCACCAACGTGCCCACCGGCACCAAGCGCGGCACCGGCACCGAAACCGACGGCCGCTTCAGCATCCCGAACCTGGCTCCCGGCGGACCCTACACCGTAACTGTTACCTACGTAGGCTACAAAGAGCAGGTAGTCAACAATGTGTTCCTGACGCTGGGCAACACCACGCGCCTCAACTTTACGCTGGCCACCGAGGCGCAGCAGTTGAATGAGGTAGTGATTACGGGTAACACGCAGGCCACAAAAACCGGCGCGGGCACCAACGTGGGCAAAGAGGCCATTCAGCAGCTGCCCACCATCTCGCGCAGCATCCAGGACTTTACCCGCCTCGACCCACGCAACTCGAATAACTCGTTTGCGGGCAGCTCGTTCCGCTACAACAACATTACCCTGGATGGCGCCGTGAACAACGACGCCATTGGTTTTTCGCCCTCGCTGGGCGGGCAGGGCGGCACCTCGGGTTTGCCGGGCTCGTCGGCCCGCGCCAACCCGATTTCGCTCGATGCTATTCAGGAAATCCAGGCCCAGGTGGCCCCGTTTGATGTGAAGCTGGGCAACTTTACGGGCGGCTCGATTAACGCCGTGACGCGCTCGGGCACCAACGATTTCCACGGCTCGGTGTACGGCTACGGCCGCAACCAGAGCGTGACGGGCACCAGCATCGACGGGGAAAAATCGAAAATCGGGAGCAGCTACCACGACTACCAGACGGGGTTCCGCCTGGGTGGGCCGATTATCAAGAACAAGCTGTTCTTCTTCGTGAACGCCGAAATAGCCCGCCGCCAGGAGCCGCAGTTTTACGGTGCGGGCACGCCCGGTTCGCCGGTTTCGCAGGATTTGGCCGCCCTCATCGCCCAGAAATTGCAGACGACCTACGGCTACAACGTGGGCGACTACAACGATTATAACATCCACGCCAACAGCGACAAGCTGTTTGGGCGCGTCGACTTTAACCTCGATGATAAGACGAGCATTGCCTTGCGCCACAACTACGTGAAGTCGGAGGCGACCAACCTGGAGCGCTCGGGCAGCTTGTTTAAGTTTGGCTCGCAGGACTTCAACCAGAACAACCTGCAAAACTCGACGGTGCTGGAAATAAAGTCGAACTTTAACAGCCACCTGGCCAACAACCTGATTTTGGGTTACACCAACATCCACGATTACCGCACGCTGCTGGGCGGGCAAAACAACCTGTTCCCGTCGGTGCAGATTAACAACGTGGGCGCGTCAGCTGGTGATAATACGGTGTATTCGGACAGCTACTACCGGGGCTCGAACCAGATTTTGCTGGGCTCGGACCGTGAGGCGAGCATCTTCAACACGCGCACCAAGACCTTCGAAATCACCGACAACGTGACCTACTTCGCCGGCAACCACACCCTGACGCTGGGCACCCACAACGAGCTGTATAAGATTGACTACGGCTTCATTAACTCCTGGAACGGCCGCATCGAATACAACAGCGTATCGCAATTTTTGAACGACCAGCCGACCCGCATCCGGGGCACGTACAACATCGCCGACAACAGCTATAACTACAACTACAACAACCCGTCGGCCTCGTTCAACATCAACCTGTACTCGGCTTATTTGCAGGATGAGTGGGCCATCAGCGACCGCCTGAAAATCACGCCCGGCATCCGCTTCGACTTGACCTCGCTGCCCACGCCGCCCGCCCTCAACCAGAACCTGGTGAACACGGCCGCCAACGACGCTCGCACTCTCAACCAAACCTACCAGCACGTTAACTGGTCGGATTTCAACAACAATCTCTTCGGCAAAATCCAGTTTTCGCCGCGCCTGGGCTTCAACTACGACGTGCGCGGCGACCAAAGCATCGTGGTGCGCGGCGGTACGGGCATCTTCACGGGCCGCATACCGTTTGCGTGGCTCGGCTACGCTTACTACAACAACGGCGTGAACTACAACTCGGTAGATGCCAACAACCTGCAACCCAGCACCAACCAGGCTGCTGGCACCAAGTACCTGCTGAGCCAGACCCCGAACCAGATTTATTCGCAGCTGCCCGCATCGGCTCAGAACACGACGGAGGTCAACCTCATCGACCCCAACTTCAAGCTGCCGCAAATCTGGCGCTCGTCGCTGGCCTTCGACTTTAAGTTGCCGATGGGTTTCCGCGCTTCGATAGAAGGCTTGTACACGAAAGTCATTCAGGACGTGCAGTTTGAGAACATCAACCTGGTGGATAACGCCACGTATTTCGGCCAGGGTCCGACGGCCACGCCGCGCTACACGGGCTACACGTTCCCCGGCACCACGACGGCCGCCACTAAGGTGAACACCGCGCTCTCGAATGCCTTTTTGCTGACCAACACCAACCAGGGCTTCCGCTACCAGCTGACGGGCACAGTGGGCAAGACGTTTGGCAACTACCTCGACCTGAGCGCGGCCTATACCTACGGCCAGAGCAAAGACATCAGCAACGGTATCCGCAACTCGTTTCAGAGCAACTGGGAGCTGAACCCGGCCCAGAACGTGAACAACCCCGCGCTGTCGTACTCCAACTTCGACTTGCGCCACCGCGTGGTAGCCAGCATCAACCTGCACCACGGCCTGGGGCAGCGCTTCACGGGCTACTTCACGTCGGTGCTGACCTACGCCAGCGGCTCGCCCTACACCTGGGTGTATAACAACAACTTCTTCGGCAACGGCCAGCAGGCCGTGTCGCTGGCCTACGTGCCCGGCTCGGCCTCGGATATCACCCTCGTGACCCGCGCCAATGCTTCGTCGCCCTACGTGCTCGATGCCGGTGGCGCGCAGTACGCAGCCCTCAATAGCTTCATCGAGAGCGACGACTACCTTAAAACCCGCCGCGGCCAGTACGCCGAGCGCAACGCCGCCCGCACCCCCTGGAACAACCAAGCCGACGTGCGCCTGATGGTAGAAGCCAAGCTCGGCAAGCTCGAAGCCAACGAGGCCGGCCAGGTGCCCGCCCGCCACACCATCCAGATTTCGTTTGACGTGCAAAACGTGGGCAACCTGCTCAACCGCAGTTGGGGCCGCCAGTACTTCGTGCCCAACACCTTCAACTCGACCCTGGGCACCGGCCTCACGCAAGTGGCTTTCGCCGATGCAGCCGGCAATATCTCGACTACCTATAGCAACACCTTTAATCGGCCGGCCTTCACCTACAGCTCGCCGGCCACCTACTCGATTGACCAGCTGGCCTCGCGCTGGCAGGGTCAGCTGGGCGTGCGCTACTTGTTTTAGTAGTTGATTATTTAGGACGAAAGAGCCCGCTCCAGTTGGAGCGGGCTCTTTTGCTTATTACCACTATCGAATCGGCCCGCAGTATCTTTACCAGCATGAGTTTTCGTCTCGACCGCAGCGCTTTTCACATGGGTACTCATGCCAAAAATGCGCGTTACCACGCTACGCAGCAGCCCGTTACTATGGCCGAGCGCCTGCTGGCCGCTGCCTATCTCAATAGCGTAGCTTTTGGCTATCCACTAGACAATCCTCCCCGCCTCGACCGACAGGCTTTTTCAACTCGCCAGCACGCCCATCGCAATAGCTAACGTGTTTAATGCAGATTTTCAGGATTTTTTACAAGCCTGCTTCGCTGCTGATGTTCGCTATTTACTCGTAGGTGGCTACTCGGTAATCCTATATGGTTACAGTCGCACTGCTGGCGACCTAGACTTATGGGTAGAACGTTAGGCCGAAATTATAGCCGCCTTGAGCAAGCCTTTTATCGCTTCGGAATGCCGATGTTTGATATGACAGCGGATAATTTTCTACACCAACCTCAGTTTGATGTTTTTACGTTTGGCCGTCCACCGGTAGCCATCGATATCATTACGGAGTTGAAAGGGCTAACATTTGAGCAAGCTTGGCAAGCAGCCGAACTAGTTGTTGTGGAGAGCGTGCCGGTGCGCCTCATTCATTACCAGCACCTACTACAGGCCAAAGAAGCTGCTGGCCGACCGCGCGACCAAAACGACCTCGACAACCTAGCGCTCAAGCATTAACTCTTGCTAAAAATCCTGCACCTGCCCAAGTGGTACCCGCACCGCTACGACGACCAGGATGGCGACTTTGTGGCGCGGCACGTAGCCGCCATCGCGGCGCACGGGGGCCAGGATGGCGGGCCGACGCAGTCGGCCGTGGTGTTTGCGGCCGTGGCGCGGGGCCCGCTGCCCACGCTCATAGCCGAAGACATTGACCTCAGCGGGCCCGTGCCCACCTGGCGCTACTACTACCGCGCCCGCCCCACCGGCCTGGCCCCGCTCGACAAGCTGCTGAAGCTGCTGCTGTGGCTGCGGTGCCAGCTGCGTGGGCTGCGGGCGGTGCGGCAGCACTGGGCCGGGGCGCGGCCCGATGTAGTGCACGCCCACGTGCTGGTGCGCCCGGCCGCGCTGGCGTGGTGGCTGCGCCTGCGCCACGGCACGCCCTACGTCCTCACCGAGCACCAAACTGCGCTGTTGCCCGCCAATGCCGCCCGGCTGGGCCGCTGGCGCCGCTGGCTGGTGGGCCAGCTGGTGCGCCGCGCCAATGCCAGCCTACCCGTGTCGGCCGACCTGGGGCGGGCGCTGGCCGCGCTGGGTGGCACCAATGCAACTACTGTGGTAGTGCCCAATGTGGTCGATACCGAACTCTTTCAGCCGGACCCGGCTGGTAGCCTGCGGCGCGGGCTGCTGCACGTAGCAGCCTTCAACGAAAAGGCCAAAAACCTGAGCGGCCTGCTGCGCACCGTGGCGCGGCTGCGCACTAGGCAGCTTCCCCTACCGGGCCTGCACTTGCGCATAGCCGGCTACGGCTCAGCCGAAGCAGCCCTGCACCAGCTGGCCCAGGAGCTGGGGCTGCTGGCCGATGGCACGGTAGCGTTTCTTGGCAAGCTGGCGCCCGCCCAGGTGGCCGCCGAAATGCGCCACGCCGCTTGTTTTGTCTTGTTTTCCAACTACGAAAACCTACCCTGCGTGCTCATAGAAGCGCAGGCCAGTGGGCTGCCGGCCGTGGCCACCCGCGTGGGCGGGGTGCCTGAGCTGCTGCCTGATACCTCGCTAGGTGTGCTGGTGCCGCCCGGCGACGAAGTCGCACTGGGCGCAGCCATTGCCGCGGTGCTCACGGCCGCACCCGGCCGCTTCGATACGGCGCGGCTGCGGGCGCGGGCGGTGGCCGAGTTTAGCTACCCGGCGGTGGGGCGGGCCTTCGGCGCGGTGTATGGCCGTATTTTGGGGCAATGAAGCTATTGCGCCCGTTGTTTGAAGCCGCCGTTGTGCTGGTAGTGGCGCTGGGCCTGATGCGCTGGGCGCTCGGTATTTTCAGTAAGAAAACCGTCGTTTACCACCCCACTCCCACCCGGCAGCTAACGCTGCTTGCCTGGCCGGTGCTGGCCGTGGTGGCGGGCCTGGTGGCCGCCGGACCGGGCCTGCTGGCCCCCACCGCCGCCGAGCGCTGGCTGGCCTGGGGCTTGCTGCTGGCGGTGCTGGCGCTGGCCGCCCCGGCCCTGCTGCTGCACCTGCGCTACTACACCCTCAATGCTGTAACGACCCTGGTATTCGACCCCGGCCAGGGCCGCCTGCAAGTAGCCCTCGACGAACTGCTGGCCTACGACCCCGCCCGCCAGGGCTGGCCCGGCCCCGAGCCCGTGGAGTGGAGCCGCTGCCGCTGGCCCGGCGTATTCTGGCGGCCCTACGAGTACCTGCGGCTGCCGCTGCCGCAGGGCGACATTATCCTTACCTCCCTGATGCTGCCTGATATGCAGCCGCTAGTACGCTACCTGCGCTACTTCGGGGTGGAGGTGATAGAAAGACGCCGCGCCTGGGCCTGGATATAGTAGCGCGGACTTTTAGTCCGCGAGTCAACGCGCCTAGCACTAGCGGAATAAGAGTTGGCGCTACTATAATTATCGGCTTCTACGCAGCAAATCACCTACTTCATAAAACTGCACCTGGCTAGCCGATACCGACGCTGGATAGGCAATAGCGGCCGCATACTCAGCGGCGGGCGCGAAGCTAGCCACCGACCATTCGGCCAGGGGGCTGGGGTGCGTGGCGGCCCACTGGTGGCGGCCATCGAGGGCGGGCACTTCACTGAAATCGGCCTCGATGCCCTGCGCGGTGGCTTTCACGAAGGCCTCTTTGCGCGTCCAGAGCTGGTAGAAGGCGGCAATTGGCGCGGGGTGCTGCTCGATAAACACCTGCTCGAGTGGGCTGAAGCTAGTCGCCAGTATCCCTTGAAAAGGAAAGTCGGGGTCTATTTTTTCTACATCTATCCCGATTTCAACCGGGGCAATGGCGATGAGCACCCAGTTGCCGGAGTGCGCCACGTTGTAGTGCAGCTGCGGAGCCGTCGCCAGCAGTGGCTTGTCATTGAAACCGGGTACAAAGCGCAATTCAGCCGGCGGCTGCCCCAGATAAGCCCCCAGTAACAGCCGCAATGCCGCCCGGCCGACGATAAAACGGTAGTAGTCGGCCGCGGCGTGGTAGCGGCGGGTGCGCAGCTGCTCGGCCTCGGTTAGTAGGTCGAGTAGCTGCGGCGCGTACGCTTGGCTTTCGGCTATCGGCACCCGGTACACGGCTATTTCTTCGCGCCGGGCGGCTACTGCCAGGGCGGGCAGCGCCGACAACCGCACGGGCGGCAGCATATGGCAGGTCAGCAGCATTGGGTAGGGGTAGCTTAGAGGGAAAGCTGCAAAGTTGGCAGCGCCCGGCCCCGAACAAACAGGGTAGGCTACGACTTTTCTGGAGCTACCAAAGCTTTTCTGGCACCCGCACTGGTGGATAACGGCGGCCGCGGCCAAGCCGCCGCCCGCGCAGACCACGCCCCAACGGCTGCCATCTTTGCAGCCACATTCTGCCAACGACGTTTTTTGGGCGCGCCGGGCCGCTGCCCGGCAACTCTGCGCCCGCCTTTTCTTATGCCTACTCCCCTCCTGCACTTCCTCGACCAGGGCGACCCGGCGGCCGCGCCGCTCGTTATTCTGCACGGCCTCTTCGGCACCCTCGACAACTGGCAGACCCTGGCCCGCCGCTGGGCCGACGAGGCTGGCCTGCGCGTGCTCAGCGTGGATTTGCGCAACCACGGCCGCTCCTTCCACTCGCCCGAGCACAGCTACGCGGCCATGGCCCAAGATGTGCTGGCTTTGTTTGACCACCTGCACCTCGACGCTGCCCGCCTCACCCTCATGGGCCACAGCATGGGCGGCAAAGTGGCCATGACTCTGGCCCTGGGCTACCCCGAGCGGCTGGCGCAGCTCATCGTGCTTGATATCGCGCTCCGCTTTTCCAACATGGAGCACCAGGACGACATCATTGCCGGGCTGCAAGCCGTGGACCTCAGCACCATCCAAAACCGGCAGCAAGCCGAGGCGGCGCTGGCCCCGCGCATTCCGCAGCTGGGGGTGCGGCAGTTTTTGCTGAAAAACCTATATCGGCGCGAAGACAATTCCTTTGCCTGGCGCATCAACCTGCCGGCGCTGGTCGAAAACCTGGCGGCCGTAGGCCAGGAGATTTCGTCGGCCCAGCCGTTCCTCAAGCCCGCGCTTTTCATTCGGGGCGGCAAGTCGGACTACATCCTGCCCGAGGATAAGCTGCACGGCATTCCGGCGCTTTTCCCCAACTCGCAGGTGGCCACCGTGCCCGATGCCGGCCACTGGGTGCACGCCGAAAAACCGGAGGAAATATTTGGCTTGGTCAAAAACTTTGTTTCAATGAGCAATTAACAAAAAGCAACGAGCAGGCTGCTACTATGCCACCTGCCTCCTAACTGCTTTCTGTTAATTGCTCCTTGCTAATTGCTCCTTGAACTATGCTTTACCTCCTCCCCACCCCCTTGGCCGAGGGCACCGCGCCGCAGGTGCTGCCGCCGCAGGTGGTGGCGGCCGTGGCCCGGCTGCCGTATTTTCTGGTCGAAAACCTGCGCACGGCCCGCCGCTTTGTGAAGGAGGTGGCCCCGCACCGCGTCATCGAGGAAATCCGCTTCGAGCTGATTGACAAAGACAGCACGCCCGCCCAGGTGCGGGCGGCGCTGGAGCCGCTGCTAAAGCAAAAAGTTGAGGCCGGCGTGCTCTCCGAGGCGGGCTGCCCCGGCATTGCCGACCCCGGCGCGGCGCTAGCCCAGGAGGCCCATCGGCTGGGGCTGGCGGTGCGGCCGCTGGTGGGGCCGTCGTCGATTTTGCTGGCCCTCATGGGCTCGGGGCTCAATGGGCAGCGGTTTGCGTTTCACGGCTATTTGCCCATTGAGAAGGCGGCCCGCATCGCGGCTATCAAGCAGCTCGAAAAAGAAGCTGCCCAGCGCGACCAGTCGCAGCTTTGCATCGAAACGCCCTACCGCAATGACCAGCTGCTGGCCGACTTACTGGCGCACCTCGGCCCCGGCACGCGCCTGTGCGTGGCCGCCGACCTCACCGCCCCTACCGAATACCTGCGCACGCTGCCCGTGGCCACCTGGCGGCAGTTGCCGGAGCTGCCCAAGCTGCACAAGCGGCCCACAGTGTTTGCCTGGGGGAAGTGAGTTGGTGAAGGAGTGAGTTAGTGAAGGAGTGGATGAGTGAAGGTTGTCATTGCGAGCGCAGCGAAGCAAT
>JBPBQK010000070.1:0-125896 GCA_050954845.1 Janthinobacterium lividum
GGCCACTGGTGCGCACGTAAGGCTCAACTAGTTGCCATTCAGTATCGGTTAAATCGGTAGCGTAAGCGGCGCGGTACATAGAACAAACTTACATAGCCCTTTTATTTCCCTATTCCCTCTTAGAGGAAGAGCCCGGCCACTGGCTAGGCGTTGCATCGGGGCGGGCCCGGTCGTGGGGGCGGGTTTTGCGTATAGTCTCCGCCACCTATCCCCGTGGCCCTGGTTTGTAGTTATGTCTGATTATTCTTGTGATGCCCTCATCATTGGCTCCGGCCAGGCTGGCAACCCGCTAGCCAAAGCCCTGGCCGAAGCTGGCCAAACAGTAATTGTGGTAGAAGAAGCCCGCGTGGGCGGCTCGTGCGTCAACTACGGCTGCGTGCCCACCAAAACCCTGCTGGCCTCGGCCACCCGCGCCCACCAGGTGCGCACCGCCGCCGCGCTAGGCGTGCACACTAGCGGCGAGGTGCAGGTAGATATGCCCTTCGTAATTGCCCGCAAAGACCAACTGCTGGCCAAGTCGCACCGCAGCATCGACGAGTCGCTGACGCCCGCCGACCACAGCATCCAGCTAGTGCGCGGCCACGCAGCCTTCACCGGCCTGCACACTGTGCAGGTGCAGGAGACCAAGGATAAAACCAGCGAGATTACCGCCAAAACGGTGTTTATTAACGTGGGCACCCACGCCGCCACGCCCGATATACCTGGCCTGGCTGAGGCGGGTTTTCTGACCACTACCCAGCTGCTCGATGTGCAGGAAGTGCCCGAGCACCTGCTCATTTTGGGCGGCGGCTATATCGGGCTCGAATTTGGGCAAATGTTCCGGCGCTTTGGCAGCCAGGTCACCATCATCGAAAACGGCGGGCAGGTGCTGGAGCACGAAGACCAGGACGTGTGCGACGAGCTGCAAAAAGACTTGAGCGCCGAAGGCATTGAGTTTATTCTGAACGCCGAAGTCCACCACGTGTCGCGCAACGCAGCCGGGCAGTACACGCTAGCCACCCACACCCGCGAGGGTGAGCGCCGCCTGCACGGTAGCCACCTGCTGGTGGCCATCGGCCGCAAACCCAACACCGACCATCTGGGCCTAGAGCTAGCCGGCGTAAAGCTGGATGAAGCTGGTTACATCAAGGTAAATAGCCGCCTCGAAACCAGCGCCAAGCATATTTACGCCCTGGGCGACGTGCACGGCGGGCCGCAGTTTACGCACATCAGCTACGACGACTTCCGGGTGGTGCGCGACAACCTGCTGCACCAGGGCCCGCGCCGCTCGGCCAAGCAACGCCCCCTGCCCTACGCCGTATTTACCGACCCGCAACTCGGCCGTATCGGTCTGAATGAGAAGCAGGCCAAAGAGAAAAACATCCCCTATCGCACCAGCCAGCTGAAAGTGAGCACCATGGCCCGCGCCCAGCACACGGGCGAGAAAAATGGCTTCTGGAAAGTATTGGTCGGGCCCGACGACCGCCTGCTTGGGGCTGCCATCTTGGGCGGCGAGGCCGGCGAAATTATGACCGTGCTGCAAGTGGCCATGGCCGGCCGCCTGCGCTACCAGGATTTGCAAAACATGGTTATCGCCCACCCGCTTTGGTCGGAGGCGCTGAACACGGTGTTCCGCGACTTGGACAAGGACAAATAGAGCAACTATATCCCTTATGCTCATCTGGCGGCTACGCAGTGAAGCATCTCTACCGCACCGTTGGACAAATCCAGACGGTGCGGTAGAGATGCTTCACTGCGTAGCCGCCAGATGAGCATGACTCGTTTTAATTAGCCTTTAGGCGACTTGCTACTTGCCTTCCTTCACCACCCGCACGCCGACCGACATAATGCCGGGCAGCTGGTTTTGGCGCATGTACTGCTCTAGGGTCACTTTGTAGTCGCCAGGGCGGGCAAAATGCACTTTGCGCAGCGCCAGAAACTGGTGGTCGAAAATGTCGCCCGCCCCCGCGCCCAGCGGCTCGCCGGTTTTGGGGTCGAGCAGCACCATCTGGTGCAGCAAAGGCTGGCCCACCACCTTGCCATCGGGGCCGGTGAGGGTGTGCCTGAGGTAGAGGTTATAAAAGCCGTAGCCAGCCGCATTGCGCACGTTGAAATACACGTCGTAGCGCGCCGTGGTGTCGGCAATGGCAAAGGTGAAGCTGGGGCGCTGCTGCACGTCCCACACGTAAGCATCGCCGGTGGGTGATTTCAGGTCGGTATTTTCTTCATACACCCGGTTGGGGTCGCAGGCGCTGAGGGTGCAGGCAGCTGCCAGAGCTAGCAGCAACGGCCAAGGCCGGGCCACTAGCCGGGTGAGCAAGTTGGGCATCACAATACTTACGGGTCGATTTATAATAGCTAAGACATTAATTACCAGCGGCGGGCGGGCCGGTGGCATTACCGCCGTTGCGGCCACTGCCCCCCCGGCGGCCCCGCCCGCGCGACGAGCCGCTGCGGGGTGCCTCGCCTTCGTGAGGCGGGCGGGGGGTGCCACTGCCCTCGGCGGGCGCAGCGCCTTTGGGGGGGCGGCTGCCTTGCTCGGGGCGGCGCGGGCGCTCCTGCTCGGGGCGGGCGGCGGCATCCGGGTTGGCGCTGGGGGCTTCGCCCTGGCCGCGGTTGCGGCCGCCGCGCCGGTTGAGGGGGCGGGCAGCGGCACCACGGCGGCCGCGCTGCTCAGCGTTTTCATCGGCGGGTGGGCCGGCGGGCGTGGCGGGCACTACTGCGGCGGGTGCGGGGCTGGGCGCGATTTCGGGGCGCGGTGGGCGGTTGCCTTCGGGGCGCTCCGAGCGCTCGGGCCGGTCGCGGCGGCGGGCTTCGCGGGGCTCACGAGCTTCGCGGGTTTCGGTTGAGGCAGTGGAGGTGGCTTGCGGGCTGGTGGCTTCGGGGCGCTCTTTGCGCTTGCGCTTGCCACGCTTCGAGCCGCCGCCTTTTATCTGGTCATCGAGGCGGTCGAGGTCGCCTTCCATGAGGGTCGAAACGGCGGGCGCTACTTCTTCCTCCACGCGGGGCGGGGCCAGTGTATCGGGCTTTTCGCCTTTTTTATTCATTTCCAGCACCTCACGCACGCGCTCGGTCGAGAGCATCACCCAGTTGTTATCGCCCTTGAAGGCAAACCACATGCGCTTGCGAAAAATGTCGGTTTTCTGCAAGAATGCCTCCCCATTACCTACTTGCAGCGGGCGCTGCACCTGCGGGATGTCCTTGAGGGCGTCGAGGTAGGCGTCGAGCTCGTAGTTGAGGCAGCACTTGAGGCGGCCGCACTGGCCGGCCAGCTTCTGAGGGTTAAGGCTGAGGTTTTGGTAGCGGGCGGCGGTGGTGCTCACGGCTTTAAACTCGGTGAGCCACGTAGAGCAGCACAGCTCGCGCCCGCACACGCCGATGCCGCCGATGCGGCCGGCTTCCTGGCGCAGCGAAATCTGGCGCATCTCGACGCGCACCCGAAACTCGTCGGCCAAGCGCCGGATAAGCTCCCGAAAATCGACCCGGTCTTCGGCCGAGTAGTAGAACATGGCGCGGGTGCGGTCGGCCTGGTACTCGACGTCGGAGAGCTTCATTTTGAGGCGCAGCTCATCGACCACGGCCCGGGCCCGAAACATGGTGCCGTTTTCGAGGTCGCGCACGGCCAGCCAGCGCTCCTCGTCGTCGGGGGTGGCCACGCGCAGGATGGGCTTGATGTCGCGCGAGTCGGTGGGCACCTTCTTTTTGCGCATTTGCAGGCGCACGAGTTCGCCCTTGAGCGACACGTGGCCCAGGTGCCAGCCCGAGCCGACGGCCTCTACCACTACGGCATCGCCCGTGACGAGGGGCAGGCGCTGGTCGTTGCGAAAAAAGTCCTTTCGCCCGCCCTTAAAGCGGATTTCTACACAATCAAACCCCCGAAAATCGGAGGGCATATCGACATCGGCAAGCCAGTCGAAAACATTGAGCCGGGTGCAGCCGCCTGAAGAGCAGCCACCCTTGGAGCCGCAGCCGCCTACCTTCGAGGTAGAGCAGCCGCCGCCGGATGAACAAGAGGAACAAGCCATGAATCTATAAATAAGGCGGCCGCAAAAGGGCCGCACGGAAGTGGGAATCTAGCAAATATAACCGTTTCGCGAAGCGGAAAAGTTTGGGGCGAAAAGTGCCCGCTTGCCGAGGTGATAGGTGCCCGGCTCTTTTGGCTACCGGATAACCCGAATAGTATTATTTCCACTATCGGCAACGTACACCCAGCCGGCAGGCCCTACGGCGATGCCAAAGGGGAAATTAAACCGCGACGCTGCTACGGGGCCATCTAGGTTACTCCAGCCCTTGACAGTGCCAGCAAAAGTTGTTACCTGCCCTTGCGGCGTAATACACCGAATAGTAGAATTGAAATAATCCGTAACATACAGATTATCAATATTATTAATAGCTATACTGCCCGGCACATCAAATTGAGCGCTGCTGCCCTGGCCATCGGCATGGCCTTTGTGGCCAGCCTGCCCGGCGAGCGTACTGACCACACCCGCGGCGGTGACGCGCCGAATGGTATGGTTGCCATTATCAGCCACGTAAAGCGTACCCTGGGCATCGATGGCCAGCCCGGCCGGATGGAAAAAGCTGGCTAGCAGCCCTTGGCCATCGGCCCGGCCTTTGTGGCCAGCCTGGCCGGCCACGGTAGTTACGATGCCCGCCGGGGTTATCTGCCGGATGGTATGGCTGTACGTGTCAGCCACGTAGAGCGTACCATCAGCAGCGGCAGCGATAGCATGAGGAAAATTGAAGCGCGCCAAGGTGCCGTTGCCATCGGCACTACCCTTACTGCCAGCAGTACCTGCTAGTGTCGTGACTACTCCAGTAGGGCTCACCTTCCGAATAGTATGGTTGCCGGCATCGGCCACGTAGAGGGTACCAGCCGCATCGAGGGCCAGGCCGGCTGGCGACCGAAAACGAGCCGCTGTCCCTATACCATCTGCCTTGCCCTTCTGGCCCGCCACCCCCGCCAGCGTGCTTACTGTGCCATCAGGCGTGATTTTGCGGATGGTATGGTTATACATATCCGCCACGTAAATCTCGCCGGTTGCCGCTACCGCAATGCTATGCGGAAAATTGAACCGCGCGGCTGCCCCTGCGCCATCGGTGCTGCCTTTGCTGCCTGCGGTACCCGCCAATGTACTGACAGTGGTAGGTAGAGAGGGCGCTTGCGCAAAGGCAGAAAGAGTAACTACCCAGCTTGTTAAGCAGCTTAAAATAAGCTTTTGCATAGCATCAGTGCCTATAAATGGCGGCCTAAAGCTACTTGACTATCTGAATTTGCTCTTTATACTACCTTGGTAGTAGCTGGCAGATAGTTCAACAGCGCCCCAGCAGTTAGCTATGCAGCCCACTAAGTAAAAGCGTCCCGGCCAAGCTTGGCCGGGACGCTTTCAGTAGCAGCGGTAAAACCAAATAGGCTTTGCGAATAGGCTTTACTCGCCGGGCCGCAGCACCACTTTCAGGCAATTGTCCTTTTTGTGGCGGAAAATATCGTAGCCGTGGGCGGCCTGCGAGAGCGGCAGGCGGTGCGAGATAATGTCATCCAGCACCACTTCGCCTTTGATGATGTGTTGAAGCAGCTTGTCGATGTGCTTGTGGGCCGGGGCTTGGCCGCCGACTAGCTTGATGCCCTTGTCGAAAAACTGGCCGACGGGGAAGTTGTCGTTGGTGGTAGCGTACACGCCCAGCACCGTTACCACGCCGCCGCGGCGCACGGCGCTCATGCAGGCTTCAATAATTTTGGGCGAGCCTTTTTCGAGGTTAATAACGGCCTTAGCGCGGTCGAGCAAGTTGCGGTCGGGCTCAAAGCCTACGCAATCGACGCACACGTCGGCCCCGCGGCCCTGGCTCATGTCGCGGATTTGCTGCACTACCTGGTCGTGGCTTTCCCAGAGGATGGTTTCGCAACGGGTGGTTTCCTTGGCCTTATCGAGGCGGTACTGCTGGGTATCAACAATCACCACGCGGGCCGCGCCGCGCAGCCAAGCGCTCTTGGCGGCCATAATGCCCACCGGGCCTGAGCCGAAAATGGCAATAAACTCGCCGCCCTTCACCTCGGCCCAGTCGATGCCGGAGTAGCCAGTTGGGAAAATGTCGGTGAGGAACAGCACTTGCTCATCGGTCAGAAAATCGGGCACTTTGCGCGGGCCGAAGTCGGCATAGGGCACGCGCACAAACTCGGCCTGGCCACCGTCGTAGCCGCCATACAGGTCGGTGTAGCCGAAGAGTGCGCCGCCTTTCTGGGTCAGCAGGCCGCCCTCGGGGCCGTAGTGGTCGGGGTTGGAGTTTTCGCAGTGGCCGGGCAGCTCGTGGTTGCACATAAAGCAGTGGCCGCAGGCTACCGGAAAGGGCACTACCACGCGGTCGCCGCGCTTGAGGTTGCCCACGCCCTTACCCACTTCCTCCACAATGCCCATAAACTCGTGGCCAAGCACCATGGGCGTGGTGGGCAGCGAGCCGTTGTAAATGTGCAGGTCGGAGCCGCAAATGGCCGTGCTGGTTACGCGGATAATGGCATCGCGGGAATCCTTCAGCGTGGGGTCGTCGACGGTATCGACGCTGACATTGCGGGGGCCGTGAAACACTAATGCTTTCATGAGAAGAACGAAGAAAATGAGTGGAACAACCTGCCCAACCTAACGGCCCCGCTAGTGGCTGGTTGCGCAAAGCGACATCTTTCTACTTCCTTGCAACTATGTTTCGGCTAGTGATTTAAGTACCGTTATTTCAGTCCAAACCTGAACCACTATCAGTATCTATTCCTTCAATTTCAGTTCCTACCCTATCGGCTTACAGCTGGTAAATCTGCACGCCCTTCGCCGTAATAAAATAGGCGTATTGGTCGCCGAGCAGCACCTGGCGCACGGTCGTTGCATCGAGGTCGGCGGGCAGCGGCTGGGTGCGCTCGGTGAGGTTGTAGAGATGGAAGAAGTGCAGCAGCCCGCCGCTGAGATACGCCAGCTCGTCGCCCCGAAACGTAATGAAATCCAGCCCGGTAAAGGGCAGCTTCTTGCGGTAATTTCCGAGGTTATCGAAGACAAAAACGCCACTGGTGCGGTCTACCAGGTAGATATTGTTCTGGTATTGACGCAAGAAGCGGAAGTCGGGCCGGCTGCGGCCGATGAGCAGGTCGAGCGGTGTATTCTGCACCAGGCGCAGCGCCTGCGGGTCGAATTCGCGCAGCACGAGGTTGCTTTCATCGAGCAGCCAGAGCAGGCCATCGGGGGCCAGCGTGGCCGTGCGCACCGTGCCATCGACGTAGTCAGCCAGCCGAATTTCGCTCAGCGGGGCCAAGAAGCGGTCGAGCAGCAGCACCTGCTGGCGGTCGTCGTAGAAAACGAGTACGCTATTCTGGTTCCAGGCCTCCAGCACCGCTACGTGGCCGGGCTGGGCAGGCGAATACGTGTTAAGCGGCTGCCCACTGGTAGTGAGCTGGCGCAGGTTATTGTCCTTATCAGCCAGGTATAGCGTGCCGCGCCGGTCGACAGAGGCGGCGCTGGCATTGGGCAGCGTCAGCGATTTAACCAGCGTCCACGCGCCGGCCGCCGGGGTAGCCGCGTTGGGATTAAGCGTTTTAGCAGTCGGGGCGGTTTCGACGGGGGCCACGCCGGCGGCGGGCGCTACTGAAGCCGCGCTGGGCACGGTGGTTTGGGCGTGGGTTTTTGAATTAAAAATTAAAAATGATAAATTAAAAATGAGCAGAATTTGCCAAAGAGTTAGATGGCTTCCGCTCATTTTTAATTTATCATTTTTAATTTTTAATTCAACCCTTGAATTCCCGCAAAACCATCGCTGTACCATCATACACGCCATAGGAGCAATAATTGACCCATTCACCCAGATTGATGTACCGGCTGCCCGGCCCTACCTCTACGTCGAGCGGCAGGTGCCGGTGCCCAAATACGTAATAATCGTGGTGTTGGCGCTGTTCAATCTCGCGGCAATACACGAGCAACCACTCATCTTCACCAAAATATTTGGCGTCGGCTTCACCGTTTTGCAGGCGCGAGCGCTGGCTCCACTTATTGGCGATGCCGATGCCCAGATTGGGGTGCACGCGGGCGAAAAGCCACTGCATGAAGCGCGAGTCGAACGCCGGCTTCAGGATACGCTTATAGGCAAAGTCGCCCGGCCCCAGCCCGTCGCCGTGGCCGAGGTAAAAAAGCTTGTCGCCCATGCGCTGCGACACCGGTTCGCGCAGAATGGGGATGCCCATTTCCTGCGTGAAGTATCCAAACATCCACATATCGTGGTTGCCGGTGAAGAGCGTGATGGGTAGCCCGCCGTCGGTTAGCTCGGCCAGCTTGCCCTGCAAGCGGCTGAATCCGCGCGGAATGGCATGCTTGTACTCAAACCAAAAGTCAAAAATATCGCCTACTAGGTAGATAGCCGCTGCATCTTTGGCAGCCTCATCGAGCCAGCGCACAATGCGCCGCTCCCGCTCGCGGGAAGTGGCGGCATCGGGCACACCCAGGTGGAAATCGGAAGCGAAATAAACGCGCTTGCCAGCTGGCAGCGCCAGTTGTGGTAGTTCGGGCAAAACTTTAGGCGTCATCGTCGAGCAAAAACAAAGTAAGCCGGCGCGGGCCGTGGGCGCCCAGCACCAGCGTTTTCTCGATATCGGCCGTGCGGCTGGGGCCGGTGGTGAGCGAGAGCATCGAGGGCAGCTGCGCCCCGTAGCGCGCCTGCATGGCGCGCAGGGCATCGCCGATTTCGGCCACCACCTGGCTGGGCCGGGCCAGCACTACATGCTGGTCGGGGTAGATGCTGAGCCGCCGCCCACTAGCCGTGGCCGGCCCTACCACGAGGCTGCCCGTGCGGGCCACCAGCGCCTCGCACGACGTGAGGCCCACGGCCGCCTGCGCTTTAAAATCAGCTTCGGTGGCTTCGAAAGGCACGCTAGCAGCGGTTAGCGATGCTTGCTGGGCGGGCTCCCATACGTAGAATTTTTGGTCGGCCGGCAGGCGCTCGGCTAGCCAGGTATTTAATTCGTCCCCCAGCTGAAGCAGCGTTTCGCAGTAAAAAAACTCACCCCCAATGCGCCGAAAATTTGCGGCGAAGGTCACGGCGAGGTCGGCTTGAGGAAGGGGCGGGTGCACTGGCGCAGCCCAATCGGGCTGGGGCGGCTGCGGTGCCGGGCCGGCCGCCAGTGCCGTGCGGATGCGAGCCAGCATACTATCGCGGGAAGACATGGGGCAAAGGTAGGTCTTACGGTGGGGAGCAATTGCTAGCCTGGCTGGTGGCTAGTGGGCCTCAGCAGGTGCGGCCGCAAGGTGAAACCGCTCGGCGACGGCTTTTCCAAAAAAACTGGTCTGCCACGCGGCGGGCATTGCCTGGTAGTAGGGTGCCAACCGCTTAGCCGTAGCAGCATCGTCGCTGGCATCGAGCAGCGCAAAAAGGCCAACTTCGGATTGCGGGTGGCGCCGGATGTAAAGCTCGGACGCAGCCGCCCCGTAGGCTGCACCCTGCGCTTGTGCCCGGCGCGTAGAATCGGCCCAACGGTCGATTTCCGGCTTATTACCCGTGGCAATAGCCTCATCCATTTTAGCTTTCAATCGATTTTTATTCAGAAAATACTTATTCCTGAGACTGTCACGCGTAAGTAGGTAGCTGGCCACTTCCCGCTGCTGCTGCGCAGTCGAATACAGTTGCGAGTTCTTCAAATAGGATGGTACTGCCAGTGTTTGATAAATAGCAGGGCGCAGGTTTGCACCCGGTAGTATTGCTAGCTGCACCGAATCAGCAGGCAGATAAACTTCTGCATTAGTAAAGTTTTTGCTATTCTGGCAGAGACAAGACACATGGTAGACTCCGGGATGCGCTACTACTCCTTTAAAAACTAACTGGCCCTGCTCCCACCTAGCGCTATTCAGCAGGCCGGCATCCTGAGTGCCTGGCCTGAATAATCGGCCGGTACTCCATTGGCAGCCTTCGATTCGCACCTTTATCAGATAGGGATATTTTTTACTTATTGGTGCCTGGCAAGCTGCCAGACCAAAGCCGAATAAGCTAGTCAACCAGATAGACTGTCGCTGCCCAAAAAGTCCTCTTAATGCCATATAGATGCGGGGAACCGGAATTGAACCGCAACGCTAAGAAAGCACCCGCTAGCGTTTAGTGCTTACGGTTGAGCGCTAAACGCAAAAAGGCCAGCCGAATCCGGCTGGCCTTTTCTGTATTCTATTCCTTATTGCCTTACGCTGTCTCCGACTCGGTCGGCATGCCAGGCAGGTGCAGTTCGGGTAAGTCGCTGGCGATTTTAGCACCGGGGTTTTCGCTTTTCACTTCGCTGGCGGTTTCCGAGCGGTCGGTGCCGGCCATGTGCGCCTGGTAGTTGGTTTGGCCGCCGAAGGGGCGCTTGCCTACCAGCCGCTCCAGGTCGTCTTGCAGCAGCACTTCCTTCTCCAGCAGCTCTTTGGCGATTACCTCCAGCTCGTGGCGGCGCTCGGTCAGTAGCTCTTTGGTGCGGATGTAGGCTTGCTCGATGATGGTGCGAACCTCCTCGTCAATCATCTGCGAAGTGGCTTCCGAATACGGCTTCGAGAAACCGTACTCATTCTGGCCTTTCGAATCGTAGAACGACACGTTGCCGAGCTTAGCGTTCATGCCGTACATCGTAACGATGCTGTACGCCATTTTGGTAATACGCTCGAGGTCGCTTAGTGCGCCGGTCGAGATTTTACCAAATACCAGTTCCTCGGCGGCGCGGCCACCCAGGGCCATGCACATTTCATCAATCAGCTGCTCAGTGTTGTACAAGAACTGCTCCTTGGGTAGGTACTGCGCGTAGCCCAGCGCGGCCACGCCGCGGGGTACGATAGATACTTTTACCAAGGGGTCGCAGTGCTCCAAAAACCAGCCCGTGATGGCGTGGCCCGCTTCGTGGTAGGCCACAATGCGCTTTTCGCTGGGCGAGATAATTTTGTTTTTCTTCTCCAAGCCGCCAATCACGCGGTCGATGGCATCGGTGAAGTCCTGGTTAGTGATGAATTTCTTGTCGCGGCGGGCGGCGATGAGAGCCGCCTCGTTGCAGACGTTGGCAATTTCAGCACCGGCAAAACCAGGGGTCTGGGCCGAGAGCTTTTTGGCGTCCACGTCGGGGCCGAGGGTCAAGGGCTTGAGGTGCACCTGAAAAATTTGGGTGCGGCCGTTGATGTCCGGCTTATCGATGCTAATCTGACGGTCGAAACGACCGGGGCGCAGCAGCGCCGAGTCCAGCGTATCGGGGCGGTTGGTAGCGGCCAAGATGATAACACCCGAGTCGGTACCGAAGCCGTCCATCTCCACCAGCAGCGAGTTAAGCGTGTTTTCGCGCTCGTCGTTGCCACCGGGCATCGAGCCTTTGCTGCGCGAGCGGCCCACAGCGTCAATTTCATCAATGAAGATGATGCAGGGCGCTTTGGCTTTGGCTTGCTTAAACAAGTCACGTACCCGGGCCGCACCTACACCCACGAACATCTCGACGAAGTCGGAGCCCGAAAGCGAGAAGAAGGGCACATCGGCCTCACCAGCCACGGCTTTGGCCAGCAGGGTTTTGCCGGTGCCGGGAGGGCCTACCAGCAAGGCACCTTTCGGGATTTTACCGCCCAGGATGGTGAATTTGCTGGGGTTCTTCAAGAACTCCACAATCTCCTGCACTTCTTCTTTGGCTTCCTCCAGGCCGGCTACGTCCTTGAACGTAATCTTCACTTTGTCACCACCTTCAAACAAGGCAGCGCGGCTTTTGCCGATGTTGAAAATCTGGCCCCCGGGGCCGCCAGCGCTGCCCACGCGGCGCATGAGTATCCAAAAGCCCACCATGAGCAGAATAATCATGCCGGGGCCGGTAATGATATCGAACAAGCTAACGCGGGTGTCAATGTTGAGCGGTAGCCGCTTGGCCGGCTCAAACTTGGCTTGCACGCGGTCGAAGTCTTCCTTAAACAGCTTAGCATCAACGATAGGGAATGCGTACTGCGCGCCCCGGCTCACGGCCAGCGGGCCGCGGCGGCTGAGCAGTTCGCTGGAATATTCGGGCTTGGTGAGGGCGGCCGGGGTCAGGCTAAACTCAACTACCTTATCATTGTAGAGGGTAACGTCTTTGACGTCGCCCACGGTCAGCATCGTTTCGAAGCGCTGCTGGTTGGTTTTGATAGCTCCGTTGCTGCTGCTGAAGTAAAACATGCCCAGCAGCAGAAAGAGCAGCCCCCCCAGCACCCACATCTGCACACCCGGCCGGGGCGAGGGATTGGGCACCGTGGGTTTGCGGCGCTTATTAGGCGTGGTATCAGACATAAAAAATGATTAACTAGAGGATATGAATTCGGGGTAAAACTGCGGGCGGCAAACTTTGTTGGTTGGCGGATGCCATGCTCATTGCTGCTGACGCCGCCGGCCCCCGAATACTTTAGCGGGAAGCGGAAGCTTCGGCGGGCTCTTCAACGTAGGTGAACTCGGCATCGCCCCACAACTCTTCGAGCGCGTAGAACTGCCGACGGTCGCGCAGGAAAACGTGCACCACTACGTCTACGTAATCCAACAAAACCCACTCCCGATTGGTGCGCCCTTCGGTCTGCCACGGGTACTGCCCGGTGAGTTTTTCTACTTCTTCTTCTACCGAGCGCGCCAAGGCGTCGAGCTGGGTGTCGGAAGAGGCCGAGCAGATGACAAAATAGTCGGCTACGGCGTTCTTTAATTCTTTTAGATTGAGCACCACGATGTCAGTGCCCTTTCTTTCTTGCATGCCGCGAACGACTACTTCTGCCAATGTGTCCGAATCCTGCCGGACGAGAGTGCTCTTCATAGAGAAATTAAACTGTTTATCTTGCTAAAGTACGACTGCTAACTCCGTTGGTCATCAGCCCCGACACCTTATTCACCGGCCGGCAGCTCATTTGGTTGCCCGCCTGCCCTTCAACCAACTCGGTGGCGCAACAGTTGCAGCGCGAAAACCGGGCCAGTGAGGGCTGCACCGTCATTACCGGTTACCAAACCGCCGGCCGAGGCCAGCGCGGCAACCAGTGGGAGGCCGCCGCCAACGAAAACCTAACGCTTTCGGTGGTGTGGCACCCCACGTTTTTGGCTGCCACCGAGCAGTTTTTGCTAAGCCAGGCCGTGGCCCTCGCGGCGCTCGACTGGGCGCGCCGCTGGCTAGGGGCCAGCAGCGAAACCAGCCTGCGCGTGAAGTGGCCCAACGACCTGTACGTGGGCAGCCAAAAGCTCGGGGGCATCCTGATTGAGAACACCTTGAGCGGCTCAAAAATTCAGTCCAGCATCGTCGGAATCGGCTTAAATGTGAACCAGCGTGACTTTGCCGTGCCCACGGCCACCTCGTTGAGTTTACTCACCGGCCGCTACTACGACTTGGCGGAGGCCGCCGCCCGGCTGCTCGAATGCCTAGAGGCACGCTACCTGCAACTGCGGGCTGGGCGCGTGGGCCAGCTGCGGCAAGACTACCTGGCGGCACTCTACCGCTACCAGCAGCCGCACCAGTTTCTTATCGATGGCCAGCCCACGATGGGCGAAATAGTGGGCGTGGAGCCGGATGGGCACTTGGCAGTGCAGCTAGCGGGCGGCCAAGTCCGTCTATTCGGCTTGCAGGAAATCCGCTACTTATAAATACCCGTAGAGATTGCTTCACACCGGAATCGGGTGGGTATGTCGGCTGAGCGTCCCCGCTGGTCGAATACGCAGTCCGGCACGGTGCTTGTGTTTGCTACCTTTGAGGCAGTAAATCACTCGCTGCTGAACTATCGTCTTTTCGCTTTCCTTACTTTATTTATATGCGCCTCTCTACTACTTTTTTACTGTTATTCACCCTGTTGCAGGCCTGGGCGGCGCCGCAGGGCAAGCCGGGGCAAACGCGGCAGCTGCCGGTGCCCACTGCGCGCCTGGTGCAGGACGTGGCCCCTACCCTCAGCGTGTACCCCAACCCGAGCCGCGGCCAGCTTACGGTGCAGATAACCGGCTTGGCCGGCCAAGAGTACCGCTTGCGCCTGGCTAATATCCTGGGTCGCGAGGTGCGCTCGCTGTCGCTGCGGCCCGAGCAGGCCAGCAGCGGCCTGGCCGTTGACCTCAGTGGTTTGCCGGCTGGCTTGTACTTCTACTCGCTGCTGGCTAACGACAAAGTATTGATGACTAAGCGCCTGACATTGCAAGCCGACTAGCTACTTACTATTCTATACTGTTATTTTTGCGGAAGCAGTCTCCAGTCGGGGACTGCTTTTTTGTGCCTACTGGCGGGGGCCACGCAACCCCTGGGGGCTTCATGCCTACTTTTGGGGGACTGTTGCCTATTGGGCAGGTAGTTATTTTCTGGTTTTCTGGCTTTCTCCACTCTAGCAGTGCCCACCTCGGCTTCGGCCGCCTTTGCGTTGTATGCGTTCATTTCAAAAACTGAATAACCTGGTTGGTTGGCTGGTCTTTGCCATTGCGGCGGCCACCTACTTCCTCACCCTGGAGCCCACGGCTTCGTTCTGGGACTGCGGCGAGTTCATTGCTTGCTCGTACAAGCTGCTGGTGCCGCACCCGCCGGGTGCACCTACTTTCCTCATTCTGGGGCGCTTGCTGTCGCTATTCAGCTTTGGCGACACCAGCAAAGTGGCGATATTGATTAACGCTTTGTCGGGCTTGAGCAGCGCGTTCACGGTGCTGTTTTTGTTTTGGATTATTACGCGGCTGGGGCGCAAGCTGCTACTGGCACGCAGCGAGTTTCAGGTAGAAACGCCCGAGCCAACCAGTGGGCAAACGCTGCTCATCCTGGGCGCGGGCGCCATTGGGGCGTTGAGCTTCGCGTTTTCTGACTCGTTCTGGTTCAACGCGGTTGAGGGTGAGGTGTACGCCATGTCGAGCCTCTGCACGGCGGCTGTGGTTTGGATTATGATGAAGTGGGAAGAGTACGCCGACGAGGCTGACTCGGATAAGTGGCTCATTCTCATTGCCTACGTTATCGGCCTCAGCATCGGGGTTCACTTGCTGAACTTGCTGGCCGCGCCGGCGCTGGCCTTTATCTACTACTACCGCCGCTCGGCCAAGCCGACCGTTATGGGCGGTATTATCACACTGGTGGTCAGCCTTATTATTGTGGGCTCGGTGCTGGTGGGCATCATTCCGGGCTTGCCTACGCTGGCCGGCAATTTTGAAGTATTCTTTATCAATAAGTTAGGCCTGCCCTTCGATTCAGGCCTGGTTATTTTCCTGCTGCTATTTGCGGGGCTCATTTTCTGGGGCTTCAAGCTGTCGTACCGCTTGCGTAGCCAGCTTTTGAACACGGCCATGCTGTGCTTCGTGTTCATATTGATTGGCTATTCGACCTACCTGATTGTACCCATTCGGGCGTCGTTTTTGCCGACTATCAACGAGAATAATCCGAATGACGTGCTCTCATTCGTGAGCTACCTCAAGCGCGAGCAGTACGGCTCGCGGCCGCTGCTCTACGGCCCGCAGTTCAATGCCCAGCCCGACCACTATGAGGAAGGCGCGCCGCGCTACATGCGCAAGGATGGCAAGTACGAGGAGATACTGCCCCGCGCCCAGGAGCCAGCCTACGCCGACGCCGACAAGATGCTGCTGCCGCGTATTTACAGCTACGAGCCGGCGCACATTCAGGAATATAAGAAGTGGATTCCTGACTTGCAGGAAGGCCAGAAGCCCACGATGGGCCAGAATCTGAGCTTCCTGTTCAAGTACCAGATGGGGCACATGTTCTGGCGCTACTTCGGCTGGAACTACATCGGGCGCGAGTCCGATATTCAGCAGGCTAGCGTGCTGACGCCCTTTAGCGACAGCGCCAACGTACTGCCGCCGCGCATTGGGCAAAGCTTTGCCCATAATAATTTCTTCGCAATTCCGCTCATTCTGGGGCTCATTGGCTTGTTTTTCCAGGTATATAAGCGCGGGCACGATGCGCTGATTGTGGGCCTGCTGTTCTTATTCACAGGTCTGGCTATTATCGTGTACCTCAACCAGCCGCCGCTGGAGCCGCGCGAGCGTGACTATACCTTCTGCGGAGCCACGTTTGCGTTTGCCATCTGGATTGGGCTGGGCGTGCTGGGCATTGCCGAGCTGCTGAAATCGGTGGTGAAAGCTGACAACGCGCGGACGGCCGTGGCGGTACTGCTGGGCGTGGTTTCGCCCGCTATTATGGTGGCGCAGGGCTGGAATGACCACGACCGCTCGGGCCGCTACAACTCGGTGGATTCGGCTAAGAACCTGCTCAATAGCTGCCAGCCGAATGCCATTTTGTTCACCAACGGCGACAACGACACCTTCCCGCTCTGGTACGCCCAGGAGGTGGAAGGCGTGCGCACCGATGTGCGCGTGGCCGTGCTCTCGTATTTGAACACCGACTGGTACATTCAGCAGATGAAGCGCCGCGCGTATAAATCGCAGCCGTTGCCCATTTCGATGAGCGATGCCAGCTACGTGCAGGGCAACAACGACATCTTGTACTACAACCCTAATGCGGCGGTAAAAGACCTGAACCTGAAGGAGTTTATCGGCCTGGTGGGCCAGGCCAGCCCGCTGCTGCGCCAAACCTACGGCGAGGGCGGCCCCGAGGTCACGACCTTTCCGACCAGCCAGTTTTTCCTGCCCGTTGACACGATGGCGGTGAAGGCGCTCGGCATCATTCCGGCCGACCGCCAGCACCAGCTTGTAGACCGCCTCGACTGGAGCATGGGCAAGCGCGCCATCGAGAAGAAGAACCTGGTGATTCTGGACATGATTGCCACGAATAACTGGAAGCGGCCCATCTACTTCAGCTCGACGGTGGCCCCGTCGGACTACATGAACCTTCAGCCGTACTTCCAGCTGGAGGGCATGGCCTACCGCCTGCTGCCGCTGAAAGACCCGAACTATAACCCCCGCGGCGACGAAGGCTACGTGGAGAAACCCCTCTGCTACGAGGAGTTGATGAAAACCTTTAGCTACCGCGGGCTTGATAACGCCAATGTTTTCTACGACGAAAACAACCTGCGCTTCCCGGCCAACTACCGCGACAAGTTTGCCCGCCTGGCCGCCGCCTACGTGCAGGCTGGCGACCTGGCCAAGGCTAAAGAAGTGGCCAACAAGTGCCTGGCGGTGATGCCCGACGCGGCCATCCCCTACGACTATTACACGCCGCAGCTAGTGCCAGTGCTCTACGCGGTGGGCGAAAAGGACAAGGCCAACGCCATCCTCGACAAGCTCACGGCCCGCAGCATTCAGGTGCTGAGCTACTACCAGACCCACGATGGTGCCCTCTTCGACGATGCCCAACGGGGCTACCTGCTCACGTTGCAGAGCGTGTACCAGGCGGCGGCGCAAGTGGGCGACCAGGCTCGCGCCAAGAAAGCCTACGACGTGCTCGGGCCCTATTTGCAGGGCGGCGGGCAGTAAGGCTGGCTTGATTTCGATGGTAAAAAGCCCCGCTGGTTCCGACCGGCGGGGCTTTTTATTGGGTGCTATTGACGGCGCGCAAACTCGCAGGCAGTCGACCACAATGGTGGATGACCAGAGGTATTCAAAATAGGGTCGGTGTAAAGGAGGAAAGCTGTTTTATGAAGAAGGGTAAGTGCGAGTCTTAAAACTTGATATCGAACCGCCCTTGCGTAATCTCGTGCGTGGCTGTGCCACCATCTTCTTGCACCCGCGTTTCGAACGTGCCTGATACCACTCGCGCTATTGTATCGAAGCGTGTGATGTTGACTTGACCATGTGCATTTGGACCTGTTAGAAAATACCGGTCAGGAGAGGGTTGATGGACTAGGTACAGCGCATAAGAAGGGTTGCTATTTCCTAAGTATAATGGCGCACTTTGGTCAAGCTTGATTGTACCAGGCGTTTTTAGGTATGGCAGATAGAAGCCGAAACTTGTTATATCATTGTCTCCATACCTACCAAAGCCAAGTCGCACACTCCGTTGTTTAGAAGATGGATTCCAAGTAGCATCAATCCCTGATACATTGGAACTGAGTGTACTACCCTTCGGCAGCCAAGGCTGCCCATCGAGCAGGAAGCCCGCCGTGTTGCTGCCCTCCTGCGTGGCGGTGGGCAGGGCGTTAGGGTCGTCTTTCTTACACGCGCCCAAGCTCAGCAGGGCCAGGCCGAAGAGGAGTTGTTTCATAGCGGGCAGAAAAGTGAAGATTGAATGTAGCTAAATGTACTGCAACTGAGCAGCACTTGAATAATAAGTTTTATGCGCTTGCCAACGGTAGTCGAGCACGGCCAGGGGTACCGAGGCGCGCCGCACCAGCGCTTCGGCCCGATTGCGCAATTGACTGGGTGCAAAGCAGAAGCTGAAGTGGGTATAGAAACGCAGGTGTAGGTGCAAGGAAGACTAGCATAGGTGGTTGACGGAAATCGTATTGGGTTGAAAACGGTTGAAGCCGGGCAGCGCCGCCAGCGGCACTAGCCGGCTGTAGAAGATGCCCGAGGTAATGCGGATTTTGTCGTTTTTCGCTGAGTAGCAAGGCCTGGGTTGAGCGGGGCCGCCAGTTAGATTTTAGCTGCTGGTAAACCGGCCGGCTGCCGGGGCCGAGGCGGGGCAATAGGCCTTTGACCAGAAATGATATTACTTAAATTGTTTGTGGGGCGGGAAGGGGTGGACGTACATTTAGCCGCCAATACTTAATCAAACCTTATGAAACAACCCTTTACAGCATACCTCAAGTTGCTGCTGCTGGCCCTGGCTTTGGGCACCGGCTACACCTCCTGGGGCCAAACGTATAGCCCCATCACGCTCACCGCGGGCAGCTATACCGATGACGTGGTGGCCAACGGCCTCAGCCAAACGGCGGCCTCGGCCTCCACTACCGCTTCGGTAGATAATGGCAACTATCGTTTTCTGGAAACGACGTTTAGCTCGACTGCTACGGCCAGCACCCGCACCCAGGGCCTGCCGCCCGGCGGCAGCCTGACCAGCGCCGCTACAACCGGCCTGACTTTTCAGCTCGCTTCGTATAGCGCCAACAACGCGCTGCGGCTCGCCACTATCGGCACCAGCGGCACTCTGGCTTTCGCCACCCCGCAGGCCGCTAGCGAAGTATACGTGCTGGCCAACGCCGGAAACGGGCCCATGACGGCCACGATGGTCGTCAACTTTGCGGATGGCACCACCCAAAGCTTTGGGGCACAAACCATCCCCGACTGGTTTTTGGGTACCCAAACCCTGGCAGCTAATACGCTGACGGCTTTCCAGATGAAGGCGCGGGTACTGGGCACCGGCACCACCGCCGAAACGGCCACCGCCGACCCCCGCCTCTACCAGATAAAGCTGACGCTGGACGCGGCTAACATCACGAAACTCATCACGGGCGTAACCGTGACGCAGGCCACCGGCACTGGCGTAATCGTAGCCATGGGCGTGAGCGTGGGCGTTTACCCGGTTTGCGCGGCGGCACCCACTGGCTTGCAGTCTGTGGCTACTACTACCAGCGGCGGCGCTACTGCCCTCACTACGGCTTGCCCTTCGACCAGCATCTACTTGTCGCTAACGGGCTTGGCGGCCAATACGGCCGGCTACACCTACCAGTGGCAGTCGTCGCCGGACGGCACCACCTGGACCAACATCACGGGCGCGACCAGCGCTACTTACACGGCTACCGGCCAAACGGCCGCCACTTACTACCGCGCCCTGGTGGCGTGTTTGTTTGATGGGGCGGGCGGCACGGCTACGCCGGCGGCCTCGGTGCAGGTGGCCCAGTCGCCATTTAACAACTGCTACTGCACGCCAGCGGCCACCAGCGGCTGCGGCACCTATGCGTCGCTGCTGAAAGTGGAGCTTACCGGCACCACGCTTTCTAGCACAACCACTTGCCCGGCCTCGCCCTACTACACTAACTACCCGGTGGCCACTGCCACGGCTACGCTCACGCCGGGCGCGAGCTATCCGATGTCCGTTACCATTGGGCGCTACGCCAAGGTGGCGGTCTGGATTGACTACGACCAGAGCGGCACCTTCGATGCCAGCGAATACACGTCGCTGGGGTCAAATGCGACCAATACTGCCGGTAGCACCCTCACGCTAACTCCGACGCTGACCATTCCGATAACGGCGCTGAGTGGCCAGACCCGCATGCGGGTGCGCACTCAGTACTTCACCACGGCCTTCGATGGCACGAGTGCCTGCATCACCAATGTGTACGGTGAAACGGAGGACTACACAGTTACTATTTCGCCTACGGCAGCCTGCTCGGGCACCCCGCCCGCCCTCACGGCTTCGGCTTCGGCCACGGCGGTGTGCAGCGGCACGGGGCTAACTCTATCGGCAACTGGGGCAACTGCGGGCATCACGGGCTTCACGTACCAGTGGCAGAGCAGCCCGGCCGGTGCCAACACGTTTACGAACCTGGGCACGGCGCAAGTTTCGTCTAGCTACACGGTAGCCAGCCAGTCGGTGGCCACCGACTACCGAGTTCTGATAACCTGCACGGCCAGCACCCTCTCGGCTACCTCCAACGTGGTGGCCGTGGCCATGAACCCGTTCCTGACTTGCTACTGCGTGCCGACCTACACCCTCGGTGGCACCGGCGACTACGTGGCTCGCGTGGTGCTGGGTACGCTGGATAATGCTACGACGGGCAACGCGTCGCCGTACTACCGCGATTACTCTGCTGCCCAAACGGGGGCTTCGCCCACGCTGGCCGTGCCGACTATTTTCCCCGGTACCAACGCAGCCGTAACCGTCACGTTCGGCACCGACTCCAATCAGCACGGCGCTGTTTGGATTGACTTCAACCAAAACGGCATCCTGGGCGACGTAGCCAACGAATTTGTGGCCACCACTGCCAGCGCGGGCACCAACGGCGTGGTGACGCTGACCTTGCCCGTGCCCGCTGGCGCGGTGCTGGGCACAACCAAAATGCGCATCCGCGGGGGCGACGACACCAACGACCCCACCCTGGGCCAGGCCTGCGGCGCCAGCGGCTCTAGCTACGGCGAAGGTGAGGACTACCTGGTGAACGTGGCGGCCCCGGTGCCCTGCACGGGCACGCCGCCCGCCACCACGGCTACTTCTTCGGCTAGCTCGGGCTGCCCCACGGCCAGCTTCACGCTGGGCGTCACGGGCATTGCGGCCAGCAGCACTGGCCTCAGCTACCAATGGCAGAGCAGCCCGGCCGGTGCCAACACGTTTACGAACCTGGGTTCGGCGCAAACGTCGCCCAGCTACACGGTAGCCAGCCAAACGGCTACCACCGACTACCGGGTTGTGGTGACCTGCACCGCCAGCGGGCTGACCAGCACGTCGAGCCTGGTGACCGTGACGCGCACCTACCTCAACTGCTACTGCACAGTGGTGAGTGGGGTTAGTGCCACGAGCGAGTACATCAAGAGCGTGACGTTCCCCGGCACGCCTGGCTTCACCAACACCACCGGGGCTACGCCTTCGACCAATGGCACGGGTGATTTCACGACCAACACGGCCCTGACGACGACCCTGACGCAGGGCTCGACCTACACGGGCGGCGTGAGCGTGACGGTGCGCTCGAACAACACGAACTCGCAGGGCGGCTTCTGGATTGACTACGACCACAGCGGCACCTTCGACGCCAACGAGTACACCCTCATTGGCACGTCCAGCCTCATCGCTACCGACGTCACTTTCCCCGTGACGCTGGTAGTACCCTCGACCGCGCTGCTGGGCCAAACCCGCGTGCGGGTGCGCTGGCGCAACGGGGCCTTCGCCACCACCGATGCCTGCGTATCGGGCGCGACCACCTGGTACGGCGAAACGGAGGATTACTTCGTGACCATCGCCGCGCCTACCACTTGCTCGACCCCGCCCGCTACCGTAGTGGCCGCGGCCGATGTGACCAATGCCTGCGCCAATTCGTCGTTTACCCTTTCGACCAGCAGCGTGCCGACTACGCTGGGCGGCTTCACGTACCAGTGGCAGAGCCGCACGGGCACCAATGCCTTTGCTAACATTGCGGGGGCTACTACCAACCCCTACACGATTGTGAGCCAAGCAGTAGCTACCGACTACCAGCTGGTGGTGAGCTGCCAGTTCGGTGGCACGCCCGTGACGTCGAACATCGTGTCGGTGGGCCAAAACAGCTTCAACCAATGCTACTGCACGGCCTCGTCGACCAACGTATGCAGCAACTACGGCGTGATTACGAGCGTGGTACTGGGCACGATAAACAACCCCTCGGGCTGTACTTCGGCCAACTCATACTCGGACTACACCACCCAGTCGACCAACCTGGCGGCTGGTGCTACGGCTACGCTCACGCTGGGCGTGGCCAGCGCTACCACCACCTTCAACTACAACTACGGGGTGTGGATAGATTTCAACCACAACGGCACCTTCGATACGTCGGAGTTCATCGTGGGCTCGACGACGGCGGTTTCGACCACCAGCGTTACCATCTCGCTCCCGATTCCGGCGCTGTCTGGCTCGGTGCTGGCTGGGGCCACGCGCATCCGCATCCGTACCAACGCGGGTATTGCCGCCTACGGCTTCTTCACGGCTACCGGGGCTAACAATGCCTGCGGCGCTGTATACAACGGCGAGACGGAAGACTACACCGTGAACCTCGTTGATTGCAGCACTACCACGGCCGCGTTTAGCTACCCGGCCGGGCCGTACTGCGCAAGCGGCACTACCAGCCCCACGCCCACCATCACGGGCACCACGGGCGGCACGTTTAGCTCGACTACGGGCCTGACTATCAACGCTACTACGGGGGTTATTACCCTGGCCAGCAGCACGCCCGGCACCTACACCGTAACGTATGCCATTGCGGGCACCTGCGCGGTTAGCAGCACCCAGATGGTGACCATCAATGCGGCCCCGGTGGCGGGCTTCAGCTACCCGAATGCCACGGCGTGCGCAGGCACGGCTACCACCCTGACGCCTACTTTGGCTACGGGCGCTACGGCGGGCACCTACTCGCTGCCCACGACTACAGGCCTGAGCATTAATGCTACGACGGGCGTAGTAACGGTAGCGGCCACAGCCACGGCCGGTACCTACACCGTAACCAACACGGTAGCCGCCAGTGGCGGCTGCGCCGCCGTAACGAGCACAGCTACGTTTGTTCTCACGGCCCCGACCACGGCTACGTTCAGCTACACGGGCTCGCCCTTCTGCGCGAGTGGTACTACGGCTCCTACGCCTGCCATTACGGGCACGGCGGGCGGCACGTTCAGCTCGACTACGGGCCTGACGATTAATGCTACTACGGGCGCCATTACGTTGGCAAGCTCGACGCCGGGCACCTACACCGTGACCTACACGGTGGCGGGCGCCTGCGGCAGCAGCAGCACTCAGAGCGTGACTATCACAGCGGCCCCGACGGCCGGCTTCAGCTACCCGACCACCACAGCGTGCGCTGGCACGGCGGCCACCCGCACGCCGGCGCTGGCTACGGGTGCCACGGCCGGCACCTACTCGCTGCCCACGGCTACCGGCTTGTCGATTAATGCGACTACCGGCGTGGTGACCATCGGTACTACGGCAGTGGCCGGCACCTACACCGTGACCAACACCGTAGCCGCCAGCGGTGGCTGCGCCGCCGTGACCAGCACGGCTACGCTCACGATTACGGCTGCCCCGGCTACGCCAACGCTGACTACTTCGGGCACACCGGCCACGGGTATTCTGCTGACTTCGTCGGCCGCTACCGGCAACCAGTTCTACCTGAACGGCGTGCTAATCCCCGGTGCCACGGCCCAGACTTACCTGATTAACTCAGGTACGAAAAACGGCTCTTACACCGTGACCGTGACCAACGCCGCGGGCTGCTCGGCCACTTCGGCCGCTGTGAACGTGACGGTAACGGCCACCGCGCCAGTTGCTGCCGCTACGTCGCTGACGGTATTCCCGAACCCGACCCACGATGGCCTGCTGACGCTGGAGCTGAGCGGCTACCGCGAAACCGTGCAGGTAACCGTGGTGAACGCCCTGGGCCAGCGCGTGTACGAAACGACGCTAAGCGGCTCGGCCCTCACCCAGCGCCAGACCCTCAACCTGAGTGAGCTGGCCACGGGCGTGTACCTGCTGCAAGCCCGCACCGCCACCGGCGGCCTCGAGCTGCGCCGCATCGTGCGCGAATAAGCACCGCCTGAGTTAGGCAAAAAAAGAAGCCTGCCGCAATGCGGCAGGCTTCTTTTTTGTTGGGGCGAAGCCTTAGGCTACTCGCCAGGCTATGAGTTGGCTCTCAGATAATAGACTTGTTACTGAATTAAAAGCCGTGCAAAAAGGGGCATACTTAACGCAGTAAGTATCTCTACCGCTTCATTGGACGAACTAAACGAAGCGGTAGAGATGCTTCACTGCGTTCAGCATGACGACCAGCTTTCATTGTTTTCTAATTCAAGGAACAAACCTGTTTATTCGATTACAACCCTGAATAACTCACTCCCCTACTCTACTGCCAGACGCTGACTAGCTGACTGCTTACCCACGGCCACCCGCACGGTATACAAACCGGGAACCACCCCCACCAAATCGAGTTGAGTTTGTGTGGCCACCCCACTCAGCACTACCTGCTTGGTCTGAATGGTTTGGCCCAGGCCGTTGAGCAGGCTGATTTGGGCCGTGGTGGCACCGGGCATGGCGGGCAGCAGTAGGCTCACGGCTTGGTGCGCCGGATTGGGATACAGCTCGACTGCCCCCGCGCCCAGCGCGCTACGGCTGCTGAGGGGGCCAGCGCCCCGGAAGTTATAAGTAATACTGCCGCCCCCGGTGTAAACGGTGCTGGCCCCCGTGCCACACACGCTCACCACCTGGATGTAGTAGGTTTGCCCCGGTAGCAGGCCGGTCAGCACGGCGGGCGACGCAGTGGTATTTACCCAGTGCGTCGAGTCGTTGGCTAGGTGATAGGTGATGTGAAAGCTGGTATTGCCGGCCCCCGGCGTGAAGCTGACGGTAGCCGTTGAGCTGCTGGTAGCCGTCACAACTACGTTCGACACAATTCCGCAGGCGACGGGATTGGCTAGGGTGCGGAAGGTGACGAGCACGGGCGGCGAGGTCGTGCCGCCGACGCAATTGGTTTTTATGCGCACCACGTAGGCCGTGCCCGGCAGCAGGCCGGCCAGCGTGGCACCGGGGCTGGTGGTGGTAATCGTCTGCATAGTAGCCGTATCGCCCACTGCATAGTAGCTGATAGTATAGCTGGCTGCGCCACTCACCGGCGTAAAGCTCAGCGTGGCCCCGACACCCGAGATGTTGGAAACCTGCGCATTGGTAACCGGCCCGCAGGTGGCGGCCGGGCCGCTGGCCGTCGTGAACAGGCGCGGGCTGGTATACACCGTGTCGCCGGGGCTGCAAATGCTGCCCACGGCCAGGCGGTACGACGAAGCCGCCCGCAGCCCCGTCAAAGTCACCGGCGACGAGGCGGTAGCGCGGCGCACCACCCCGGCTGCCGTGCTGTCGGCCGTCCAGCTGTAGCGCACCACATAGCCCAGGACCGCCGCGGCGGGCGTAAAACTCACCACGACGGTAGTAGTGGTAGCGCCGCTCACGCCCACGTTGGTAGGTGCGGCGCATACTTGCGCCTGAGCTTGCGGCAGCAGCCAGCCCCAGGCAGCTAGGGCCACGCCCAGCCAAGAGAAGAGGTTTTTCATGAGAAAGGAAAAAGGATGAATAATGACCTACCTATATTAGGTTTTACGCATGACCGGGCACCCCAATAAAAGGATGCTTCGGCGTCATCTTTTTCCTTTCTTCCTATCGGCAATGCCGGCCCGTTAGGCCAGCACGTAATCGGCAAAATCCTTGCGCAACTGCATTTTCAGCAGCTTGCCCGTGGCGGTGTGCGGCAGTTGCGCCACAAACTCCACGGCATCGGGCCGCCACCAGGTAGCGATTTTGCCATCAAAAAATGCCAGCAGTTCCTCGGCCGACACCTCGTGGCCGGGCTTGCGCACCACTACCAGCAGCGGGCGCTCGCTCCACTTGGGGTGGGGCACGCCGATAACGGCGGCTTCGGCCACGGCGGGGTGGGCAATAGCCAGGTTTTCGAGGTCGATGCTGGAAATCCACTCGCCGCCCGATTTTATCACGTCCTTCGAGCGGTCGGTGATGTTCATGAAGCCATCGGGGTCGATGGTGGCCACGTCGCCGGTGCGGAACCAGCCGCTGGCCGTGAGCTCGCCGGAGTGCGCCGCGCCGAAGTAGTCGCTGGCAATAAACGGCCCGCGTACCAGCAGGTCGCCGAAGGCGACGCCATCGTGCGGCAACGGCGCGCCGGCCTCGTCCACGATTTCCATGTCGACACCAAAAATCACGCGGCCCTGCTTGATTTTCAAGAAGAATTGTGCTTCTTCGGGCAGCTCCAGATGCTTGGCTTTGAGGGTGCTCACGGTGCCGAGCGGCGAAGTTTCGCTCATGCCCCAGGCGTGGCGAATTTCGATACCCAGCTCTTCATCGAAGGCCCGCAGCAGCGCCGGTGGGCACGAGGCCCCGCCCACTATCATCTTGCGCAGGGTAGAAAAGCGGCGCTGGCCCTCCCGCATGTAGGTCAGCAAGCCAAACCAAATGGTGGGCACGCCCGCCGAAAACGTCACTTTCTCCGTCTCGAACAACTCATACAGGCTCGCTGCATCCAAGGCGGGGCCGGGCAGCACCAGCTTGCAGCCATTGAGCGGGGCCAGGTATGGGATGCCCCAGGCATTGACGTGGAACATGGGTACGACGGGCAAAATCACGTCGCGCGCCCCGCAGTTAAAGCAGTCGGGCAGCGAGGCGGCGTAGCTGTGCAGCAGCGTCGAGCGGTGCGAGTATAGCACGCCCTTGGGCTCGTCGGTAGTGCCCGAGGTGTAGCAGAGCGACGAGGCCGTATTTTCATCAAAAATCGGCCACTCGTAGTCGGTGCTTTCGGCGGCCAGTAAACTTTCGTAGTCAGTAAGGCCGGGTAAATTTGACTCGACGGGCAGGTGGGCCGGGCCGGTCATCAGCACCCATTTTTCGACCGTGGGGCAGTGGGGGGCTAGCTTTTCGGCCAGCGGCAAAAACGTGAGGTCGAAAAACAGCAGCCGGTCCTGGGCGTGGTTGATGATGTAAATAAGCTGCTCGATAAACAAGCGCGGATTGATGGTGTGGCATACCGCGCCCCGGCCCGAAATACCGTAGTACAGCTCAAAATGCCGGTGCGTGTTCCACGCCAGCGTGCCCACGCGGTCGCCATCCTGAACACCCAAGCGGCCGAGGGCCTGGGCCAGCTGCTTGGCGCGCTGGTGGGCGGCGGCGTAGGTGTAGCGGTGCAGGCCGCCCTCAGGCAGGCGCGATACGATTTCGGTATCGGCGTGCCACTTGGCGGCGTGCTCGATGAGCCCTGCAATGCGCAGGGGCGTGGGCATCATTAATCCTTGCATGGGTGGCGGGTGGGAATTGGGAGCGGAAGATAGCAGTCTACGCAACGCCTGCCACGCAGGCCGCCCCAAAATCTTTCGGCCAGGGTTGAACACCGCTGCCCGGCTGCCAGTTGAGGTAAGTGGTGGCGCTTATTCGGGCGCTACGCGCTGGTTTTATGTTGCTCCCTTATTCGACTACCGATTACCTAGAAATCGCTTATCAACCTGATTTGCAGATTTTGGTAGGGCGCTGGCTGCGCTTAGTCACGGAAGCCGAGGCGCTGCAAGGCTACGCCGACCTGTTAACCGCCGCCAAGCAATACGGAGCGCATTACTGGCTGCTCGACATCAGGCGGCGGCACCGCAGCACGCCCGCTACACTCGACTGGCTGCTAGCTACTTACTACGCCCAACTAGTGCGCGAGCTAGGGCCGCCCGTGCGCATGGTTTACTTCATGGCCCCCGGCCTGCGCCAGGAATTTCAAGCCGATGGTACCGTGCCCGAGCCCCAAACCTACCACGCCGACGAGCCCTTTCGGATGAACCAGTGCATCACCGAATCAGAGGCTGTGGCGTGGCTACGGGCCGAGCAACGGGCCCATACTGAGTAGTTTTTCGCGCAGTGCTTCAAGCTATTTTTGCCGAATAGCACTGCGGTTTAACACTCCGAAATATTGCGCGAAAACCCTACTTTATCGCCTCAATCGCCACCTGCTGAATCTGCGTGCGCACGTTCAGCTCGCTCAGCTTATTGTTGCGCCGCGATGGGTGCACCCGATTAGTCAGCACCACTACCACCAATTCTTTCTCCGAGTCGACCCAGAAGTAAGTACCCGTGAAGCCCGAGTGCCCAAAGCTGCCGGCCGATGCCCCCGGCGCGGTGTTGCCACTCGGCGGGCTACTAGGCCGGTCGAAGGCCAGCCCCCGCCGGTTGCCAGCGCCAGCAAACTGCTGGCGGGTGTAGTCGGCCAGTATATTTTTATCAAATAGCTGCTGCCCGCCGTAGCGCCCGCCCCAGGCGTAGGCCTGCGCCAGTTGGGCCACGTCATTGGCCGAGCCAAACAAGCCTGCGTGCCCCGAAATGCCGCCCAGCAGCGCCGCGCCCTCATCATCGACGTAGCCGTGCAGCAACTGGCGGCGAAATAGCGAGTCGTATTCGGTGGGCGCAATGCGGCTGAGCGGCCCGTGGTGCAGCGGCTGGAAGTGTAGTCCCGAGCCCAGCGGCCGGTACACCTGCCGGGCCAAAAATTCGGCAAACGGCTGCCCCGTGCGCCGCTGCACCAGCCACGGGTAGAGGTAAAACGACAAGTCAGAATACACGTAGCCCGGCTTCTCATTGAGCGGAGCCGCCCCTATTTGCTCGTAGATATAAGCCGGCAAGTCCTTGCGCCCCCACAGCCCCCGCGCCACCGGCAGCGGAAACTGCGCCGACGAGTCGGCCCGAAACCAGCGGCGGCGCAGCGTCCCGTCGTCCTTCGCCAGCGCCTTCCAAAAGGGAATCCAGGCCGGTAGCCCGGCTTGGTGCGCCAGCACATCACGCAGTTTTAAGTTCGCTTTGTTAGTCTTTTGGAGGAAAGGAAAAAACTGGCCCAGCGTGCTATCGGGGCTGAATTTGCCTTGTTCCTGAAGCTTCAGCAGCGCCGGGGTAGCGGCCAATACTTTAGTGAGGGAGGCGAGGTCGTAGACGTCGGTATTTCGGACAAAGTGGGCGGGTGAAGGCCGCGCCGCCTGTGGCTGGGTTGCGCCGGGCGCACCACCCGGCTCACTGCCAAAATTGCCCGCTGCCGATGCGGCAATGTTGCTAGGCGCGGTGACTAGCGGCAAAGCCTCACCTGCTTTACTAGTCTGGTAACCATAGCTCTTGCGCACCACCACCACGCCGCGCCGCGCAATGAGTACCTGCCCGCCCGGCGTAGCTCCAGCCTGCAAAGCCTGCTGCATAATGCTATCGACCCGCGCCTCCAATCGGTTATTCATCCCCGCATCTTCTGGGCTGCCATACGACAAGCGCAAGCCGGGCTGCGTGGTAAGGCCGAAGCCAGCGGGCAGGTTATTAGCCACCGTCACCGGCAATTTGCCCACGGCCCCGATGCCGCCAAAGATGAGCTGCGCCGCCAGTTGCTGGGCATCGGTGCTTTCCTGGTAAGCCAGCACTACGGCACTGGCGCGGTCGTAGTCGCGCACTTTGGCCACGGCGTAGGCCGAGCCGAACACGTTCAGTATCACCTGCTGGCCGGGCTTGGTGAGTTCGCGCAACAGTAGCTGGGTTTCGGGCGCGATGCCGAAATTGGTGGCGGGCAGGCGGCCCAGGCTTTGCAGCGCCACCAGCACGATATCGTAGCTAAAGAGCTTGGCCCGAATGTCCATTAGCTCGTCCATAGTGGGCGCGGCGGGCAGGTGAAAGTGCGCCGCTTGGGCATCGTAATCGGCCACGGCGTGCTGAAAATCAGTGGTATCGGCCGGGCTGCCGCCCAGCACCAGTGTGGCAATATGTAGCGTATCGAGTTGCTGCAAGGGCAGGATATTTCGCTGGTTGCGCAGCAGCGTAATACTACGCTCGGCTAGCCGGTGGCTGAGGTAGCGCGCGTGCGGCGGGTTGAGGTCGGCGAACAGGTTTTTCTCCGCAATCGGCTGATAATCCTTTAGCCCACTCCACTGCTTGAGGGCCAGCACGCGGCGGCAGCTTTCGTCGATGCGAGCCTGCGAAATGCGGCCGCTGTCCACGGCCGCCAGCACGGCTTGCAGAGCTACGGGCACGCTTTTGCTGAACTCCAGCACGTCATTACCAGCCAGAATAGCGCGGATTTCCGCCTCCCCAGTCGGCACCTTGCTGATGACGCCTTTCATGTTCATGGCATCGGTAAACACCACGCCTTTGAAGCCCAATTGCTGCCGCAACAGGCCCGTGACCACGGGCTTCGACAACGTAGTAGGCGCGCCCGAATTATCGAGCGCCGGCACGTTAAGATGCGCTACCATCATGCCGCCGATACCGTTGGCAATCATGCTTTTGAAAGAGGGTAACTCCAGCGAATCGAGCCGGCCACGGTCCACGCGCACCAGCGGCAACGCCAAGTGCGAGTCGGCATCGACGTCGCCGTGGCCGGGGAAGTGCTTGGCCACGGCCAGCACGCCCGCATCTTGCATACCACGCATGTAGAGGCGGCTGAGGCGCGACACGGCGGCCGGGTTTTCGCCCCACGAGCGGAAGCCGATAACCGGGTTGGCGGGATTGTTATTGACATCGACCACGGGCGCAAAATTGACCTGCATGCCCAGCCGCGTGAACTGCCGCGCCACCTCGCGCCCCATGTCGTAGATGAGCGCCGAATCGGCCTCGGGCACCGCGCCCAGGCTCATTTGGTACGGGAAGCGCAGCACGCTGTCGAGGCGCATGCCCGCGCCCCATTCGCCATCCATGGCCACCAGCAGCGGCACTTGGCTCTCGCTTTGGTAGCGATTGAGCAGGCGCGACTGCCGCACCGGCCCACCCTGGAAGAATATCAGCCCGCCGATACCATAATTCTTTATCAAGGTGGAGATTGAATCCTCGTCAATCTTCTTTCGATTGGAATACGCGGCCACCATAAACAGCTGCGCCACCCGCTGCCGGGGCGTCAGGGTCCGCATCAGGTTATCGACCCAGGGCGAGTGCAGGTAGCTTAGAAAAGCCGGCCCAGTTGGCTTAGGTGCCGCCGGATAAACAGTTTTCTTAAGGGGCCGGGGGGCCGGGCGGTACTGGGCCGGGGCCAGCAGCGGCGCGGCCAGTAGCAACAGAAACAGCAGAGACTTGGGCAGAGACAAAGGCAAGCGGATTGGGGCGTAAATGGCGCGTAAAAGTCGGGTATATTTGGGGTAGCTCGGCGTGCCCGCCGGGCGCAGCTTACCTAACGATGTCTAAATTCCTGTTTTTCTGCGGCGTTTTGCTGCTCGGTAGCCTCGCCGGCTTTGCCCAAGCTACCCAGCCCTTTCTCAAAATCTCGCACCTCGGCACCAACGGCCGCCCCATTACCGACCTGTACCTCAGCGCCCAAGTGCCCGAGCTAAACGCCGCGCTGGGTATCGACGGCCGCTACCGGTTTGAAAGCGTGTGCCTGCTGCCCGAGGCCGACCTCGCGCCCCTACTACGCTATGCCGAAAGCTACACCACTAAAACCAAGGGCGATACCAAGAACGATAAGTACGGCACCTTCGAAATCACCCTCGGCCCCGATGCTACGCACAAGTTTATTTACAGCCGCAGCAAGGCGCAGCCCTTCCTGAGCGGGGCAGTGCAAGTGCTGCAAAAGCAGCCGCAGCAAGCTGATAATGAAGAGGCCCTACGCCGCCTGGAGCTTATTAGCCGCCGTTTGAATGCGGGGGCGAAGTAAGACGTAACGATTGTCATGCAGCGCGTAGCGAAGCCTCTCGCGGGCTACATTAACCTCAACAATTTAGAGAGTACTGCACCATGCGAGGTGCTTCACTGCGTTCAGCATGACGACCGGAGTAGTTTGGCCCAAGTATTAAATTGGCTCGCCCGGCAGCAGGTCGCAAAACCAAAAACCCGCCGCAAAGGGGTCATTATCGCCCCCACTGCTGCCCGTGGGCGACTGGTACGTGCGGCGCACCACCTCGCCCCGCACCACGGCGATGGGCCGGCTGAAATACGGCGCATCAAACACGAAGCTGTGGTACTCGCCATTCTCGCCGCAGGGGTCTACGCCGGGCGGCAGGTCGCGCACAAAATCACGGTCGAGCAGCCGGCCGCAAAAACTGGCATCGAGGTAACGGTCATTCACGCAGACAACTATGGCCTGAAAGCCCAGGTCCCAAAACTCGTGCAGCAGCTCCAGGCTGCCGCGCTGCCACAGCGGGAACTCTCCCCGCAGCGGCACCCGCGCCAGCTGCTGCTCGCGGTAGGCGCGCAGGTCTTCCAGAAAAATATCGCCGTAGATGGCGTGCTGCGCCCCTTGCTGCTGCAGGCCGGTGAGGGCAGCAAAAAGCGCCTGGTCATAGTCGGCCATACTGGGCATTTCGGGCAGCCGCAGCTGCGTGAGGGGCAGGCCAATACGCTCGGCCTGGGCTTCGAGCAGCGCCAGGCGCACGCCGTGCATCGATACGCGCTCGTAGTGCGCGTTTACGCTGGTCAGCAGGTGCATTACGGCGAGGTGCGGGTCTTGCAAGGCGTGGTGCAGGGCCAGGGCCGAGTCTTTGCCACCGCTCCAGCTCATCAGGGCTTGATTGGGCATCGGTTACGCTAAAAAAACGTCCTGCCACGCAGGGCGCAGCAGGACGTTTCGGCAACAAACAAAAAGGTTATTTCAGGGTAAACGTCGTTTTTCCCATCAGCGCACCGCCTTCGTAGAGCTCCACGGTGTGCTGGCCGATTTTATAGTCGCCACCCTTGGCATATACGAAATTAAGGCCTTGTTTGGTATTGTCAAACACCACATCCTGCTTCTGAGTGTAGAAAGCTTCCTGGCCATCGACGGTGAAGGTGCCGCCGCCGGTGCTCAGGTTGTAGAGGGCCGCGCCATCGGGCTCCAGAATGCGCATGTAAATCTGCTTGGTTTCCTTTGGCGACACGTCGTTGCGGGCCAGGTTAAAGGTCACTTTCACGCGGTCAACGCGCTTAGCTTTAAATTCTTCCTTATCATCGTCTTTCTCCTTATTCTTGGAAGTCAGGATGCTAACGTGAATATTATCGGCCTGCAAGCGCGAGGCTACGTTCACTTTTTCGCTTAGCTCGCGGTTGGTTTTAGCAATGGTGCTGATGGTATCGCTCAGCTTGTTTTGTTTTTCCTTCAGCGTAGTGGTTTCGGTATAAAGGCTCTCGTTCGACTTGCGTAGCTCCGCAATCTGGTCGTCTTTTTTACGCAATTGGCTTTCCAGGTTCAGGGCGCGCTGCTTGAAGCGCTGCTGCTCGACCACCGTAAACGAGTTGGCCTTAAACGAGCGCAGCTTGAGCAAATCGGCGTTAATGCTGGAGATGCGGGCCACCAGCGAGTCATTGTTGAGGCCCAGCTTTTGCAGGTCCTGGCTCTGGCGCTCGTAGTTGGCTTTCAAGTCTTCGTATTCCTTTATCTGGGCTTGCAGCTTGGTGTCCTTGGCCTGAATCTGCGTGGTAAGCTGCTCGTTTTCAGTCTTTTTTTGCGTGTTCAGGTAAAACAATACGCCGTTGATACCGAGCAGCACGAGCACGAGGGCCACCCATAGCAGGACGCGGCTGTTGTTCTGGCGAGGTTCGGGATATTCGTTCTGAGGCTGCATGCGGCAAGGTGGGTCAAAGGGTGAAAGAGAGGCGCACAAAGGCTACTGGCCGAGGCCACGGCTACCTTTGCAACGGGTAAAAATAGCGTTTATTTCTACTCGCGCTAGTTTGCGTTATACTTTGCCGCCATGCAAACGGTTTTCCCCACCTTCGATGCCGCCTACTGGCAAGCCCGCTACGCCACCCCCGGCCGCGGCGGCTGGGATGCCGGCCGCATCACGCCGCCGCTGCGCGCCTATTTCGACCAGCTCGATGTGCGCCAGCAGCCGCGCATCCTCATTCCCGGCGCGGGCCGCGCCTACGAGGCCGAGTACCTGCACCAGCTAGGCTTTCGGCACGTGGTAGTCGCCGATTTCGCTCCCGAGCCCCTGGCCGCCCTGGCGGCCCGCGTGCCCGATTTTCCCAAGCAAGACCTCTGGCAAGCTGATTTTTTCACGCTCGACTTTCCTGATTCCTTCGATTTAATCATCGAGCAAACCTTCGTCAGCGCCCTCCACCCAACGCAGCGCCCGGCCTACGCCCAGCAGTGCGCGCACCTGCTGCGCCCCGGCGGCAAGCTCGTTGGCCTGCTCTTCGACCGCGATTTTGCCGGCGCTACCGAGCCGCCCTTCGGCGGCAACCGCACCGAGTATGCGGCGTATTTCGAGCTATACTTCAAGTTTATTCATTTTGAAACCGCGTACAACTCGCTGCCCGCTCGCGCCGGGCACGAGCTGTTTATTTACCTGCAAAAGCTGTAAAATATCTGTCATTGCGAGCGCAGCGAAGCAATCGCACTCAAACGGCCCGTCTTGATGCGATTGCTTCGCTGCGCTCGCAATGACAGACGTATCTAGCTAGTATTTAATTAATTCCTCATGCTCACCTCCCTCGCCCACGCGCTCCCTCACTTCCGCAACACCAATTCGGGCCAGTTTTTCTTGATGGCCGGCCCCTGCGTCATTGAGGGCGAAGACATGGCCCTACGCATTGCCGAGCGCGTCAAGCACATCACCGATAAGCTCCAGATTCCCTACATTTTCAAGGGCTCGTACCGCAAGGCTAATCGCTCGCGGCTCGACTCGTTCACCGGTATCGGCGACGAAACGGCACTGCGCATCCTTCAAAAAGTAGGGCGCGAAATTGGCGTGCCCACCGTCACTGATATTCACGAATCGGACGAGGCCGCCCTGGCCGCCGAGTACGTTGATGTGCTGCAAATCCCCGCTTTCCTCTGCCGTCAGACCGACCTGCTGGTAGCTGCCGCCAAAACCGGCAAAGTGGTCAATATCAAGAAAGGCCAGTTCCTGAACGGCGAGGCCATGCGCTGGGCCCTGGACAAAGTGCAGGGCGCCGGCAACCCCAACGTCATCCTCACCGACCGAGGCAACTCCTTCGGTTACAGCGACCTGGTAGTCGATTTCCGCAACCTGCCCACCATGCGCGCCTTCGGCGTGCCCGTAGTGATGGACGTGACGCACTCGCTGCAACAGCCCAACCAAAGTAGCGGCGTAACGGGTGGCCAGCCCGCCCTCATCGAAACCATCGCCAAAGCCGCAATCGCCGTTGGGACCGACGGCCTTTTTATCGAAACGCACCCCACGCCCGCCACTGCCCTCTCCGACGGCGCCAACATGCTGCCCCTCGACCAGCTCGAAGCCCTTTTGCAGCGCCTCACCCGCGTGCGCGAAGCCGTGCGGCCCAGCGGCGATATCAATCCGCAGGGACTGAATGCGTAGAAAATAGTTTTTGTAAGAGAAAAGAGCAGGAATACGATTGTCATGCTGAGCTTGCCGAAGCATCTCTACCGCACCATCTGAGTGCCAGTAGGTAGAGATGCTTCGGCAAGCTCAGCATGACAATCGTTTTTTAGACTTGCTCACACGGCTGCTCCTGCTTAATACCGAAGCCAGAAATCCTGCCTCGGCTGCGTCTTCCGAAAGAATACCAGCCCCACGTAAAACAAGTCCACCGTCACGGTCACGGCCGGGTTGGATTTAACAGCTTCCCAGGCGCGCTCCATCTCGGCCGACCAGTGAATATCATCCAGCACAAATACGCTGTTTTCGTGCGCCTTAGCTAGGCACTGCTCGAAGTAGCGCAACGTTGGTTCGTAGCGGTGGTTGCCGTCGAAGAACACAAAATCGACCGGTTTATCTAGTCCGGCCAGCGTGGCAGGCAGGGTTTGGTCAAGGTTGCCCTCGACTAGCTTGATGTTGCGCAGCCGCAGCCGGGTAAAGGTTTCTTGGGCCACGGCGGCCGTGTTGGGGCAGCCCTCGAAAGTGATAACTTGGTTGCGTGAGTCGGCCGCCGCGAGGTAGGCGGTGGTGAGGCCCAGCGAGGTACCTAGCTCCAAAATAGTAGCCGGCTGAAAGTGATTGACCAGCCGGAAAAGCAGCTGTGCCAGCCGCGGCGGCTTGGCCGCGTGGCGGGCGATGGCACTTATCCGGCGCTGGGTGCCGCCCGCGCCCGCCACCTGCGAGCCCGCCCCGAAGTCGGTAACGGTGATGCTTTTATTGCTTCGCAACAGCTTGTGCCGCCGCCACTCGATACGGCCGAAGGCTCTAAACTCGCCTGCCTGGCAAATAACCGTGGTGTAAAGGCCAAACACGAACGGCGAATGCAGCCCGTGGGCATTGCCCGAGCGCAGCCAGTAGCGGAGGTAAGACAGTGCTTGGTACAAATTCTAGTGTAGAGCTGTCATGCTTCGCTGCGCGCTGCATGATAGACGTTTTTAATTCATTCGATAGGGCACCATCAGGGTAAACTCCGGGATGTTGACCTGAAAGTGGTCGCCGTTGGCCAGGCGCTCCATGAGGTAGGTGCCGCGCATCTTGCCCACGCCCGACTTAAGGTTGCAGCCGCTCATGTACTGGTGCGACTCGCCGGGCTCCAGCACGGGCTGGCGGCCTACCACGCCCTCGCCCTCTACCTCGCGCACGGTGCCATTGGCATCAGAAATAAACCAGTGGCGGCGCAGCAGCTTCACGGTTTGCTCGCTATCGTTGCGAATATCAATGCGATAGGCAAACACAAAGTGTTCCTGCGCCGGGCTCGAGTAATCGGGTAGGTAGTTGGTCGTAACCGTAACGGTCACGCCCTGCGTAGTGGTAGTAGGCATAAACGGCAGCAGTGCGAAGGTACGTTACGGGCCAACAGCAACCCGGAAACTTTGGTTTTGTACGAAGTAACGGCTGCCACGGCTTGCGCCTTGCATTAATTTATATTTTTCGTTTTCCCACCGTTCCCAACCATGGTCAAAATTGCCGAAAGCTGGCGCCCCGTCTTAGCCGCCGAGTTTGAAAAGCCCTACTTTCAGAAGCTAACGGCCTGGGTGCGGGGCGAGTACGCCACCACTACGGTTTATCCGCTGGGCTCGCAGATTTTCCACGCCTTCGACGCCTGCCCCTTCGATGAGGTCAAAGTAGTCATCCTAGGCCAGGACCCCTACCACGGCAAAAACCAGGCGCACGGTCTGGCCTTTTCCGTGAGTGAGGGCGTGCGCACGCCGCCCTCGCTGCAAAATATTTTTAAGGAGCTGCAAGACGATATCCCCGGCACGCCCGCCCCGGCCAACGGCAACCTCGACCGCTGGGCCCAGCAGGGCGTGCTGCTGCTCAATGCCACGCTCACGGTGCGGGCGGCCACGCCCGGCTCGCACCAAAAAAAGGGTTGGGAAGAATTTACCGATGCTGTTATCAAGCAGGTGTCGGCCGAGCGGCCGCACGTGGTATTCATTCTGTGGGGCGCGTATGCGCAGAAGAAGGAAGAGCTGATTGATACCAGCAAGCATCTGGTGCTCAAGGCTGCGCACCCATCGCCCTACTCAGCCGACCGGGGCTTTTTCGGCTCCAAGCCCTTCAGCAAGACCAACGCCTGGCTAGAACAGCATGGGGAAAAACCAATTCAGTGGTAAGCTTTAGCTTGCGAGTGAGCGTAGCGAACATCAGCGTCAGCGAACGCTGCATAAGGAGCTGTTCGTTGCGCTCACTCGCAAGCTAAAGCTTACATTACACCGTGCTACAACACTCGCTTTATCAGCCGCAGCTTGTGGCTGTACTGCTGGCGGTCGCGGTTGAAAATGCCGTTGTGGTCGAGCGGGTCGATGCGCACCTCGCCGTGGGCGTGCAGTAGTTGGCCTTCCTCCAGCACCACGCCTACGTGCACGATACGGCCATCAGCGTTTTCAAAAAAGGCCAGGTCGCCGGGCTGAGTTTGGGTAACAAAATCGACCACCTCACCCAGCGCAATCTGCTGGTATGCATCGCGGGGCAGCTGCACGCCCAGCATCCCAAAAAGCTGCTGCGTGAGGCCCGAGCAGTCGAGGCCAAACACGCTTTTGCCGCCCCACACGTAGGGTGCGCGCAAGTAGAGCTGGCCCAGCTTGCGCAAGAGCAACAGCCGGCGCTCAGGCGTAGCATTCTGCGCCGGGTTGGTAGCTGTGCCATTGTAAAACAAGCACTTATCGCCCACCTTCAACGTCATGCCATCGAAAAATGGCAGCCGGCAGCCTACCGTGATGGGCTGCCGCGTGGCCGCATCCGACACTACCTGCACCAGGTCGAGGGCCCGCGGGTGGTCCTGCGCCTGCCACGCCTCGAAGTACTCGACATTAACGGGCGTATGCTGCTTATAATCAATCCAGCCCTGGTAATTATCGGCGGCGATTTCTACGCGCAGCCAGTTGCCCTGCCGCAGCAGCACGGTGTAGCAGTCGCCAAAAAGCAGCTCGGTTACCAGCTCGGCCTTGTCGCTGGCCTCGGCTCGGACGGGAACGGCGCTAAGCGCGCAAATACCGTGGTTCAAAATTGGTGATTTGGTGAATGAGTGAATGAGTGAAAGCGCGAAAAATGACTGCCTGAGAATTCACTCAATCACTCATTCGCTCATTCACCTACCGAAACCGCTCCATTTCGCGTTTCTGGTCTTTGGCTTTCAGGTCTTCGCGCTTGTCGAAAAGCTTTTTGCCCTGGGCCAAGGCAATTTCGAGCTTGGCAAAGCCCCGGTCGGTCACGAAAAGGCGCAGCGGGATGATGGTGAGGCCCGTGTCCATTTTGCCGGCCAGCTGCTTCAACTCGCGCTTGTTTAGCAGCAGCTTGCGGGCGCGCATAGCGTCGTGGTTGTTGTAAGTGCCTAAGCTATAAGGCGCAATACGCACGCTGTGCACCCACAGGTCGCCCTTGTGGTCGAAGGTGCAGTAGCCATCCTGGAGGTTGACCTCGGCGGCGCGCACGCTTTTTATTTCGGTGCCGTGCAGCATCATGCCCGCGTCGTACTTGGCCAGGAAGGTATATTCGTGGCTGGCGCGGCGGTTTTTGATGTTGATGTTGGCGGGTGTCTTGTCTTTCATGACCGCAGATTCAAACGGATTAAACGGATGGAACGGATACGCTTGGCTGCGCCAAGCTGGCTATACGGGCGGAAGCAGCTGGCCGCTGCTATGCCTAGCCTTATAGTTTCAACCGCGGGTCGGGGCTGGTGAGCTGATTGGCAAAATCGCCGGCTTCGTATTGGAATATGGCCGCCTGGCCCACCATTGCCGCATTGTCAGTGCAAAACTCGAAGTCAGGGATGAACACATCCCAACCTTCGGCTTCGGCTAGCGTCTGCAAGCCTTGGCGCAAACCCGAGTTGGCCGCCACGCCGCCGGCCAGCGCCACTTGCCGCAACCCAGTGGCCTGGGCTGCTTTTTTTAGTTGCTTAAGCAGCGTCTGCACGATGGTGTGCTGAATACTGGCGCAGAGGTCGGCCAGGTTTTCTTCGATAAACTTGGAGTTGGCGGCCGTTTCTTTTTTCAGGAAATACAGCACCGAGGTTTTCAAGCCACTAAACGAGAAATTATAGCCCTCCAGCGCGCCTTCGGGAAAGGCAAAGCGGCGCGGGTTGCCCGTCTGGGCCAGCTTGTCGAGGCGCGGGCCGCCGGGGTACGGCAAGCCCAGCAGCTTGGCGGTTTTGTCGAAGGCTTCGCCGGCCGCGTCGTCGATGGTTTGGCCCAGGATTTCCATATCTAGGGCGCTGCGCACCACTACCAGCTGCGTATGGCCGCCGCTCACGGTGAGGCACAGGAAAGGAAAGCCCGGCTTAGGCTCGCGGATAAAGTGCGCCAGAATGTGCGCCCGCATGTGGTTGACGGCCAGCAGGGGTTTGTCCAGCGCCAGCGCCAGGCTTTTGGCAAACAGGTTGCCTACTAATAAGGAGCCGAGCAGGCCAGGGCCTTGCGTCACGGCCACGGCGTCGAGGTCAGTTTTATCGATGCCTGCCTGGCGCAGGGCAGCCGTAACTACGGGCAGCAAATGCTGCTGGTGCGCCCGCGAGGCCAGCTCGGGTACCACGCCGCCGTACTGCTCGTGCACGGCCTGGCCGGCCACTACATTGCTGAGCAGCTGGCCATTGCGGAACACGGCGGCCCCGGTATCGTCGCAGCTCGATTCGATGGCTAGAAGGGTAAGGGACATTAGTAGGTAGTGTAATCTGGCATTGTCATTGCGAGCGTAGTGAAGCAATCGCATCAAGACGGGCTGTTCAGGGGCCGTTTAGGTGCGATTGCTTCGCTACGCTCGCAAGGACAGGCATCTAGTAAAACAGCGAAGTCCCGCAAAGGTCGGGCGAACCCGCGGACTATCTGCCGCGTTTGCGGGAGCAGTGTGCGCTAAAAGCCGCACCTTTGCGTTTTACCAGCCAGCCCAAGCGGTTATTAACCAATCTCCGACCTATTTCGTGCGCCGCGCTTTCCGCATTCTGCTCAAAACCCTGCTCGGCCTGCTGGTCGTGTTGCTGTTGGTGGTGGGCGGGGTGTTGCTGGCTTTGCGCATGCCCAGCGTGCAAACGCGCCTCGCCCAAAAGGCAGCGGCCATGCTCACGCAGAAGCTGGGGCAGGTGGTGGAAGTGGGGCAGGTAGATGTGCGGCCATTTTCGCACGTGCTGCTGGGCGGGGTGCTGGTGCGCGACCGGCGCGGCGGCGAGCTGTTCAGCATCGGCCAGGCCGATGCTGATATTCAGCTATTTTCGGTGTTCAACCCCAGCCACTTGCACGTGGGCACGCTCACGCTGACGGAGCCGCGCTTTGCCCTGCGCGATGTGGCCGGGCAGCCCGACTCGACTACGCTCGACCAGTTTTTGAGCGCCATCCGCCGGCTGGCCGGCCCGCCCGACCCGAATAAAAAAGCCTCGCAGCCCTTCGATTTTCAGCTGCATGACATCGCCATTCGCAACGGGCACTTTGAGCTGGAGCGCCCCGACCGGCCCCGCGACCCCGCCTACGGCCGCAGCATCGACTACGCCCACATGCAGGTCGATAGCGTGTACGCCGACGTGTCGGCGCTGAATTTCAAATCGGACACGCTGCGGGCGCGCATCGCCGGCCTGCGGGCGGTGGAGGTGCCCTCGAACACGCATTTGCGCGAGCTGACGGCTGACATTCAGTACCACGCGCACTTTTGGGATTTTGCCAATCTGAAGCTGCGCGTGGGGCGCAGCGAGCTGCAGAAATACGTGCGCTTTGAGTACAAGCGCTTCGGCAATTTCTCGGATTTCAACGACTCGATGCGGGTGATTACCCAGCTGCGCGGGGCCAAAATTTACACCTCAGACATTGCCAAATTTGCGCCGCAGCTGGCGTCGCTCAAGGATTCTATCATCATCTCGGGCGATGCTAAGGGCTACGTGCGCGATTTTCAGATTAAGAACCTCGATGTGCGCTACGGCCGCCGCACGCACCTAGTGGCCACCCGCGTCCACGCCGACAACCTGCCCCACTGGCGCGAAAGCCTGATGGATTTGCGCCTCCAGCCCTCGCAGGTCGATGCAGCCGATTTGCGCCGCTTTCTGCCCCGCGCGGCCAATACGCTGGTGCAGCGCCTTGGCTTGGTAAAGCTAAATGGGCAGTTTCTGGGCTTCGCGACCGACTTTGTGGCCGATGCGACGTTTGACACGGCGCTGGGCCAGGTTTCGACCGACCTTAACCTCAAGACCAAGAGCGACTTTGACCACGCTGTGTATGAGGGCCACGTGCAAAGTACCGCCTTTCAGCTGGGCAAATTCCTGGGCGATGAGTCAGTAATTCGGGACGTGACGCTGAATGGCCGCGTCACGGGCACCGGCTTTGTGCCGCCGCTGGCCAAAGGGCACGCCGTGGCCACGGTGCCGGCCATCTGGCTCAATGGCTACCGCTACCACAACCTCACGCTCGATGGCGACTTTGCCGGGCAGGGTTTTAAGGGTAAAATCACCGCCAACGACCCCGCCGTGCAGCTCACGGCCAACGGGGAAATCGACTTCAACCCCTACCACCAAAAGGTGGACGTGACAGCCGAGATTGCCCGCGCCAACCTCGCCACGCTGGGTTTAATGAGTGAGCCGCTAACGGTGCGCACCAGCGCGCAGGTGCACTTGCGCGGCACCCAGCTCGACTCGCTGCTGGGCTATGCGCAGCTGCGCAACTCGCGCTTTACGCTGCGCAACCAAGTGCTGGAGCTCGACACCCTGGACGTAACCAGCACCCGTACCAGCCGGGGCCAGCGCCAGGTTAGCCTGCGTTCCGAGCTGCTGTCGGCCACGGCAGCGGGCCACTTTGAGGTGGCGGCCGTGCGCCGCGACATTGAAATGCTGTGGCACGAGTATCGGCTCAATTTTGAGAGCAACGCCACCGCCACGGCCGCCTACTACCGGCGCAAGCGCCAGCAGACGCTACCCAACTACGAGGTTAACTTAAACCTGAACCTCAAGCACATCAATCCGATTCTGGATTTGCTGATGCCCGACTTGCAGGTGGCCGACAACAGTCACATTGATGGCTCGTTCCGGCAGGGCGAAACGTCGATTTTTCAGCTGGGGGGCAAGTTCGACAGCATCTGGTACGGGCCGGTGCATACGGTGGCCACCGAGTTTGACTTCACTACCTCCAAGCTGCCGTATAAGCCCGAGGTGCTGGCACAGGCCAGCGTGACCTCGGCCCGCCAGGTGCTGCCTAGCCTGGGCAACACCGAGAAGTTTGTGGTGGAAGGCGTGTGGGACCAGCAGCGCATCAACTTCTCGACCTCGCTGGCCCAAACCGGCACCACCAACCGCGCCACTATCAATGGGGCGCTGTCGTTTTTGCCCCGGCAGGTGGAGGTAGTTTTCCGTCAAAGCGGGTTGCACCTGCTGAATAAGGAATACACCATTGCGGCCGACAACGTGGTACGTATCAGCGATTTTGGGCGTCAATTTGACATTCAAAACTTCGTCCTCAGCAACGGTAACCAACGGCTGAGCGCGCAAGGCTTCATCTCGCCCGACCCGCAGAAACCACCGCTAGAGCTTGACATTGCCAACTTCGATATCGCCACGCTCAACTCGGTTATCGGCCAGCGCTTGGGTGGGCGGCTAAACGTGAAGGCGACCGTCAGCGGCATCTATAACAATCTGGCTATCAATAGCACACTAGCCGTCGATTCGCTGGTGTATGAGGGTGTGCCCATCGGGCAGGTGGCTGGGCGTGGCGACTGGGACAACCCCAGCAGCCAGCTGCGGGTGAACCTCGACGTGGCCCGCCAGCAGCAGCGCGTGCTCACGGTGACGGGCTACCTGGCCCCCAAGTCCACGACGCAGCAGTTCAACCTCACCGGCACCCTTAATGATGCGCCGGTGGTGCTGGCCCAACCCTTTTTGGCGGGCATTCTGGATAAGCTGGGCGGCACCGGTCAGGGCGAGCTGATGCTGACTGGCCTATTTAGCGCGCCCAACCTCACCGGCGCGGTCGATGTGCAGAACGGGCGCTTCACCTTCGGCTACCTGGGCACCACTTACACCTTCGCCGACCGCATTACCTTCACTAATACCAGCATTCTGATTCCCGCCATCAAGCTGCGCGATGCCCAGGGCAACGTGGCCACCGTAGATGGCACTGTTAACCACCAGGGCTTTCAGAACATGAGCTTGAACTTGCGGGCCAACTTCCGTAAGTTTCAGGTGCTCAACACCACGCGCAAGGACAATGACCTGTATTTCGGGGCGGCCTATGCCACCGGCACGGCTACCGTGCATGGCCCCGTCGACGACCTAGTGGTGGATGTGCGCGCCACTTCGGAGGCCGGCACGCGCCTGGCGCTGCCCCTCGACAATGCCGCTAAGGCTCAGCAAGCCAGCTACATCAAGTTCGTAAACCGCAACCTGACCGACTCGCTAAAGCGAAAGCAGGCCATCACGGCAGCGGCGCTAGCGGCGCAGAATAAGGTGGATTTGTCAGGTATTCAGCTTAATATGAATCTGACGGTGACGCCCGACGCGTACCTGGAGATTTTGCTGGATGAGGCGACCGGCGACGTTATCCGTGGGGCGGCCACCGGGCAGTTGCGCCTGAACATTGATACGCGGGGCGATTTCAACATGTTCGGGCAGGTAGAGATTGTGCGCGGTGCGTACAATTTCACGTTGCAAGGCCTTGTTAATAAAGAGTTTGTGGTGCGCCCCGGCGGCATCATCACCTGGAACGGCGACCCGCTCGATGGGCAAATGAATGTGGCGGCCACTTACACGCAGCGCACCTCGCTGGCCCCCATTTTGCAGGGCGGCACAAGTACGGGCAGCTCGGGCGCGGCAGTGGTGCCCGTGACGGCCGTGATGAACCTGACCGGGCCGCTGCTGCTGCCCACCATCAAGCTGGCGCTGGAGTTTGACGACGCGCCCAGCTCGCTACAAAATGACCTGGCTTCGTTTATTGCGCTGCTGCGCAACGACGAGCAAGAGCTGAACCGCCAAGTATTTAGCTTACTGGTTTTCCGCACGTTGTCGCAGCAAAATACCTTTAACAGCGTGTCGCTGACCGGGCAGGGCAATGCGGTGCAGAACAGCTTGGGGCAGATTATTTCGTCGCAGCTCGGCGCGCTGACCTCGCAGATTGACCAGAATCTGGAGATTGACTTCAACATCAACGGCCTCACTGCCGACCAGCTGCAAGCGCTGCAAGTGCGCCTGAGCTACTCTTTCCTCAACGGCCGCCTGCGCCTGACCCGCGAAGGCGGCATCAGCAACACCACGACCACCACGACCAGCCCCGGCATCACGACCACCAACCAAACGTCGCTGCTCGGCGATTTTAGCCTCGAATATTTTCTGCGGCCCGATGGGAAATTCCGCGCCAAGCTGCGCTACGAAACCACGCCCCGCACTGCCGACCTCATCAACAACGTCAACCAAAACCAGGCCCGCGCTGGCATATCGCTGCTGCACACCGAAGAGTTTAACTCGCTACGCGAACTCTTTGGCCGCGAAACGCCTACTAAGCGCGAGCGCAACCGCCAACGAGCCCGCGAGGTGCTGACGGTAGAGGAAGATAAGAAAACCAATATGTAACACCTTAAAAACCACCTTTAGCCGGCTTTAAGGATGAAGAAATGGTGGGTTTTTTAAGGATTTCGTAGCACTTGCCGAAGTGAGGTTAGGAATTTAAAAACAGGCTATCTATTATTTGCGATTTTTCAAAAAAATCCCATTAGCTTGCACCTCCCTAATTCCCTGGCAATATGGAAGTGCAAGCGTTGAAATACCCCGCCATCCGCAACTACGTAGCTGGCCAGCTCACCACCGACGAGCCAGGGGCTACTCTGGAGGTTTTCAGTCCGTTGACTGGGGAAGTAATTTCAACGGTACCGCTGAGCAATGCCGCCGCCCTCGATACCGCCGTGCAGGCGGCAAAAGCCGCTTTTCCGGCCTGGGCGGCCGTGCCGATTAAGGAAAAAGTCCAGATTTTTTACCGCTACAAAACCCTGCTGGAGCACCACATGCATGCCCTGGCGGGCCTGGTGCGCGAGGAAAATGGCAAAACCTACGACGAGGCCCGCGCCGAAGTCGAGAAAGCCATTGAACTGACCGAGTTCGCTTGCTCGATGCCGCAACTTATTCAGGGCGAAGTGCTGGAAGTAAGCAAGGGCGTAGAGTGCCGCATCGAGCGCAAGCCGCTGGGCGTAGTGGCCAGCATCGCGCCGTTCAACTTCCCTAATATGGTGCCGCACTGGACCATCCCGAACGCGCTGGTGCTCGGCAATTGCCTGGTGCTCAAGCCCTCGGAGCAGGTGCCGCTGAGCGCCATCAAGATTGCTGAGCTGCTGAAAGAAGCTGGCCTGCCCGATGGTGTGCTCAACATCGTGAATGGCGACCGAGAGATTGTCGAAGCTATTTGTGACCACCCTGATATTCAGGCAGTATCGTTCGTGGGTTCGACCAAAATCGCCAAGGTTGTGTACCGCCGCGCCACCTCCAACCTCAAGCGCTGCGTGGCGCTGGGCGGAGCCAAAAACCACCTGCTGGTACTGCCCGATGCGAATACCGAAATGACGGCCTCCAACGTGGCGGCCTCCATGTCGGGCTGCGCAGGCCAGCGCTGCATGGCGGGCTCCACGATGGTGGCCGTGGGTGGCGTCGACCACATTATTGCCAAGCTGGTGGAGGAAGCCAAGAAAATCGTGCCCGGCCAGAACCTGGGCTCGGTTATCAGCCTGGAGGCCAAGGCGCGCATCGAGAAATACATCACCGATGCGGAGGCTGCTGGCGCAACTATTTTGCTCGATGGGCGCAACGCGCAAGTAATTGGCCACGAAGGTGGTTACTACGTGGGTGCCACGGTAATCGACCACGTCACGCCCGACATGGCCATTGCCAAGGAAGAGGTATTTGGGCCGGTGCTGGCCATTTTGCGGGCCAAGACGCTGGACGAAGGTATTGCCCTCGAAAACGCCAGCAATTACGGCAACGCCGCCGCCGTATTCACCCAAAACGGCAGCCACGCCCGCTACGTGATGGACCACGCCAGCGCCGGCATGATTGGCGTGAATATCGGTGTGCCCGTGCCCCGCGAACCCTTCTCGTTTGGCGGCTGGAACGACTCAAAATTTGGCGCGTGCGACATCACCGGCAAGAGTTCGATTGAATTCTGGACCCAGCTTAAAAAGACCACGACCAAGTGGAACCCTGAGTCGCGGGTGAACTGGATGAGCTAGGGTAAGAGTTGGCGTTGATGTAGAAGTCGTCTGTCATTGCGAGCGCAACGAAGTGGAGCGCGGCAATCTTTCCTTCACGTCTGCCCTGTTGAGTTTGCTGACTAACAATTAAGGAAAGATTGCCGCGCTCCACTTCGTTGCGCTCGCAATGACAAACGCCAGTTGCTTATGGAAACCACTTTCGACCTCGACAAAGCGCAAATCCTACACGATAACCTCGACCACACGCTGTTCTCATGGTCGAAGCAGGCGGGCCTGAACCCCATCAGCGCCGAGCGGGCGGAGGGCGTGTACTTGTGGGACCGCGACGGTAAGCGTTACCTCGATTTTTCGTCGCAGCTGATGAACGTAAACATCGGCCACGGCGACCAGCGCGTGACCGAAGCCGTGGCCGCCCAAATGCGCGAGCTGAGCTACGTATACCCCGGCATGATAACCAAGGCGCGGGGTGACTTGGGCAAGAAGCTCGCCGAAATCACGGCTCCTAACCTGACAAAGGCGTTTTTTACGCTGGGCGGGGCCGAGGCGATTGAGAATGCCATCAAGCTGGCGCGGGTGTACACGGGCCGCCACAAGATTGTGGCGCTCTACCAATCGTTTCACGGGGCGAGCTACGGGGCAATGAGCGTGGGCGGCGACCCGCGCAAATTTGCCGTGGACAGCCAGGCCATGCCGGGCGTAGTGCACGTCGAAAACCCATATTTCTACCGCTGCCCGTGGTATAGCAGCACGCCCGAGGAGTGCGCTCAGCGCGCCGCCGATGCCCTGGAACGCATTATCGGCTACGAAAACCCCGGCAGCGTGGCGGCCATTATTTTGGAAGGCGAGTCGGGCACCAGCGGCTGCATCAAATACCCACCCGGCTACTGGGCGCGGGTGCGCGAAATCTGCGATAAGCACGGCATTCTGCTGGTGGCCGATGAGGTGATGAGCGGCTTCGGCCGCACCGGCAAGTGGTTTGGTTCCGACCACCACGAGGTAAAAGTTGACCTCATGTGCATGGCCAAGGGCATCACGGCGGGCTACCTGCCGCTGGGCGCGGTGATGGTGGATGAAGCCATTGCCAAGTCATTTGATGATAGGCCGTTGCCGCTAGGCCTCACGTATTCGGCGCACCCCGTGTCGTGCGCTGCCGCCGTGGCCGTGCTCGACATTTACGAAGAAGACAACCTGCTGCAAAACACCGCAGAAATGGGCCACTACCTCGACCAGCAAGTAGACGGCCTTATTGCGCAGCACCCCAGCATCGGCGACTGGCGCAACACCGGCCTCTTCGGCTGCCTGGAACTGGTGAAAAACCGTGATACCAAGGAGCCGATGGCGCCCTGGAATGCCACACCCGACCAAATGGGCGTGATGAACCAGGTCGCTGCTAAGATTAAAGAGCTGGGAATGTACACGTTCGTGCGGTGGAATTACATCTTCATCTGCCCGCCGCTGTGCATTACGAAAGATGAACTGGATGAAGGGCTGGCCATTATTTCGGAGGCGCTGAAGATTGCCGACGCGCATTGCCAGTAAAGTAGCGCGGACGCTGCGGGTCCGCGAATAAGTCATTGTTTCGCTACGCAATTCGCGGACTCGCTAAGTTCGCGCTCCTCCATGTCGATTCTCTTGCAAAACGGCCGCGTTATCACGGCCGACTCCGACGGTATTTGCGATATTTTGATTGACGGCGAGTCTATTGCTGCCATCGGCCGCCACTTGTCTGCGCCGGCCGGCGCAGAGGTCATCGACTGCACCGGCAAAATCGTGGTGCCGGGCGGCATCGACCCGCATGTGCATTTAGAAATGCCCTTTATGGGCACGTTTAGCAGTGACACCTACGAGACGGGCACCCGCGCCGCACTGCACGGCGGCACTACCACGGTTATCGATTTCATCTTGCAGAAGCAAGGCCACTCGCTCCGCTCGGCGCTGGAAGAGTGGCAGGGCCGCGCTACCGGCAATGCCGTGGGCGACTACTCGTTTCACATGGCTGTCACGGATTTTAATGAAAATACCAAGGCCGAAATTGCCAACATTGTAGCCGAGGGAATCACGTCTTTCAAGGCCTTTATGGCCTACAAAGGCTCGCTGATGATTGACGACGCGCAGCTAGTCGGCCTGATGACGGAAGTACGCAAGTACGGCGGCCTCGTAACCGCCCACGCCACCAATGGCGACGTGATTGACTCGCTCATTGCCAAGCACCGGGCCGAGGGCAAGCTTTCGCCGCTCTACCACTACCTCTCGCAGCCCGAAGTGACGGAGGCCGAAGCCTCGGGCCGCTTCGCCGACCTGGCCAACTACGCGGGCACGGAGGCCTACATCGTGCACATGACTTGCGAGGGCGCGCTCAACCAAATCCGCAACGCTACGCGCCGCAACCAACGCGTGCTGGTTGAGACGTGCATTCAATACCTGCTGCTCGATGCCTCGCTGTATGAGCATGATTTTGAAGGGGCTAAGGTGGTAATGTCGCCGCCGCTGCGCGAGAAAAAAGACCAAACTGCGCTGTGGGCCGGCCTCAACCAAGGCTTGGTGCAAGTAGTGGGCACCGACCATTGTCCCTTTCTCTGGGAGCAAAAGCTGCTGGGAAAGGATGATTTCTCCAAGATTCCGAACGGCCACCCCGCCGTGGAGCACCGCATGGAACTGCTGTTTTCGGAGGGCGTGCAAAAGGGCAAAATCACGTTGCAAAAGTTTGTGGAAGTTACCTCGACCAACGCGGCCAAAATCTTCGGCATGTTCCCGCGCAAAGGCACCATCAGCATCGGGGCTGATGCTGACTTGGTGGTGATTGACCCGGCAAAAAAGCACGTTATCTCGGCCGCCACGCACCACATGAACGTCGATTACTCGGCCTACGAAGGCTGGGAGTTGACGGGTAAGATTGACACGGTGCTGCTGCGCGGCCAGGTGGCTGTAGATGCTGGCGAAACGAAAGTTTCAAAGGGCTACGGTCAGTTTATTAAGCGCAGTAAGACAGTTTTTTAAGCAACAAGCAAAACCACACGTGTCATGCTGAACGCAGTGAAGCATCTTGGCCGCTTCGTTGCTGACGCAAGAGGTTAGTTCACCATGCGAGATACTTCACTGCGTTCAGCATGACAGAGTACATATTACATTATCAACCACTGCCCCACTCCCCATGCCTAGAATAATCAAATCCGGCCTCATCCAGATGAGCTTGCCGATGACCGAGGGCGAAGGCTCGATGGACGAAATAAAGGAGGCGATGATACAGAAGCACATCCCGCTGATTGAGGAAGCCGGCCGCCAGGGCGTGCAGATTCTGTGTTTGCAGGAGATTTTCAGCACGCCTTATTTCTGCCCCGGTCAGGACAGCAAATGGTACGCCTCGGCCGAAGCGGTGCCCGGCCCGACTACCGAGCGCATGGCCGAGTATGCTAAGAAGTACCAGATGGTGATGATAGTGCCCGTGTACGAGCGCGAGTCGGCCGGCGTGCTCTATAACACGGCGGCCGTGATTGACGCCGATGGCACGTACCTGGGCAAGTACCGGAAAAACCACATTCCGCATACCAACGGCTTTTGGGAGAAATTCTTCTTTAAGCCGGGCAACCTAGGCTATCCAGTTTTCCAAACCATGTACGCCAAAGTGGGCGTGTACATCTGCTACGACCGGCACTTCCCCGATGGTGCCCGCGTGCTGGGCCTCAATGGCGCAGAAATCGTGTATAACCCCTCGGCCACGGTGGCGGGCCTCTCGCAATATCTCTGGAAGCTGGAGCAGCCGGCCCACGCGGCGGCCAATGGCTACTTTATGGGCTGCATTAACCGGGTAGGCGAAGAGAAACCCTGGAACCTGGGCCGCTTCTACGGTACGTCCTATTTTGTGGACCCGCGGGGGCAGACCATTGCCCAAGCCGACGAGTACAACGACGAGCTACTAATTGCCGAGTTTGACCTCGATATGATTGATGAGGTGCGCTCGACCTGGCAGTTTTTTCGCGACCGCCGGCCCGAGACCTACGAGAAGCTGGTGGAATTGTAAGAAGTAGTTACTCAATTAGCGTGTTATGCTGAGCGGAGCGCAGCGGAGTCGAAGCATCTTGGCTGGTGAACTAACTCCTAGCGTTAGCAACGAAGCGGCCAAGATGCTTCGGCTGCGCTCAGCATGACGAAATATATTGCTGATTATCAATTTATGGCCGAATTTTCTACCCCTACCACCGAGCACGAGTTTGCGCAGAATTTTGCGCAGCTCAAGCCGGTGATGAACCGCACCGAAGCGCTGTATGAAAGCTCGCGCTGCTTGTTTTGCTTCGATGCGCCATGCATTCAGGCGTGCCCGTCGGGCATTGATATTCCGCAGTTTATCCGCCAGATAAATAGTGGCAATGAAACCGGCGCGGCTCGCACCATTTACGAGGCCAACTACTTCGGTAATGCCTGCGGAAAGGTATGCCCGACGGAGGTACTCTGCGAAGGCGCGTGCGTGTACAACTTGCAGGAGGTGAAACCGATAGAGATTGGTCGCTTGCAGAGCTACGCTACTACTAAGGTCATTGCCAGCGGCCAGCATTTGTTTGCGCCAGGTGTGGATAATGGGAAGCGCGTGGCTGTAATCGGGGCCGGGCCGGCGGGCATTTCCTGCGCTTGCGAGTTGCGGGCGCTCGGCTATGCAGTGGACGTTTTTGAGGCTAAAGCCCAGCCTTCGGGGCTGACGGTGTACGGCGTGGCTCCCTACAAAATCACCAACGAGGAGGCGCTGGCTGAGATGGCGTATTTGCAGGCGCAGTTCGGCTATTCGGTGCGGTATAATTCGCCCATTACCAGCCGCGAAGAATTGGCTGAACTAGAAGCCAACTACGACGCCATTTTCCTGGGTATCGGGCTGGGTAAAACCAGCTCGCTGGGTTTGCCGGGCGAAGACCAGCGCAACTGCGTGGGGGCGGTCGAGTTTATCGCCGACCTTCGCCAGCTGCACCACCAAATGGCGGTGGGCCGCAGCGTAATCGTGCTGGGTGGCGGCAATACGGCAATGGACGCGGCATCCGAAGCGGCGCGGCTGGGCGCCGAAAGCGTGCTGCTCGCCTACCGGCGTGGCAAGGCCGAAATGGGCGCGTATAATTTCGAGTACGACTTGGCCAAAGGTGTGGGTGTGAAAGGCTTATTCAACGTAGCACCAGTCGAAATAGTGGGCGATGGCTACGTGGCTGGCGTGCGCTTCGTGCGTACCGAAACGGTAGACGGGCGCGGGCGCGAAGTGTCAAACTCGGAGTTTGTGCAGCCCTGCGACATGGTCATTATGGCTACCGGCCAAGCTAAGCAGACGGGCTTTCTAGACTTGATACCAGACTTAGAGCTAGATAGCAAGGGCCGAATTGTAGCCAACGCACACACTGGGCAAACTACTAACCCCCACTATTTTGCCTCAGGCGATGCGTGGAATGGTGGGGCCGAAGTGGTGAATGCTGCCGCCGAAGCCAAACTCACGGCGCGGGGCATTCATGGGTATTTAAGTAAGTAGCGCGGACTAGCGCTTGTCATGCAGCGCAAGTTGCTAATTCATTGGTAATTGTTAGTTGAAAATATGCCTGACCTCTCCGTAAACTTCGCCGGCATCAAGTCGCCCAACCCATTTTGGCTGGCTTCGGCCCCGCCTACCAACTCGGGCTACCAGGTAATGAAGGCCTTCGATGCGGGCTGGGGCGGCGCGGTGTGGAAGACGCTCGGCGTGCCCGTCGTGAACGTGTCGAGCCGCTACGGCGGCGTCAATTACCGCGACAAGCGGCTCATTGGCTTCAATAATATTGAGCTGATTTCGGACCGGCCGCTGGCTGATAATCTGCGCGAAATAGAGGAGGTGAAAAAGCGGTTTCCTGAGCACGCCGTCATTGCCTCGCTCATGGTGCAGAGCCGGCAAGAGTGGCACGACATTGTGCGGGCCTCGCAAGACGCGGGGGCCGATGGGCTAGAGCTGAATTTTGGCTGCCCACACGGCATGTGCGAGCGCGGCATGGGCTCAGCGGTGGGCCAGGAGCCGCGCATTCTGCAAATGATAACCGAGTGGGTGATGGAGGTAGCCACGGTGCCCGTTATCGTGAAGCTGACGCCCAATATCTCCGACGTGACCGAACCGGCACTGGCCGCGCGCCGCGCCGGAGCCAATGCCATTTCGCTGATAAACACCATCCAGAGCATCGTGGGGGTCGATTTAGACTTGTTCGCGCCCTACCCCATTGTGGATGGCAAGGGCACCAACGGCGGCTACTGCGGCCCGGCCGTGAAGCCCATTGCCCTGAATATGGTAAAGAATTGCGCCCAACATCCTGATATCAAACTGCCTATTTCGGGCATTGGCGGCATCGAAAACTGGCGCGATGCCGTGGAGCATATCTTGCTCGGGGCCAGCGCGGTGCAGGTGTGCACGGCGGCTATGCACTTTGGCTTCGGCATTATCCGGGAAATGACGGCGGGCCTGTCGCAGTACATGACGGAAAAGGGCTTCGCAACCATCGACCAGATGGTGGGCCGCGCCTTGCCCAACGTGCTGCACTGGGAAGACCTGAACATGAAGTACAAGGTCACGGCCAACATCAACGAGTCTAAGTGCATTGGCTGCCAGCTTTGCTACACGGCTTGCGAAGATGGCGCGCACCAGGCTATCAAGCTAAACGCGGGCACCCGAGTACCGGAAATCATCGAGGAAAACTGCGTGGGCTGCAACCTCTGCTCGCTGGTCTGCCCCGTGGAGCAGTGCATCACGATGGAACGCACCGACGACGGCACCCAGCACCTGACCTGGAAAGAGCGTACCGAAGCGCAGAATATTCCGACAGCCTTTAATGATGAGCGAGCTGGCGGCCGGCACCACTGGGTGCCCGAGCCAATAGCCGCGCTGGGCAAGGAGCGGTATAAGACACTGCCCGGCAAGGCGCGGGTGCTGAACGGCGTGACGGAAGGGCCGGCCTCGTAACGTTTGTCATGCAGAGCGTAGCGAAGCATCTCGCGTGGGGCAGTAACCTCTGGCGTTAGCAACAAAGCGTTAGAGGTGCTTCGGCTGCGCTCAGCATGGCGAAATAATAAATCCACTGCCCCTGACCCTAAAACAACGGGCGCGTACCTTTGCCGCCTATGCCACCGCGTCGCAAAAAGAAACTTGGCTCCTACCCTACCCTGCTGGTAGTGTTCAGCATCACGCTGGCGCTGGTGGTGATTGGGTTGTTTGGGCTACTGCTGCTGCACGCGCACAAGCTTTCGGAGCGGGTGCGCGAAAACCTGGAAGTGCAGGTGTACCTGGAGCGCGACCTACCCGAAACCGAGCTGCTGCGCTTGCAGCAAGACCTCGAGCACCAGCCCTACGTAGCCGTGAAAGACGGCCGCGCCCAAATCCGCTTCGTGAGCAAGGAGGAAGGCGCACGGCAACTATTGGAAAGCACCGGCGAAGATTTCCGTACCTTCTTGGATGACAATCCGCTACGCGATGCCTACGCCATTAAAATCAGGCCCGAGTATACCGACACCATGCGCCTGCGGCAGCTAAGCCGCAGCCTGAGCAGCCAGCGCGGCGTATTCGAGATTCAGTATCCTAAAAGCCTGTTCGACAGCATCAACCAGAACCTGACCAAGGTAAGTTTGCTGCTACTGAGCTTCGCGGCGGTGCTGGTGGTCGTGGTAGTTATTCTGATTAATAATACCATTAAGCTGGCTTTGTTCTCACAGCGTTTTTTGATTCGCTCGATGCAACTGGTGGGCGCTACGCGGTTCTTTATTCAGCAGCCGTTTCTGCGGCGGGCTACCTGGCAGGGTTTTGCCAGCGGCGGGCTGGCGGCTTTGGTGCTGGTAGCTTTGCTGCAATATGCCTACCTCGAAGTAGAGCAGCTTAAGCTACTGCGCGACGACCGCCTTGTAGGCTTGCTGCTGCTGGCCGTGGTGGGACTGGGCACCGTTATTGGCTTTCTGAGCTCGTACCGGGCCGTGAATAAATACATCGGCGTTTCGCTCGATGAACTGTATTAAGTTACTTGTCAATGGTTAATGGTTAATGATTAATGATTGAAGAGCGCACTTCGTCTTTTAGTAGACGCGTTGCCTTGCCAAGTCATTAACCAGTAACCATTACTAATTAATCATTTAGTATGCAACCTGTTACTCCGGCTCCGCGCTTCGCATTCGGCCCTCGCAACTACCGCCTCATGTGGGCGGGCTTGGCCGTGCTGGCCGTAGGCTTTATCACGATGATGCTCGATGGCGCCGACTACGGCGAGGGCTTTTTGGGCATCACGCTCGGGCCGATTTTGCTGTTCGTGGGCTTTGTGATTGAGTTTGCCGCCATTTTGGTGCGCAGCAACCCCGGCGAAGTGGTGCCGGTGGCACCCAAGGAGCCCGGCATTGCGGCCCCCGTGGCTGCCCCTACGGCCGCCGCGCCGGTAGTGCCCACGCCCGCCCCTGCCAAGCCCGCTTACAAGCGGCTGTAGTTGCCGGGTAGCACACTAGTCTACGTCAACCTACACGTGTCATTGCGAGGAGGAACGACGAAGCAACCTTTCCTTTACGTTCAGCGAACGTGCGCTGGTGCCAAAGGAAAGGTTGCTTCGTCGTTCCTCCTCGCAATGACACCCCATTTAACTACCTAATTAGTACTGATGACTTACTGGCACGCGCTGTTGCTGGCTATCGTGGAAGGACTTACCGAGTTCCTGCCCGTTTCCAGCACCGGCCACATGATTATTGCTTCCCAACTGCTGGGCGTCGCCATGACGCCATTTGCCAAGCTGTTTTTGGTAGTTATTCAGCTCGGGGCCATCCTGTCGGTGCTGGTGGTGTACTGGAAGCGCTTTTTCCAGAGCTTCGATTTCTATCTGAAACTACTGGTGGCCTTTCTGCCCATCGTGGTAGTGGGCCTGCTGCTAAAAAAGCACATCGACGCCCTGCTCGAATCGGTGACGACGGTGGCCGTGATGCTGCTGCTGGGCGGCATTGTGCTGCTTTTTATTGACAAGTGGTTTCCGCAGGAAGACCCCAAGGCGGGTGGCCACCCGGTCACGAATCCCAGCTTTAAGGAAGCGCTGTTTATCGGCCTGTTTCAGTGCTTGGCCGTGGTGCCGGGCGTAAGCCGCTCGGCGGCCACCATCATCGGCGGCCTCTCGCAAAAACTGACGCGCCGGGCCGCGGCCGAGTTTGCTTTCTTCCTGGCCATGCCTACCATGGCCGCAGCCGCAGCAAAGGACATTTACGACTATTACAAAGAAGCGCACGCTCACGGCATTGAGCTAAGCAACTTATTTTCAGCCGATGAGGTGAAGCTGCTGGTGCTCGGCAACGTGGTAGCCTTCGTGGTGGCGCTGCTGGCCATTCGGCTGTTTGTGGGCTTTGTGGCAAAGTATGGGTTTCGGGCCTTTGGCATCTACCGCATCATTGTGGGGGGCATGCTGCTATTGCTGCTGGGCCTGGGGGTAAATTTGCAGCTGGTATGAGCAAGAAACAACTAGCTGATTTTGATTTTGAGACGGGCGAAGTGCTGCTGCTCGATAAGCCGCTGACTTGGACCTCGTTTGACGTAGTGCGCAAGGTGAAGAACACCTTGCGCCCGCGCAAAATCGGCCACGCCGGCACCCTCGACCCACTGGCCACGGGCCTGCTTATCCTCTGCACTGGCAAGAAAACCAAGGAGATAGACCAGATTCAGGCGCAGGAGAAAGAGTACGAAGGCACCTTTCGCCTGGGCCAAACCACGCCGAGCTTCGACCTCGAAACGCCCGTGGATGCGGAGCAGCCCTACGAGCAGCTGACGGAGGAAGAAATCCGCGCTGCCGTGGCCACCTTTCTGGGCAAGATTGAACAGACGCCACCCGTGTTCTCGGCGGTGAAAGTAGATGGCAAGCGCGCCTACGAGCTGGCTCGTAAGGGCGAGGAAGCAGCCATCAAGCCCAAAACCGTCGAAATAAAAGCGTTTGACTTGACGCGCATCGCGCTGCCAGAAATTGATTTCCGGGTGGTGTGCTCGAAGGGCACCTACATCCGCAGCCTAGCCCGCGACCTGGGCGTGGCTTTGGGTTGCGGCGCGCACCTCACGCGGCTGGTGCGCACCCGCATCGGCGAGTATAAGCTGGCTGATGCCTGGACGGTAGCCGACGTGCAGGCCCTGCGCCCGCCCCGCCCCGAGGCCGCCGAGGGCGAAGCCCCGCGCCGTGAGCGGCGCGAGCGTAGTCGCCCGGCCCGCGTGGGCCTCGATTTTTACGCCGCGCAGCACGCTGGCCTGCCCAGCGCTGGCCCCGACCTGCCCCTGCACCCCGAAGGCACGCCCGCTGCGTAAGCCGCTAAATCTGCCACCTCTGCGATTTATGCACGTTATCCGCGACCCTGCCGATTTTCCTTCCCTCGCCAACGCCGTCGTGACGAGCGGCACGTTTGATGGCGTGCACCTGGGGCACCAGCGCATTCTGGCGCGGCTGCGGCAGGTAGCCGACGCGGTGGGCGGGCCGGCAGTGGTAATTACCTACTGGCCGCACCCGCGCCTGGTGCTGGGCCCGCCGCCCTCGCACCCCGAGCTGCTCGACTTGCAGCTGCTCAACACGTTGGATGAGCGCATTGCCCGGCTGGCAGAATTTGGGGTCGACTACTTATTGGTGATGCCTTTCACCCGCGAGTTTGCGCAGTGGTCTTCGGAAGAGTACATCCAGGAGCTGCTTATCAAAACTGTTGGGGCCAAGCATTTAGTTATTGGCTACGACCACCGATTCGGCAAAAACCGGGAGGGCGGCTTTGAGTACCTGAGCCAGCACGCCGACCGCTACGGCTTCACGGTCGAAGAGATTCCACGCCAGGACGTGGACGCCGTGGGCGTGAGCAGCACGCGCATCAGGCGGGCGCTGCGCAGCGGCGATGCCGCCACGGCCACCCGCTACCTGGGCTACGTGTACCCGCTGACCGGCGTGGTGGTACACGGCCAAAAGTTGGGGCGCACTATCGGCTACCCTACTGCTAATCTACAGGTTACAGAGTCCTTGAAGCTGGTGCCGGCACAGGGTATCTACGCGGTGTGGGCCGTTACGGCGGCGGGCACCCGGCACCCAGGCATGCTCAGCATTGGCGTGCGGCCCACTATTGGGGCTGGGCTGGCGCAGACGATTGAGGTGAATATCCTGGATTTTAGCGGCGACCTGTACGACCAATTGCTGACGCTGGAATTTGTGGCCTGGCTGCGCGGAGAAGAAAAATTTAATGGCTTGGACGCGCTAACGACCCAACTGGCGTTAGATGCGGAGGCCACGCGGGCGGCGTTGGCGTAGTGTTTGCACATTCTTTGCCACTAATTGTCCGTCATGCTGAGCGCAGCGCAGCGGAGTCGAAGCATCTTGGCCGCTTCGTTGCTAATGCTAAGGAGTTAGTTCACCAGCCAAGATGCTTCGACTCCGCTCCGCTACGCTCAGCATGACAAATCCAACTTCTTGCTTATGAGAATTTTACGGTTATTTCTACTACTAAGCCTTTGGCTGAGCGCGGCCCTGGCTGCGCAGGCGCAGGGCGGCCGCATTACGGGCGTGGTGCAAGACTCTGTGACGCACGAGCCGCTGCCTTTTTCGAGCGTGTTTCTGGCTAATACCACGCTGGGCGCAACGACCAATGAGAACGGTGCTTTCACCCTGGAGCGCGTGCCCAAGGGCAGCTACGACATTGTGGGCTCGTATGTGGGCTACCGCTTGTCGAAGCAGAGCATCACGGTGGTGGCGGGCGCTACGGCCCCGGCCATTACGCTGCGGCTGGCTTCGTCGGGGCCGCAGCTGAGCGAGGTGGTGGTGAAAGCCGATGCGCACCAGGAAGACAATTACCGGAAATTCAGCGGGTTATTTCTGGGAGCGACTACGTTTTCCAAGCAGTGCCGCATTATCAATCCGCAGGATGTGGACGTTATGTACAACGACACGACCAAAGACCTGGTAGCCACGACTGACAATTTTGTGCAGGTGGAAAACAAGGCCCTGGGCTACCGCATCAAGTACTACGGGCTGCATTTTCAATACAACGATGCCAGCGAGGCGGTGAGCTTCGATGGCCAAACCGTGTTTGAGGAAATGACGCCCAAGGACGAAAAGCAGCGGCGGCAATGGGTGGCCAACCGCCTGGCAGCCTACAATGGCTCGCAAACGCACTTCCTGAAAAGTGTATATGATAACCAGCTGAAGGAGAACAACTTTTTGGCGCAGCAGGTGCGCCTGGTAGTGCCGCGCCGCGCCGCCCAGGCCGAGGCCAATCTGCGCAAGAAAAAAACACCTTTCACCACCACCGAGGTAGACTCGCTGCGCGCCTGGGCCGCGCTGCCGCCCACGGCGCAGCTTAGCCCGGCCGCCCGGCCCATCGACAGCCTGCGCCACATAGCGGCCGATGGCCGGGTGTACCTGCGCTTTAGCGACGAGCTGCAAGTAGTATATTTTGGTGAAACGCCCGACCCGGCCTACACCGCGCCGATGTCGCCCATCGGGCCCGTCGACAAGACGATGTCTACCAAGCGCCAGGTGTCGCGCCTGACGCTGGTAGTGCCGGAAACAGAGATTAACCCCAACGGTACGCTGGTGAATCCATTTGACGTAGTGCCTGGTGAGTACTGGGGCTTTCAGCGCATTGGCGAGTTTTTGCCGCTCGACTACGCACCGCCCGTAGCGGCCACGGCTACTCCCGGCACCTCGGCCGCGAAGTAACCGCCCTCCTGCTCAAGTAAAAGTCCCGGTGGGTTGCCCCGCCGGGACTTTTGTTTGGGTAGGAAACCCCTGATTGAGACTGGGGCGGCGTAGCCTTACCGCGTCCGCGCTAGCTGGCTTACTTTCGCCAAAATTGTTTGAGCTAGCGGTTTTCCAACGTGCGCCTTCGCCTTGCCCTTGTGTTTTTGTGGCTATTTCCGGGGCTGGTGCGGGCGCAGGGCAGCCTCAGCGGCACCGTGCGCGACTCCTTAACGCAGAAAGCCTTACCCTTTGCCAGCGTCTTTCTGGTGAATACCACCCGCGGCGCTACCACCGATGCGCAGGGTCACTACACCCTCGACCGGGTGCCGGCCGGGCACTACGAGTTGGCCGCTACTTACGTGGGCTACCAGCTGCGCAAGCAGCCAGTAGCGGTATCAGTTACTTCGCTGGTTATCAACCTCAACTTGCTGCCGGCCGCCAACCAGCTGGGCGAAGTGGTGGTGCGTCCTAATCCTAACCGGGAAGCCGACTACCAGCGGTTTCTGGAGTTATTTCTCGGCACTTCGACCTTTGCGCAGCGCTGCCGGGTGCGCGACCCCGAGGCAGTGCGGGTCGATTATGACGCGCAGCAGAACGTGCTGACAGCCAGCGTGCCGCACGCGCTGGAGGTCGATAACCTGGCGCTGGGCTACCGCCTCGTTTTTTATGACCTCGACTTTCGGGCTGAGTTTGGCAACCAGACCTCGATGGTGACCACGCTAAGCCAGGTAGTGTTTCGGGAGTTGCCGGGTAGCGCCGGCCAGCAGCGCCGCTGGGCCGCCAACCGGCAGCGGGCGTACCTGGGCTCCTACGCGCACTTTTTGCGCAGCTTGTATGCCAATACGGTGGCGCAGGAGGGCTTTAGAGTGCAAAAGCTGCGGCGGGTGCCCAACCGTCGCCGGGCCGTGGCCGATAGCATCTTGCGCACGCGCCAAGCTACACGCAAGTTGATGGACCAGAGCAGCTTGCCCGATTCTATCTGGCAGCTGCTGCGGCAGCCGAAGGTACTTTCATTTCTATACACCCCCACTTTGCCACCCGATAGCCTGCGCCAGGTGGCCGGGGGGCGGGTGTGGGTGCGGTTTCACGATTTGCTGGCCGTTACCTACGAGCGCGCCCGGCCCGACTACAACTACCGGCAGCCGGGCGTAGCTTCGACGCAAGGGCGCTACCAAGAGTCGGTGCTGCACCTGCGGCGGCCGGCCGCCGAGCTCGATGCCAGCGGCGCGCCCCTGGTCCCGCTGGCCCTAATGACGGAGGGCTACTGGGGATTTCAAAAAATGGGTGAATTTTTGCCGCTCGACTACGTACCTCCTTCTCCCACCCACCCCTAAAGCTGCCCGCCAGCTTCTCGTATGATAAATAAAGTAGTACCCGACGCCCAGGCCGCCCTGGCCGGCATCGCCGATGGTATGACCCTGATGCTGGGCGGCTTCGGCCTCTGCGGCATCCCCGAAAACGCCATTGCCGAGCTGCTGCGCCTGGGCGTGCGCGACCTCACGTGCATCTCTAATAATGCGGGCGTCGATGATTTTGGCATTGGGCGGCTGTTGCAGCAGCGGCAGGTTAAGAAAATGATTTCCAGCTACGTGGGCGAGAATGCCGAGTTTGAGCGACAGCTGCTGGCCGGCGAGCTGGAGGTAGAGTTGATTCCGCAGGGCACGCTAGCCGAGCGCTGCCGGGCGGGCGGGGCGGGCATTCCGGCCTTTTACACGCCAGCCGGCTACGGCACCGAGGTCGGCGAGGGCAAGGAAAGCCGCGAGTTTAATGGCAAAATGTATCTGCTCGAAACTGCGCTACGCGCCGATTTTGCCTTGGTAAAAGCCTGGCGCGGCGATACCGCCGGCAACCTCATCTACAAAGGCACGGCCCGCAATTTCAACCCTATGATGGCCACGGCCGGCGTTATCACCGTGGCCGAGGTGGAAGAGCTGGTGCCCGCCGGCGAGCTGGACCCCAATCAGATACATACGCCGGGGATATTCGTGCAGCGGATTTTTCAGGGGGAAAAGTATGAGAAGCGCATCGAGCAGCGCACCGTGCGGGCGTAGGCTTACCGGTCATTGCGCCACACCCGTCATGCTCATCTGGCGTCCGCGTAGCGCAACGGAGTCGAAGCATCTCTACCTCAATACTAACTTCTGACGCTAGCGAAGAAGCGATAGAGATGCTTCGACTTCGCTGCGCGGACGCCAGATGAGCATGACAAACGTCCTTTTTTAACTAATGAGAAATTTCCTCCTTTCCTCTCTCCTGCTCCTCAGCAGCCCCAGCGCTTTCGCCCAAATGGCCAAACCGGCAGTGCTGCACGAAGCCGCGCCCGCCACGGCCGCTATCAGCCCCGAGGGCTTGCAGCGCATCGACGAGCTTTTGCAGGAAGTGACGGCCGATGGCCGCGTGCCGGGCACGGTGGCGCTGGTGGCCCGCGATGGTAAAATCGTGTACCGCAAGGCCTTCGGCTACACCGATGCGGTGACTAAAACGCCCTTGCGCCCCGATGCCATCGTGCGCATTGCGTCGCAAACCAAGGCCATCACCAGCATCGGGCTGATGCTGCTGTATGACGAGGGCAAGTTTCAGCTCGATGACCCCATTTCGAAGTATTTGCCGGCCTTCCGCAACGCGAAGGTGCTGGCTACTTTCAACCCGAAAGACTCTAGCTACACCACCGTGCCGGCGCGCAGCGAGGTGACTATCCGGCAGTTGTTTACCCACACTTCGGGCATTGGCTACCCGGTTATCGGCTCGAAGGAAGCGCAGGCTATTTATGCCAAGGCGCACATTCCGAGCGGTATCGGCTCGCCGTCCGGCACGCTTGCCCCGGCCATCGATGCGCTAGGGCCGCTGCCACTTATGCACCAGCCCGGCGAGCGCTTCACTTATGGCATCAGCATCGACGTGCTGGGCCGGCTGATTGAGGTGCTGAGCAAGCAGCCGCTCGACCAGTACCTGCGCGCCCGGTTGTTTGAGCCGCTGGGCATGCGCGACACCTATTTCTACCTGCCTGCCGACAAGCAGGCGCGGCTGATGCCGCTCGCCACTGAGTACCAGGGCCGCACGGTGCCCATGCCCAAGTCGGGTATGCTGGGCCTCCGGCCCGACTACCCCAACCTGCCAGGCACGTATTTTTCGGGCGGCGCGGGGCTGTCGTCGACCATCGACGACTACGCCGCGTTTTTGCAGATGATGCTCAATGGCGGCACCTACAACGGCCACCGCCTGCTGAAGCCCGAAACGGTGCAGTTGATAACCCAAAACCAGATGGGCGAGGTCAACCAAGGGCTCAATAAATTCGGGCTAGGCTTTAGCATCGTCACGCCCAAAGCGGCCGCGCAAACCAGCCAAACGGCCGGCTCCTACGAGTGGGGCGGCATTTTTGGCACCGATTATTGGGTCGACCCGACGGAGAAGCTGGTCGTGCTGCTGTACACGCAGAAATTTCCGCACACGAATACCCCCGATTTAGTGCCTCAGTTTAGAAAGCTGGTGTACGCGGCTTTGGCCAAGCGCCAAGCCAAGTAATTTTTGGTTGTCATGCTGAACGCAGTGAAGCATCTTGACCGCTTCATCCAACAGTGCGGTAGAGATGCTTCACTGCGTTCAGCATGACAAACGGTTTTTTGCATGCTTCCCACCCTATTCTTATGGCACTAGACAAACACGGCATTGCCCGGCGCATTGCGCAGGAAGTGCAAGACGGCTCCTACGTCAACCTCGGCATCGGCATTCCCACGCTGGTGGCCAACTACATTCCGCAGGGAATTAATGTAGAGCTGCAAAGCGAAAACGGCCTGCTCGGCATGGGGCCTTTTCCCACCGAAGCGGAGGTAGACCCCGACCTCATCAATGCCGGCAAGCAAACCGTGACCACGCTGCCGGGTTCCAGCCTGTTCTCTTCGGCCGACTCATTTGGCATGATTCGCGGCGAGCACGTGGACCTCACCATCCTGGGGGCGATGGAGGTGAGCGAGCGCGGCGACATTGCCAACTGGAAGATTCCGGGCAAAATGGTGAAGGGCATGGGCGGGGCGATGGACCTCGTGGCCTCGGCCAAAAACATCATCGTGGCCATGCAGCACGTGGCCCGCGACGGCTCTAGCAAGCTGCTGGCCGACTGCACTTTGCCCATCACAGGCCTGCGCTGCGTAAAAAAAATAGTAACCGAGCTAGCCGTGCTCGATGTGACGCCCGACGGCTTTGTGCTGCGCGAACGCGCCCCCGGCGTATCGGTAGCCCAAATCAGGGCCGCCACGGCGGGCCGGCTGGTGGTGCCGGGCGGTGACGATGCCGTGCCCGAAATGGCCTCCGAGTAGCCCAGAGCCCTGCGAATCGAACTGGCTGTCTTACTTTTAGGAGCGCAACTCTACTGGGTTGCGCTCTTTTTTCGAGCCTACTCCTACCTCTTTTATATGCGTAAACTCTTACTCTTTAGCCTGACCCTGGCCGCCGCGGGGGCGCGCGCCCAAACTTCGCCCAGCATCACGGCGGCCGATATGCCCAGCATCGGCGACTCATTGCGCCTAAGCCAGGCCGCCGCGGTGCTGCCCGCCGGGGCCCCGGCCATCACCCTCAACGGGGCCAATAAAACCTGGAACTACGCCGGGCTGGTGGCCACCTCGCAGCGCGTAGAGCGCTACGCCGACGTGGGCAGCGCCACCGGGCCGCTACTCCAGTTCACGTTTAATTCCTTCCTGAGCCCCAGTACCAGGGCCACGCTGGTGTCCCCGCAAAACCTGCCAATTCCGGCCAATGCGGGTTTGCCGGTGAGCGACCCGCTCGAATTCTTCAACGCCTCCACGGCCGACTACCGCTCGGTAGGCTTTGGGGCCACCTACGCCGGCACGGGCCTGCCCGTGACGTATAGCTCGCAGGCGCTGCAAGATGTTATTTACCGCTTTCCGGTGGAGTACACCAGCGCGGTGCACGTAAGCAATTCGCTCGTGACCACGCCGGCGGCGCTGGCCACCACGGGCTACTTTAGCCAGCGGCGGCAGCGCACCAACCAGCCCGATGCCTGGGGCACGCTCACCACGCCTTTCGGCACGTTTCAGACGGTGCGCCTGGTTACCAAGTTCATCGACCACGACAGCCTGGCCCTGGGTGGCACGGCTGGGCTGGGCCAGACGCTGCCCACCCGCCGCGAGTATAAGTGGCTGGCCAAGACCATTCACGTGCCAGTGCTCACCATCACGACCACCGAGCTGGTGGCCGGCCAGGAAACCATCACGGCCATCGAATACCGCGATATTTTTCGCCGCTTTGTGGTGCCGCTGGCGGGCCGCGACGCGGCCACCGAGGCCGCCCTCAGCGCCTACCCCAACCCCTCGGCCGCGGGCACCGACCTGCGCCTGACGGTGCCGGCCGGCAGCGGCTCGCTTACTGTGGTAGCTACCGATTTAATTGGCCGGCAGGTATTTAGCCGCAGCTTTGGCAGCGGCGCGGGCAGCACGCTCACGCTGGAGGCAGCCGCCTTTGGCAACTTCCGCGGCGTGCTGCTGCTAACCGTGACCACGGCCCAGGGCACGGCCACCCGGCGCGTGGTGCGCGAGTAGCCGCGCGCAACCCAACGCACCTATCGCCCCGTTTAGATGTTAGTAGAAACCCGCTGGCTTCGGTCAGCGGGTTTTTTTGGGGGTAATTTTACCTGTTGCTAAGCTTAATCTCAACTAGATTTTTTTATCAGTATGGCTATTTCTGCTAACGGCAAGGCCGCCCCAGGCGGCGCGCACCACAAGAAAGGCAATAAGCTAGGCCCCGCCACGGCGGCCCTCGACGAGCGTCTCACGCCTACCGCCGTGCCGGCCCACAAGCTGGTGCTGCGCCAGCTGCGCCGCGCCGATTTCAAGGCCATCAAAGCCATCATGGAAAAGGTGTACTCCAACATGGAGGGCGCCTGGACGGCCGACGAGTTTGCCAACCTGATTCGCAAGTTTCCCGAAGGACAGATTTGCATTGAGGACAATGGCGAAGTAGTGGCCGCCGCCCTAGCTATCATTGTGGATTACAGCAAATTTGGTGACAAACACACCTACGCCAAAATCACCGGCAATGGCAAGTTTGATACCCACGACGCGGAGGGCGACACCCTCTACGGCGTCGATGTATTTGTGGACCCCGAGTACCGCAGCCTGCGCCTGGGCCGCCGCCTCTATGATGCCCGCAAAGAGCTGTGCGAGAACTTGAACCTGCGCGCCATGGTGGCCGGCGGCCGCATACCCGGCTACGCCGCCTACGCAGGCGAAATGACGCCCGCCAAGTACGTGGAGATGGTGCGCAACAAGGAGCTCACCGACCCCATCCTCACTTTTCAGCTTTCGAACGAGTTTTACGTGCGTAAAATCATTCGCGGCTACCTGCCTTATGACTCGGAATCAAAGGCTTACGCCACGCTGCTGGAATGGATTAACGTGTATTACGACGAGGAGTTTGATAAGCTCATCGGCAACCCCAAGTCGAACGTGCGCATCGGTATTGTGCAGTGGCAGATGCGGGCTACTAAAAGTCTGGAAGACTTCTTCCAGCAAATTGAGTTCTTTGTAGATACCGTGAGTGGTTACAAGGCTGACTGCGTGCTGTTTCCCGAGTTTTTCAATGCGCCGATGATGGCCCTTACCAACGAGTCGGCGGCTTCGGCGGCTATTCGGGGCATGGCGGCGTTTACCGAGCCCATCAAGACACGAATGATGGAGCTGGCTGTGAGCTACAACATCAACGTAATTGCGGGCTCGATGCCGGTGTATGAGGATGGCAAGCTCTACAATGTGAGCTACTTGTGCCGCCGCGATGGCACCGTGGACGAGCAGTACAAGCTGCACGTAACGCCCGATGAGGCCAGCTACTGGGGCATGCGTGGGGGCGACAAAATCAAGTGCTTCGACACCGATTTTGGCAAAATCGGCATTCTGGTGTGCTACGATGTGGAGTTTCCCGAGCTAAGCCGCATCCTGAGCGATGAGGGCATGAAAATCCTGTTCGTGCCCTTCTGGACTGATACCAAAAACGCTTACCAGCGCGTGCGCATCTGCGCCCAGGCCCGTGCCATCGAGAACGAGTGCTACGTGGCCATTACCGGCTCGGTGGGCAACCTGCCGCGCGTGGAGAACATGGATATTCAGTACTCGCAGTCGGCCGTGTTCAGCCCGAGCGACTTCGCGTTTCCGCACGATGCCATTGTGGCTGAGGCCACGCCCAATACGGAAATGACCCTTATCGCCGACCTCGACCTCGATTTGCTGAAAGACCTGAACAGCAGCGGGGCCGTGCGCAACTTGCGCGACCGCCGCAAGGACCTCTACTCGCTGGGCTGGATAAAAAAGGCCGATGCCGCCCGCGACGAGGAGCTGCTGGCCCAGGGCGAGGAGCGCCAACCCGCCACCAAGCCCAGCCGCCGCAAGGCCATCGCGGCTGGCTAACAAGCCTTAGCCTTATTTGAACGCAAGCCCGTCGGCCCGATTTTTCGGAAGCTGACGGGCTTTTGTGCGTTTTATGCTACCAGTTCAGGCAAAAAATAATAGCTGAATGTTTAGCAGATTTATCATATTAATTATCAATAGTATATAAGTTATTTTTTCACTTTCTGTAGACTCGAACTAACATGAATAATTTATGAATTTTCATTTAAAGTTCATCCAAAATAAGCTTGAGCTTCGTAAGTGCCACTCGCTGCATCAGCCACCTCTTAACCTCTTCTATTTCCAACCTCTTCTCCCTCATTTCATGTTGTCAAATGCTACTTCTGCGCGCACTGCGCTGCGCGGTGCCCTGCTGGGGCTGACCCTGCTGGGCTCGGCGGCCGCCGCCCAGGCCCAAACCATTTACGGGCTGTCCATTACCAGCAATATCGCCACGACGAACCTGGTGACTTTCAGTGCCACTGCGCCGGGCACGTTCACGGCCACGGTGCCCATCACGGGCTACACGGCGGGCCAAGCCATTGTGGGCATTGACGTGCGGCCCAATACGGGCGAGCTTTTCGCCCTGGGCTACAACCCCACCGGCACACAGGCGCAGCTCTACACCATCAACCGGACGACGGGCGTGGCCACGGCCATTGGCACGGCGTTGACCCTGAATTTGGGCACGACTACGTCGCGCATCGGCTTCGATTTTAACCCGACGGTAGACCGCATCCGGGTCACGAGCGCCGCCCGCACCAACTTCCGCCTGAACCCCAACAACGGCGCGCTGGCCGCCACTGATGGCACCCTCACCTACGCCACCGGTGATGCCAACACCGCCCAAACGCCCGGCGTGGGCTCCTCGGCCTACACCAACAGCTACATCGGCGCCACGGCCACCACGCTGTATAACCTCGACGAAGCCAACAGCCGCCTCGTGACCCAGGTGCCGCCGAATGACGGCACCCTGAACACGGTGGGAGCGCTGGGCGTAACGACCAACGCCACCGCCCAGGCCTCGGACTTGGATATCTACTATAACCCCGCCACCGGGACCAACGTGGCCTACATGACGTTGGCTAATTCGACCAGCACCACGGCCGCCACCTCCACGCTGTACACCGTGAACCTGACTACGGGGGCAGCTACGTCGGTGGGCGCGCTGGGGACGGGCGCGCTGGTAGCCGTGACGGACCTGGCCGTAGCCATCGACCGCACCGTGCCTACCAACGTGACCGGGCAGCTGGCTTATGCGCTGGCGGGCACCAACTTAGTGACGTTTGACACGGCGCTGCCGACTACCATTCGCACGTCGGTGGGCCTCACGGGCGTCGATGCTACCCAGACGCTGGTGGGCATGGACATTCGCCCCGCCAACAATGCGCTGTATGCGCTGGGCTACAATTCGGCCGCCGCTACGGGCGTTAATAACTCGCAGCTTTATACCATTAATGCCGTGACGGGCGTGGCTACGGCCCTCAACGTACCCTTCCGGCTGGAGCTGGGCACGGGCGCGGTGGGGTTTGACTTTAACCCAACGGTAGACCGCATCCGGGTAGTGGGTGCCAACCGCAACAACTACCGCCTCAACCCCGTGTTTGGGGCCGCCGCTGTGCTGGCCGCTACCGATGGTACCCTGACTTACAACCCCACGAATAACCTGCCGGTAATTGGGGCCGCGGCGTACATCAACAGCTTTACCGGGCCTACGCCGGCCACCACGACCACGCTGTATAACTACGATATCGCTATCAATCAGCTCAATACCCAGGCTACTGCCAACCCGCCCGCCGACGGTCAGCTCACGGCCGTAGGCGCTTCGGGCATTGCGGTGAACAGCACGGCCCCGGCCGTGGACCTGGATATTTACAGCACCGCTACCGGCGTAAACACCGCCTACCTGGTGGCTAACACCGGCACCGCGGCCAACACCTCGCTCTACACCGTGAACCTGACGACGGGCGCCGCCACGCTGGTGGGGGCCATCGGCAACGGCATTGCGGCCCGCAATATCGCCATTGCGGCGGCTACGGGCGTGGTTACCGGCACCCGCCCCACTGAGCTGGCTAGCGACCTTACCTTGTCGCCTAACCCGCTGGCCAACAGCGCTCGCCTCAGCTTCAGCCTGCCCCGCGCCGCCCACGTCGAGCTAACGATTACCGATGCCCTCGGCCGCACCGTCGACCACGTAGATGCCAGGCAGCTGCCGGCCGGCACGCAGTCGGTGAGCTGGAACCGCAAGAGCCTGCGGGCAGGTGTGTATTTCTTCCGCCTCAGCTTTGATGGCCAGGCCGCCGGCACCCGCCAGGGCGTGCTGACTGAATAGGTTCATAAAGCGCTTTTAGTGAAAAGGCCAGCCTGTTAGGGGCTGGCCTTTTTTTTATATAGCAGTTATATAATTACTTAGCTACGCCTGTCATTGCGAGCGCAGCGAAGCAATCGCACCCGAACGGCGCGGCTGAACAGGTGCGATTGTTTCGCTGCGCTCGCAATGACAGGCGCACCTAGCGCAGACTAAGCAACTACTTACTCCACGGCCACCAGGTGCGCGTGGTCGCGCAGGATGGTGCGCAGGAAAGCTTCGTCGCCCAGGTCGCTTTCCAGGTGCAGCAGGTGCTTGATTTTGGTGGCAGTTTCGTTGAGCAGCAGGTAGTTTTCCTGTTGCAGGGCGCGGCTCAGCAGCTGGCGCAGCAGGGCCACGTCGTGGTCGCTGAGGTCGGCGGCTTGGGCGAATACCGGCTGGTAGCCTTCGGGCACAACTTGGTCGCGCACCAGCAGCTGGTTGGTGGGGCGGGCGCGCAGGCTTACCACGGTGGTGCCAGCGGCTAGGTCGCCCAGGCGCTGGCCTTTGCCGTTGATGAGCATCGTGACCACCGCCACGCCGCCGTAGAACAGCAGCACATCGATGGGCCGCAGCAGCCAGCGCAGAAAATAATCGCCCAGGCTGGCGGCGGTGCCATCGAGGCGAATGACGCGGGTGTGGCGGGCCTTTTTGCCCAGCGTCTGGCCGTTCAGAAAAATCTCGCACACCAGAAAGTACACCAGCGTGGGCAGCACCCCAATAATCCAGCCCACCGTGCCAAAGCCGACCGCCGCGTTGAGCAAGGCCAGGCCGATAAACCACGCCACGTACAGCGCATAGTCGATGAGCGTCGCCACAATGCGGTCGCCCAGGCTGGCTACTTCGTATTCAATCGTAACGTTTTGGGTGGTGTGAACGCGGATAGTAGCCATGGGTAACTTTCGTGATAGCAAGCAATTATTCAGCAATAACGACCCGGCTCAGCGCAACTAGCGCAGCGGGCTGGCCGGGCGCAGCCCTTCTTTTAGCGGCGGGTAAAATGCGGAGCGGCGGCCGGCCCGCAAATTAAGCGGTGCCGGGCGTCTGCGCCTCGGCAGCTTTACACTATCTTCACCCCCGCTACGCTACACCCTGAAATTTATGCGCGAAGCTGTTTTTCGCCGTCTCAACCAAGAACGCTGGCAGCAGTACGAGGCCGTGCCCGCCGCCCGCGTGCAAGACCCCGACGAGCTGGCCGCCCGCTTTGTGGCCCTCACCGACGACCTGGCCTATGCCCAGACGTTTTATCCGCAGTCGGACACCACCACCTACCTCAACCAGCTGACCAGCCGCCAGCACCAAACCCTCTACCAAAACAAGCCCGAGGAGCGCGGCCGCTTTGGCCGCTTCTGGCGCTTGGAGGTGCCCCTGATGGTAAGTGGCCACCGCCGCGAGCTGGGCTGGGCGCTGCTGGTATTTGTGCTGAGCGGGCTGCTGGGCGCGCTGTCGGCGGCCTACGACGACTCGTTTGTGCGGGTGGTGATGGGCGACGACTACGTGAACATGACGCTGGCCAACATCCGCAAGGGCGACCCCATGGCCGTGTACAAGCAAGGCCCCGAAGCCCCCATGTTCTTATTTATCACCGTCAATAACATTCGGGTGGCGCTGATGACGTTTGCGCTGGGCATCACGGCCGGGCTGGGCACCACGCTGATGCTATTTCGCAATGGCCTGATGCTGGGGGCTTTCCAGTTCTTCTTTTTCCGGCAGAAGGTGCTGCTGGCCTCGCTGCTCACCATCTGGATACACGGCACGCTCGAAATATCGAGCATCATTCTGGCCGGCGGGGCGGGCTACGTGCTGGCGCGGGGCGTGCTGTTTCCGGGCACATATGGCCGGGGCGAGGCCCTGCGCCAAGCTGCTCGCGAAAGCGTGAAGCTGGCCGTGGGGCTGGTGCCACTATTCATCATCGCCGGCTTTCTGGAAGGCTTCGTGACGCGCCACACCGAGATGCCGGTGTGGGCCAGCCTGTTCATTATTGGCGGGTCGGCGGCGTTTCTGGGCTGGTATTTTATCTGGCTGCCCTGGCGGCTGCGCCGGGCGGCGGCCGCTTCTATTCCTGTTTCCTCTTCGTTTCCTGCATGAAAAACCCCTACCTCACCGAAACAGATTTTCGACAAACCCGCGATTTCGGCGGCAAAATCAGCGCGACCTTCGAGTTTATCGCGGCGCACTTTCAGCCTCTGGGCAAGTGCTTGATTTACATTGTACTGCCGTGGGCGCTGCTCTCCGGCATCGGCATTGGGCTGGTGCAAACCTCCTTTCTCGACTTGTTTGACTCGCATTCTGCCGTGCGGGCCAGTGCGGGCATAACGTCGGCCACCATCGCGGGCCTTTCGGGGCTGATTACCGGGGTGGCCTACATTCTGGTGTCGGGGGTGGTGTACTGCTACATTCGCCTGCGGCTGGTGCAGCCGCCCAGCGTAGTTATCGAGCCGGGCATGGTGTGGCGCGAGCTGCAAGGCCGCCTGCTGCCGATGCTAGGCTACGGCTTATTATTGGGCCTGATTATCGGGGTGGGCTTTCTGGTGCTGGCGATACCGGGCCTCTATTTGTCGGTGGCGGCCAGCTTGTTTTACAGCATCTATTTTTTGGAAGACACTTCGTTTGGCGACACAATGAGCCGGATGCTGTCGCTAATTCGGCACTACTGGTGGCAGACATTTGCGCTGCTGGTGGTGATGGGTCTTATTCGCGGCGTGTTGGGCTTCGTGTTTCAGATTCCACAAATGCTGATACTCATGGCCAAAACGCTGCACTGGGGCTTTCTGGGCTCCGATGTGGTCGTTATCTCGGCGCAGTGCCTGGCTACTCTTGGCGTGGTCTTTTTGTATGTGCCGGGCGTGGTGGTCGACCTGTTCCAGTACTTCCACCTGTCGGAAGAAAAAGACGGGCTGGGCATGCGCCACCTCATCAACCAGCTCGGGCAAGCCGCCCCCGTGGTGGCCGATGAGCACCTGCGCCCCGACGACGAAGGCGAATACTAAGCCACCCCAACTGGCTGTTTGCAAGCTGACAATCTGTTTCTCCGTGACGTTTATCGCAACTATTCTGGGCCGGGTGGCCGCTGGCCGCCGCTGGCTGGCGCTGGTGCTATGGCTGCTGGCTAGCAGCCTGGCCAGCCAGCCACTAGTGGCTGCGCCAGCCCCAAAACCAGCCGCCGACACGGCGGCCCGCCCGCTGCCACTGGCCACCGCCCCCGAGCCCACGCTGCGCCTGCGCCAGCCCGCCGCCGCCAAAACCCGGCTCGACGAGCTGCGCCGGCAGCGCGAGTTTCGCTACGCGCAGGAGGTCGAGCCAGCACCCAGCGCCTGGAGCTTGTTTTGGGTGCGATTTTGGCAGTGGCTGGCCGAGCTTATCGGCGAGCACACCAGCGCCACATTCTGGAAGGTAGTGCTGTATGGTCTGCTAGCCGGGGCGGTGGTGTTTGTGGTGCTGAAGCTGCTGCAAGTGGATATCACGACCATTTTTGGCCGCTCGCCGCGCCGGGCGCCGGGCCTGGAATACGACACGGCCACCGAGAACATTCACGAGCTGGACTTTGTGGCCCGCCTGCGCGAGGCCGAAGACAGCGGCAATTACCGCCTGGCTTTGCGCCTGGGCTACCTCCAGCTCCTCAAGCTGCTCAGCGACCAGCACCTGATAGACTGGCAGCCCGACAAAACCAACCACGCCTACCTACGCGAGCTGGCCACCGGCCGCCCGGCCGGCACCCCGGCCTTTGGCGAGCTCACCCGGCAGTTTGAGTACGTGTGGTACGGTGAGCTGCCGCTGCCGGCCGGCCTCTACCGGCAGGCCCGCGAGGCGCAGCAGCAGTTTGGGCGCATACTGTAGCAGTTGGGCTAGTCGCTGAGTTAAAAAACAATGAAAGTTGGTCGTCATGCTGAACGCAGTGAAGCATCTCTACCGCTTCGTTGAACGGCATTGCAGTGAAGCGGTAGAGATGCTTCACTGCGTTCAGCATGACGACTGTTTTTGAATCAATTAATTCAAAAACAAGGCAGCTTTTCGCTTTCAATTCCCTCCCAAAACGCTAACAGCTAGCAGCTAATCACTAAAAAATGTCCCGCGTTTGCCTCGACTGCGAGTGGCTCAAGCAGCCCAATAGCGGCTTTGCCCACTTCATAGTGCCGCTGGCCCACGAGCTGATTCGCCAAAACCAGCACTACCAGTTTTATTGCTTTACGCCGCCTGCGGCGGTGGGCAGCCTCGGCCATGAGGGCGTGCGCTACCTCACGCAGCGCAGCTTCCACAAGTATTTCAATCCGCATAGCTACGGCCTACGGCTGTGGCACGCCACCACGCAGCTAAGCTGGTACGTGCCCACCAGCCCCTTCACCAAAGTGGTGCTGACGGTACATGACTTGAATTTTTTGCACGAAGACCCCGACGGGCACACCTACGCCCGGCAGCTAGCTATGGTGCGGCGCAACATCAAGCGGGCCGATTACCTGGTCACGATTTCCGACTTTGTGCGGCAAGACATCCTGCGCCACGCCGACCTGCTGGGCTACCGGGGCCGGCAGCCGCTGCGCTACGTGCGCCGGGGCGTGGAGGCCCTGCTGCCCGAGCCCGGCCACCAGCCGGCCTACGTGCCGCGCCGGCCCTTCCTGTTCACGGTGGGCACTATTAATGAGAAAAAAAACCAGCACGTGCTGCCGCCGCTGCTGGCCGGCAACGACTACGAATTGGTAGTGGCGGGCAGCTTTGCCGAGCCGGCCTACGTGGCGGCCATGCAGCAGGCGGCGGCCGAGGCCGGCGTGGCCGACCGCCTCACGGTGCTCACCGGCATCAGTGAGGCCGACAAAACCTGGTATTACGAGCACTGCCTGGCGTATCTGCAACCGTCTAAGGCCGAAGGATTTGGCTTGCCAGTGGTGGAAGCTTTGCAGTTTGGCAAGCCAGTGTTTTTGAGTGAGCTGACTTCGCTGCCCGAGGTGGGCGGGGCGGCGGCTTACTATTTTCCGAGCTTCGAGCCGGCGGCTATGCAGCAGGCGCTGGCCGCTGGGCTGGCCCGCCACGGCCCGGCCCGCGCCACCGAGGCCCGGGCGCAGGCCGCGCAGTTTAGCTGGGCGCAGTCGGCGGCCGACTACCTGGCCGTGTACGATGAGCTGCTGCGCACCTAACTTGCCTGGCCGCTACGTTTTTATTTTTTTGATTCGCCGGTTTACCTGATTTCGCTTGACTACGCTACGCTGGTATTTGCTGGGGCTGCTGGCCCTGTTTGGGGTGTACGTGGCGCTGGAATACTACCGGCCCAAGCCCATCGACTGGACGCCTTCGCTTATCAACAAGGATAAGATTCCGTACGGCACCTACGCCCTTTATGACGTGCTGCCCACACTGCTCGGCACCGACTCGGTCGAAAGTGTGCGCCTGCCCATCTACAACCAATTTTACGACGCCGACGACCCCACGCTGACGGAAACGGAAGCCGACACCACTGCCAGTACCGACACGTCTGCCCGCTCCGACACCACTCGGGCTGGCTTGGCCGAAACGGCCACTGCCGACACCGTTGCCGAAGCTGCCACTGCCCCCGCGGCTGACAGCACCGCCGAAGCAGCCCCTGCGCTAACCGACAGCACCACCGCTACGGCCGACTCGCTGAGCGAAGATGACGAGGAAGAATACGTGGACCCAGTCATTCAGCGCCGCGCCAGCTACCTGTTTGTCGAGCCCGAGTTTGCCTCGACGGCCCCGGAAAACGACGCACTCATGCGCTTTGCAGCAGCGGGCAACGACGTGTTTATCGTCGCCGATGAGTATGCCCAAGGCAACCCACTGCGCCGCCGCCGCACCCTGCCCGAGCAGCTGGGTGTGGTAGTAAAGCATGGTCCATTAGCAATACCTAATCCAGCTAAGCGACAGCAGGTTGATTCCGTACGTTTCAACTTTGTAAATCCAGCGTTGGCCGGGGCGGCTATCCAGCTACCAGCCTACCAGAGCACTACCTATTTTGAAGTGAAGCCCGGCCTCACGGGCACCACCCTGGCTACCAACGAGCAAGGTCAGGCCGTGCTCATCCGGCTCGACTATGGGCGCGGGCATTTTTACTTGTGCAGCGTGCCGCTGGCTTTTACCAATTACTACGTGCTGCCGCCCAGCTCGCGCCGCTTTGCGCTGGCGGCGCTGTCGTACTTGCCCACGGGCCGGCCGGTGTGGTGGGATGAGTACCAGAAGCAAGGCCGCACCAGCGAGCAGTCGGTGCTACGCCTGGTAATGGCCCACGACGCCCTGCGGTGGGCCTACTACCTGCTCACCATCACGGTGATACTCTTGGTGCTGGTAGAGGCGCGGCGGCGGCAGCGCGTCATCCCGACGCTGAAGCCCTTGCCCAATACCACACTCCTGTTTACGCGCACGGTGGCCAGCCTCTACCAAAAGGGCAGTAACCACTCGCGCATTGCCGAGAAGAAGGTGGCGCTGTTTCTGGATTACCTGCGCACCCGCTTTCACGAGCCCGCGCCTGAGCTAGCCAGCGAGGAATTTCGCGAGCGCCTAAGCCAGAAAACCGGCCTGACCCGTCCCCGCGTCGATGAGTTGGTGCGCCTTATCAACCATGCCCGCACCGCCCCCACCGTCACCGACCAGCAACTGCTTATCTTGAGCCGCGCTATCCGCGATTTCAAGCGTGAGGTACGTTAATTTTAACGTTTTGCACTTAGCCGTAAAATTGCCTTTTTTCTATTTTGCATTATTTTAATAAGCTGGCTTTAACCTTCAAAATTGGCATTTTTATCTGTAATACAAGCATTAATTAGCAGGCGTAAATAGCATTATACTAGCTCTACTTTCTACCAGCACGCTTCTACAAAAGCGAAGCTACACTTACTCCGTCAACTCGTCCATTTATGGAACCCCAACCGCTCGATGAAACCAGCTTGCCAGCTACTCCGGCCGTGCCGCCCCTAGCTGAAGATGCCGGCGCTAGCTCCGGCCTAGCCGATGATTTTGGCACCACCGAAGAAGCCCCCAGTTCGCCTCAGCCTGAGCCAACACCCGCCAGCGAAGCTGCTACCGCCTTCGCCCCGCGCACCGACCTCTCTACCCTGACCGCTCGCACCGATGCCGTGCGCCAGCAAATAGGGCAAGTCATCGTGGGCCAGCAAGATTTGCTGGAGCTACTACTGGTAGCGCTGCTCGCCGATGGCCACGTGCTGCTTGAAGGCGTGCCCGGCGTGGCCAAAACGCTCACCGCTAAACTACTGGCTCGCACGCTCGACGTGCCATTCAGCCGCATCCAGTTCACGCCCGACCTGATGCCCGCCGATGTGCTGGGTACCAGCATTTTCCGGCCGGCGCAGGGCGATTTTGAGTTTCGGCGCGGCCCCATCTTCGCCAGCGTGGTCTTGATTGACGAAATCAACCGCGCCCCGGCCAAGACGCAGTCGGCCCTCTTCGAGGTGATGGAGGAGCGCACCGTGACCCAGGACGGCACCACCCACCGCATGACCTCGCCCTTCGTGGTGCTGGCCACCCAAAACCCTATCGAGCAAGAAGGTACCTACCGCCTGCCCGAGGCCCAGCTCGACCGCTTTCTCTTTAAGCTGAACGTGGGCTACCCCACCCTGGCCGAAGAAGTGCAGATACTCCAAGGCCACCACAGCGGCTTCGGCGGCATGCCTTTGGAGAAGGTTAAACCGGTGCTTTCGGCCCAGGACCTGGCCGCCCTGCGCAAGCAGGTAGGCGAGCAGCGCGTAGAGGCCAATGTGCTGGAATACATTGCCAAAATCGTGGGCCAGACGCGGGCGCACAAGGCGCTGTACCTGGGTGCGTCTCCCCGCGCCAGTCTAGCGCTGCTCAATGGGGCTAAAGCCTTGGCCGCCCTGCGCGGCCGCGACTTCGTAACGCCCGAGGACGTGCAAATGCTGGCCGGGCCGGTGCTGCGCCATCGCATCATGCTCACGCCCGAGCGTGAGATGGAAGGTGGCACGGCCGATGATGTAGTGAAGGCGATTGTGCAGAGCGTAGAAGTACCGCGGTAATGTTGAATTAAAAATTATAAATGAAAAATGAGGGTGGCTTATGAAGGAAGAAAACGTGGTTTTGACTAAGAGCTATGCGTTTTCTAAGCGTACTGTGCTTCTTTATAAATTCCTTTTGAAGAATAAGCAGCCTCGCTCATTAGCCGACCAACTCTTGCGATGCGGCACATTAGTTGGCGCGAATGTGGAAGAAGCAGTTGGCGGATTTTCACGTCGTGATTTCGCCGCCAAATGCAGTATTGCCTATAAAGAAGCTCGCGAAGCCCATTATTGGCTGCGCCTGCTGCGTGATACCGAATGTGTAGAGCCAGGATTAGCCAACTCCCTACTTAACGATGCTGAAGAACTAAAGCGCATCTTAGCGGCAATCATCATTTCTGCCCAACGCACTCCAAGCTAAGTGGATACATTTTTAATTTATCATTTTTAATTAACGTCCTCATTGCCTTCGTAGTCAATGCCCTATTCCACCTCTTGGCTCATCCAGCAATCGCCTACCGAAACCAAGTACCTCTTCTTCTGGGGCCACACGCCGAAGCAGCCGAATACAATAGATAAAAGCTGCTTTAGCCAGTGGTTTCCGGCTGCTTTCAAAGTGACGGGCGAAACCTACGCCACGGCCGAGCACTGGATGATGGCGGAGAAAGCGCGGCTGTTTGGCAATGACGAAATCCGCCAGCGCATCATCGCGGCCCGGCACCCGGATGAAGCCAAGAAGCTGGGGCGGCAAGTGCTGAGTTTCGACCCGCAGGTGTGGGATGAGCAGAAATACGAGCTAGTAAAAACCGGTAATTATCAGAAATTCAGCCAACATTCGCCGCTGCAAGACTACCTGCTCACCACCGGCGACCGGGTGCTGGTAGAGGCCAGCCCGGTCGATGCCATTTGGGGTATTGGGCTGGCGGCCAGCCACCCCGATGCCATGCAACCGGCCAAGTGGGCCGGTGAAAATTTACTGGGCTTTGCCCTGATGGAAGTCCGCGACCAGCTCCGCCGCTCATGAGTTTTTTTCTTACCAAGCGTTTTTTTTACCTCTGCACGGCGCTCATCGTAGGCTTCGTAGTGGCGTTTTTTCTGCCATGGCTGCTGGGGCCGATGCAGGTACTGCTGGGTGCGGCCGTGCTTTTGACGGTGCTCGATACGCTGCTGCTCTACGCGCCCAACAAGGGCGGCAGCCCGGTTTTTGGGCGGCGGGTGCTGGGCAATAAGCTCTCGAACGGCGACGATAATGCCATTCAGCTTTACCTCGAAAGCCGCTACCGCTTCGGCATCAATGTGGAGGTGATTGACGAGATTCCGCACCAGTTCCAGCGGCGCGATGTGCTATTTACCACTAATATCGAGCCGGGTAAAACGCAGGTAATCACCTACCAGCTACGGCCCACCAAGCGCGGCGAGTACGAGTTTGGGGCGGTGAATGTGTACGCGGCCTCGCCGCTGGGGCTGGTGCGGCGGCGCTTCCGCTTCGACCAAAACCGGGTGGTGCCGGTGTACCCGTCGTTTTTGCAGATGCGGCAATACGAGCTGCTGGCCATCCACAACCGCCTCACGGAGGTGGGCGTGAAGCGCATCCGGCGGGTGGGCCAGAGCCAGGAGTTTGAACAAATCCGGCCCTACACCAGCGGCGACGACCCGCGCAATATCAACTGGAAAGCCAGTGCCCGCCGCGCCACCGGCGGCCCGGCCGACTCGCTGGTAGTCAACCACTACCAGGACGAGCGGGCGCAGCAAATATTCTGCCTCATCGACAAAGGCCGCGTAATGCGGATGCCCTTCGAGGGCCTAAGCTTACTCGACTACGCCATCAATGCCACGCTGGTAATGAGCAACATCGCCCTGATAAAGCACGACAAGGCGGGCCTCATCACCTTCTCCAACAAGCCGGGGGCCACGGTACCCGCCGAGCGCCGGCCGGGCCACATGCGCACCATCCTGGAGGTGCTGTACCGCCAGAAAACGCAGTACCTCGAAACCGACTATGAGCTGCTCTACGCCACGGTGCGCGCCAAGATTAAGCAGCGCAGTCTGCTAATTTTGTTTACCAATTTTGAAACCTTGCAGGGCATGCAGCGCCAGCTGCCCTACCTGCGGGGCCTGAGTAAGTCGCATTTGCTGCTGGTAATTTTCTTCGAAAACACCGAGCTGCGTACCTACCTCGACGCGCCCGCCGAAACCACGGCCGACGTATACAACCAAACCATCGCCGAAAAATTTCAGCAGGAAAAGCGGCAGATAGTGCTCGAACTACAGCGCTACGGCATCCAGGCCCTGCTAACCCCGCCGCAATTATTGACGGTGAACACGATAAATAAGTACCTGGAATTCAAGTCCAGGGGATTGATATGATAACGCAAGGTTTCGCTAGGTTAAAAGAGGTTTCGCTAGGTTTTCTCATCCGCAAACTTTGCGAAACCTCTTTCAACCTAGCGAAACCTTGCGTGCTGCTTCTACTACTCAGCGTCGCCGCCCACGCCCAGCGCCCCCTGATGCCGCTGCCCGTGCAGGCCGAGTGGCAGGCGGGCTACTACCGCTTCCAGACCGCGCCGCTACCGGCGCTGCGCCGCCAAGTGACCGGACCGGCCGGCTCTACCGACGAGAGCTACCACCTGCGCGTGGGAGCGGCCGGGGCCAGCCTCACGGCCGTGAGTCCGCTGGGGATTCAGCGCGGCATCGCCACCTACCGGCAGGTTTTGGAGCACACCACAAAAGGCTGGCGGGCCCAATACTGCGACATCCGCGACTGGCCGCGCTTTGCCTGGCGAGGGCTGTTGATTGATGCGAGCCGGCACTTTCTGCCGGTGCCCGTTATCAAGCGCAACCTCGATGGCATGGCCGCCGTGAAGCTGAACGTGCTGCACTGGCACCTGAGCGACGACCAGGCATTTCGGGTCGAAAGCCGGCTCTTCCCGCGCCTTAATCAAGCCAGTACCGATAAGCAGTTTTACACCCGTGCCCAGGTGCGCGAGGTGCTGGCCTACGCGGCGGCGCGGGGCATTCGGGTGGTGCCCGAGTTCGATATGCCCAGCCACACCACCAGCTGGATTGTGGCCTACCCCCGGCTGGCCTCCGTCGATTCAACTTATGCGCCTTACACCCTCTGGCGCACCACCAACGTGGCCATCGACCCCACCCGGCGCAGCACCTACGCCTTCATCGACTCACTGCTGACCGAGATGATGCCGCTGTTTCCCGACCGCTACTTCCACGCCGGGGGCGACGAAAACGACGGCCGGCAGTGGCGGCGCACGCCGCGCATCGTGGCCTTTATGCGGGCGCACGGGCAGGTGAAAGCCGATGGCGTCACGCCCGATAAGCACCTCTTGCAGCTGTATTTCAGCCAGAAAGTGGATTCGCTGGTGCGCCGCCACGGCAAAGTCATGATTGGCTGGGATGAAATACTAGGGCCTAACCTACCTAAAGATGTAGTGGTGCAAAGCTGGCGCGGCCCAAAGGCGCTGGTGCAAACCGTGCAGCAAGGCCACCCGGCGCTGCTCTCGGCGGGCTACTACCTCGACCTGTACAACTCGGCGGCCAGTGCCTATGCCGCCGACCCGCACGCGGGCGTGCCCGACTCATTGAAGGCCCGCGTACTGGGCGGCGAGGCTACTATGTGGGCCGAATTTGCCGATAGTGTGGTGTACGACAGCCGCGTGTGGCCCCGCGCGGCTACCGTGGCCGAGCGCCTCTGGAGCCCCGCCGCCCTCACGCAAGATGTGCCCGATATGTACCGCCGCCTAGCCTTCGTGAGCGACGAGCTGGATGCGCTGGGCTTGCGCCATCGCCGCGCCCCAGCCATCCTGCTGCGCCAAATGGCCAGCCCCTACCCCGCTAGCCTGCCTGCCCTCCAAACTCTGGCCGCCGTGGTGGAGCCGGTGAAAGAGTACAAGCGCCATTTTCAAGGCTTTAAATACACTACCGAAACGCCCTTCAATCGCCTGGTCGATGCCGCCCCGGCCGAGTCGGAGGTGGCCCGCCGCTTTGCCGCCACGGTCGATAGTTTGATGTCCGCGCAGCCGGTGCTCACTAGCCTCTTGCCTACGGTAGCGCCCATGCCGCTCACGCCCGTGGCGCGGGGCCAGCTGGCGCACCTTCAGCAGCAGGTGCAGCAGTGGCAGCAAGCCACCCACGACCTCACGCCATTGTTCGTGGTTTCGCCGCCGATGGCGGAGTATGCGCCGCTGGCCGCGCAATTATCTATCGTAGCCACACTGTTGCAACAGCGCCTCACGCAGTTGGCCAGCGGCCAACCCGTAATGCCGGCGTGGCAAGATGCTGCGAAACTTCAGCTTGATACGGCGCAGAAGCCGGTGGGCCAAGCAGAGTTGGCGATTATTAAGGCGGCTAGGCGGCTGGTGGGACTTTAAATTTTAACAGTAGATTAGTTGCGATGGCTGAATACTATTTAACTCCCGAGGCGACCCGAGCAACACAGAAAGCGCTTCTCAAACAGGCGATACTATTTGCTGCTATCATGCTCATAGCTGGCGTAGGTTATAACTACTGGGGGCTGCATGCCGATAACAGCGTGCTTTTACTTGTACTGGTGATGGCGACTGGCACTAGTATTTATAGCTATTTCCGCAACCTAAAACAGCAAAAGCTGGCTATCGAGAGCTACCGCTTGGTGGTAAATACTGATGGTATTAGCCGCTTCACAACACTCTTACCCCCGATTCAACTAGCATCAGTCGAGATTACGGCTATTACACAGCACGCACAAGGCAACCTGGCAATTACCACCGCCGATAAATACCGCGCCATTTACGTGCCGGCTCATGTGGCCAATCGCTCCGAACTGCTACACGAACTAGCGCGCTTTGCTCCGCTCACCATTGTAGACCACAAGACTTGGACCGCGAAGCTGATGCCACTCGTCGCCATCGGTATGCTAGGGCTGATGGGGCTGTTTTACACTGTTAGCAACAAGGTTATCAGTACTATCACGGGCCTACTGCTACTTGGTATCTTGACTTGGTCGTGCTGGCACATCTGGCGTAATAAGAACCTGCCACGACAGTCACGGCGGCTATTGTGGTTTATGCCACTGATACTGCTCTCTATTGTGGCAGGCATTATTACCAGGTTATTGCAATAGGCACTAGCCTAGCACCCGTTCCGCACTTTTATTAATTCTGCCGCCACGCTCACCGCAATTTCCTCCGGCAAGCGGCTGTTTATTGCCACCCCAATCGGCCCGTGCAGCCCCCCCAAATCAAAGCCTTCCTCTGCCAGCACCCGGCGCAGCTCGGCTACTTTGGTGGCGCTGCCCATCACGCCGAGGTAGCGGTAGTGGTGGCCTAGCAAGCGGCGCAGGGCCACGGCATCGGTGCGGTAGCCTACGGTCATTACCACCACGTAGCTAGTAGGGCCGGGCGGCACGGTCAGCGTTTCATAAGCTATCCGCTGGCGGTGATGGGCAAAATGGTTGGTATCGAGTGTGGGCAGGTCGGCGCGGTCGTCGAGCACGGTTATTTCAAATTGCAGCGTGCTGGCCAGCTGCGACAACGCTAGGCTGACGTGCCCGCCGCCCACAATAATGAGCTGGTCGCGGAAGCCTAGTTGCTCGCGGTAGCGCCAGGCCGGGCCGGGCTGATAGTCATAGAAATCGGCCGGTGTTTCGGTCACCAGCCGCAAACCAGCGGCTTCGCTTACCTCCCACGCACCACCGCTGAGCTGCTGCAAGACAGTTTCAATAGCCGCTACCACTGGCAAATCGGCTGGCTGCAAGGGCCATAGCAGTACCTCCTGCTCGCCGGCGCACATCATGCCCGAGCGGTCGGCCGGGGCCTCGCGCCGGTGAATTTGGGGGCGCAGCAGCGGCGTGGCATCGCCCTCACGCAGGCGCTGGCGGGCCAGTTCTACCCACTTGTGCTCCATGATGCCGCCGCCGATGGAGCCGGCCACGGCCTCGGCTGTCACTGCCATTTTGAAGCCTTGGCGGCCGGGGCTGCTGCCTTCGCTGCGCACCACGCAGAGCAGGGCGGCTGGCTGGCCAGCGCGGAGGGCGTCGGCAGCCAGGGTCCAGGCGGGGAGGTCGCGGGGTGGGGTGGGCATTACCTATTGCTACTATTAAAACATGTCATGCTGAGCGTAGCGCAGCGAAGTCGAAGCATCTTGGCCGCTTCATTGCTAACGCCAAGGAGTTAGTTCACCAGCCAAGATGCTTCGGCTGCGCTCAGCATGACAAACGTTCTCTTTCTATCCTCCTACGCTTCCCGCACTACCGTGCCCGTGATGTAGCCATACGGCGCATCTGTGGCCACAAAAATCTCATTGGTATTCTCCTGGCCGAAGGGCACGAGGTTGAATGGAATGTGGTGCTTATTAGGCATAATCAGGCTGACTTCCTTCACCTCATCCTGGGTTTCCAATATTTTCTCGCCGATAGCATAGAGTGTATGCTGTACCGACTGGCTTTGGTGCCTGGCGAAAGTGCGGAGTAGCGTGGTGCGGATTTTATGATATAGCACCTCAAAATCGAGGTTGGCGCTGGTGTACTCCCACTCGGCCTCGCACTCGGTGGAGAGGATGCGGTCGGTGGTTTCGGGCAGGGTGGTGTACTCGTCTTTGGGGTAGCCCACGAAGCCCGAGTCGGTGGTTTTGGCCAGCAGCAGGCCTTTGATGCCAGCCCACACGGTGAGCGTGCCGTCGGCACTTAGCTCGACCACGGCGCGGCGCTTTTCGGAGCCGCCGCCCGTGAAGGCGTGCGCGTGCTCCTTGCCGTCGAAGCTCATACGCTGCCAAAGGTGCTCCACGATTTCGATGCGCGCCTTGCTCACCTGCGCGTTGCGCGATACAAAATGCCGCGCCAGCACCAGCCCAAACGCCTCGATGGTGCTCGTGAAATGCTCGCGGGCCAGGGCATAGACGGTATTTTTCTGGGTGTCGGTGGGCAGGATGAGCGAGTTGTCGCCGTGGGTGTGGGCGGTGTCGAAGTCGCCCGTCAATTGCACCGCCACCGACACCTGCCGGAACTCGTGGTAGTCGGCGTGGCGAATGATACGCGACATATTCACGGCATTTTTGCCGTAGGCGTTAGTTCCGAGTTTAATGGGCATGGGGCGTAGATTGCGGGGCAAAAAAGAGCGGCAAGATAGTCGCCAAACGCTCCCGCCCAAGCCCCGCGTCTTATGCCCTATTTAGTCCTCAAAAGCACCGCCGTGGTCACGCCCACCGGCCAGCGCCCGGCCCTGCTGGTACTCGAAAACGGCCGCATTGCCGACATGCTACCCTATGACGCGGCCGTGGCCGGCCCCGTAGTCGACCTCGGCGACGCGGCCGTGCTGCCCGGCGTCATCGACCCGCACGTGCACCTCAACGAGCCCGGCCGCACCGAGTGGGAGGGCTTCGACACGGGCACCCGCGCCGCACTGGCCGGCGGCCTCACCACGCTGGTAGACATGCCGTTGAACTCGGCCCCGGTCACGACTTCAGTCGAAAACCTGCGCCTCAAGCGGGCCGCTACCCAAGGTCAATTGCACACTAACGTGGGCTTTTGGGGCGGCATTGTGCCTGGCAATGCCGCCGAAATCGAGCCGCTGATTGCAGCCGGTGTGCTAGGGTTTAAGGCCTTTTTAACGCATTCAGGCATCGATGATTTTCCGAATGCCACCGAGGATGATTTGCGAAAAGTGATGCCCGTGCTGGCTCGCCACGGCCTGCCGCTGCTGGTGCATTGCGAGCTTTCTGAAGACAACGACGAGTGGAAAAAAGGCGACACCCGCTCGTACCCCAACTACCTGGCCTCGCGCCCCAAAAGCTGGGAAGACGAGGCCATAAAGCTGATGATTCGGCTCTGCGCTGAGTATAGTTGCCCGGTGCATATCGTGCATTTATCGTCAGCTAATTCATTGGCGGCTATTGCCGAAGCCAAGGCGCAAGGCCTGCCGCTGACGGTTGAAACCGGCCAGCACTACCTCTTTTTCAACGCCGAAGAAATCCAGGATGGCCAAACGCAGTTCAAGTGCGCACCGCCCATCCGCGAGCGGGCTAATAACGAGCAGCTATGGCAGGCACTGCAAAGCGGCCTCATCGACTTCGTAGCCACTGACCACTCGCCTGCGCCCCCTGATTTGAAGCAACTCGTCAGCGGTGACTTTGCCAGCGCCTGGGGCGGCATCGCATCTTTGCAACTGGCGCTGCCAGTGCTTTGGACGGCTGCCCGTCAGCGCGGCGCTACCCTGGTCGATATTGCCCGCTGGCTCAGCGCGAACCCGGCCAAGCTCATCGGCCAAGCGCACCGCAAAGGTCAGATTACGAAGGGATATGATGCTGATTTAGTAGTCGTAGCGGCCGATGCTACGTTCACTGTAACTGAGGCGCTTCTGCATCACCGCCACAAAGTGTCGCCCTACCTGGGGCGCGAACTGGCGGGCGTGGTCACGCACACGTTTTTGGCGGGCGAGGAAGTTTTTCGGCATCCCGATTCTCTGCACCTGAACCGGGGGCAGCTGCTAAGCCGCTAACGCCGCATATTTGTGGTTTCGCCGTTGCGGTAGGGTGTGGGGCTTGCCCCCGCCCGGCGCTCGGCGAGCATTTATCATAAGCGCAGCCCAAGCGCCGGGCGGGGGCAAGCCCCGCACCCTACTTCATGGACTACCACGCCCGCACCGCCCACATTCTCGCCCGCATCGAGCAGCTGGCCGCCATTAGCGAAGATGCTAGTGGCGCGACGGTTACGCGCCGATTTGGCACGCCGGCCTTCGTGCAAGGCCGCGACCTAGTGCAAAGCTGGTTTGAAGCCGCCGGCCTGGAAACCCACCTCGATGGCATTGGCAACCTGCGCGGGCGGCTAACGAGCGAGCAGCCGGAAGCCAAGACTTTCGTGCTGGCTTCGCACATCGATACGGTGGTAAATGCCGGCAAATACGACGGCCCGCTGGGCGTGCTGATGGCGCTTGATTTGGTAGAAAGCATTATTCAGCAAGGCCTTAAGCTACCGTTCAATCTGGAGTTGATTGCCTTCAGCGACGAGGAAGGCGTGCGGTTTCACACCACGTACTTGGGTAGCAAAGTTGTTACCGGAGCCTTCGACCCGGCCACGCTGCAAAAAACCGATGCGCAAGGCATTACCCTGACCCAGGCCATTGCCGATATGGGTGGCGATGCCAATGCCCTAGCTGCTGCCGTGCTGCCCGCCGCCGAGTGGCTGGGCTACTTTGAGCTGCACATCGAGCAGGGGCCGGTGCTGTGGGAAAACCGGGTGCCCATCGCGTTGGTCACGGCCATTGCCGGGCAGCAGCGCGTGGAGCTGACCTGGCAGGGTATGGCTGGCCACGCCGGCACCGTACCCATGCCCATGCGCCAGGATGCACTAGCCGCCGCCGCCGAGTTTTTGCTGGCTGCCGAGGCCTTCGCGCTCGCGCACGGTCAAGGGCTGGTAGCTACGGTGGGCCAGTTGCACATCCCCTATTCGGCCAGCAATGTCATTCCGGGCCAGGTAGTGCATAGCCTCGACCTTCGTAGCCCCGACGCCAGGCAGTTGGCCATAGCTTATGATGCCTTGCACGAACAGGCCGAAGCCATTGCCGCCCGGCGCGGCGTGGCGCTGAGCTGGCAGCTCGTGCAGGGCACCGCCCCAGTCCGCTGCGATGCAGGCCTGAACGATTTACTGGCCCAGGCCATCGCCGCCAGCGGCCATGAAGTGGTGCGGCTGGTAAGTGGCGCGGGCCACGATGCGGTGCCCATATCGGCGGTAGCGCCGGCCACGATGGCGTTTATTCGCTGCTACAAAGGCATCAGCCACAATCCGTTGGAAAACGTGGAGGCGGCCGATGTCGCGGCAGCGCTGGAAGTGGCCGAGCGGTTTTTAGTATTACTCAGTGAACAACACTAGCCTGTCCTTGCGAGGAGGCACGACGAAGCAATCGCACCTAATATGGTGCCCGAATAGCTCGTCCTGATGCGATTGCTTAGTCGTGCCTCCTCGCAATGACAGGCGTTTATTTACGATTCCCTCCCAAATACTACCCTATGGAACTAGGCTCCACTACCCGCTCCGTCGTGCGGCGCAACCACGCCATCATCGCGCCCGATGGCTACATCAACAGCAACGTGCCCGGCTGGACCGGCTGCACGGTCAACGTCATCATCAACGAGCAAATGGGCGCGCGCCTCTGCCAAACGTTCGTCACCCTCACCGAGGCCGGGCAGCTGACGGGTAGCACCGAGGCGTCGCAAATTTTCTTCTACGTGGTGCACGGCCAGGTACAGGCCACCATTGGCGACGATAGCCGCATTCTGACGGTGGGCAAGTTTGTGTACGTGCCTATCGACCAAAGCTATACTTTCAAAAATCCCACGGCCGGCACGCAGGTGCTCACCTTCCACAAGGTGTACGAGCCGCTGGCTGGCTATGAGGTACCAAGCGTGTGCTGGGGCGAGAAAGACGACAGCAAAGCACCCATCTACATGGGCGACGAGGCGTTGCGCATTCAGGAGCTGCTGCCCAATGAGCTGGGCTTCGATATGGCGGTCAATATCTTCACCTACCAGCCCGGCGGCAACCTGCCGATGGTCGAAACGCACATCATGGAGCACGGCCTGCTATACCTGCAAGGCCAGGCCATTTACATGCTCGACCAGCAGTGGTACCCGGTGAAGAAAGGCGACTCTATCTGGATGGCGCCGTACTGCCAGCAATGGGCCGCGTCGATTGGGAAAGAGCCTTCGGTTTATATTTATTATAAGAACGTTAACCGCTTTCCAACGGTGATATAATTGGTTAAAGACGGGTCATGCTGAACGCAGTGAAGCATCTTGGGCGCTTCGTTGCTTGCGTTGGAAGTTAGTAACACAGCCAAGATGCTTCACTGCGTTCAGCATGACGTTTTTAGTTTTCAGTGTAATGAGTTTACAATCATTAAATGCTTTTCTTCCCACCGCCCGCACCGAGGCTTTGGCCACTTGCTGCGGCTCCTCGGCCTGGGTCGCGGCCCTGAACCAGCAGTTTCCCTTCGCCACCACTGAAGCTTTGTACGCCGAGGCCGACCGCATTTGGTACAACCTCAGCGAGGCCGACTGGCGCGAGGCCTTCACGCACCATCCCAAAATCGGGGATGTGAATGCGTTGAAGGCCAGATTTGCCAGTACGGCCGCTTGGGCGACGGGCGAGCAAGGCGCGGTGCGGCAGGCCTCGCAAGCCACGCTGGAGGCGCTGGCGGCGGGTAATGACGCTTACGAGCGCAAGTTTGGCTACATCTTCATCGTATGCGCCACGGGTAAGTCGGCCGATGAAATGCTGGCCCTGCTGCAAACGCGGCTGCCAAATGCGCCGGAAATAGAAATCACCATTGCAATGGGCGAACAGGCTAAGATTACGCGCCTGCGTTTAGAGAAACTAGTAGCCGCATGAGCCAGATAACCACGCATATCCTCGACACTACTAAGGGCCGGCCGGCGGCTGATGTTACCATTGCGCTGCACGAGCAGGCGGGCGACGACTGGCGTGAAATCGCCCGCGGCGCGACCAATGCCGACGGGCGCATTCCTGACCTGCTGCCCAAAGAGCAGCGGCTAGCGCCGGGCGTGTATAAGTTGAAATTCTTTACCCAGGAATACTTTAAGCGCGATGGTACGGCGGGTTTTTACCCGTTTGTAGAAATTTGCTTCGTGGTGAGCGACGACAGCCATTATCATGTGCCGCTGCTACTCAATCCGTTCGGGTTCAGCACCTACCGGGGCTCGTGAATTTGTAAAGCGGAGTGGCACTCCGTTTTTTCGTTTGCTTAGCGAGAAACGGAGTGCCACTCCGTTTTACATCTTATGAAACTCAGCCTTCAACCCACCGACACCACCGCCCTGCTCGACCAGCTCGGCGTGGCCAACCTAGCCTTCCAGAAAACCTACCCCGGCGACCGGCCCGACCGCCAGCCGGTGCACACCGTGTACGGCGGGGCCAACCTTTTCAAGGCCGATACCTGCGTGCGGATGGGCGAAATCGCCCTGCGCAACCTCCAGACCTACGCGCCCAATTTTGTAGAATTGGCGCGGGTGCTGCAATTCGCCGGCCACGAGCATTTGCCGGTTTTGGAGAAAGATATCAACGACCTCACTGACTACCTCGACCGGCTGCCCGCCGACCAGCGGCGGCAGGAGCCGGCCTGGCTGGCCTACACCGTGTACAACAAGATTGTAGAGAAGCTCAAGACCGAGCCAGTCGAGGATTTTCGGGTAGACTTTGAGGATGGCTTCGGCAACCGGCCTGATGCTGAAGAAGATGCTACCGCCGTGCAGGCCGCGCACGAAGTAGCAAAAGGGATGCAACAAGGCACGCTGTCGCCCTTTATCGGCATTCGCATCAAGCCGTTTACCGAAGACCTCAAGGCGCGGGGCGTGCGCACGCTCGATATTTTCCTGACTACGCTGCTGGCCGAAACGGGTGGCAAGCTGCCCGATAATTTCGTGGTGATGCTACCCAAAGTCACCATCCCCGAGCAGATGACGACTATCGTGCGCCTGTTTGAGCTGCTGGAAAAAGCTAATAATTTGGCTCCCGGCACCATCCAGATGGAAACGATGGTCGAGGCCACCCAAATTATCATGGACGACGAGGGGCGCAATCCGCTCATGCGCATCATCCGGGCCAGCGAGGGGCGGTGCATTGCGGCGCACTTCGGCACCTATGACTACACGGCGTCGGCGGGCATCACAGCCAAGTACCAAACCATGGCGCACCCCGTTTGCGACTTTGCCCACCACATGACCAAGGTGGCGCTCGGTGGCACCGGCATTTTCCTGAGCGATGGCGCTACCAACGTCATGCCCATCGGCCCGCACCGGGGTGATAACCTGAGCTTTGCGCAGCTGCGCGAAAACCAGGAATCGGTGCACAATGCCTGGCGGCAGGCGTATTCGCACACCACGCACTCGCTCATCAACGGCTTTTACCAGGGCTGGGATTTGAACCCCGCGCAGCTACCCATGCGCTACGCAGCCACTTACAATTTCTTCCTCAGCAGCTATGAGGGCGCGGTTTATCGCCTCAAAACCTTCGTGGAGCGAGCCGCTATTTCGACCCTTACCGGCGATATTTTCGACGATGCCGCTACGGGTCAGGGCTTGCTCAATTTCTTTTTGAAAGCGCTGAACTGCGGCGCGCTTTCTAAGGAGGACATCGTGGCTACCGGCCTCACGGTGGAGGAGATTGAGACGCGCTCGTTCTATCGCATTCTGCAGGGGCGGCGGCAGAAGTCTTAGCGCTTATTCACGCAGAACGAGTCATGCTGAGCGTAGCGAAGCATCTTGGCTGGGCATGTTCGGAATAATCATCCAACGAAGCGGCCAAGATGCTTCGCTACGCTCAGCATGACTCGTTATGACTCGTTTTTTGTTGAATACCCAACCCTTTACCAATCGGTGCGGCGCAGCTTCTCGGGTTGCAAGAGCTTGATTCCCTTGGGGCTGACTTCCAATAAGCCATCGTGTCGAAACTCGCTGAGGGTGCGGCTCAGCGACTCGGGGGCGATGCCGACCACGGCGGCCAGGTCGTCGCGCGAGAGCTGAATAAGAGCATCGGTAGCCTCGCCGGGGCGCACGTGGTCGTAGAAGCCGAGCAGGGCGTTGGCCACGCGGCGGCGCAGCGAGTTGTAGGCCATGTCGAGGAGTTGCTCTTCGCGCTCGCGCTTGCGGCCGGCCAGCAGGCGCACCAGTTGCTGGCTCACTTCGGGATTGCGGAGGAGCTGCGCAAAATCGTCGGCCGGGATGTAGAACAGCGTCGAGTCTTCGACCGCGATGGCCGAATCGTGGTACACCGAGCCTTCGAGCAGGGCTTTGTAACCAAAGAATTCGCCCGTCTGGTAGAAACCCGTTATCAGCTCCTTACCTGAGGCGGTGGTTTTCAGAATCTTAACCCGGCCTGCCTGTACGAAGTAGAGCCGCGTGGGCTCGTCGCCCTCGGCGTAGATAATCTGGCGGCGCGGCACCGGGTGGGGCTTGCGGTCGGCGATGAGCGTAAGCAGATTGCTGCGCTGCGAGGCCACAAAATCGGAGGGGCCGCTGGCGGCGGGCGTTGTTTCAACCGGTTTAAATAGCTGCTGCAAGCGCGTGAAACGCCCGGCAATGGCGCTCAGCAACTCGCTGCTTTCGAAGGGCTTGGTGAGGTAGTCGTCGGCCCCGAGCTCCATGCCCCGGCGCACGTCGGCGCGCCCGGCCCGCACCGTGAGAAAGATAAATGGCACCCGCACCAGGCGCGGCGTCTGGCGGAAGCTGTAGAGCACGCCGTAGCCATCGAGCATGGGCATTTCGATGTCGCACAGCACCAGGTCGGGGCGCTTGGCCAGCGCCTGCTCGACGCCGATTTTGCCATTTTCGGCCGTATCCACGGCGTAGCCAGCCAGCGTTAGCAGCTCGGCCGTGCCAGTGCGGGCCACTTCGTCGGGCTCAATTAAAAGAATTGTTTTCATATTTTCCAGCAATCACGCCATCAATCAGTATACTGACTAACAGTATTTTACCTTATTTAAAATCTACTCCTTCACGGCGAAATACGGCCAGAAACCCTAGCCCCACCAGCTGCAAAGGTGGGGCCCATAACAATCATCAGCAGGACTGGTGATAACTCTCATGGGTTCGCATAACCGCAGTCATGTAAGCGCCTGAAGCCTCGAAATAGTTTTGTAGCCGCAATTACCCCCTGGCGGGCGTTCCTTTTTCTCCGTCTACTTGCTTTCTGCCGATGCCTGATTCTGCTGCCCCGCTTCCCGACCCTGAAAACTCGGCTGGCGAACCGGAGCAGCCCACCAAAACGAATACGCCACTCGGCTGCCTGCGCCAAGCTACAACCCAAATTCCGGCCGGCGCTATTATTCCGCAGCCTACCTGCAAAGCTAAAGTTTGCCCCGGCAACTGCCGCCCCAAGCGCAGCCAGGATGCTAGCTAACAACAAGTTATTAACATTATATTTTCCCTTTATTTTTTAGTTACCTAATGGCTTACTCACCCAACACTCCCGCCGGACAAGCTGTCCAAAATATCCTAAACGACCTACCCAGCCTGATGGCCATCGCCGTCGTCGACATTAGCTCGGGCATGAGCCTAGCCTCGCACACCAACTCCACTATCAACCCCGATACCGCCGCTGCCTACAACACCGAAGTGGTGAAGCAAAAGCAAAAGGCCATCAGCGCCCTCAAACTGCAAGGCGAAGCTATCGACGATATTCTCATCACCCTCAGCAACCAGCTGCACCTGCTGAAGCTGGTGAACGACGGTAAGAAATTTATTCACCTCGTGGTAAACCCGCGTGATACCAACTTGGCCATCGCCCGCGAGGTAGTGCGCTCGCAGGTAGATTTGCTTAAATAAGAACGCTAAGTTATTCTTTCACAACAGCAAAGCCTTCCCGCATGGGAAGGCTTTGCTGTTGTGGGCTTAGTCGTTTGCTGGCGACCGCTGGCGCGAGTTACGCTGTGCTAAACTCGCGCCAGTACTTCGACAAATTCTGGGTACAGGCTACCGAGCACGCGCTCGGGCGTCATAGGAGCCACCAGCGGCGGGGCAGCGCTGGGCTGAAAGGCCCGAATGGCATCACGCAGGGCGAAGTACGCGCCGATGCCGTACATCAGTGGCGGCTCGCCCACGGCCTTCGAGCGCAGGATGGCATTGGGGTGGCCGGGGGTGTCGAGGAAGTGCACGTCGAGCACGGCGGGCACCGAGTAAAGGTCGGGTATCTTGTAGCTGTTCAGCGAGTTGCTGAGCAAGCGGCCTTCGTCGTTGTAGCTCACTTCTTCCAGGGTCATCCAGCCGATGCCCTGCACCGCGCCGCCTTCTATCTGGCCGCGGTCGATGGCCGGGCTGAAGCTCTGGCCGAAATCGTGGGCGATGTGCACCGCGTCGATGGTGTAGGTGCCGCGCAGGCAATCGACGGTGGCCGTGGTGAGGGCCGTGCCGTAGACGTGGTAGGCGAAGGGGTGGCCGCTTTCGGTGCTGGCATCGAAGTGCACACCGGGCGTGGCGTAGTGGGCATTTTCGCTGAGCGCTACGCGCCGCACAAAGGCGCTACTTACCAACTTCTCCCAAGTAGTTTCGGCCGGAATACCGGCGGCCAGCACCTGCTCATTTTCTATTTCAATGCCTTCGTAATCAACCGAAAACTCGGTGCTGGCGTGGCGCAGCAGCCGCTCGCGCAAGGCCTGGCAGGCCAACTCGGTGGCTTTGCCGTTGAGGTCGGCGGTGGCGCTGGCGGCGCTGGGCGAGGTATTGGCGACGCGGGTAGTATTAGTAGTTTCGATTTTGATGCGGTTAATCGAAATACCCAGCGTGCGGGCCGCCACCTGCGCGATTTTAGTATTTACGCCCTGCCCCATTTCCACCGCGCCGGTGCTGATGCCCACCGAGCCATCGGTATAGATGTGTACCAGCGCCCGCGTCTGGTTCATAAAAGTCTTGGTGAACGAGATACCAAAGCAGATGGGCATCAGCGACAACCCTTTCTTAAAGAGCTGATTTTCTAGGTTGAACTGAGCCACTGCCGTTTGTTGGCCGGCGAGGTCAAACAACTCGGCGGCGGTGTCCCAAGCCTGCTCGGCGTGGCATAGTTCGGCCGGCTGGCGGTAGGGAAACAGGTCGCCCTCGCGCAATAGATTGCGCCGCTGAATGTCGCTGCGCGGCACGCCCAATTCCTCGGCCGCCTTGGTAATGGCCGACTCAATCACGAACATGCCCTGTGGCCCACCAAAGCCCCGGAAGGCCGTATTGGGCGGCAAATTGGTCCGGCACGAGTTGGCCGTGGCCGTGACATTGGGGATGAAATAGGCGTTGGTGGTGTGGAACAGCGTACGCTCGAGCACGGCCGGCGAGAGGTCGGCCGATGCGCCGGCATTTTGGTAGTACGTGACTTCGTAGGCCAGGATTTTCAGGTCGGCGCTGAGGCCGACTTTGAAATCGGAGGAGTATGGGTGGCGCTTGCCGGTCATGCGCATGTCGGCCATGCGGTCGAGCACCAGCTTCACCGGCTTCTTCACTACAAAAGCGCCCAGCGCGGCCAGGCAGCCCCAGGGTGTGGCCTGGTCTTCCTTGCCACCAAAGCCACCGCCGAGGCGCGTCACATCGACCTCAATCTGGTGCATGCCGATGCCCAGCACCACGGCGCAATGCCGCTGCACGGCCGTCGGTCCCTGCGTCGAAGAAATGATTTTGACCCCGCCCAACTCAGTCGGGAAAGCATAAGCCGCCTGCGTTTCGATGTACAGATGCTCCTGCCCGCCGCTCTCAGCCATGCCCTCAAACACGTACTCGCACCCCGCAAACGCCCCCGCCGAATCGCCGATGCGGAAGGTGCGCGGCGGTACAATCAGCTCGCCCTGCGCGGCGGCCTGGCGCGGGTCGGTGATGATGGGCAGCGGAGCGATATCGGCCTTTATAAGCTTGAGCGCGGCGTGCGCCTGCGCCTCGGTGCGGGCTAGTACCAACGCCGTGGGCTGCCCCCGAAAATGCACGTGCCCTTCGGCCAGCAGCGGCTCATCAGGCACAATGCCGCCAATTTGGTTGCGGCCGGGAATGTCAGCGGCTGTGAGGATACGCACCACGCCGGGCGCTTTTTTCGCGGCGCTCAGGTCGAGGCCATTAAGCACGCCGTGGGCCAGCGGCGACTCATATACGGCCGCGTAAAGCGTGCCTTGCTGCACGGGCACATCGTCGAGGTACTGCGATTCGCCGCGCACGTGGCGCTGGGGGTCGAGGTGGTTCATGGCTGGCAACTACTAGCTTTTATGGTCGTCCGTCATGCAGAGCGTAGCGAAGCATCTCGCGTGCTACATCTGCGAACGTTAGGATTTACTGCACCACGCGAGATGCTTCGCTACGCTCTGCATGACGGATGGCATTATTTGGTTTTAAATAAGCTCAACCAGTTTCAGCGCTGGTGCGAACCGCAGGAAATGCGCGAACAGCAACTGCCGTAGCAGCAGGCGCTTATAAGCCGCCGTGCCGCGCACGTCGCCAATCGGGCTGATTTCTTCCTGCATCACCTCGTTGGCCCCGGCTACCGTTTCGGCGCTTAGTTCGCGGCCCACCAGATAGTCGCTGGTGCGGGCCAGCAGCAACGGCACCGGCCCCACCCCACCGGCCGAGAGGCGGGCGACGGAGATAATGCCGTTTTCGAGTCGCAGCCAGGCGGCAGTATTCACACTGGCAATGTCGAGGTGCGTGCGCTTGGAGACTTTCTCAAAGTTGAACAAGTCGCTTGCTTGCGGGGCAGGGAAGCTGATTTCAGTTACCTGCTCGTCGGCAGTTTTGGCCAGCTTCTTATAGCCAATATAAAGCTCGGCCAGCAGCAGCAGCCGGCTTGCACCAGCAGCACTCAACAATGTAACATCCGCTCCTAAAGCCAAGAACAGTATTGTCAAATCACCAATGGGCGAGGCGTTTACGAAGTTGCCGGCTACCGTGCCCATGTTGCGGATAGGTGTGCTCGATACCAGTTTCAGGTATTCGGGTAGGCGCGGCAGCAGGCCGAGCATTACCTCCGATTCTAGCAACTGGCTAGCCGTAGTGGCCGCGCCCAGCACCACCCGGCCGCCATCCTTACGGATGCCGCGCCGGCCGCTTTGGTCGAAAATCAGGCGCACGGGCTGCTGGCGCAGGATATCTAACTGCTGCACTAGCAGGTCGGTGCCGCCACTCAGCAGCGGGTGGGAGGCGTGGGGAAACGTGCCATTAGTGTGGCCGTTCTGGCTTTGGGCGTGGCCGTTGGGCGAGGTCGAAACGAGGGTGGCGTGACCGTTGGTAGCGTGGCCGTTTGCTGGCGCAGCAGTGGCCTCGGCTTCTGCTGTTTCGGCACGGAGGACGGCCAATCTTGCGGGCATTTCCTCAAAATAGGCGGGTACGAACTGCTTTTCGCTCAGCCACTGCACGCTATTGGTGCTAGGGCGCTCGGCTAACTCGGTGGCTAGTTGAGCGGCAGCGCGCTCTAATGACTTGTAGCCAGTGCAGCGGCAAATGTTGCCGTCCATTGCGGCGCGGGTGTTTTGCTCCGTAGCCGGCTGCGCACCGAGGCTGTGGCCGGTGAGCGACATCACGAAGCCGATGGTGCAGAAACCGCACTGCGAGCCGTTATGGTCCACGATGGCCTGCTGCACGGGCGTGAGCTGGCCGCTGGCCTGATTGATACCCTCGACCGTGACGACGTGCTTGCCATGCATGTTGCCGAGCGGGGTGAGGCAGCTCGTCATGCTTTGGTAGGCAATGCGTTGGCCATCGGCCGCTAGCTCGCCTACCAGCACGGTGCAGGCGCCACAGTCGCCCTCGCGGCAGCCAATTTTGGTGCCCGTCAGGTGTTCGTGGTAGCGCACGAAGTCGAGCAGGGCGCTGGCTTGCGGCTCGGCGGTGTGAATGGGCTGGTCGTTGAGGTAGAAGCTAATCATATAGGCGTTCGCTTATCTTAGCGGACAAGCGAATGGGGAAGATAGTGCCGAGCGGGAGTTTGGGAAAATTTCGGCATTTGCCCGGGAGCCGATGGCCATGTCAACTCCACTGGATACACCGACGTTTCACCAGAGAAACTTGACCTACTTAACAGCCATGAAATCAGACATCAACCCCTATGAGAAAATGCTGGCCGAAGGGCGCACCTCACTCCGGCCCGAGGATATCAAAGCGTATGGCGTGCAGCGCTTTGTGGATGAGCAGGCCAAACGCGGGCCATTTCCTATTCCAGATTTGCACTTTACGGAAGAGGAAAACCGAATAATGGACGAGCTACTTGCTGCCGAGCGCCTACCTACCGATGAAAGCGAAGTATGTGAAGGCTAGCTATCTATTGTTGCTGTGGCTGCTTGGAGCAGCACCAGTAGCTGCCCAAAGCTTCACCGGGCGCACGGTGCTGGGCGAGAAATATGCCCGGCAGCAGGTACTTTCTATTGTAAAAAAAGCACCAGAAAAAGCTTTTGCTAAGCCGCTTCTACCCACTAAAGAAGTGGCCGTAGCCGTGGCCGAACCAGTGCTATTCAACATTTTCGGCAAGCAGCAAATTGTCCAAGAGCGCCCCTATGAAGCCTATCTCATCAATGGCTACTGGTATATCAGTGGCACGCTGCCTAAAGAATATGAAGGCGGCACGTTTGAAATAATTATGGAGGCGAATAACGGCCGTGTTGTTCACCTAATCCATGATAAATAAACCATAAAGACAGCATCATTACCCGCAGTTGGCTGCCATGTGCGGTGCTACTGCCGGCTAATACTCCGTGCGGCTTTCATGCGCCTCCCAGGCTTGAAAACCGGCAATGGCCTCATCAGGCAGGAACTGCTGCATGGGCAGGCGGCGCTCGCCTAAAGGCTTCTCGATTTCGTCGTAGATGAATTGGTCATCGAAGCCGATAGCGGCGGCATCGGCTTTGGTGTTGCCGTAGAACACCCGCGCTGGGCGCGCCCAATAGATGGCTCCGAGGCACATAGGGCAGGGCTCGCAGCTGGTGTAGAGGTCGCAGCCATCGAGCTGGAAGGTACCCAGCGCCTGGCAGGCTTTGCGAATGGCATCGACCTCGGCGTGGCAGGTGGGGTCGTGGGTGGTGGTGACCTGGTTGAAGCCGCGGGCGATAATTTCACCATCTTTCACTACTACCGCTCCGAATGGGCCGCCGAAACCGGCCTGCATTTTTTCGATGGAAAGGCGAATAGCTTCGCGCATGAAATCGGGGTTGGGAGCAGTCATGGGTGAGTTGGTGAATGAGTGAATTGGTGAGTTTTCTCGTTTGTCATTGCGAGCAAAGCGAAGCAACCTTTCCTTCACAGTCGCTAACGTTAGCCAGCGCAAAGGAAAGGTTGCTTCGCTTTGCTCGCAATGACAAACGCACTCTTACGTCTTCACAAGGCTAGAACAGCACGGCCACCTGCATGCGGCCGGTGTGCACCACGTTGAGCCCGCTGGACTTGCGCCCGTCGTAGGCCACCGTGATGTTGAGGCCGTTGGCGAGGCGCTGCTCCAGGTTGAGGTTCCAGGTGAAGTTGGAGCCGGGGCGCAGGGCTTGCAGCACTTCGAGGCCCACTACGGAGGCTACTTCGCCCTCGAATGACACGCGGGTGACGTGCGTGGCGGCCGTGAGCGTGCGCTTGCCCACCTGGCTGAGGCGGGTTTCGAGGCCCAGGTCGTCGAAGGTACCGCGGGTGTTGTTGAGGTCAGGCTGGAGGTCGTGGACCAGTAAATCGCGCTTTTCGATGTGCTGCAACGTACCCGTGAAGCGCAGCGCCGTGCTGGGCTGGTAGCTGATTTCGGGCTGAATAGTGTAGATGCGCAGCCGAAAATTGCGGGCGCTGAGGAAGGCGCTGTTGGTGCTGTAGGTGCTTTGGGCCTCGCGCACGTCGCGGGCCAGGGTGAGGCGGCCCGTGAACGACTGCGCCAGCGTACGGCGCAGCAGCAGGCTTTGGGTGGTGAGGTTGCGCAAATCGAAGCCCTGGGCGAGCAGCGTTTTTTGCTGAGTTTGCTGGGCGGTCAGCTCGGCCCCGAAGGTGGGGTTGGCGCGGTTGAAATACACCGTTTGGCGCACCAGCTGGTTAAAGGCCAGCAGATTATCATCTTCCTTTTCGAAGCTGAATGGGCTGAGGCGCGAGCTTAAGGACGTGCTGCTGGTGCGGCGGTCCACGGTCACGCTCGTGATGCTGCTGAGGCGGGCAGCGAAGGCCCGCGCCCCGCCGGCTTCGCGCCAGCCGCGGGGAGCGTTCACGGTAAGGCGGTAGCTGAGGCGGTTTTGGTAGGCGGTGAGGTAGTCGGTGGTGGGCAGGTACACCTTGATGAAGGTGCGGTACTGGGCGTCGGGGGTTTGGGCTTCCAGAAACTCGTCGCGGTCCTGGATGCCGTTTTTGTTGAGGTCGCCGGCGTAGTAGTGGGTGCCCTGGCCGGCGGGCACGGCCAGGAAGGAATAGTCGCGGCGCAGCTCGCGGCCGGTTTGCACGCTATAGGTCAGCTCCGAGCGAATTTGATTTTGGAGCAGCGTCACGTTGTAGTCGATTTTACCCAGCACGTTGCGCTGGCGAGCGCTGTCGGGGTATTCCACGCGCTGCACGTCGCGGTAGGTGGCCAGCACGCGCAGGTCCTGGGTTTTGCCGAGGCGGGTGGTCACGTTGCCCTGCCAGGTCTGGGCGATGTTGCGCACCTTGAGAGTGGTTTGCTCGGCGGTGGGCGTCTGGTCCTGGCGGTAGCTGTAGTCGAAGCGGTAGTGCGTGCGCCCGGTGTCGGGGCTTTGCAGAAAAAAGGTGTGCTCGTCGAAGTAGTTCGCGGAGCGAATAGAATCACGATTGGGTGAGATAACCCGATTTTTATCAAACTTATAGCTGTACCCCGGAATGATGCGCCCGCCGCCGTAGCGCACGCTGGCCTCGCCCCGCGCCCAGCTCGACTGGTAGCGCCCGGCCTGCGAATTGAGCACAAACAGCGCCCCGCGCACCTCCATCCGCCCAAACTGCTGGGCTACATCGAGCCAGTGCTGCACGCCATCGACCTCGCCCGGCCGGTAGCGGCGGCTGAGGCGGTAGTTGATGCTGTGCGTGGCATCGCGGGTGAGGCCCACAGCGAAGTTGAGAATATTGTCCTCGCGGGGCACGGCGGTGGTAGTGTTAGCGGTGCTGGTGGTGCTCCAGTTGCGGTCAAACTCGATGTCGCGGTAGCGGTCGATGGGCGAGAATTTGGGGGCCGTGTACTCGTAGTCGAGCGCCGAGCTGAGGCGGTAGTTACGCAGCGCGCCGGGAGCCCAGGCAGGCAGCGCACGGTTTTGCACGCTGTAGCCCAGGCGCATAGCGCCGCCCTTGTCCTCGGTGCCCAGGGCAAAGCGGTTGCGCTGCAGCTGCGAGCTGGCCACATCCACAAACACGGCCGCGGTGGGGTCGAGCTGGTAGGTGGCCCCGGCGGTCAGCATCTGCTTGAGCAGGGGCGTGGGCAGCAGGCGCACGGGGTTGTAGTCGCCCAGGCCGGGGCCGCGGTACTCGTACACGCGGCCGTTGGTGCTCGCGTAGTTGGAGCTGAGCACATAGCTGCCCAGGCCCGCGCCCACGCCCGTAAAGCGCACGTTGTACACGGGCTTGGTCGAGTCGGGCGGGTAGGTGTAAGTGGCTATTTGCTGGCCGCTGGAGTTGGTAATCAGCACGCGGTTGTACTGCACCAGGGTGCGGTTGTAGGCGGCCAGGGTGTCGCCCCGCGTTTGCACCACGGCCACGTTGCCGGCATTGCGCAGGGCTTGCTGGTCGGAGGCCGAGAGCGACAGGTTGGCGGTGCTGTTGGGGTCGTCGGCCTCTTGGTAATAGTTGCCGCGCACCTGTAACTTGCCCACCTGCTGGTAGTGGCTCAGGGTGTAGAGCGAGCGCGAGTAGTTGAGGTCGGAGTACTCAAAATCAACCTTCAGGCGCGAGTTTCTGGTGATGAGGTGGCGCGGCGAAAACGTGATTTCGGCCAGGTTATAATCAATAGTATAGTCGTAGTCGAAGCCCCGCGTCTGCAAGCGACCATCCAAATAAATGCGCTCGGAGCCCGCCAGCACGATAATGTATTGCTCACCATTGGGCCCGGTGAGGCGGTACGGGCCCTGCACGTTTTCGATGGGCGCGAGGTCGATGCTGGCAAATTTGCCCTTCGCCACGCCGCCCGCAATGAGCGTGGAGGAGCGGATTTGGCCGGTTTTGTCGCGCACGGTTACTTCGCCGGTGCCGGTGGGGCCGTTCCCCACAGCTCCACCGTTGGGGAGAGAGCCGAGCACACTCGTGGGTGTTTGCAAGGTTTGGTTGGGCGGCACCACGGTGCCGGGCGGCGTCAGGGTTTGGGTGGTGTTGCCGGTGGGCGCGGCGCTGTTGTTCGTCACGCCGTTGGTGTAGGTGGTGAAGGACGAGGGCGGCGCATTACTTACGCTGTTGTTGCTGGCCCCGGCCTGCAAAGGCTGCGGGCCGGGCGCACCTAGGTTAGCCTCGATGGCCGCGCCTTGGATGTTTTTATAATAGCGCAAAAAGTAGTCGGGCTTGTTGCGCAGCACCACGTCGCCAGCCGTTAGGTTCCACTGCGGGCCGGTGAGGGTGATGTAGATTTTATCGAACTGCTGAAGCGTCTGGGTATTCCCCTCGGGCTGAAACGGCACGTTCTGGTCCGAAATCGCGGCCGTGAGGCGAATATTCTCCGTGAGCTTGCCCTCCAATTGCAGGTTCAGGGCCGAGTTCACAAACACGTTTTGAGTATTACCAAACGAGATACCCCGCGCCAGATTGCCCGTTTTGCTGATGCCGGGCGTACTGAGAATCTGCTCTTTCTGCGAAAAGTCCTCCATCCGCATCATCTTGCGGTCGCGGAAGTCGATGCTGTCCATAAGCTGGCGCGGGCGGCGGTAGCGCTGGGCCAGCAGCTGCACCGGCAGTACCCGGTAGCACAAGTACACCGAGTCGGGCCGGCCATCGGCCGGGGCAGGCCGCACGTAGCGGTAGCGATTGGTGCGAGTGTCGTAGCCCACCGGCCGGCCATTGGCCTGCACCGTGCTGGGCACGATGGTAAGCGTATCGGCGAGGGCAAATGTGGTGGTATCGCGGCCCGGCGCGCGGCGCAGCCAGCGGCAGCGCTGGCTGGTGGGTGGGGCCTGCGAGGCTTTGCCAGGCTGCTGCGCCCACGCCTTCGGCCCCAGCAAAAACGCCAACGCCACGAGCAGGCCCACCCAGGGGAAGCACAGACGGTAGCGTTGGGTCATAAGGTAAAGTTCGGCACTAGCGGGGGCACAACGCTAGAGGGGCAATCTTTGGTGCCTCAGTACCGCGAACCTAGTTGCACCCACTACCGAAAATAGCCGCGCTGCTTGCCTCACCTAATCTCGCTACTCGTAGCCGCTAGCCGACACAGCCGGTTCTTTTTCCAAAAATAGGGCGCGCTCCTTTCCCACCCCTTGTCTAGTGAACAACCTGCCTTACCTGACTGGTATACCCAAGGCAGCCCAACTAAGCTCTACCGGCCCTGTGGCCCTAACAACGAGTTTCAAAAGGCATTTAGGACAGACGCTTTTGCGTAAGTCCTAGGCATTTGCACTTTTTACCACTTGGTAACTCCAGCCCGCGCCTCAGGCGTGACCTTTGGTACGTGCCGATTGCCTGGGCTCCAGGCGCTACCCGCTCGCTTGCATGACCGACTCGCCCCTCGATAACTTTCTGCTGCAATTTTACCATTTCAGCCCGCAGCAACTCCAGCTCATCCGGGGCCAGGCCGTGGCGCGGACCTATCAGCCGGGCGACTATTTTTCGGAGGCAGGGCACGTGGCGCAGGAAATCGGCTTTGTCGTGGCCGGCGTTTTCCGCGTGTGCTACTTCGACCGGGATGGCACGGAACACACCAAATACTTTGTGGAAGAAAACCACTTCGTAGTGGATTTACAAAGCTATCGGTTTCAGCAGCCCTGCACCGAGTACGTGCAGGCCGTGACCCAGGTGCACCTGCTCGTATTCCAGGCCCGCGCCTGGCAGGAGCTAAGCCTCACCATGCTCGCGTGGCCGCAGGTCGAGCAGCAGCTTTTTACGCGGGCGCTGCTGGAAAAAATGAACCGGCGCAGCGCGCTCGTCAGCCCCAGCGGGGCCAGCCGGTACGCGCAGTTCCTGACCACGTTCCCGGGCCTGGCCAATCGCATCCCGCTCGCCTACCTGGCTTCCTACATCGGCGTCACGCCGCAGTCGCTGAGTCGTATCCGCCGCAAGCTGGGTACCCTGCCCGGTGCATCCGACGCCACCAACTGACCAGCTCGCGCCGGTTTCCGTCAGCCTCCTAACCGGCCGGCCGCCTGTTTTTACCAAAAGGTAAGTAGGCCGCCGAGCCACCGCGGGACCTTTGTGCAGTATTTATTCCCTCGCACAACGCATGAAACATGTTCTCATCACCGGTGCCAACAAGAGCATCGGCTTAGAAACCGCCCGGCAACTGGCGCAGCAAGGCTACTTTGTGTTCCTCGGCTGCCGGGACCTGGCCAAAGGGCAGCAAGCAGTAGCCCACCTGGCCGAAGCCGGCCTCGCCCACGTCGAAGCCATTCAGCTTGATGTCTGCGACAAAGCCTCCATTCGGGCGGCCGAACAGACTATTCGGGCGAAGACTACCGTCTTGGACGTGTTGATTAATAACGCGGGCATCCTAGGCGAGATGCCACAAACCGCCCTAACTATCGGCACGGCTCAGCTACGCGAAGTCTTCGACACCAACTTCTTCGGCACTATCGACGTGACGCATGCCTTTCTGGATTTGCTCGGGCAGGCACCAGTTCCCGTCATTGTCAATATCACCTCGGGCCTGGCCTCGCTCACCTTGCAAAGCGACCCCACGTGGGTGTACGCACCCTACAAACTGGCGGCCTACGGTCCTTCAAAAACGGCGCTCAATGCCTATACCGTCTTCCTGGCCTACGAGCTGCGCGCGAAAGGCTTTAAAGTCAATGCCGTCGACCCCGGCCAGACGGCCACCGACTTTACCGGCCACCAAGGCGGGGCGGTAACTGATGCTGCCCAGTTTGTCGTGCATTACGCTACTATTGGCGTAGACGGTCCGACGGGGAAGTACGTTAGCCGGGATGCGCCGGCCGGGGAAACCGAAAGCCCATGGTAGCCAACGCCTAGTAGCGGCTTAAAACACTAAAAGGGCAACTCCATCCGAGTTGCCCTTTTTATCCCATAATCAACATATTATCAGTAAAATAAAATAGGAAGCGGCTGAGCTTTACGAGCCGGCCCACGGGGCATAGCAATAGCTACCCCGCCAGCGGCAGCTCGATAAAAAACATCGTCCCCTCCCCTTCCACCGTCTCAAACCAGATGCTGCCGCCGGCACTCTCGATACCGCGCTTGGCCACCGCCAGCCCAATGCCCGAGCCGGTGGCTTTGGTGGTGAAGTTGGGCCGAAAGACCTTGTCGCGCACGTCTTCGGCGATGCCGCTACCGTTGTCGGCAATGGTGATTACGGCTTTGCTGGCTTCGCAGCGCAGGGTTACTTCTTGGCGCGGGGTGCGGCCGGGCGGCACGGCCTGCTTAGCATTGAGTAGCAGGTTATTGAAGGTGCGGACCAGCAGGCTTTCATCGGCAAAAACGATGCACTCATCAGCAGGCAATGTCAGCTGTAAGGCTCCGTTCTCGTCGCCGTCCTGCTGCCGGAAGAGGTCGGTGCATTGCCGCAACACCGCGCCCACATCGAGGCGCTCGGGGCGCATGGTGGGCAGGTTGGTGAAGGTGCTGAACGAGGTAGCAATGTCCGAAAGCACGTCGATTTGGGTGATGAGCGTTTGGGAGATGCGGCCAATTAATTCTTCCGCATTAGGGCGGCGCTCGTTGATGGCTTTCTGCAAGTATTGCAAATTCAGCTTCATGGGCGTGAGCGGATTTTTGATTTCGTGGGCTACCTGGCGGGCCATTTCGCGCCAAGCGGCTTCTTTTTCTTGGGTGGCCAACTCGCGCTTGCTAGCTTCGAGCTTCTCGAGCATGGTGTTGTACTCGCGCACCAGCAGGCCTATTTCGTCGTCGCTGCTGCGGTAGTCGAGCACCTCGTTTTGGCCGGTGAGGGTGGTGCGGCGCAGTCGCTCGGTCAGCAGCTTGAGCGGGGCCGTGAGCTGGCGCGTGGCCACAAAAGCCAACCCGATAAACAGCAAGCCCATGAGGGTAAAGATGTTGAGTATCGTCGTAAGCAACTCGGTCAGCTTGTTATCCAAGGCCTGCTGCGAGTCGAAAAACGGGATGCCCACGTAGCCCAGCACCGGCCCGGCCGCCGCGCCGCGCTCGCTGGCCACCCGCACCGGCAAGTACAACGCGCTGAACGACAGCGACCCCGCCCGCTCGGTAAGCAGCACCCGGCTCAGGCCGCGCTCGCGCAACGCCACCACGGCGTGCGGGTTAAGCAGCGGCCCCAGCAGCCCCGCCTCAAAAATGAGGGGCTGCGAGCTTACCAGCAGCTGGCCTTGGGCATCGTAGAGGTTGAGGTCGGTTTCGGTGAGGGCGGCCACGTTGTGCACCAGCCCGGCCAGGGCGGGACGGCCGGCGGTGTCGGCCAGCAGGTCGCGGCGGCGTAGCAGGCTTTCGAGGGCAATGCGGCCCCGGCGCTCATAGGTGCGGTGCAGGTCGCGGCGGTAGCCCGAAATAACTTGGCTGGCCACCGCCACGCTCACCACCACCAGCGACAGCAGGATGCTCACATTGAGCAGCACCTGAATGCGGGCGCTGAAATTGAGCTGCACCACCGGGCTTTTGCGGCGCAGCAGCAGGTACAGCCCCGTCGCCACCAACCACAAGGCACTATTGAGCAGCAATTGAAACGAGAAATTCGACAGCCAATCGGCCACTGAATACGTCGAGGTAGTCACGACCACCGTGCGGCCCTCCGGCCCACGCACCGCCAAGTGGTGAAAGCCACTCAGCACCAAGCCGGCTTGGTACAGGCGCGGGTCTTGCAGGCGGTCGGCGGGCAACAGGTTGGCGTAGTCAAAATCGCCTTCGCTGTACACCAGCCGCCCACCAGCGTAGCCCGCGTAGCTGAGGTCGGTGGCCAGGCCGGGCTGAAAAAACTTCTGGTCAACCAGCAATTCGGGCAATACGCTGTAGCTCGACAGCTTGCGTAGGCTGAGCGTGAGCACGATAGTCCCCGCCGGCGCGGGCGGCCCGATGCCCACCACCGGCGGCGCGGCCAGCGGCACCACCGCCGCATAGCGCCGCGAGCTAAACGAATTTTCGGATTTCAGCAAAAACACGCCCGCCTGGTCGGTGACCGAGGCCGTGCGCGACAGCAGCTCGCGCGTCTGCCCAAAGGTCAGCGTATCGGCCTCATCGGTGCTCAGAGGTTGCCCCTGAGCATCAAAGAGGTTAATATCAGCCTCGTATTTATCGAAATAATCGCGCAGGTATTGCCGGCTGATGCGGCGGCGCAGAGCTTCATCACGCACCGGCCGGGCGTTCAGCATTTGGGCAATGATGGGGTCATTGGCGAGTTGGCGCGTGCGCTCGCCCAGCAGAAATTCGCCTTGCAGGTCATTATCAACCAATAGGTTATTGGCCAAGCGCTGCTTATCCAGCAATAATTGGTGGCCAAACTGCTCGTACAGCGCCAGCGAGCCAGTGGCTGCGCTCAGCGCCAGCAGCAGCAATAGCAGATACGGCAGGCTAAGTGGGGCCGGCCCCGCTGCCCGCACCAGCGCCAAGTAGCTCACAGCCAGCGCTGCCAAGCTCAGCCAGGGCCAGCCTAGCAAGACGCTCACCCCCAGCAGTATCGCGGCCATCAGGGCTACCGCCACCGGCACCAGCCGATGCTGAGTTACCTGCCGCTCCAAGCCCATAATGCGCGTAAGTAGCGTGAATACCAGCACAAAAGCGGCAGTGTGCACCACCACCGCCAAGCCCAGCACCAGCCGGAAACTGCTTACCTGAATGCTTTGGGTAATGTCCAGATTGAGCTGGCTGCTGCTGAACGCAAGCAGATAATAATTGTGCTGCCGCCACAATAGCAGGCCCAATACCACGACCAGCCCCACGCGCCACGCCTGCCGATTGCCCGTTTGAGCGCGGGTTTGCCAGCGATACTGCCAACTCAGCAACCAAGCGGCTACGGCTATGGTGAGGGCGAGCAGCGAGTTACACAACAAATCGCCCAGCGAGGGTGCCCAGCGCGATACCGCGTAGATGCGCGGGTCGAACAGCGGCAGTTCTAGCATCGCATAGGGCAAGCCCAGGTATATTAGCGACAGGCGCAAGGCCATCAGCGGCAGCACCAGTGCCGCTACTGCTGCCAGGCCGCGCCCGTCGCGCCACCACCGCCAAGCCACTGCCAGCCAACCAATTATGTACAGCAGCACGCCCAAACCCAACAACGCCAGCGGCAGGTACCGGCCGGCCAACGAGTTGCTTTGCAGCCAACGCACCGCGAAAAGCGGCCGGCCATCGACCTCTCGAATGGTTGTGCTAACCGCGTGCTTCGGCGCGCCACCAAGTGGCTGCACCTGAATATCAAAATTTTGCAGCAGCGCCCGCCTGCTACCCGCCCGCAGGTAGCGGTTGCTGATGCCGTAGTGCTGCGTCAGGGGCACGTATACCAGTATCACGAGGTCGGCGGCCGCCTGCCGCACCACTACATAATCCCCGAGGTTGAGTTGGGCGAGTCGCTCGGAGCGGCTGTCGGCGGCATCGGTGGCCGTGGGCAGTGGCCCTGCCGCCGACCACGCCAGCAAATTCCCCTGCTGAAACAGAAAAGTTGGGTACGTACTTTGGTCTAGCAGGCGATAGAAGCGTAGCGGCTGCGGAGCTGTCTGGATTCGGGCGATTGTTTGGGTGGCTTCGCGATGGGCGGTGGCTGTGGCCTGCTGCACTAGACGCTGCAATTGGGCGGTGCCGGGCTGCGCCTCGTCGCCGGGCACTTGGCTGGTGCGGCTGGTTAGGTAGCTGCCGCCGAAGCATAGCAGCCCGCTCAGCACCAGCAACCAAGCCCATACTATACTAAAACGCCGACGCGCAGGAAGGTCAGAAAGCTCCATAAGCAGCCCAAATAAAAGCCCTAACCGACTGCCGGCTCAGGAGTGCCGCGCAGCCAGTCAGGGCTTCACTGAAAGTAGCACTGCTAGGCTATTGCAAAAACCGGGCGAAAAAGCTGTTTTGGTGATTGAGGAGTTATTCGAGTAGCTCGTCATGCTGAGCGCAACGGAGCGAAGTCGAAGCATGACGAGCTACTCGAATAACTCCTAGCGTTAGCAACAAAACGGCCAAGATGCTTCGACTTCGCTGCGCTCAGTATGACGGTTTGTTTACCCTTTGCTCTTCTCCAAATACCGCCTATCAAACCGTATTCCGCCAAACGCATACAGCATAACAGCCCGCGCGTAGCGAAATGAGGGCGGCGTGAGCAACAGCATAATCGCCGTTACGGCCGTGATATACACCCACGTATCGGGGTCGCCAAATAGCCAGTAGAGCACCGCGCCCGTCACCAGCACTATTGGCACTGCAAAACCGAAGCTGATGTACATAGCGCCCCAGTAGAAGCCCGGCTCGGGCTCGTAGTGCTGCCCGCATACGGGGCAGGCCTCGGGCATATCGGTCAGGTGCGGCAGGTTATAAGTGCCGTAGTTGAAGAGCGGCCCCGTGTGGCAATGCGGGCAGCGCTGCGCTAGCAGCGCCAGCCACCACGGCCCGATAGGCTTCAAGCCAGCTTGGCACGCTTCGGATGCGTGCGCCGGTACCAGAAATAGCCAATCGTGCCCATCAGGATGTAGGGCACAATCATCATGTACACGATGCCTTTGTTGAGGCCGGCCACGTCGTAGTCGTCGTTCTCAGCTTTGGCGGCTTCTACCTGGGCCTTACACATCACGCACTGCGCCTGAGCGGGCGCAACGGTCAGCAATTGCCCCAGTAGTAAGAAGCTCAGGGCCAGCCCGAAAATCAGCTTTTTCATAGTCTTAGAACACCTTTATAAGGTAAAAGTTGCTACCAATTTTACCCAGCCGGGTAATACGGCGCAATCATAAAATACACGATTACGCCCGTAACCGACACGTAGAGCCACACCGGAAACGTCCATTTGGCAATGGCCATGTGTTTGGTGTACTGCCCCGTGAGGGCGAAGTATAAGGTGAACAGCACCAGCGCCACCGTCACCACCGCCAAGCTGATATGCGTCAGCAGCAGCAGGAAATATACCGTCCGAATAGCTCCTACCCCACCGAAGTGCGTGCTGGCCACCTGTGAATGATACGCCACATACGACACCAAAAACAGCGCGCCCAGCCCAAAAGCCGTAAGCATAGAGGCCCGGTGAGCCAGCACATTTTTCTGGCGAATAAAGTAGAAACCCGCCAACAAGGCTACAGCAGTCAGCGAGTTCAGGGCCGCATTCAGAGCCGGCAGCCAGCGTAGATGCGCCTCAGCACCTTTAATCTGGAAGATGCCTTTGAAATAAAACAGCACAGCCACCAACACGGGCACGATGATGCCAAGGCCACCCAGGATAATCTTATACTTAGTATAATCGCCCGGCTCCAGTACGGGCGGGTGTAACTGCTCAGTGACCGTGGTCATATGTGTATAGCAAAACGTTAATTTCAGTAATAAGCCGCTCTATCTCGTGGATATCGGTGCCGTCGTAGATGCCACGCACATGCTGCTCATGGTCAACCAGCAACAGCCGCCCGGCGGACAAAGTTGCCGGCTCGGTAGCCGGCCGAAACGGCAGGTGCTGCGGCCGCAAAGCCGTCAGCCCAAACTCGTAGCGCGCTAGGTGTTGCACGGTATCGGGCGCGCCGCCCAGCACAAACCACTTCCCGCTGATGGTGCCGTATTGCTCGCTAAGCTTTTGCAACTGATTGCCCAAATCAGCCTTGGCTAAGTCACGGATGGGAACCAACGTAACCAGTCGCACCCGAGGCTCGCGGCGAAATTTCTCCTGCACGCGCATCATTTCGCGGGTGGCCTGGGCGTCCTGTTCGCCGGGCGTTTTGGAGGTTAGCACCTGCGCGATATACATGTCCTGGCTTAGCTCGCTGCTGGCTACGTAGCGGTCGCTGGCCGCTAGTAGGCGGAAGGGACGGACCTGGTGATAAACAGTATCGCGCTGCCACCCTCCGCCGACGGTGCGGACGGAGTCCGCTCGCTCGGGCAAGTAGGTTGGCAGCGCGTAATGATTGGAGCCGAAGCCGTACAGGAACAGAAACGCAAGTACGGGCACCAGCAGAAGCAGCCCCAGCAAAAAGGTTTGGCGGGGCCGCATCGGTTATTTGCTGAACATATGCGAAAGAGTTTCGCCAATGAACGAACCTTCCGTAACGAGGGCTACGACCAGCCACACCAGCAGCGCGGTGGGAATGAGGATAGTCCAGATAAGGCTTTTTGCCTCGTGCTTCAAGTGCATAAACTCACCCACGATGAAGAAAGCCTTCAAAATAGTAAGCACGATGAACACACTATTGCGGAACGTGCGCCAGTCGGGCGAAGTCAGAGTAAAGGCAATGGCAAACTCCAGCGCCGTGATGCCCACCAGCACCCAGAAGGTTTTCCAAATCCAAGCGGTATTAGGCTTGGCAATTTCGCCGGGGATGTAGGCGTGTTCGGTAGTAGCGTGCGCAGACATTTTTTGAAATTTTAAGCTTTGAATGCTGAATGCTGAGTACCTAAGAGGCACTCAGCATTCAAATCTTGACATCCAAAATTCTGATTACACCAGGTAGAAGAACGTGAACACGAACACCCAAACCAGGTCTACAAAGTGCCAGTAGAGGCCGATTTTCTCCACCATTTCGTAGTGGCCGCGCTTTTCAAACGTGCCGTTGGTGGTGGCGATGAAGCACCACACCAGTAGGCAGACGCCCGAGAATACGTGGGTGCCGTGGAAGCCCGTGATGAAGAAGAATAGGTCACCGAACAGCGGCGGGCCGTACTGGTTCATGGCGAGGTTGGCCCCGAAGAAAGGCTTGCCATCGGCCATGATGGTCGGTTCGACGTGGCCGCCGATGAAGTGGCTCCACTCCCAAGCTTGCGAGCTCAGGAACATTGAGCCGAATAAGATGGTCCACAACAACCACTTTTGCACATCGGCCTTATCCATGCGGTGACCAGCTTCTACGGCCAGCACCATCGTTACCGAACTGAAGATGAGAATCATCGTCATCAAGGCCACGAACGCCAGCGGCAGGTCGATGCCGTGGAAACCGGGGAAGGCGTTGAATACCTTCTCGGGGACTGGCCACCACGTCGAGCTGAAGTGAAACTGAGCAGCCGTGCCGGTGAATACGCCGTGCTTGTGGCGAATCATGCCGTAGGCGGTCAGAAACGCGCCGAAGGTAAAAGCATCCGACAGCAGGAAGAACCACATCATCAGCTTGCCGTAGCTCGCTTTGAAGGGTTCGTTGCCCCCGTCCCAGGTGCCAGTGCGGGGCACGTCGGCGTAAATGGGGGTAGAGGAATGTTCTAAGGTGGTCGAGTGGGCCATAGGAGGCGGCAAAAATGAACAGAGTTTCCTTACGGAAACCCGCAGTTTAGTGGTTCAAAAGTAGGAACAAATACAGGTACAACCAAAGGCCGCCCAGGAAGTGCCAGTAGATGGTAGCGTTGCCAATCGAAAGCATAGCCCGCGAATGCACCTGATAGTTAAGGCTTCGCTTGAGCACTACGGCCACGAAAATAAGCCCCGTTATCAAGTGAAAAGCGTGAACGCCCATGAGCACATATACGAACGAACCCGACGGATTGGCATCGGCCCCGCCAAAGAAGGTGCGCCCGGCCACCAAATCGCCCCACGAATGCACCTGCCCAAACAGGAAAACCACGCCCAGCACCAAGGTCAGCAACAGCGCCAGCTGCGTGCGTTTCACCTCGTTTTGCTTAGCCGAATAGTAGGCAAATTGCATAGATACGCTGCTCAGCGCGATAACAATCGTGTTGAACAACAGGCTCATGGGCAAGTCAAACTCGCGCCAGTTGCCCTCGTCGCGCCGCACGATGTAGCCGCTAGTAAAAGCCGCAAACATCATGATAATGCTGAAAATAAGCAGAATGAGGACGACGCGCTTGGGGTGCAGTCCCAGGCCTTCTTCCTTCTCAGCTATCAGTTCTGAAGGGTTCATAAAAAATAGTTAATTGTTACGCGTTGTCAGGCGGCAGTGAGCTACCGCAACGGCTAGTTTGGTAACAAACGAGCCGTCATTAAAACTCAAACTTTATCTAAAACCAGCGCAATTTGTACGATAGGCAAATAGAGGAATGAGGCAAACATGATACTAAGCGCAGCCTTGCGGTCTTGAGTCCGCATGAGCTGCACTGTGAGAAGCACAAAAAGCACCCCGCACACCAGCGCAATACCAGCCGACACGCGCCCCGAAATGCCCAGCACCAACGGCAGCAACGACACAGGAATGAGCAGCACCGTGTAGGTCATTATCTGGAAAGCCGTGTTCATGTTGCGCTCGCCCGGCGAAGGTAGCATCTTGAAACCGGCCCGCTTGTAGTCCTCATCGGCCACCCAAGCAATGGCCCAGAAGTGCGGAAACTGCCACATAAACTGAATGCCGAACAGCACCCACGCCGGCTCGCCCACGTAGCCCATTGCGGCCACCCAGCCTATCAAGGGCGGCAGTCCGCCCGGAATGGCCCCGACAGCCACGCATATCGGCGACACGGTCTTGAGCGGCGTGTAAATGAAGCCGTAGAGGATGAGCGAGAGTAGCGACAGCGCCGCCGTGAGCGGGTTGAAGTAGTAGGCCAGCAGCCCCAGCCCCGCCACGCCCAGCACCACGCAGAAAGCCCAAGCTTCATTGACCGAAATGCGGCCCGTGGGCAGCGGGCGCGCCTCGGTGCGGCGCATCATTTTGTCGAGGTCTTTCTCAAAAACCTGGTTGATGATATTGGCCGAACCAGTTACCAGCAGGCCACCCAGCAGCACCAGCAAGGGCTTCCCCCAGCTTAGCTCGCGTGCCCCAAGTAGGTAGCCCAAGGCGCTGGAAAACGCCACCGTAAACGAAAGCCGGAACTTGAGAAGTTGAAAATAGGCGCGGGCCTTATTCATTAAGCGAGGGCCGGGCTATGCTTTTTCGCAGCGCAGAACCGGATTACAAAGTTACGCATGAGCCGGCCGTAGCTGGCCCTGTTTTATTGCCACCCGTGCGCGATGCCACGCTACCAGCGTTAAAAACTGCGCCCCGAAGAGCAGCGTAGCCAGCGTGAGGTGCACCGGCTGCACAAATGCGGGCAGTGCCAGATACGCCAGCACGATGCCCGCTACGATTTCCAGCGTCAGTATGCCCAGCGTAGCGGCTACGAAACGCCGCAGCCGCGCCCCCGCCAGCGGCCAAAGCCGGTAGGCGGCGTAAACGTTCAGCAAGGTCACCAATATCGACATCGAGCGGTGTACTTTGAAGATGTTACCCAGCTGGCTCACCCAATTCTCGCGCCCCACATAGCCAGCGGCAGCCGAAATATGGTCTACCTGCTCGCGTACCTGCGTGCCCAGCACTATCTGGGTGAAGGTGACGAGCAACAGTAGCCAGAGCAGCGGTTGCAGGCCGCTGGCGGCCGCTATTTGCGTTTGGTTGAGGCTGGTGCTGTCTACCTCCCAAGCGTCTTGTGCAGGCTCGCGTTGGGCACGGTCAGCGGCGTAGAGCAGCATAGCCACAATCAGCAGTGCTAAGCCCATATGGATGGTCACCATTATCGGCAGCAAGTTGGTCGATACCACCAGCGAGCCGAGCCAGCCCTGCACGCCAGTCAGCAGCCACCCTCCTACCGCCAGCCAGAATACCGTGCGGTCACGCTTCCAGTAAGGCAACGCTACTACCGCCGTAATGAAAACGAAGATGCCGATAAGCGCGCCTACCAAGCGGTTGATGTACTCAATCCAGGTTTTGGTGGCGTTAAATTCTGTTTCGATGTACTGCGTAGGATGGGCGAAAATTTCACCGGCCACTTGTTTAAAGCCTAAGCTCGCCAAGGTGCGCGCCAGTTTCTGGTTTTTAGCTACACGTTGCGCAGTGTACACTTGCTTATAGTCGGCGGGCAATTCCTTGATATCAGTCGGCGGCACCCACTGGCCAAAGCACTTGGGCCAGTCGGGGCAGCCCATGCCGGAGCCGGTGGCCCGCACTATCCCACCCACCAAAATCAACACGTAAATACTTATCACCGTCAGCACGCTCCAAAAGCGGAAGCGACGGACAAAACCAACTGGTTGCATGAAACTAGGGGCGAGTGGCGGTTACGGACCTTATCTCGCTTAGGTAAACAAAAAGAAACGGGCCGCCGTTTGCGCGGCGGCCCGTTCAGGCAATTTTTATACGTCGGCTTAGTCTTCCATGTCCCGCTCGTAGGGCAGGTTCGAGGAAGCGGTTTGCGAGTATGGGATGTTCTGCGGAATGAAATCCGTCTCGGCACCGGGCTTGCTGTAGTCGTAGGGCCAGCGGTACACGGCGGGGATTTCGCCGGGCCAGTTGCCGTGGCCGGGCTCGATGGGCGTGGTCCACTCCAGCGTCGTCGAGTTCCAGGGGTTCTGCGTAGCGCGGCGGCCCCGGAAGATGCTGTAGAAGAAGTTGAAGATGAACACGAACTGGGCAAAGAAGGCCAGAATGGCCGCTGCCGAGATAAACTTGTTCAGGTCAGCAAACTGCGAGAAGGCATCAAAGCCAGTCCACGAGTAGTAGCGGCGGGGGAAGCCGGCGATACCTACGTAGTGCATCGGCATAAATACGAGGTAAACGCCAATGAACGTCAACCAGAAGTGGATATAGCCGAGCTTCTCGTCCATCATGCGGCCGAACATCTTGGGGAACCAGTGATACACACCAGCAAACAGACCAAAGAATGCCGACGAACCCATTACCAAGTGGAAGTGAGCTACCACGAAGTAGGTGTTGTGCATCTGGATATCCAGCGTAGCGTTACCGAGGATAATCCCGGTCAGACCACCCGAAATGAACAGCGACACGAAGCCAATCGAAAACAGCATGGCCGTCGTGAAGCGGATGTTACCGCGCCAGAGCGTAGCAATCCAGTTAAACACTTTCACGCCCGATGGCACCGCGATAATCAGCGTCAGGAACATGAAGACCGAGCCGAGGAAGGGGTTCATGCCCGTTACGAACATGTGGTGAGCCCACACAACGAACGACAGCAGCGAAATGCCAATCAGCGAGCCAATCATAGCGCGGTAGCCGAAGATGGGCTTACGAGCGTTGGTAGCCAGAATTTCCGATACCATACCCATTGCAGGCATAATTACGATGTATACCTCGGGGTGACCCAGGAACCAGAACAAGTGCTGGAACAGTACCGGCGAACCACCTTGGTTGTGCAGTGCCTGACCAGCGATGTATATATCCGACAGGAAGAACGAAGTGCCAAACGAACGGTCAAACACCAGCAGCAATGCAGCCGAGAACAAAACCGGGAACGACAGGATGCCCAGGATAGCCGTCAGGAAGAAGGCCCAGATGGTAAGCGGCAACTTGCTCATGCTCATGCCACGAGTACGCAGGTTGATAACCGTCGTCACGTAATTGACACCACCCAACAGCTGCGATACGATGAAGAACACCATCGACACCAGCCACATCGTCATACCCATGCCCGAGCCAGGGATAGCCTGGGGCAGTGCTGACAGCGGCGGGTAAATTGTCCAGCCAGCGGACGCCGGACCCGTTTCCAGGAACAGCGAGGTAAACATGATAACGCTCGATATGAAGAAGAACCAATACGAGAGCATGTTCATGAAGCCCGAAGCCATGTCGCGGGCACCCACTTGCAGCGGAATCAGGAAGTTGGAGAACGTACCCGACAAACCGGCCGTCAGCACGAAGAATACCATGATGGTACCGTGCATCGTCACGAGCGCCAAGTAGAACTCAGGGTTCAACTTGCCGCCTTCAATCCATTTGCCGAGGAAAGGCTGAAGCCAGTCCATTGTAGCCTCAGGCCAGCCCAGCTGCAAGCGGAACAAGCTAGACAGCGTGCCACCGATGATAGCCCAAAGCATCCCCGTAATGAGGAACTGACGAGCAATCATTTTGTGGTCTTGGCTGAACACGTATTTCCACAGCCAATGCTGGTCGTGGTGGTCTTCGTGCCCGTGCAGATGGTCATCGTGCTCGGTATGCGACACCGGGGCAGTGCCGATGTCACCGTGCGCGGAGGCAGAGGCGGGAATATTAGTAGCCATATAAGAAGCAGTTACTCGTACAAAATCAACTTACATTGTGGACTGCGACGCCAGCGGAGTAGCTAGCGTTTCGCCAGCCTCACCAACTGCAGCTTTTTCAGCACCTAGCGTACCACCTTTGCCTAGGCCAGCGGCTTTACTAGTTTGCTTGTAGGAAGCCATCATATCAGCGTTGGCCGAATTGGGGCTTTGTTTAGCATACCAAGCTTGATAATCGTCTGGCTCATCTACAATCACCTTAGCTTTCATAGCATAGTGGCTTTTACCGCAGATCTGGTTGCAAGCCAACTCGTAGTCAAACTTAGGGTTGCCCAGGTGAGCACGCATTTCATCGGTTGTCAGCGTAGGCGTAAACCAGAAGCGGGTCGGCATGCCGGGTACCGCATACATCTGCACGCGGAACTGCGGCATGTACACAGCGTGCAGTACGTCGCGCGAGCGAATTTTAATCAGAACCGGGTGGCCCTTAGGCACGTGAATTTCGGTGCTGGTAAAGTCGTCCAAGGCAGATTTATCGCTCAAGTCGAAGCCGAAATCATTCGTAGCATCAATCAGGCGATAGTTAATCACGCCCAGCTTCATGTCGCGGCCGGGGTAGCGAACGAGCCAGTTAAACTGCTTGCCCATCAACTCTACCACTACGGCATCCTTAGGAGCGGGGCCGGTGATGCGGGTCCAAGCTTTCCAACCAGCAAAAATCAGCGAGGCCATTACGATAGCTGGGATAATCGTCCAGATTACCTCAATCGTGTTGTTGTGGGCGAAGAAATACGCCCGACGGCCTTCTTTGTGCTGATACTTATAGGCGTAAACAAACAGCAGTACTTGCGTGATAACGAACGCGATGCCAATAACCGTCATCGTCGTCCAGAACATACTTTCCATCTGGTGGCCGTGGATGGAAGCGATAGGCGGGTTCATTTTAGAGAAGTTCTCCGAAAACGACCAGAAGAAGGCACCACCACCTACAACCATAAATACTAGCATCAGCAGCGCATTCACGCGGTTGCTTACGCCAATATCTTTTACGGAGGAGCCCGAGAAGATGGAAGTCAGAATCTGAAGCCGGAAGAGCAAGCCGAATACGACCAGCAGCAGTACCAGCACCAGCAAAATAGTTAAAGCAGTCATTGGGGATAAGGCTAGAAGTCAGAAGCTAGAAGCTAGAATAAAAAAGGCCGGCACCAAGCCATCGGCGTGTGCCGGCCTTCTACTTCTAGCTGCTGTATTCTAAAAGTTTAGGTCGTGTGGTGAACGCTTTCTTCAATGAAGGGATGGTTGACGGGTACCAGCGAGGCGGCAGCCAAGCGGCGGGTCACAAGGATGAGGAAAGCACCCAGCAGAATCAGGGCTACGCCAATCTCAATCAGGAACCCATTCTCGCCCTTCATAGTGCCCGGCATGAACATCAAATAAAAGTCGGACCAGTGACCTATGAGTATAGCGATACAAACGATTTTCAGCATAATCATCTGACGCTTTGCATCGCGCGTCATCAATGCCAGGAAAGGGAAGGCAAAATTGATGAGCAAATTACCGTAGAACATCCAGGTGTAGCGGCCATCGAAGCCACCTAAGCGCTGGTTGAAGTACACCGATTCCTCAGGCAGGTTAGCGTACCAAATCAGCATGAACTGCGAGAACCATATGTAAGTCCAGAAAATGCTGAAGCCAAACATGAACTTGCCCAAATCGTGGAAGTGGTTTGAGTTCAGCATGCGCAGGTAACCGGCTTGCTTTAGGAAGATGGCAATCAGCGTAGTAGCTGCGATGCCCGATACCCACCACGAAGCGAATACGTACCAGCCGAACATCGTGCTAAACCAGTGTACGTCAACCGACATAACCCAGTCCCAAGCCGACATCGACGAGGTAACGGCAAACATTACCAAGAACATCGCCGCAGCGATAATGCTCTTGTGGAAGTAATATGTGCCACCGTTCTGGTCTTCTTGCAGCGATAGCTGGCGCAGTTTCCAGCTAAACGTCGCCCAAATGACGAGGTAGCTCACCATACGGATGATGTAGAACGGAATGCTTAGGAAGCTACTTTTACCAGCGATAATCTTGTCGTAGGCCGGGTTAGCGTGGCCATCTATAGTTTTTTCCATGATACCCGGCACCGTCCAGTGGAAGATGTCGTGGTTAATGAGGCTAGCGCCAAAAACTACCAACAGCAGAACACCACCGGGAATAAGCCAAGCGCTAAGGGCTTCGTTGATACGCTTGATAACTACCGACCAGCCGGCGTAAGCCACATACTGGATAGCCATAAATACGGTACCAACTACCGATATACCAATCAGATACACATTGCTATGCCAAAGGCTAATCAGCAAGCGCTTCAGCCAAAGGGGGCTGCCTGCGTGCTCGGCGGCGTGGCCTGCAGCGGTAGCTGCGTGGGCAGCACCTTCATGATGCCCTTCGCCGATGTGCATGACAGCCGCTAAGATGCCAAGTACCAGCAGAATAACGCCAGCTACGATAATAGTAACGAACGTGCGCTGTAGCCCAGGATGCTCCTGCAAGTGCTCGGCCACAACGGGTTCGTGATGATGCGTCAGAGTTGCCATAGTCTATTCGAAATTACATAGCGCCGTTACGGCCTTTATCACCCTGACCGGGTGTATCAGAGCCAGTGTGAGCTTGGGCTTGGCCCTCAGCTTTCTGATTTGCCCCATCGGTTTGCTCCGAAGCATTGCCCGATTCGGCGCTAGTAGTAGGAGCCGGAGCCCCAACTTTTACAATCTTGGGTAGGTCAGCCGGGTCGTTGTTCACTTGCAGTACGTGTACGTACATAGCAATTTTCCAACGCTCCTCGGGGTTCACCTGCGAGCCGTGCGGCATCATGCGGTTGCGGCCCCACTCGATGACGTGGTAAATGTGGCCGTCGTTCATCGTTTTGTAAGCACCCGCCGAGTAGTTGGGCACCCCTTTGAACTTCATACCTACCGGACCCTGGCCATCGCCTTTCTCGCCGTGGCAGTGCTGGCAATTGCGCGTGTACAGTACCTGGCCTTCTTCGATGTTGGCCTTCGTGTACAAGTATGGGTTGTGCAACGTCCGCTCCGCAATCCGCACGCTGTCCTTCGGAATGTGGTCAAAGTAAGCAAGCTTACCACGCGGCACCGTACCAGTGGCAGGCGTGCGCTCGTTGATACCGAACGCGTTAATCTTGTTGAAGCTCGTTTGGCGCAACGGCTCGTAGGGGATGGACTCGTACATCTCCGGCGCGTATTCCACGCCGGGGTCGTTGGGGTCCGTCGTGCACGCTCCTAGGCCAGTGCTCAGAAGCAGGGAGGCCGCGTACAGCCCGTGTTTGAGGGAAGGCGACATCATTAGAAGTTAGTCATTTCCTTTTGATTGACTTCGCTGGCACCGTTTTCGCGGAGCAGTTGGGCCAATTGCGGCAATTGCGAGCTGGTTTCATCCAGCTCGATGGCTACCACGAATTTGTCGTCGGTCGAGCGCACATCCAGCACCGGCGTCTTGAAGCGCGGGTAAAGCTTGGAGATGGTGTAGAAAGTGATTACCATACCGTGGCAGGTAAAGAACACCGTCAACTCGAAGCTTACCGGGATGAAGGCTGGCAGGGCGATGTTCGGCTTACCACCGATAATCATTGGCCAGTCGAAACCCAACATGTAAATCTGCATCCACAGCGCGAATGACAGACCACACAAGCCATAGAAGAAGGCGGCGATAGGCAGGCGCGAGCGCTCAATCCCAAGGGCATCGTCGATGCCGTGCACGGGATAAGGCGAGAATACCTCGTAGATTTTTACCCCAGCCCCGCGAATGTTGTCAATCGCTTGCAGCAGTACATCTTCGTCTTCGAAGATGCCCAGCGCAAAGCGCTTGGTTTTGCTGGAGCTATGGCTATGAGTAGCGGGGGCAGTAGCGACCGGAGCGGCAGTAAGAGCGGGACTAGTCATTTTGCTTATCGTAGTTTACGGGTGCTGAAGCCGGAACGCCGGGCGTAGAATAAGGAGCAGGCGAAGCCAAGCGGCCAGTCGATTGGGCACCCGTGTTAGGTCCACCGTAGGTCGGGCCGTTGTCTACCCCGTATTTCAGGATGGCTTTCACTTCCGCCATGTTGATAACCGGGAAGAACTTGGCGAAGAGTAGGAACAGCGTGAAGAACAAGCCGATAGTACCTACATAGATGCCAACGTCGATGCGAGTAGGCGAGAACATAGCCCACGACGAAGGCAGATAGTCGCGGTGCAGCGACGACACGATGATTACGAAGCGCTCGAACCACATGCCGATGTTCACAATAATCGACAGGATGAAGGTCATCGTGATGCTGTAGCGAATGCGGCGGAACCACACCATCTGTGGCGATAGCACGTTGCAGCTCATCATCATCAAGTAAGCCCACCAGTACGGGCCAGTAGCGCGGTTGATGAAGCAGTAGCTTTCGTACTCAACCTGCGAGTACCAAGCGATGAAGAACTCAGTGATGTAAGCCACACCCACAATCGAGCCGGTTACCATCATGATTTTGTTCATGAGGGCGATGTGCTCCATCGTAATATAATCTTCGAGGCGGAATACCACGCGGGTAATGAGCATGAGCGTCAGTACCATGGCGAAGCCCGAGAAGATAGCACCTGCCACGAAGTAGGGCGGGAAGATGGTGGTATGCCAGCCCGGTACAACCGAGGTAGCAAAGTCCATCGATACAATGGTGTGTACCGAGAGTACTAGCGGAGTCGAAACACCGGCTAGAATCAGCGATACCGTTTCGTAGCGCGACCAGTGCTTGGCCGAGCCTTTCCAGCCCATAGCCAGCAGCGAATAGCTCACTTTGGCAATCGGGCCTTTAGCGCGGTCGCGGATGGTAGCGAAATCGGGCACCAGACCCGTGTACCAGAACACCAGCGATACCGTGAAGTAAGTCGAGATAGCGAACACGTCCCACAACAGCGGCGAGTTGAAGTTAGCCCAAAGCGAACCCAGCGTGTTTTGCAGCGGGAACACGTAGAATGCCAACCAAGGACGGCCCATGTGCAACACCGGGAACATGGCGGCGCAGATTACGGCGAAGATGGTCATGGCCTCTGCTGCCCGGTTGATGGAAGTCCGCCATTTCTGACGGAACAACAGCAGTACGGCTGAAATCAGCGTGCCGGCGTGGCCGATACCTACCCACCATACGAAGTTGGTAATGTCCCATGCCCAGCCGATGGTTTTATTCAGACCCCACTCCCCGATGCCGTACCACAATGTGCGGTATACGGAATAGAAGAATACGCCCAGCAGGACCAGAGCCACCGAGAGGGCACCCATCCACCGCACGTTCGGGGCAGCCTCTACCTGATAGCAGATATCCTGAGTTACGTCGTGGTACGTCTTACCGCTGGTTACGAGCGGTTCGCGTACTGGTGATACGTGCTGCATAATGATGAATATTAAATACTTACTACTTACTAGCTAGCCTCCTGCTTCGTACCTTCCTCTACAGGAAAGAATTCCGAGGCCGAGTTGCGGATTTTGGTCAGGTACGTAACGTTGGGCTGCACGTTGATGGAGTCCAGTACGTGGAAAGCACGCTCACCGTCTTCGCGCTTCAACAGCTGGCTGATGCGGCTGTTGGGGTCGCGCATGTCGCCGAATAGGATAGCCTCGGTGGGGCACGACTGAGCGCAGGCCGTTACAACCTCGCCATCAATCGGACGACGCTTTTGCTTCTTGGCTTCGAGCTTACCGAGCTGAATGCGCTGCACGCAGAACGAGCATTTCTCCATCACACCACGAGCACGAACCGTCACATCTGGGTTCAGCACCATGCGGCCGAGGTCGGTGAACATGTGGCCGTTCACGTCTTCGAACTTCTCGTTCGAGTAGAACGAGAACCAGTTGAAGCGACGCACTTTATACGGGCAGTTGTTAGCGCAATAGCGAGTACCTACGCAACGGTTGTAGGTCATCTGGTTCAGACCTTCCGAGCTGTGCGTGGTAGCCAGTACCGGGCATACCGTTTCGCAAGGCGCGTGGTTGCAGTGCTGGCACATCATGGGCTGGAATACCACCTGCGGGTTGTCCGAAGGGTCTTCCATCTTGGCGTAGGTGGCCAGCTTGCCATCTTTTTCAAAGCCGCCTTCTTCGTGCGCATCCGAGCTATAGTAGCGGTCGATACGCATCCAGTGCATTTCGCGGCGGTTGATAACCTGCTGCTTGCCCACTACGGCAATGTTGTTCTCGGTCTGGCACCCAATCACGCACGAGCCGCAGCCGATGCATGAGTTGAGGTCAATCGCCATGCCCCAGTGGTGGTCGTTGTACTGATAATCTTGCCAGAGCGAAACGTGGCTGGGTTTCTCCAGCCCTTCGGGCGTGGCTATTCTCTCGTACTCGGTTACCTCTTTGGGATTTTCGCGGTACTGCGCCAAGCTAGCCTCCTGCACCACCTCGCGGCGGTCCATGATGGTGTGGTGCGTCTGCGTCTGGGCAATCGGGCTGTTAGCGCCGGTGGCTTTCAGCGTTACGTTGTTGGTATAGATGATGCCATCGCGGCCAACCTGGGCCAGCGGGAAAGCATTCTCACCCACACTGTTACCTACTTTGCCAGCCATCGTGCGGCCGTAGCCTACTGCGATAGCCACCGTGCCTTCAGCTTGGCCGGGCTGAATGAGTACCGGCAGGTCAAGCGGCTTGGCCAGGCCGGGAGCGCTTACGCTTACCACGTCGCCTTGCTCCCACTTGTTGGCTACTGCCATTTTGCGCGAGATGGCCACGTAGTTGCCCCAGGTAGCTTTCGAAACCGGGTCGGGCAACTCTTGCAGGAAGGGGTTATTGGCTTCTACGCCACCTTCGCCAATGCCTACTTTTTCGTACAGCACTGCTTCTACCGAGCCAGCCGGAGCGGCCGGAGCGTTGCGCAGACGGTTTACAGCTTCAGCAGCGCCGATAGCGGGCGCCGTGAACGCCGGGGCCGCAGCTAGTGCCGTACCAAAAGCTACACCATCGTGTACGGTCTTGTCCCAAGCGGCTTGGAAGCCATTGCTGCCTAGTACACCTTGCCAGCCGGCTTTCAGGAAGTTGTAGTAATTCTCGTTCGAGCCAGCCCAACGCAGGAAGCTTTCCTGACCCTGACGGGTTTTGAAAATCGGCGTAATTGCCGGCTGTGCGAGGCTCAGGAAGCCTTTCTTGGGCTCGTAGTCATTCCACGATTCCAGCCAGTGGCTGTCGGGAGTCTGGTATTGGCAAAGCGAGCCGGTTTCATCGAGGCGGTCGTTGAGCGATACGCTCAAGGCAGCTTTCGCAATACCAGCTTTGATTTTATCACCCTGAGGGTGGTTGTATACCGGGTTAGCGTTGTAGAAGAACACCGCGCTAACTGCGCCGCTGTTCAACTCGCTCACGAACTGCGCCATGCGCGCATCGTCGCCCTGCCGCACGTAAGACGGATTGGTCAGGTCAACCGTCGTGCCCACGTTGCCGAGGGTTTGGTTGATGGCGGCTACCAGCGCTTGCACGGCCGGGTCGTTCGAGCCAGCTACTACCAGCGAAGCGCCACGGTTGGCTTGCAGCTCTTTAACTGCAGTGTCAAGCTTGCCTTTAATAGCAGCGTCCAGCGTCGGAGCAGCGCCACCACCTACAACAGCGTTGTACAGGTAAACAGCTATCGAGCCCATTTGCGAGGGCTTCACTGGCACGCGGATGTCAGCGTTGGAGCCAGCCAGCGAGAGGTTAGTCTCGAACTGGAAGTGGCGCGACATGGTGCGCTTGTCGGTGCTCACCTTGCGGTTGGTGATGTACTGACGCGAGTACTCAACCGGCGAAAGCCAAGTGCCGAGGAAATCAGCACCCAAGCTCACGATAACGTTGGCGCGGCTGAAATCATAAGCCGGCAACACGCCGCCATTAGCCTGCAGGATGCCCGAAGCCGAGTTCACATCATACATGATGTGCTCAACGTTGCGATGCTGACCCGCAAAAGCTGCGATAGCACGCTTGGTGCTAGGACTAATAATGGTGGGGGATACAATGGCGATTTTGCCGGTATTGGCAGCCAGCGCAGTGCGAATGGCTTTGTCAACCTCCGGGAAGTCAGCCTTTTGGCCCTTCGCCATGAAGTGCTGCAAGCGGCCACCATCATAGAGGCTCAGCACGGCAGCTTGGGCGCGGGCCGAAAGGCCACCACGCGTTACCGGCGACTCGGGGTTGCCTTCGAGCTTAATCGGACGGCCGTCGCGGTTTTTCACCAGCACCGCGTTGTAGTCGGAGCCCGTGAAATAGGTCGAAGCGTAGAAGTTGGAGATGGTCGGGTCGACCTCTTCCGGCTTGTTGAGATACGGAATAGCCTTGCGCACGGGCGCTTCGCACGAGGCCAGCGTGACAGCTGCTACGCCAAAGCCCATGAGCTTCAGAAAGTCGCGGCGCGGCGCTACCGAAGCATCGTCGGCGTCACCGGCGCGGCCTTCTTTCACCGGCAGAAAGTCGGGAAATTCGGCGAAGGCACCTTTGGCGAACTCCGGCGAATTGTCCAGCTCTTCAATTCCCTTCCAGTATTTCATTGTAGGTAGTAAGGAGAACTTAGCTTGTAGAACTCAGAACTTAGAGAAAAAGCCAATAAGCTGCTTTTTCTCTAAGTTCTAGGTTTTGGGCTCTAAGCTCTGATATCTAATGTTCTAAATTCTGATAAGCTACTAGTAGTGGCACTTCGAGCACTCGGTGCCGCCGTTCGACGACACGGTGAAAGGCACGGCGTTGTTCGACTTGTCGTGCAGTTTCACGAGGTTGTCGTAGTAGGCGTTGCCTTTCGTGTTGAGGGGCGTCTCGCGGTGGCAGTTGATGCACCAGCCCATGGTGAGGGCCGAGTACTGATACACCACTTCCATGTTCTGGATGGGGCCGTGGCAGGTCTGGCACTGAATGCCGCCCACTTGGGTGTGCTGCGAGTGGTTGAAGTAAGCGAGGTCGGGCAGGTTGTGGATACGCACCCACTGAATGGGTTGCTTGCGCTCGATGGCCCGGTAGATTTTCTTGATTTCCGGCGACTCCGTCTTAATCTGCGAGTGGCAGTTCATACAGATGTTGGGCGACGGAATGTTGGCCGATTTGCCTTTGTACACCGAAGTGTGGCAGTAGGCGCAGTTGATGTTATTCTCGCCAGCGTGCAGCTTGTGCGAGAAGGCAATTGGCTGCGTGGGCTGGTAGCCCTGTGTCAGGCCAACGGCCATCACGCTTTGCACACCGGCATAGAGCAGCGCTAGCGCCACCACTACCCCAACAATACCACGCAGGGCGGCCGAGTTATACAGCCCAGCCCAGTTGAAGCGCTCGTTCAGCACTTCCACATCGCGGCCGTCGAGGTCTTTGCGACCGCGCAGCACATCCTTCATCAGGTTGGCGATGATGGCGAGCGTTACCACCAGAACAATCAGCACAACTACCAGGACGATGAGAAGCACGTCCATGTATTTGCCAGCACCGGCATCAGCAGTGTCAGCACCAGGCGTAGCGGGGTCACCAGGCGTGGCAACTTTACCAGGACCAGCAGTAACACCCTCTTGCGAAGTAACCCAAGCCACGATGCTAGTAATCTCCTTATCGGAAAGGCCGAAAGAAGGCATCTGCTGCTTGCCGTTGTCGTTAAACAGCTTTACAGCATATTCATCGCCGCTGGCTACAACTTTGGCAGAGTTTTTGACCCAAGGAATAATCCAGGAGATAGGGCGACGCTTGGTGATGCCACCCAGCGCTGGACCCACTACTTTTTCACCAACGGCATGGCATTGTGCGCAGTTCGATTTGAACAACGCATCGCCAGCGGCAATGGCAGCAGGGTCGGCACCGCCAGTAGCAGGAGCAGCGCCCGCCGTACCGCCAGGTGTTACGCCTTGCTGACTTACGGTAGCTGTCTTGGTGGCATCCTGTGCATTAGCGGTGCACGCTAATGTCAGAAATAGTGCTAGCACCCAATATTTAGTGCGTGATAGGAAGCTATTCATCATCTAAACGAACCAGTAAAACGGAGGGCGGGCGTACCCGTTCCGGGGCACAAATGTAGGCTAGGAATTGCGGGCGGCAAAGGTGAAAAGGCCATTTTGGGGGCTTATAGGCTTATTTAGAAAGAGCCTAAATAACTAAGCTAGCGTTCATTTGCACCTCATCCTGAGTAGCACCTTATACTAAGGTATTGGTTATTGGGTAAATCGCTCAAGCTAGAGCTTATCTGGCTTTGTGGGGTGTTGCGCCTAGTAAAGCTGACTAGCTGAAGCTGGTAGCTTACAAATGTGGTCTTTATGAAAGTACCGCACTTTGGGCAATGATAATACGGCAAGGCTTGGTAATGCGCCGGAAAATCAGTACCTTTGCACCCCAATTAATTTTTTCACATTTCAAAATCAACCCCGTCAATGGACGTAAGAAATTACGAGACGGTCTTCATCCTCACCCCCGTGCTAAACGAGGGCCAGGTGCAAGAGACGGTCGAGAAGTTCTCGCAGGTG
>JBPBQK010000071.1:0-103393 GCA_050954845.1 Janthinobacterium lividum
CCGAACTACAAAGTTCGCGCTACTCATTTAGGACACAGACGCGGACCATAAAGTCCGCGCAACTTGCTTATACTTCGGAAAGCGGCTCGGCGGCGAGGTGCTCCAGGCCCTGGGGGCCGTCTTCCTGCTCCACGCGCTTGGCGGCGCGCACCAGCGACGAGCTGAAAATAAACTCGCGCAGCTCGGGCACTTCGGCGTTCAGGATGTGCTCCTTGTCGCCGTCCCACAGCTTTTTGCCTTGGTGCAGAAAAATAATATGGTCGCCGATGCCCACCACCGAGTTCATGTCGTGGGTGATGATGGCAGTGGTGATGTTGTACTCGTGCGTGATTTCGTAAATCAGCTCATCAATCTTGATGCTCGTGGCGGGGTCGAGGCCCGAGTTGGGCTCGTCGCAGAAGAGGTAAGTGCAATTTGGGGCGATGGCGCGGGCAATGCCGACGCGCTTTTTCATACCACCCGAAATATCGGAGGGCATTTTATTGCCCGCATTCTCAAGGCCCACGCGCTTGAGGCAAAACTCGACGCGGTCGCGGCGCTCCTCAATCGTCATGTCGGGCGTCAGCATTTGCAGTGGAAACTCCACGTTTTGGGCCACCGTCATCGAGTCGAACAAGGCCGAGCCTTGGAAGAGCATACCAATCTTGCGGCGGATTTCCTGCCGAATGTCCACCTTCGAGTTGGTGTATACCGTGCCATCGAAAGTGATAGAGCCGAGGTCGGGCTTCATGAGCCCCACAATGCACGAGAGCAGCACGCTTTTGCCGGTGCCCGAGCCGCCGAGCAGCAGGTTGCACTTGCCGGTTTCGAGGGTACAGGTAATGCCTTTCAGCACCGGGTTGCCGTCGAAGCTTTTTTGGATATTAGATATTTCAATCATGATATAGTGCGTGATTGAGTGAGTGAGTGCCTGAGTGAATGAAGAAGCGCTTAGTTGCCCCACTCATTCACTGATTCGCTCATTCAGTCATTATAAAAGTACCGCGGCCAGCACGTAGTCGGCTAGCAGGATGGCGATGATGGAGTTGGTAACGGCGGCCGTGCTGGCAGCGCCTACTTCCAACGCACCACCCTGGGTGTAAAAGCCCTTATAAGCCGAAATGCCGGCTACCAGGAAGGCGAAAACTACGGCCTTAATCAAGGCAAAGACTATGTTATAAGGAATAAAATCGGTGCGGATGCCCTCGATATAATCGGTGGCTACCATTGCGCCCGATAAGGTGCCGGCCAGATAGCCGCCCAAGATGCTCAGCGCCATAGCCAGGATAACCAGCAGCGGGAACATGAGCATGGCCGCCAGAATACGCGGCAACACGAGGTATGAAGTGGCGTTGATACCCATCACTTCGAGCGCCGAAATTTGCTCGGTAATCCGCATCGTACCCAGCCCACCCGCGATGGAGGAGCCAACTTTGCCCGCCAGCACAATGCTCGTGATGGTGGGGGCCAGCTCCAGAATCGTCATTTCGCGCACCATGTAGCCAATGGTCGACTTCGGGATGAGCGGGTTGGTGAGGTTGTAAGCAATTTGAATGCACGTCACAGCCCCGATGAAGGCTGACACGATGCCCACAATAAAAATGGAATCGACGCCGATGAGGGTAGCTTCCTCAATAAACCGATTCCAAATCACGCGCAGCCGTTCGGTGCGCGACACCATATTTTGTAGAAAGAGTACGAATGAGCCGAAAACTTTGAGCATACAGAGGAGGTAGAACGAAATAGAGAGTGCTCCAGGTGGGTTGGCTGCCGCAGCAGCGAGCCCTGGCGCGTCATACGTAAAAAACCGAAAAACAGTGGATTCTTCTTCGCAATTAGTTGTCGTGACGGGGGGTAGCCAGGGCATTGGCCGAGCCTTGGTGGCGCGCTTTCTGCAAGCGGGCTACGCCGTGGCCACCTGCGCCCGCTCGGCCGCCGACCTCGACCAGCTGCGCCGGGAGCTGGCCCCCGCCGCGCCCGCCACCCTGCATACCCAGCCCGCCGACCTCAGCCATTATCAGGGTTGTCAGCGCTTTGCTGAGTTTGTGCAAAGCCTAAATGTGCCCCTGGCCGCGCTCATTAATAACGCCGGCGCCTTTGCCCCCGGCCGCCTGCAAGACGAGCCCGCCGATGGCTCGCGCCTGCGCGAAATGCTGGCCTCTAATCTATTGAGCGCCTATGATATTACGCGGACGCTGCTACCCGCTTTTATAGCCCAGCGGCGCGGCCACATTTTCACCATCTGCTCTACGGCTAGCCTCATGGCCTACCCCAATGGCGGCAGCTACGGCATCGCCAAATTTGCCCTGCTGGGCTTCACCAAAACCCTACGCGAAGAGCTGAAAACCCAGGGCATCCGGGTGACGGCCGTGCTGCCCGGTGCCACCCTCACCCGCAGCTGGAGCGGGGTGGGGGAGCAGCCCGAGCGCTTTATCCGCTGCGAAGACGTGGCGGAGGCGGTGTTTTCGGCCTTTAGCCTCTCGCCGCAGGCAGTGGTGGAGGAGGTGGTTATCAGGCCCCAACTAGGCGACTTGCTGTAAAATCTGTCATTGCGAGCGCAGCGAAGCAACCTTTCTTTATTGTTAGCTGACGCTAGCTAAGCGTGAAGGAAAGGTTGCTTCGCTTTGCTCGCAATGACAACCAGTCATATTAATAATCAGTAATCAGTGCTGTTACTGCTTCACCGCCTTGCCGCCGCCCTTAATATCAACAACCCCAGGGTTGCCGGCATAATACAGCGTACCCTTGCCGCCGTGGGTGCCTCCCAGGTTCTGGCTGGCGCGCAGGTGGGCATCGCCGAGGCTGGTGTGGGTGGTTTCGAAGTAGCAGTCGCGGGCCGCCAGCCCGTCGGCAAACAGAAAGCCTGAGCCGCCGACGGTGGGGTGAAACTCGTTGGTAGTGCCGGTGAAAGTCATGTCGCCCAACTCGTACATATCGGTCCAGAGGTACTTGCTGGTCAGGTCGAGCTGCACATCGCCGGCCCCGAGCAGGTGCACAAAAAGCGTGTCCTGGGTCCAGCGGCTGGCCGTGCTCACGACACCGTAGCCCTGCTGCCGAATTTGGGTGAGGTGCGGAATGTGCAGGCGCACCTCGTAGGGCGTGTCGTAGCTGCGCGTCCAGTTGCAGGTATTCGAGTTTTTGATGAGCAGGGTGCGAGCGTCCTGGTACGTTAGGGTAAGCCCGTCGATGACGTGCTCGCCGGCTCGTAGCTCGGCGTAGGTGGCCGTGTCGGGCACGATGATGAGGTCGACCTGGTCGTACACGTAGACGCTGCGCGTGCGGCGGTCCACGGCGCGGCGTTGGGTGGTCACGGAGCCGTTGCTTTTCAGGCAATCGAGCTTGTGGCCGTCGCCGCAGGCACCCAGGCCCGCCGCGCCTGCCAGCAGCAGTGCGCCGCGCCGCAGCCCGGCCAGCGCCTTACTTTGCAACCGTATTGAGAAAGACATCAGCTAAAATTTTCCTAAAAATATGGACCTAACCGGAAAAGTCGCCATCGTGACGGGCGTGAGCAGCGGCATTGGCCGCGCCACCGCCGAAGCTTTGCTGGCGCGCGGGGCCGCCGTAGCGGGCTGGGGCCGCACCGCCCCCGAGGATTTCGACAACGAGCGGTTCCTGTTTTTTGTCTGCGACGTGCGCGACGAGCACGCCGTAACTGAAGCCTTCACCAACACCCAGCGCGAGCTGGGACCGGAAATCCACATCTTGGTCAACAATGCCGGCCTGGGCATTTTCGGGCCGATTGACGGCTTTAAGTCGGAAGACTGGCACGCCATGTTTGATACCAACGTCAATGGCCTGTTTTACTGCACCCGCGCCGTGCTGCCGCAGCTGAAAAAGCAGCACGCCGGCCACATTATCAACGTAGCCTCGCTGGCCGCCACGGCCGGCACCGCCAACCTGGCCGGCTACTGCGCCACCAAATACGCGGTGCGCGGCTTCTCCGACGCGCTGTTCAAAGAGCTGCGTCCCGACGGTATCCGCGTCACCTGCGTGATGCCTGGCTCGGTCGAAACCAACTTCAACGGGGGCAAGCCCGGCACCGAGCCCAACCCGTATAAGATGCAACCCGAGGATATTGCCGCTGCCATTATTCACGCCCTGGAAGCGCCGGACGTGACGATGATTTCGGAGATTCAGCTGCGGCCGGCTAATGTGAAGGAGTAGATTTTCTTTTGGAAACAGTGTCAAAAGCGTCTGTCATGCTGAGCGGAGCGCAGCGGAGTCGAAGCATCTCTACCGCTTCGTTGCTAGCGTCAGGAGTTAGTTCACCGGTAGAGATGCTTCGACTTCGCTGCGCTACGCTCAGCATGACGATTGTAGAAAATAGCCACCCCGCATGGTAGAAGTCGAACACCTCATCAAAACCTACGGCACCCAAAACGCCGTGGATGACATCAGCTTTCGGGCCGATAAAGGCGAAATCGTGGGCTTCCTCGGCCCCAACGGCGCGGGCAAAAGCACGACCATGAAAATTGCGCTTGGCTACCTGCCGCCCACGGCCGGCTCGGTGCGCATTGCGGGCTTCGATGTGCAGCAAGACCCCATTGCGGTGCGCCGCCGGGTGGGCTACCTGCCCGAGCACAACCCGCTCTACCTCGATATGTACGTGCACGAGTACCTCGAATTTATTGGTGGCGTGCACGGGCTGAAAGGCCGCGACCTGCGCCAGCGCGTGGCCAATCTGGTACAGCGCGTGGGCCTCACCCGCGAGCAAAACAAGCAAATAGGCGCGCTCAGCAAAGGCTACCGCCAGCGCGTGGGTTTGGCCCAGGCCCTGGTGCACGACCCCGACGTGCTTATCCTCGACGAGCCCACCACCGGCCTCGACCCCAACCAGATAAGTGAAATCCGGCAGCTCATCCGTGAGCTGGGCGAAGATAAAACGGTCATTTTTAGCACGCACATTTTGCCCGAAGTCACGGCGCTGTGTTCCCGCGTGGTCATCATTAGCCGGGGCAAGCTCGTGGCCGATGCCCCCGTGGCCGAACTCGCCGCCCGCGCCGCCGGCGAAACCGTGCTCCGCGCCGAGTTTGAAGGCCCGGTAACGACTGCGCCGCTAGCCGCCCTGCCGGGCGTGCGCGCCGTGGAGGCGGCCGGGGCGGGCGTGGTGCTCATCCGCACCGCGCCGGGCACCGATGTTCGCGCCGCCGTGTCGCGCCTGGCCGTGGAGCAGGGCTGGCTGCTGCTGGGGCTGCGGCAGGAGCAGCAAAGCTTGGAAGCGGTATTTGGGGAGTTGACGAAGTGATTTTTTACATCCGTCATGCTGAACGCAGTGAAGCATCTCGCGTGGTGCAGTAACTCCTTACGTTAGCAACGAGGCGAGCGAGATGCTTCACTGCGTTCAGCATGACAACGATTTTTGTGCATAACCTGCGTCATTAGATGCTTACCATCCTAAAAAAAGAATTCAACGCCTTTCTCAACTCGCCGGTCGCCTACGTCGTCATCGGCGTGTTTTTGGTGGCTACCGGCCTGTTTATGTGGGTATTCCCCGAGAGCAGCGTACTCGATTACGGCTACGCCGACCTGCAATCGCTGTTCAACCTCGCGCCCTGGATTTTCCTGCTGTTGATTCCGGCCATCACCATGCGGACGTTTGCCGAGGAGAAAAAGGCGGGTACGATAGAGCTGCTGCTGACGCGCCCGCTCACCGATGGGCAGCTGGTGGGGGGCAAGTACCTGGCATGCCTGCTGTTGGCGCTGCTGGCGCTAGTGCCCACGCTGCTATATTACTTCTCGGTGTATAAGCTGGGCTCACCGGCCGGCAACATCGACTCGGCGGCTACGGTGGGCTCGTATTTGGGGCTGGCACTGCTGGCAGCGGTGTTTTCGGCGCTAGGCGTGCTGGCCTCGGCCCTCACCCGTGACCAGATTATTGCCTTCGTGCTAGCCGCCGTGGCGTGCTTTCTGGTGTACTCGGGCTTCGATTCGCTGGCCTCGGTATTCGACGGGGCGCCCGCATATTACATCAGTCAGCTCGGTATTGCGGCGCACTACCGCGACCTCAGCAAGGGGCTGATTGACTCGCGCGACGTGCTGTATTTCCTCACCGTAGTATCGGTGGCCTTGCTGGGCACCCGGCTGGCCCTGCGCAGCCGCAATTGGTAAGTGTAGGGTAAGCTTTAGCTTGCCATTGCAGTAATTAAGATGAATCCAACTGACTCTGTCTCGGGGCAAGCTGAAGCTCGCCCTACATCCCGCAAAAAACAGGATTTGCTGCGCTTCGCCGCCTTCGTTGGCGCGTTGTTCGTCCTGAATTTCGTGGCCCAGCGCTTTTTCTTCCGACTCGATTTGACGGAGGAAAAGCGCTACACCATGTCGCCGGCTACCAAGCAGCTGCTCAGCAACCTGAAGCAGCCCGTGACCGTGACGGTGTACCTTACTGGCGACTTTCCGCCCGCGTTCCGCCGCCTCGAGCAAGCCGTGCGCGAAACCCTCACCGAGATGCAGGTGTACGGCGGCGGCAACCTGAATTACATCTTCATCGACCCCAGCTCGGCCGGCACCGAGGCTGGGCGCAATCAGTTCTACGAAACGCTGCTCAAGAAGGGCCTCAAGCCCACCAACCTGGGCGCGAATGAGAACGGCAAGCGCATCGAAAAGCTCATTTTTCCTTGGGCCGTGGTGCAGGCCGGTGGCCAAACCCGCAACGTGCTGCTGCTGCGCGGTAGCCAGGTAGCCGCTCCCGAAGAGCGTCTGAACCAGAGCGTTGAAGGACTAGAGTATGAGCTGGCCAGCACCATCCGGCAGGTAGCACCGCCCGGCGGCGCGAAGCGCCGCATTGGCGTGATTTCGGGCCACGATGAGCTAACTAACGTGGAAATGGCCGACATTCTCACGGCGTGGTCGCAGAACTACGACGTGTTTCGCGTGGACTTAAACCGGGTGAAGGACTTGCGCGGCAACCTCGACGCCGTGGTGGTGGCCAAGCCCCAAAAGCCCTACTCGGAAGATGAGAAATTCCGCCTCGACCAGTTCATCACCCACGGCGGGCGGGCCATGTTTTTCGTGGATGCCCTGCGCGTCGACCTCGACAGCGTGGCCCATAATGGCGTGGCTTTGGCAACGCCCTACAACCTGAATTTAGACGACTTATTCTTCCGCTACGGCCTTCGTCTGAATCAGAATCTGCTGCTCGACCTTAACTCGGGCCAGATTCCGCTGGTTACGGGTATGACCGGCAACAAGCCCAAAATCGAGCCGCTGCCCTGGCAGCTCTACCCGCTAATCAACCGCTTTAGTCAGAGCCCGATAACCCGCAACCTCGACGCGGTGTACCTGAAATTTGCGGGCAACATCGACACGGTGAAGGCCGCTGGCGTGCGCAAAACGCAGCTTATGAGCACCTCGCGCTACACCCGCGTACTGCCCGCGCCGGTGCCCATCAACTTCAACGATGCGCGCCTGGAGCCTAACCCCAAGCTCTACAAAGACAGCTACCAGTCGGTAGGCTATTTGCTGGAAGGCCAGTTCCGCTCGCTCTTCGCCAACCGCGCCGAGCCGGGCACTACGAAGTACCAGCCTGACCACAACCCCAACGCCCAGCCCAGCAAAATCATGGTCGTCTCCGACGGCGATTTCCTACGCAACGATGTGGATGCCAAGTCGCAGCGCCCGATGCGTCTGGGCTACGACCGTCTCTCCAGCACCGAGTTTGCCAACCGCGAGCTCATCCTCAACGCCACCGACTACCTGCTCGACGAAACCGGCCTCATCGCCGTGCGCGGCAAGCAAATAACCCTGCGCCCGCTGAATAAGGTGGAGCTAGCCGAAAACCGCCGCTCGTGGCAGGTATTAAACCTGGGTGCGCCACTGCTGCTGCTGGCCCTGTTTGGCGCGGCGCGGGTGTGGTGGCGCACGCGGCGGTATGCGCGGTTTTAAACCGTTAATACCTACAAAGCATCGGGCAACGGCAGAGCGGCTGGGTGGATTCGGATAATATCGACCCGGCTCGGGCTGATTATCCGGTACACAATCCGAAAACTGCGCTCAGGTAGCTCGCGCAGAGTTGGATTATCAAATTCAGGTATCATGCGACCTGCTTCTGGAAAAGATTCTAAAATGTCCGTCTAGTAATAAGCCGGTCTACCAGTCGAGTAGCATATGCGGTCGATGTCACGGCGGCATATTCCCGAGCAGTATGTAGGTCATTCATTGCGGCGTTGGTCCATCTTACCTCGACCACGACTTAGCAAGTTTTTCTACTTCTTCTTGCGAAACGGTTTGACCGGCTTCACTTTGCCGAAGGCCTTCTTCTACTTTCTCAATAAAAATAAGACGCTCAACCACTTCATCCAGTGTTACTTGGGCAGGCATGTCGCTGAGGGTGGCCAGGATAGTTTCTTTTTGCATGGCGATAAGAAACGACTAGGTTCAGCTAAAATAACCAATTTCGCAGATAAGATTGTTCGGTGGAATTAAATATCAGCAGTTATCTTAGCGTAATATTTACACTAAGGCAATAGCCGTATGTCAACCACCCTCCGTAACCAATACCAAACCGCCACCACCACGGCCGAGCTGACGCACTTCCGACAGCAGGCGTGGCGGCGGTATCAGCCGGCCGCGCCGGTGTCGGTCAAGGCATTTGGGCAGCGGTGGCAGCTGCGGCCGGGACTCACATTTACGCCCTTTGCCAATGCGGTGCGCTGCACAGCGCACTGCGCTTTTTGCTCTGAAGAGCTGCAACGCTACGAGGGCCACCAGCTCACGGCCAAGCGGTTGATTGATGACTACCCGGCGTACTTCGCCCGGCTAGGGGAGGTGCTGCGGCCCTTTCGCGGCTTACCGCTGGGCCTGAGCTTATCGGGCCTCGAAGCTACTGCCGAACCGCAGTGGCTGCGCGAACTGCTGGCCTGCCTCACCGCGCTGGAAGGGGAGGGACAGGTTTTCGATGAAAAGGTGCTGTACACCAATGGTAGCGGCTTGGTCACCAGTTCCGATTTGGCATTGGCGCTGCAAGACTTCGGCATGACCCGCCTGGAGCTGTCGCGCTGCCACGACGACGAGCGCATCAACCAGGAAATCATGCGCTTTAACCGTAACCAAGCCGTGCGCCACAATACTGTGTACGAGGCTACGGTGCGCTGGCTGCACAACCATTTGATGGTTAAAAACTCGTGCATCCTCACCCGCGGCGGCATTGCCACGCTGCCCGATGTGGAGCGCTACCTGGCCTGGGCCGCCAGCCTGGGCGTGCGCCAGGTAGTATTTCGGGAGCTGAGCCGTTTGGAAGGCAGCTACTTACCCAACGTATTCACCGATTGGATAGAAGCCCACCGCGTGCCCATCGAGCCGTTGCTGGCGGCGGCGGTGCCCACCCTCGAAGCACCGCGCCCCGGCTGGGCGTATGCGGGCAGCACCTTTGGCTATTATTACTACAATGAGCATTACAATTGGCAAGGCTTGGAAGTGATATTTGAAACCTCCAGCTACCCGGCGCTGCAAGCCGCCAATGCCACAGGTGTGTTGCAGAAGCTGATTCTACATTCCGATGGTACGCTCTCCGGTGACTGGGACCCGGATAGTCAAGTGCTTAGCCGGATAGCGTCCGTTCCCGTAGCTGATTGTAGCGCGGACTTTTAGTCCGCGAGTTCTTACGCTTGCTATTTGCGGACTAAAAGTTCGCGCTACATGCCATGACCCGCGCCCACGAGCAGCTTTATCTACAAACCCTGCACACGCTGGTGGCGGTCAATGTATCCTTCTGCGTGCTCGGCACCTTCGGATTGCGCCAGCAGTGCCCCGAGCTACCGCCCTGCCTCGTGGCCGACTGCGACCTCATACTGCCCGCCGACCCGGCCGCCCTTACCACGCTGGTGCGCCACCTGCAAGCCACTGGCTGGGTAGTGTCGCTCTGGGAGCAGCCGGTGGCCCTGCCCCTAACCGCCGAGTTGCTGGCTGGCAAGTACTACCTGCGCGCCCGCCAGGCCGGGGCCGTGCTCGACTGCGCCTACGAGAACGATTACTTGAACTGGCCAGATTTTGTAGCCCGCTGCCGCTGGCACAACGGCCTGCCACTGCTGGCCGCCGAGCACATTCTGACGCAAAAAGCGCAGTGCAACCGCCCAGCCGACCAGTTGGTTTTGCGCTGGTACCGGGCCGCTGTTAGTGACCAAGGGGCTGCCGCCAGTGGCGTTTCTCAATCGTTCGGAAGTTCTTCTCTTGCTTGATTTGCAGCAGGTAAGCTAGGAGGTGATGCAATTCCTCGTCGGCCGCCTCACCTTGATAGGGCTTGATATAAATGGCATTGCCATAGTTCTGCTGCACCTTGGCTGGGGTGTCATCCACGATGAGCGTTTTGGATAGCGAAAACCCACGGCGCCGGACTTTTTTCAGGCGCTTGGCATATTCGTAAGAGCTAGACGCATCCAGGTTATAATACCCGTATTTGTCAATCTGAGGCGTGGTGAATGGCGTGCAGCGCGAGCGGCCCCATACGAACTCGGGCGTTACCTCAGCGGGCAGAATCTGCCGCACTATTTCTTGCACGTAATCGTCGCTGGCCGACGACCAGATAGCTAGCTTGAAATGCCGGGCGCAGGTGGTCAAAAAGGCTGCTAGCCCCGGCCGCTTATACACAAAGTAGTGGAAAACCTGAAAGTCGAAATCCTCCCTGATTTTTTGGGCTGAAGCGTGAATCAAGGTTTCATCTAGGTCGAGAATAAGCAGTAATTCTGGTTGCATGCGAATTAATCGATTACTGTCCAGCTGACCAAGTTCTTACCGTATTCAAATTCTGCTGTCGCATTGATACAGTTGTTCGGGTCGATGCCTAAGTGCTGAGCAAGAATCTGCTGTAATTCTTCGTGTCTCGACCGTTCTTCGAGAAGTGCGGGGTGCGTCTCTTCTGGAGTTTTACCCGCATTAAAAGCTGCCCGCCAGCGCTGATATATCGCATCAGCTTCTAAAGCGAGTTGCAAAACTTCGTCAGTAACGGGTGTCAGCAAGTAAGTTTCACTATAATCGCCATCATCCCACGGACATTCGTAATAGTGAGGTAAACCACCAAAATCGGCAATGCCGGCTCGGGCACCATCGTACCAGTCAGTGATGGTATAAACCGTTTCGGAAATAGAAGGCGGCATCAGAAGGGCAGATAAAAGTAGCAGGCGAAAGTAAACGTAAAGTCAGGTGAGTGCCCTCTCGCGTTTTGAGTCACGCTAGCCTACCTTTAAGGATAGTTCTCTGCTGCCCGATTTTGTCTGAAACGTACTACGCCCGCCTCGCTGCCTTAGCCACCGCGCCCGCCGCCACGCCCGCCGACCAGCTGCCCAAGCTGCGCCAGCTGCTGGAGAAGGTATTGCGCGACGAGTGCCGCCGCCGCGAAGCGCCCTTCGCCGACCTCAGCCAGGCTATCGGCCTCGTGGCCTACGACCACGGCCTGCCGCCGCTGCTGCGCCGCCAGCTCCAAAACCTGCGCCTCGTAGCCAACCTAGTGCTGCACGAAAGCTACCCCGGCACCCCGGCCGAAGCGGCAGCGGGCTTCGCGGCTGTGGCCGACTTGGTGCGCCACCTCACCGGCGATTGGTACGCCGGCCCGGTGCTGCCCGGCGGCCTCGACAAACTCGGCGAGGCTGCCGCGCTGGTCGAGGCCACGGTGCTGGTACCCGCCATCAGTCCGGTGTGGCGGGTGCAGGTGCTGCACGTAGACCTAGCCACTGGCCAGCTCACGGCCGAAATGACCACCCCCGCCGACGACTGCCCGGCCGCGCCGTTCACCATCGACCTGCCCGCCGCCTACGCCAACCTGCTGCCGATAGCCGCCGCCCTGCACCCGGTGCTGCACCTGATAAACCCCGTGGCCCAGCCCGATGGCTGCATTCGGCCGCGCCGCGTAGTGCTGGAGCCCGATTACCTGGTGAGCGTCACCACGATAGCCGAGTGCGCCCAGGCATCGGGTACGCTGCCCGATTGGGCCTTGCTCAAGGCCTTTCAGCCCGATGAAACCTCGCGCCCGCTGGTGGTAGGTAACCTCGTGAACCTGCTGCTTGATGAGGAAGTAAGCCACGCCGCCCGCCAGCAGGAGTGGGCCGTCAGCAACCATAAGCCTGAAGTCAATGACGAGTTAATAGCGCCCACCAATGGGCAGCTGGCCTTTGACAACCAAGCGAGTAAGGATTTTGACCTTGACGCTTTTTTCAAGAAAAGGCTGTTTCGTTCGAACCCGCTTACCATTAGCGTGCTGCCCGAGTTCCAGACCAGCAACGGGGTAAACGAACTGCTCAACGACCTGCGCCGCCAGTACCAGACGCTGCGCGCCACGCGGGTGCAGGGCTTCATTGCGGGCAGCCGCACCGGCTACCAGCAGCAGCCTCTGCGCGCGGCCGATTGTTTTCTGGAACCAGCGTTTCTATCAGCTACTTACGGCTTGCAGGGACGGCTCGATTTGCTGCACGAAAGCCCCACTGGCTACGATATCGTGGAGCTGAAAAGCTCGACCAAAGTGCCGCACGCCGAGCCCTGGAGCAACCACGCCGCTCAGGCCCAGCTCTATCGCCTGCTGCTCGAATCGGTATTCGGGGCCGATGGCGAAACCGCCGGCCGGGGCCGCACCAGCATTTTGTATTCCAATGCCGCGCTCGACCAATCGGCCGTGCGCCGCGTCGACCAGGATATGGAGATGGTTGACCACTTGCTGTCGGCGCGCAATCAGCTCGTGGGCACCGAGTTGCAGCTGGCCCGCGCCACCACGCCCGGCCAGGTCAAAAAGTTGTTGAGCGCGGTGCTGCACCCCAACCTCAGCGCCTTGCCCAGCTTCGGCCGCACCAAGGCCGAAAAAATCGCCAACGCCTGGGCCGCCGCCGACCCCGTAGAGCGCGCCTACTGCCTCGAAATGACCCGTTTCGTGGCCCGCGAAATGCGCCTGACCCTGCTCGGCGACGATTCGCGCCCCGGCGACGCGGGCGGCCAGGCCGGCCTCTGGCGCTTGCCCGCTGCCCGCAAACAGCAGAATTTCAGCCTGCTCGATGAACTGGAACTGGTAGAAGACAACAGCAATGCCGACGACAGCGCCAGAGATGGATTGGGGCCACACCTCATTTTTCAACGGTCGGTCGATGGTAAGGAAGTCAACTTCCGGGCTGGCGATACGCTTATTCTATACCCGAGGCGTAAAGCTATTAGCGCTTCTTTAGCTGTCAGCCCCGAACAGGAATCTCATGAAGAAGCTACTAGCCAGCAGCTAGCAGCTAAAAGCTTATCGGTGCTCGACGCCCAGGTGGTAAAGGTGACGCTCGCCGAAGACCTCACCGCCGACGGCCGGGTAGTGCTCAGCGTGCGCAACCGCCGCCTGGCCCCGCGCTACCTCACGGGCCATTCGCATTGGGCTTTGGAGCCCGATACGTACAACACGTTTCACCGCGAGTGGGCCGGGTTGTCGGCTTTCCTCAGCCTCGCGCCCGAGCGCCGCAAGCGCCTAATGGCCCGCACCGGCCCGCGCCAGCCCGAGGGATGGGATGCCACCGCGCCACCCGCCACCACCGCCCCTGAAGTGGTGCGCCGTGCCCTGGCCGCGCCCGACTGGTTTGTGCTCTGCGGCCCGCCCGGCACCGGCAAAACCCGCGCCGTGCTGCGCGAGCTGGCCGAGCGCCTGTACCGCGAGGACAAGCAGGTGCTACTGGCCGCCTACACCAACCGCGCCGTCGATGAAATCTGCGAGCAGTTGGTGGCCGCCAACCTGCCGTTTATCCGCGTCGGTTCGCGGCTGAGTACGTCGGTGCAGTACCGCGACTACCTGCTCGACAACATGATACGCGACTGCCCCAACCGCCAGGCGGTGCGCACGCGCCTCATCGGCTGCCCGTTTTACGTGGGCACGGTGGCGAGCTTACTGGGCAAGCCCGAGCTGTTTTTGCTGAAAAACTTTGACCTGGCGGTGGTCGATGAGGCCAGCCAGGTGCTCGAAGGCCCCATGCTGGCGCTGCTGGCCAAGGTACCCAAGTTCATCCTCATCGGCGACCACCGCCAGTTGCCCGCCGTGGTTACGCAGGAGCCCGAGTTCAGCGCCATCGCCCCCGAAGCGGCCGGCCTGCTGCGCGAAGAGCTGGGCCTCAGCAACCTCCGGAACTCGTATTTTGAGCGCCTCTTCAAGCGGGCCGAGGCGCGCTGGCCCCACGCCCACGGCACCCTAGCCGACCACTACCGCATGCATGCCGAGCTGGTGGCGCTGGTAAACGACGACTTTTACGAAGGCCTGCTGCGCTGCCCCCTGACCTGGCAGCACGAGCCGCTGAGCCGCCCCACCTGGCCCGCGCCCACCGATGCGTTTCTGCAACGCATTCAAAATGAGCGCCTAATATTTGTGCCCACCCGCCGACAGCCCGAAGATTTGTCGATGAAGGAATCGGCCCAGGAGGCCGACTTGGCCGCCCGCGCCGCCGCCTACGTGGCCCAGGGCTACGGTCGCAATTTTAACCCCGAAACCACGCTGGGCATCATCGCCAGCTACCGCAACCAGGCCGCTCGCATACGTGCCCGCCTGGCGCTGCTGGCGGTAGAGCTGGATTTGCCCGGCCTGCTTAACATCAGCGTCGATACCGTGGAGCGCTACCAGGGCTCGCAGCGCGAGGTGATTATTGTGAGTTTCTGCTGCCACCAGGAGCACCAACTGGAGCTAATGGTGTCGCCCGACGAAACCGGGCAGGTCGACCGCAAGCTCAACGTGGCCCTCACGCGGGCGCGGCAGCAACTCATTTTGCTGGGCAATGAGGAGATATTGCGGCGAGCGCCGCACCATGCGGCGCTGCTAGGAAGGTGCGGCTTAATAAACTAACAAGGTGGACTTAAGTGGAAATCACTGGCTATGCTTCAAGCTAAAATGCGCTGGGAAAACGCACTGTCATTACGTGCTGAGATAGAGAAAATAAGGCATCAGTTGGCGATACCGGAAGACCAATTTAGACCATTAGGGCTACAGGAATGGCCCGGTATTAGGGAAAAAATATACCATATATTCTGCCGATTGGATGACCCTATAGTCCGGCCAATATGGCTTTGGGAATACTTCAAGCTCGAAACTTATACTTGGTATCAACCCGGTATTCTACCTGATTTTTTGCTAGAAAAGTTGGTGGAAGAGCAGGAAACAGTGTGGCTAATGCTGAATACTACAATAAATGAGCACACTAAATTTTGGCTTTACCAAGGACATATCAACGCTATCAAGCAATTATTGAGCGAGTGTTACCTGACTGACGAAATCTACATTGTATCCAAAAAATACGAATGGCTACTTTGCATTAATCACCATGATATTTTATACGCTACTGGTGGAGATATGCCGGCTAAGCTGCGGCAATTAAAAGCCTCTATGGTTTAGAGGCAAGATGCACTATCGCAATCATCGCAATAGCCCGCCCACCTGCTCCACCAGCACGGGCACGCTCAGCCCGCGCATGATGAGCACCACTACCCAGCCGGCGGGTCAGCTTCTAACGAAGGCTGGTGGCGACACAGCCGCCCTACGGCCAGCGTGATGGATGGGGTAAGACAAGCCGTAGGTCAAATAGCTGATGAGCAACAGTAGCTCTGGCTAATTCAGTTTTTACACCATTCATCTTCGTTACATAAATAATTTTTAAGGTATAGGAATATCGAAAAACGTCTCCCTATCTTTGGCACGATACGGTTGCTTTATTCTACCAAAAATCTGCACCTTACGCGAGTTTATGCGTCTGCGTCATTTATTAGTTTTGCTGGGGCTGGCGGGGGCCTCCAACGTAGCGGCGCAGGCGCCGGCTGAGCTGCCATTCTACTCGCCCGATACCATGCGGGTGCAGCAGCTGGCGGCGGCGCACCGCGCTTCGGTGCGGCAGCACTTCACGGCCGGCGCGCCCAAAGCTGGCAGTGGCGAATACCGCGACCACTACCGCCGCATTGCCCAGGAGGCTGCCGAGGAGGTGTATAACTCGGTGCGCTACGCCGCCCTGCTCGACCCCGTGCTGGAGCCCGCCGTGCAGCGTGTGTTCACGAAAATCAAGGAGGCTAATCCGCAGCTGCCGGCCGTGCAGCTGGTACTCAGCCGTAGCCCCGAGCCCAACGCCCACGCTATGGGCAATGGCACTGTGATGCTGAACCTGGGGCTGCTGGCCCACCTCGAAAACGAAAGCCAACTGGCCTTTATTCTCTGCCACGAGCTGGCCCACGTGCAGGCCCGGCACATGGATAGTGGCCTGCGCGAGCAGCTTACCACGCTGCACAGCAAGGAGCTGAAGCGCGAGGTGCGGCGCATTGTGTCGGAAGAATACAACATCAACTCGAAGCTGAAAACGCTGGCGCTGGGCATGTCGTTGAGCAGCAACTACCACCAGCGCAAGTATGAAAAGCAGGCCGACTCGCTGGGCTACGTGCTGCTGCGGCGTACCACTTTCGATGCCACCCAGGCTTACCGGGCCTTGGAGCTGCTCGATAAGATGGATGCGCCGTACTCGACCGAGCGCCTCGATTTGGCGCGGTACTTTGGCTGCGCGGCCGCGCCCTACGGCTACGAAACCGCCCCGGCCAAGCCCCGGTCCATCTTCACGGTGGGCGCCAAGGCCACAGTTGAGCTGGAAACCAGCGATACCCTGAAATCGCACCCCGACTGCGCCAAGCGCATGCGCTTTGTGCGCGAGCTGGCCCAGGGCCAGGTGGCCGACGGCCCGCCCACTGCCGCACCCACGCCCGAGTGGGCCCACGTGGTAGCCCTAAGCCGACTCGAAGTGGTGCAAAGCTGGTTCGACTACGACTGCTACGACCACGCCTTGTTTGAGGCCTTGCAGCTGCTGCCAACCCAGCCCCAGAGCGCCTACCTGCGCTCGGTGGTGACGCTGAGCCTCTACGAGCTGCGCGAGCACCTGGTGGACCACCGCTTTATGGAAGTGGTGAGCAACGTGTCGAAGCACAACCCCGAGAATTTCAATCAGCTGCTTACCGCGCTTTATGCTTGGAAAGCTGAAGATTATAAAAAGCTTACCGCCTGCTTTGCCCAGCAGATAGCCCCGGCCCCCGCCGCCGATGAGTACGCCCTGGCCGCCCGCTACGCCGCCGCCACCCTGGCCGAGGAACCCGCCACGACCGACCTGCGCCAGCAATACCTGAAAACCTACCAGAAAGGCAAGTTTGCGAAGCTGCTTTTCACTCAAAAACAGGCCAGTACGGCCAAAAAATAGCCCCCTTAATCCCTTACTTTATTTCATACACCTCTACTTGCATGTTTTCTAAACGTATGCTACTGGCGGGCCTGCTGGCCCTGCCGGGCCTGGGCGCACATGCCCAAACCCAAACCCTGGATGGCGTTGCGCGCATCTATCGCTCGGCCATTTCGCCGATTTACGCCGGCAATGAAGTCAAAGGCTACATCATGTATGCCAAGGGCGACAAGGCTGATAGGAAGAACGATAACTACCTGCTCGACTTCTACGACCAGGACCTGGCCAAGGTCAGCAACATCACCGTGCAGAAGCCTTCGGGCCGGTACTACCTGCTGGCCAACTCGTTTAACGGCTCGGCCTTCGGCTTGTACTTCTATAACCTGAAGGACAATAGTCTGGAAATCGAAACCTACGATACCAGCCTCAAAAAGCTGGGTAGCAAGGTGATTGGAGACCTCAGCAAGATGGACAAGATGAAAATTCAGCAGTCCTTCCAGCAGAAATCCAGCGGCGCCGAAGAGCAGGCCTTCAGCGACATGGAGCTGTTTCCGGTGCCGGGCTATGGCTTTGTGCGCAACAGCTACGAGGGCATGATGAAGGGCTACGCCCTCCAGATGTACGACAACCAGATGAACCTCAAGTGGACGCTGGCTTCGGACCCCAAGTCGAAGGAGTATGAGGCCATTAACATCACCGAAGCCACCGATAAGTACATCCTGGCCACCATGATGCGGAAGTCGGGTATGCTGTCGAAAAAGGCAGAGTCGTACATGGTGGTGATTGACGCGGTGACGGGCAAAAAAATCATGGACTTGCCGGTAGAAACCAGCAAGACCGAACAGCTCTCGCTCAGTTCGTTCACCTTCGACCCAGCCAAGCGCGAGTTTATAGCGATGGGCGAGTTTTATAAGCTGAATGACAAGCCGTATGTGAACAAAAGTGAGGGCTTCTACCTCAAGCGCTTCAGCGAAAGCGGCCAGCCAACTGTAGCCAAAAACTACGGCTGGCACAACGAAGTGCGGGCTGCCATGCCCGCCGAAGCTCTCCCCAGCCTGGAAGCGGGCTACGTAAACTACGCCCAATCTATCGTGCGCGGGGCCAACGGCAAGACCTACATTGTGGCTGAGCAATATAAGGTGGTGGCCGACGGCGTAGGCATTGCCATGGCGATGATGGGGGGTGGCGCTGGCGTACAGAAAGGCAAGATTGCCAACATGATGGTGTTTGCCCTCGACCCTAGCTACAAGCTCACCGATGTGAAGTTTTATCCCAAAGATGAGTCGCAGGCGATGCTACCGGGCATTGGCGGAGCGGGTTTGATGGGCATGTACCTCAAGGCCACCGGGCAGTTCGACTACCAGTTTATGCAGAAGAACGACGCCAACTCGCAGTTCAACGCCGTGTATATCAACTACGACAAGGAGAAAGGCGAGAAAACCAAGCGCATTATCGGCAATGTGGCCTTCGGCGACAACGGCCAGTTTAAGGTCGATAAAATCGACATGACTAGCAGCGCTACCGCCTCGTACCTGTACCCGGCCAAACCCGGCTACCTGATGATGGTGGACTATCTCAAGAAAGAGAAAAAAGTAGGCATGAAACTGGTGAAAGTCAATATCTAAGCCTTCTTTATTAAATAAAAAAAGCCCGGCGTTAGCCGGGCTTTTTTGTTGGGTTGAAGCCTGATGCTACCGTTTCAGCTGCCGCACGATGGTGCTGTCGGTAATCTTGTTGTCGTCCAGCAGCAGGGCTTTGCTGAGGGTAATGACCAGCATAGCATTGCTCTCGAAGGGCCGGAAAACACCGGCCGCGCCGCTGAGTCATAAGTAGTACTTAAAAAGTAGCTAAACACTAGTATAAATCAACAAGCTATCGGAAAGCTTTTTAAGGCTGGCGGCAACCTGCCACGCACGCAAGCGAGCTTGCACGGCCGTGGGTACCGACTGGCCGGTGCGGGCAGTTAAGTCAGCATACAGTTCCAGCAGTTTGCGGAGGCTGCGCGGCGGGGCTGCGGGTAGCTCGGGCAGCAGCGCGTCGAGGACTTGGCGCAGGGCATCATCGGTTGCGGGCGAAACGGCCAGCGCTTGGGGCAGCAGGTCGGCGAGGCGGGCTAGGGGCGCGTACTCGGCGGCCAGCAGGCGGCCGAGTAGGTGGCCTAGCGCCGCTGGCTGGAGGCGGCCCGTACCGCTGGCGCTGAGCAGCACTTCGAGCGCCAGCGCCCGGCAGCTGGGGGCGTGGTGCAAGAGGCTGGTAGCCAGTAACAACGTGGTTGATTCGGCAAATACTGGCCCGGCCTCCAGCAGCGTGTCCAGGGCGGCCAGTACAATGTCGCGCTCCGTGGTTTCGAGCTTGTCGGTCCAGGTGGCCGAGCGCACCACGTGCCAGTGCAGCACGGCCGGATTGTGCGGCAGCAGCGAAGCGAGCGACCGGGTGGCCGATTGCAACTGCCAATGGCTTTGGCCCATACCCCGAAAGTGCGCGTGCTGCGAGTACAGCAGCAGCGCCGAAGGCATCTGGCTGGTGTACTGGCTCGAAAACGTGAGCTGCACCGTGCGGTGGGTGGTTTCGGGCTTGCCGGGCTTCCAGTATTCTACGTGCTTGGTGGTTTTCGTTTCCAATTCCCACGCCGGCACCCAGGGCCGCAACACTCCCGGATAGTCAGGGTCCGCCAGCGCGGCGCCCGCCGCAAAATCCCGCTCGGGAAACTTGGTGCGGGCGGCCACGGCCCATAGCAGGGGCACGGCCTCGGTCAGCGTTTCGTCGGCTGCCACGTCGCCGGGCAGCAGCGTGCGCAGGCGCGCCGCCACCTGCTGCAATACCGATTTGCGAATGGGCAAAGTCAAGGGCGCGGCATCATCCGCCGAGAAGAACCAGCTCAGTAATTCGCGCAAGCCTTGGTGCTGAAGCTGGGCCAGCAAAGCCAGCGTAGCGGGCAAGGCAGCGGCGTAGGCCGTGCGGGCCAGCGCCACGGCCAGGTCGGCCGGGTCGGGCGCTTGCTGCGCGGCCTCATAGCGTAATAGCTTCTGCACTAGCTGGTCGGGCGCAATCCAATACGGCGCGTGGGTGGGCGTGCTAAGCAAGGGCAGCCCGGTGCGCTGGTGCAGCTGCCGCTCGGCGGCGGCCAGGCGCAGTCGCTCTACCAGCACCAGCGGGTCTGAGGTATCGTGGTCGGCTTGCACTTGCACATCGGGCACGCGCACTGCGCGAAAGCCCTGCGCCCAGCTCAGCAGCAGCGCCTGCCAAAGGCCCCAGTAACCGCTAAAATGGGCTTCGGCCAGGATGGTTTCGGCCTGCGCCACGGGCTTGTGCTTGAGCTGTGGCAGCACCTGCACCAAGTAGGGGCGCAGCTGCTCGGCGTAGCCGGCGGGCAGCTGCCCTTGCAGCCGCAGCAGGCCATCGAGCCAGCGCTCCTGCGCGCCGGGGGCATCGTAGTGCAAGAGTTCGCCCGTTAGAAACAGCAGCTCGTGCCAGTCGGCCACCGGCGAAATGGCCGTATCGGCCGAGATTTCCGGCACAAACTGACCAATGGGCGCGTAGCAACTGCCAGGCGCAGCCGTCGCCGGTGGCATCGCCAGCCAGGGAGCCAGCACCGTGCGCGCAGGGGCCGCCAGCAACTCAGCTTGGTTGTTGATGGCTAGCAAGGTATCTGCTTGTTCCTCAATCGAAAATAGCGGTTTCTTGGCTTGTAATAGGCCGGCTAGCCCCTTGGCAGCACGCTCTTGCACGGCGCTATCGGTGTGGGCCAGCGCGGCGGCGAGCAGGCGCGCCACGGTCGGCGCGTGGGTTGCATTTTGCCGGGGCAGCTTGGTAAGGCCACTCAGCAGGGTTTTGAGGCCGGTTTTTAGGTCGGGCCGCGTGAGCAGGTTGTCGGCGTACAGCAGCAAGGGAGCCAGGTCGAAACCTGGCTCCAGCCACACGTTTTTGAGTTGCTCGATGGCAAAGTTCACCACCAGCGGCAGCGGATGCGCCAGCAGCTCTACCAAATCGGCCTGCCGCGCTAGGCGCTCGGTCGTGGTGGGCTTTAAGCTTATAAACAGCTCCTTAAACCACGTCAGCAGCGAGCGGCGAAAGTCGCGGCGCAAGGCCAGCACGCAGCGCGTGAGCAGGGTAGCCCGTTCGAGGTGGCCCGTTTCGACCAGGTGCAGCAGCACCTGCTGCCAGGTCACGATTTGGACGGGATTCTGCTCGTTCCACTGCTCCCAACTGAAGCGAGAAGGAAGGAAATTGCGCCAATTGGCAGGTCGGGCTTTTTGCACATGCGCCCGTGTTCCATCAATGCTGGTGACAAAGTCAAAGGCCAACGGTAAGTCTCTTTCCAGAAAGATTTTATCCTGGATTATTCGCTCGGCGATAACCACCAGGGCATTGCTGGGCTGGGTTTCCAATTTATTCAATTCTTCACCCAGCTCGCTCAGCAGCCCCGGCACGGCCAGCGCAAAAAGCCGGGGCTGAAACTCGATAAAGCCGCGCTGCTCCAGCTCGCGCAGCACGGAGTATTCGACCACCGCCCAGGTATTGGCCTCCGAGCGCAGCAGCAGCCAATCGGCCAGCCAGGCGGGGCGAGCACATTCCAGCACTTGCCAAAAATCGACGGGATGGTTTTGAATGGCCGCCCGCAAGCTCCAAATAGACAGGGCATTGCTCATGGCCTCCTTGCGCGAGTACGTCCGCATACTTGCCAAGAACAGCATGCTATCCTGCTGCGGCGTAATGGCGCGGCCCCACGAGTCAGGCTTAGTTTCGATAAAGAGGTTCAGCTCGCGCTGTAGCTCTTTGATTTTCTGCCGAATAGGTACAATATCCTCCTTGGCGAGTTGCAGCAGGAAGGGCACCAGCTCGGCCCGCGTGTGCTGACGAATGATTCGCTCGAAAACCTCCACTTTAGTCATGGCAATAGCTTTAATAAAATTATAACTTCCTCTTATTAAGCGGCCTGCTTGGCCTCAAACTGTAGCTGCGCCGCCAGCACATGCTTGCACACTCCGCGCTCGCCCTGGTGGCTGCTGTACCACTGGCAGGTGCAGCGCGGCGGCTCGGGGCCTCCCACCAGCACGGTGTGCCACACGTCGGTGCCGCGCACGCGGGCCTCGGTGCGGCCCCCGGCCCCGAGACTCACCAGCTGCACATCGTCGGGGTTAGCAAGCAAGGTGCGGGCGTTTTTGAGGCGCGGATTCAGGCGCAGAATGCGGTCGGTTTTGAAGGGCAGGCGGCGATAGAAATACTGGTTGGCGCTGAGGTCGAAGCCCAGCAAGCCCATCGCCGAGAGGCTGGCGCAGAGCCGCTCCACGGTGGCTGGCGCGAGGTCGTGCGTCAGCCCGAAAAGAGTAGGGTTGAAGGTTTCATTGCCCTGAAACAGGTTGTTGGCCCCCGCCAGCCACTCGGCCGGCAGCTCGTCGAGCATGGCCCCGAGCTGCGTGCCCTCGCCCGAAAAGCCCCGGTTTACTTCGGCCGACAAGGCCAGCAAAAATTCGTGCCCGCCGCCCAACTCCAGCACCACGGCCGAGGCCTGGCCATCGGGCGTGGCATACAGCCGCCCGGCCTGGGTTAGCGGTAGCAGGCCATCGAGTAGGCGCAGCCGATGCGCGCCGCCCACCCGCACCGCGCCCGGCCCGCCCACCGGCGAAAAGCTGAGCCGCGCCCCGCGCAGCACCAGGTGAATAGCGCCCTTGGCCGTGCCCGATGGCAGGCTTTGCAGCAGCTGAGTGGCCTGGGCGCGGTTGAGGCGCAGCTTCTCCTCCATTTGGGAGAGGTAGCCCTGGGCGGCGGTCAGGCCCTTAATCCAGCGCTCGGGCAGGGCCACTTTGCGCTCCGTTACGCGGCCGGCGGCGCGCTCCAGCGTCACTTCCTGCTGGCCCACGCGCAGGCGCACCGGCTCGGCGCGGCCAATGCGGCTGAGGGCATTCACCATCGGCTCGTTGAAATCGACGTTGGTGGTGCCGCTTTGCACAAACTCGCCTTCCAGCGCGGCCGGCCCCAGGTCGAGCCGGGCATACACGCCATTGCACGACGAGAAGGCTTCGAAGCGCAGCTGCCCCGCGCCGGCCGTCACGATGGGGTCGCGCAGGGCGGCGCTCTGCGGCACGAACCGCGAGGCTACTACTTTAGCTAACGTGGTTAGCCCGCGGGCGGTTAGCCAGGAGTCGCGTAGCTGGCCTTGGAAAAAGCAGGCCGCACCGCTCGCCGGCGCATTTTCGGCGTAGGCTGCGAGTTGGAGGGCCTGGCCTTCGGCCCCGGTAGTCAGGGCCGAAGGTTGGGTAGGAGTGAGGGTTGTTTCCGACATAGCTCAGAAAGGGTTGGTAGCTGGGGAGGCAGCCGCTTCCCCACTGCAAAGGTGCAGTCCGGAGCTTATACTTTTACTAATTAAATTAGTTTTGCTAAAAATAATTTTTGTGAATTGCTAAAAATATTAAAAGCTACAAAGCTTGCCACCTGTATAACCCCACCCCCAGCCCCTCCCCAAAAGGGAGGGGAGCCTAATGGATATTTTTGCGATTGGCGTCAAAAGCAAAATAGCCTTCTGCATATTGCAGAAGGCTATTTATTAAGGAGATACGTTAAGACTTTCTCTCTAGTTATATCCTTAGGCTCCCCTCCCTTTTGGGGAGGGGTCGGGGATGGGGTTATACAGCCGACGATTCCGGCAAAACTGCGGCCGCCTTCCTTCGTTGCTTTTGGCCATACACGCCCAGTATCAGCAGCGGCAACAGGGTAAGCTCAGCCACCACGCCAAATAGTAGCGTCAGCCCGATGAGCAGCCCCACGTAAAAGGTGCCGTCAAACGATGAAAAAAGCAGCGTGCAGAAGCCACCCACCAGTATTAAGGAAGTGACAATCACGGCCTTGCCCGCCAGCAAATAGGTGCGCCGCACGGCCTTGAAGACATTGGGCTCGTGCCCCAGGGTCAGGCGCAACTTACTGATAAAGTGAATGGTATCATCTACCGCGATGCCGAAGGCGATGGTAAAGATGATGCTCGTGCTCACCTTCATATTCACGCCGGCCAGGCCCATCACGCCCGCCACTACCAGAATGGGCAGCAGATTGGGAATGAGCACCACCACCGTCATGCGCCACGAGCGAAACAGCAGCAGCACGATAATGGTAACCATTGCCACGTCGATGGCCATGCCCTGTATCATGTTCAGCGTCAGGTTCTCGTTGTTTTTGTCAATAAGGTTGGACGAGCCCGTGAGGCGGGTGCGCAGCACCGTGGTATCGAGCTGGGTGCGCAGGTAGTGGCGCAATTTGCTATTCAGGGCATCGGCCCGAATGCTGCCCACGTCGGCCATGCGCCCGGTGAGGCGGCCGGCCGAGCCATCGGGCAAGGCCAGCGCCCGAAACTCGGGCCGCTTGCGAAACAGCCGCAGCCGGCTTCGCAACTGGCCCAGCTCAGTAGAGTCGGCGGGCAGGCGGTATTCGGCCAGGTCGCCACCGTGCAGCGCCTTGCGCACCGACTTCACCAGGGTGGCCGGCGAGGCCTGGAATTGCAGGCCATACGTAGTAGTCAGGTAGCCTTCTACCTGCTCAATCTCGCGCAGCACGGCCGGGTCGTAAATCGTGCGCTGGCCCACCGGCCTCAGCTCTAGCTCAAATGGCCGCACGCCCGCGAACTGCGCATCGAAAAAAGCAAAATCCTTGCGTACGGGGTCGTTTTTCGACAAGTCATCGAGCAGCGACGAGTTGATGTGCACCCGCGTGGCTAGCCCAATGCTGGCCGCCAGCACCAGCCCACTCAGGGTATAAATGAGGCGGCGGCGGCGCAACACACCCGTAAAGAGGCGGCCGAGTACGCCGTCCCAGTCGTGGCCGTGCTGGCGGGGCTCGCGCAGGGCGGGCTTATTGAGTAGCACCAGCATGGCCGGCAGCAGCGTGAAGCTCAGAAAAAAGGCCAGCAGCACCGCAACGCCTGTGAACAGCCCAAAGTTGTGAATGGGCCGGATGGTGCTGGTCATCAGCGTAAAAAAGCCGATGCTGGTAGTAAGCGCCGACAGCCCCGAGCCAAAGCCTGACTCCTTAATCGTAATGCGCAGCGCGTCTTTTTTGCCCGCGCCGTAGCCCAGCTCGCTCACATAGCGGCTGATAATGTGGATGGTATCCGACATGCCCACCACAAACAGCATCAGCGGCAGTAGGGCCGTCATCAGGTCGATGCTTACGCCGGCCGCGCCCATCACGCCCAGGCCCCAGAGTATAGCCCCAAGCACCACCACCAGCGGCAGCAGCACGCCCCACCACGTGCGGAACGTGAGCCAGAGCAGCCCCGTCACGAGCAGCACCGAAAGCGACATAAACACCACCAGCTCCCATTGCAGCCTATCTACAAACACCGACTGCGCCACCAACCGCCCCGCAAAGTGCGCCCGCTCGGCGGGCAGCCCTACCTGCCCTAGGCGCTGGTGCAGAGCAGCCAATAGTGAGTCGCCAGGCGGCTTTTTGAGGTCGGGCGTGAGCTGAAAGACCAGCGCCACCGCCCGCGCATCGCGGCTGAATACATTGCCCACCAAGCCCGGCGTGCGGAAAATCAGGGTCGAGTCCTGGGCCCGGCGGGCGGGCTCGGTGGGGTGCAGGTAGGGCAGGTTGTAAAAGCCAAGCCCCTCCACTACCGGGTTGCTGAGCGTGGTGGGGGAGGTGACGCTGACGACATGCGGCAGGTGCCGCGCCAGCCGCGTGAGGCTATCGACCTGGGCCAGGAAAGCGGGCGCAAAAACAGTTTGCCCGGCCGGGGCTTCGAGGCCCAGCAAGAGGTAGTCGTTGTCGTTGCCAAAGCGCTGGGTGTAACCCTGAAAATACTCCAGGTCGGGGTCGCCGGCCGGGTAAAAGTCGTTGAAATTGTAGTTGAACCGCAACTGGCTGGCGTAGTAGCCGGCCAGCCCCGTGAGCAGGGCCAGCACCAGCAGCGTGAGGTGCGCAAGGCGACGAAGAGGCATAAGCAATGTATCGTGGGCTCGGCGAGTCCGCGAATGAGCAGGGCGAAACAGACTGGCAAAAATTCATTAACGATTCATGCCAGCAGTTCTAAAAAAAGTCCGTACTTTAGAAGCTGCAATCAGCTTCAACTGTTCAATTTTAGCTTTGTTTCCGATGAAAAAGTCTCTGCTCGCCTTCGCACTGTTGGTTTCGGCTGCCACCGCTTTCGCCCACGATGGCGATAAGCCCGCCGCCAAAGGCAAGAAAGCCGACCATTGCACCGGCGTTGCCGCCGCCAAGTGCGAAAAAGGCATGACCGCCGGCGCCAGCATGGAAGGCATGCCCGCCTGCTGCCGCGCCAAAATGGCCGCCGCTAAAGCCGCTACCCCCGCCACGGCTGCTGCCAAGCCCGCTACGAAGTCGATGTAGAATAGCGTAACTGTTATATATTTGGAACGCCCTAATCTTGCAAAAGATTAGGGCGTTTTGTATTTGGAAGCAGCAAACTCGCTTTACTCCAATGGTTCTCCTGGCTCGTTTGGCGTTTATCGCCCTCATCCCGCTTGGCATTTACTTGTTGATAAAAGCCATCAAGCTGATAGGTGCCAGCTTCTTTGGCGCTTTCATTGCCGAGGCCAAGCTGGCCCAAAAGCTGGTTGGCCTGGCGATTCCTGAGGAGGGTTTGTATGTCATCTGGCTGCGGGGCAGCAAGTCGCAGGTGTTATCTATTGAGGGGTTTCAGCCGACTGTCTGGGAAAATTCTACCCGGCTCTTAGTGCCCTTAGACGCCACCATCGGCCGCATGCAGGCCAGCGACAGCGACGGATTTCGGATGAAGGTTTTCTCGTTTTCGGCCTCGGCCGGCAGCTATACCCTGGATACCGGCGAGCTACCCAAGGTGCCCGCGGTATCGGGCGCGGTGATGCGCTTCTTCACCGGCCAGCCCATCGACCCAGGCACCTTTGTGGTGCAGGTGCGCAAGACCAAACCGGCCATTTACGGGATATTTGGTATTCTGCTGTGCATAGTCAGCGGCTTTCTGATAATTGGCGGAATCGTCTTTGCCACGCTTGCCGACCAAATTATAAACGTCAGGCATTGAACCAGTTGCTTTCCCCAAAATTCTGGCCGACGGGTTTCAGCAGCGCGTGTTGTACATATAAAAATGGCCGGACCCTCCGCAGAGAGTCCGGCCATTTTTGCGTTAAGCCCAAGCAGGCGCTAGGCCGGAATCAGGTTGTGCGGGTTGATGACGAATTTCTTGGCCACGCCACTGTCGAATTCGGCGTAGCCTTTGGGGGCATCGTCGAGAGAAATTACTTCCACATTCACGGCTTTGGCAATCTGAACTTTATCGTAGAGAATAGCCTGCATGAGCTGGCGGTTGTAGCTCAGCACGGGTGTTTGGCCGGTGTGGAAGGAGTGGCTCTTGGCCCAGCCCAGGCCGAAGCGGATAGACAGGTTGCCGGTTTTGGCGGCCTTGTCTTCCGCGCCGGGGTCGGCCGTCACGTACAGGCCAGGGATGCCGATGGAGCCGCCCGCGCGGGCAATTTCCATGAGCGAGTTGAGCACGGCGGCGGGCACTTCGGTTTTGGCCTGGGTGCCGTGGCCGCTGGCCTCAAAGCCCACGCAGTCGATGGCGCAATCGACCTCGGGCACACCCAAAATCTGGGTAATCTGGTCGGCCAGGCTGGCATCCTGGTTCAGGTCCACCGTTTCGCAGCCGAAGGAGCGAGCGTGGGCCAAGCGAGCTAGGTTCATGTCGCCCACAATCACCACGGCCGCGCCCAGCAGCTGTGCCGAGGCGGCCGCCGCCAAGCCCACTGGGCCCGCGCCAGCCACGTACACCGTGGTGCCCGGCCCCACGCCGGCCTTCACGGCCCCGTGAAAGCCAGTCGGGAAAATGTCGCTCAGCATGGTCAGGTCGCGGATTTTTTCCATCGCCTGGTCCTTGTTCGGAAATTTCAGGAGGTTAAAATCGGCGTAGGGCACCATCACGTACTCGGCCTGGCCACCGACCCAGCCGCCCATGTCCACGTAGCCGTAGGCTCCGCCGGCGCGGCCTTCGTTCACAGTTAGGCAGATGCCGGTTTGCTGCTCACGGCAAGTGCGGCAGCGCCCGCAAGCCACGTTGAAGGGCACCGACACGAGGTCACCTATCTTCAAAAACTCCACATCGGCTCCGATTTCGATAACCTCGCCCGTTATTTCGTGACCCAGCACCAGCCCCGAAGGCGCCGTAGTGCGGCCGCGCACCATGTGCTGGTCGGAGCCGCAAATATTGGTGGACACTACCTTCAGAATAACCCCGTGGGTGATGGTTTTACCCTTTGGGTTTTTCAGTTCGGGAAAAGCAATATTCTGCACCTCGACTTTGCCGGGTTCCAAGTATACAACGCCTCTGTTGCTAGCCATAAACAGGTTTGGTTTAAGAGAGAGTGAGTTAGGTAAGCGCGGGGACTATTTGCCCTCGATGGCCTGCTGGCCGGCCAGGGCCACGGCGTGGTCGTCTTCCACGGTGCTGCCCGACACACCAATGGCCCCGATAACGGTGCCGCTACCGTCTTTTATCGGCAGGCCGCCGGGGAAGGTAATAAGGCCACCGTTCGACACTTCAATGTTGAATAGCGGGCCGCCGGGCTGCGAAGCCTGCCCAAGGTCGCCGGTCGGCATGTCGAAAAAACGGGCCGTTTTCGCCTTCTTAATAGAAATATCGAGCGAGCCGAGCCACGCACCGTCCATGCGGGCGAAAGCCGTGAGGTTGGCTCCGGCATCGACGATGGCGATGTTCATTTTAACGCCCATGTCGAGGCATTTTTGGTGGGCCGCCTGAATGGCAGCTTGGGCTTGGGCGAGGGTGATACCCATAAGATTGGTGAACTGAGAGGGTGGAAATAAGGAAATGGAAAAGCAAGTTTCCACCTGTTAAACCTCCACTTTAGACTTCTGGTTAGGGTTTGCGGGCGTATTTGAGGCAATGCCCGAATTTTGTGTGAGGTTAGCATCGGTAGAAGCGCGGCGCTGGTGGTAGCACTCGGGCCGAGGTATCCTATCAACTCAAACCCACGCTTCGCAAAGCTTACTGATGGCTAGTATTGAAGTGCTTACTCGCATTGAGGCTCCGCAGGCGCGCTGTTTTCAGTTGGCGCTAAGCGTGGATTTGCACGCCGTTTCGGCCAGCCAAACGCAGGAGCAAATCGTGGGCGGCGTGCGCAACGGCCTGCTGCACCTGGGCGATTCTGTCACGTTTCGGGCGCGGCACTTCGGCATCTGGCAAACGCTAACCAGCAAAATCACCGAATACCAGGCCCCGGTTTATTTCTGCGATGAGATGCAGCGCGGCGCTTTCAAAGCCATGCGGCACGCGCACTACTTCGAGCAGGAAGGCGCGTTTACCGTTATGCGCGATGTTTTTGAGTTTGCGTCGCCGTTGGGTTTTCTAGGAAAAATCGCCGACGCACTGGTGCTGAGCGAGTACCTGCGCCGCTTTCTGGTGCAGCGCGGGGCCGTGGTGAAGCACTACGCCGAAACCGACGCCTGGCAAACGGTGCTTCCTGCGGGTAGCTGAGTAAATTTGCCACCCCATGCGCCAATACCAAGCCCTCCTCCAGCAAATACTCGACCACGGCAACCAGAAAACCGACCGCACCGGCACCGGTACGCTGTCGATTTTCGGCCCCCAAATGCGCTTCGATTTGGCCGAGGGTTTCCCGCTCGTCACCACCAAGAAGGTGCACCTCAAGAGTATCATCTACGAGCTACTGTGGTTTTTGCAGGGCGACACCAACATTGCCTACCTCAAAGAGCACGGCGTGAAAATCTGGGATGAGTGGGCAGATGCCAACGGCAACCTCGGCCCCGTGTATGGCTACCAGTGGCGCAGCTGGCCCGATGGCCACGGCGGCCACATCGACCAGATTTCGCAGATTATCCAGCAATTAAAAACCCAGCCCGACTCGCGCCGCATGGTCGTTTCGGCTTGGAACGTGGCCGACTTGCCCAGCATGAAGCTGCCCGCCTGCCACGCCCTGTTTCAGTTCTACGTGGCCGATGGCAAGCTCTCCTGCCAGCTCTACCAGCGCTCGGCCGACGTGTTTTTGGGCGTGCCGTTCAATATTGCCAGCTATGCGCTGCTCACGCTTATGGTGGCACAGGTGACGGGCTTGCAGCCCGGCGAATTTATATGGACGGGCGGCGATACGCACTTGTACAGCAACCACTTGGCGCAAGCCCGCGAACAACTTACGCGGGCCCCGCGCCCCTTGCCCCAAATGCACCTCAACCCAGCGGTGCAAGACATCTTCGAATTTAAATTCGAAGATTTTAAGCTGGAAAACTATGACTCTTGGCCTGCTATAAAGGCTCCAGTGGCAGTATAGCAGCATGTTTTTCTGTAAATGGGATTTATCTATCCCAAAATAGAACGCTCCCGTGTATCATAACTGTCTAGGTTTCGTACTACTACATAGTTGCTACAGAGTTGGCATCTGAATTGCGCCTACCAACGAGCATCCTTTCCCACTCTTTGCCGTGAGTATTTCCCTGCTCTCTACGCTGCACCGGTCACTCATTACGTTGAGCGCCCTGCACTTGGGTCATGGCCCACGGGCCGTCATCCTGGCCAGCAACCAAGTGACTGAATCTGACCTGAGCGAGCACTACCCGCACTGGCAGCGCCTGCAAGTAGTAAACCAGGCCCACCAGGCCCGCTACGAGCCCAGTGAGAAGGAAGTAGTTAACCCGGCAGCCCAGGCGGCATAATAATTGCGGGTGATAGCAGCCCTGTGGCCTTGGCGGCCGTATAAGGCCCAGCATGAGGCAAATTTGGTACGTCGTAGCACTAGTAATAGGTTGTGTAGCAGCCGGGCGGCCCGCCCGTGCCCAAAGCGGCGATGGCCTCTACGCCGCGCCGGGGCACCTTATTACGTTTCCGCATAAGCTACCGCCGCCCGCGCCACGCCCCGATGCGGTGGTGTCGCCCATTTTGCCCCGCTTCTGGCACGATGACGTGAATGGCCGCACCCGCGCCAGCGATTTTTATCGCTTTATGAGCCAGTATCTTAAGTACCCTAAGCCAGCTATTGAGGCCGGCATGGTGGGGCGCATATTTGTGCGGCTGACTGTGGGGCCCAATGGGCGGGTGAATGGTGCGCAGGTAGTGGGCCGCCAGGTGGCTTCGCGGCTGGTGGCAACGCCGACCCCCGCCGCCATGTCGGCTGCCACGGCCGCCCTCGAAGCCGAAACATTACGCATTTTTTGGGCCGCTCGCTTTCAGGTAGCGAAGGTGAAGACTGACACCGTGACGGTTTCGGCCAGCTACCAGATTGAATAATTCATAGCATAGCCTTCAGCTTGTGGGTGAATAAGTTAATTGTATAATTTCAATACTAACTTACACCCGTAGGCTAGCGAGCAAAGCCGGCTCTGGCTCCGCAAACTTCACTGGGCCGACTTGCCGCACTGCCCGCAGAGCTGCCACATTGGCCGTAAAAATGGCGTCGGCCACCACTACATCTGCCGCCGCAAAAAGCCCTTCCCGGCACTCGATACCCTGCGCCTGGGCGCGCCGCAATACCTCGGCCCGGCGCACACCGGCCACGCAGCCGCAGGTCAGCGCAGGTGTGTAGAGTACACCGGCTTTCAGCCAGAAAATAGCCGCTGCCCCCGCCTCGGCTACGTGCCCAGTTGCATCGAGTAAAATAATCTCATCGAGCCCGCGCTGCTGCCGTTCGTGCGCAGCCCGCACGTAGAGCCACGCCTGCGGCCCCTTGCAAAAGCTGAGCGGTGAGTACATGGAGTGGGTTTGCCGGGCAAAATCGGCCAGCGCGGTGGGCGAGTCGTCGGGCACAAAGGGCTCGGCGGTGGCCAGCCACTCGGTGGCATTCGTGGTGGGGGTGTAGCGGCCGCCGCCGCTGCGCCATAGCTGCACGCGCAGCCGGGCGGTGGGCAGGTGGTTGGCCGCGGCGAGGCGGGCGAGGGTGGCGGCCAAGGCTTCGGCCGTGGCGAGCGGCGCGGGCAGCGTGAGGTAGAGCGCGGCGGCGGCCCGCTGCATGCGGGCAGCGTGGCCGGCCACCAGGTGCAGCTGGTTGTCGCTGAAAATCAGCGTTTCAAAAAAGCCATCGCTAAAAGCCAGGCCCCGGTTGGGGAGCGGCAGGGCGGCAGTAGGCAGCAGGTCGTTGTTGAAAAGCAGCATAGACAGCTAGCGGCGGGCCACGCGGTAGGGCACTACGACCTTAAACGTGGTATCGCGCCCGTTTTGATTGATGCGGATGGTGCCCGTCCAGGTGGCGGGGCCGGGGCGGGTGGGGGCGCGGAAACGAACTAACCCAATGCCGGTAGGTCCAACGGGTACGGGCTGGCCGTTGCAAGTCATAGATAGGGGCGCCTGCGCCGGGGCGAGGCTGGCAAGCACCAGCAGCCGGGCACGGTAAGTGCCACTGGGAGCTACGGTATTTGATTCGGCAATAGCCGTTGCTTGCAGATGCGGTTTCAACGTAGTGTTACTTACCATTCCAGCCAAGCCCTTTAGCGAATGGGTTTGGTAAGCCAGCGCTCGGCTTTCTAGCTGGCTAAGGTCAGCCAGAGCCTCCACCACGGGCGTGTCTTCAGTGAAAGCCGGCCCGGCGAGCCGGGCTGCTGCAGTTGGCGCAATCCGATAAAGCGTATCCAAACAAGCTGCTACGTGCTGCCGAATGGCCCGCTGAGCAGCCCCGGCCTGCGCCTGCGGGCGTCGCAGAAGCGATGGCGCGGCGGCATTTCCCGTGGCGAGGCGCAGGCGGTTACCAGCGGCCCGCAGGGTATCTGTTAACTGCTTTGTTCTGAGCAGTACTTCTTCGGCTCCGCGCAGCACGGTCACATCAGTGGTCCGGTTATGGTTCCTAGCTACGTTTGCCTCAATGCCCTTGATGGAATACTCAGCGCTGCGCGCCAGCTTCTCATTTTCGGAGTTGAGCACCGCTGTAAGCTCAGCTAGCTGCGTGTGCAGCCGGCTTTGCTGGTGGTAGTAGCGCAGCCCTACCCAGGCACCTATCCCTAGCAGCAAAAGCACCAGCAGTCGGACGGTAAGGCGCATTATGGATGGGCAGCTTTTACAATAAAATAAGGCACCGTGACCGCCAACATCGTATCGGCGGTATGGCCTCGCAGCCGCACGAGGCCGTGCCACTGCGCCCGCACGGTATCGGGCTGGCCGGGGCGTAGCCGGGGAACCCGCAGCCGCACCAGCCCCTGCCCCGCAGGGTCGACCAACAAGGCTTGTTCGTCAGCGCTCATAGTGGGGCGCAGGCTCGAGGCGGCCTTCATCAGCACCAGTTGTGCTTCGTACAGGGCACCGGGAGCTACGGTTTCGGAGGTCGGCATGGCGAAGGCTGCAATTTTATCGAAGCAAATACACTCAGACCCTACCTTCCTCGCCTGTGATTCAAGGGCTTCCACTGCTTCCTGCCGTACCTGTGTTTCTAGCTTGGTGAGTTGGGCTAGCCTAGCGGGCTGAGGTTCAGTTGCCATATCAAACTCGCCTAGCCAACCAACAGTAGCCGTTTGGGCGGAAGACTTGGTCAGCGACGGCATTTCGAGTACGAACTGCTGGATGAAACTTGCATATCGGTCAACCTGCGCGGGTAGCGTGCCCGTTTCTGGCTTGTTAGCAGTGCTTTGCCACAATTGCCGAAGCTGATGCAGCTTAGCCAGCAACAGTTGGGTGCTGTCCTGAATTTGCTGTGCCTGCTGAAACACGGCCATATCATGGGCTTGATTATGGTTTTTGCTCACTATTTCGCCCAGGCTGAATATAGTTTGGTTCGCCGCCCTCGCTCGCTGCTGGTTGCTAGCCATCAAGCGGGTTTCCAACGCTGTAATGCGGGCCAGCGTAGCCGACTGCCGCGCCTGTGCCCAGTAATAAGCGTAACCTGCCGTGCCAAGCAGCGCGGCGACCAGTAGCCCGGTAAAAAGCTGTTTAGATTGACTCATACAGGATAATGCGAGTAGTCAACAATTCGGCAATGCTTGCACCTGCTTACCAAGTGTATACCAGGCAAAAAGGCAGTCCACAAAATCCGACCAATCCGAAAAATCCGCCGAATCCGTGGTTTAGATAAGCACAAACTTCTTGCCCGGTAGCGCCCGCACCACGCCCCGAAACTCCAGCCCCAGCAGCAGCGAGGCCACCATGTGAATGGGTAGCTGCGCTTTCCAGGCCAGGTCGTCCATCTGGGCTTCTTTGCTAGCCATGAGCACGGTAATTATGGCAAACTCCTCGGCCGTGAAGTCGGCGGCCGAGTAGGAGGGCGGCGGCTGAAACTTGCCCGGCAGGTGCAGCGCGGCGTCCCAATTCAGTAGTTGCTCCAGGTCTTTGGGCTCCTGGTAGAGGGCAGCTTTATTGTTCTTAATGAGTGCATTGCAGCCCTCGGACGAGGGCGCGCCCAGCGGGCCGGGCACGGCCAGCACGTCGCGGTCGTAGCTCAAAGCCAGTTCGGCAGTGATGAGCGCGCCGCCCTTGGCCGCGGCTTCGATTACCACCGTGCCATCGGACAGGCCCGCGATGATGCGGTTGCGTTGCGGAAAATTGTAGCGGTCGGGCTGGGTACCAAACGGAAACTCGGTGAGCAGGCCGCCTTGCTCGCGCATTTTCTCGGCCGTTTTGCGGTGGGCGGCCGGGTAAATAATATCGAGCCCGGTAGCCATTACGCCCACCGTCTCCAGCCCTTCCTGCAAGGCCGCCCGGTGCGCCATGATATCAATGCCGTAGGCCAAGCCGCTGACAATGAGTGGCTGGTGCGATAGTACGCCCTTAAGCAAGCGCTCGGTTTGCTCGCGGCCGTACTCGGTGGCTTGGCGAGTGCCCACCAGGGCTAGCACTTTGGGCGCGTTCAGGTCGGCCGTGCCCTGGTAGTAGAGCAGCACCGGCGCGTCAGCAATGAGTTTGAGGCGGGCGGGGTACTTTTTGCTGGTGTAAAATAGAATTTCTACGCCCTCTTTCTCGGCCTTGCGTAGGCTGGTTTCAGCTTGAGCCAGCGCCTTGCCGCGCTCGGGGCCAGTCAGGATTTTAATAGTCGCCTCGCCTACGCCGGGAATGCGCCGTAGCTTGCTGGGCGGCAGTAAAAACACGTTTTTGGCCGACGAGCCGTAGCTCATCAGCTGCCGCGTGAGCTGCGGGCCGATGCCGGGGAGCAGCGTCAGGGCGAGTTCGTGGTAGAGGTCGTCGGTCGGCATTATTGAGAATTAAAGAGAAGTAGTAACGCCTGTCATTGCGAGGAGGAACGACGAAGCAATCGCATCCGAACAGCGCGTCCTGGTGCGATTGCTTCGTCGTTCCTCCTCGCAATGACAGCCATTTTTTTGCGAAGCTATTCCGCCTTCCCGGCCGCGTCAATCTCTTTTTTCAAGCTCAGCAAAAATCCGCGCACCTTCTCCAAAGACTGAATCACGTCAATCTTATCCTTGAGCTGGCCGCCCTTCTGCTTCAGCATTTCGCGAGCCCCCGGGATGGTATAGCCGCGTTCCTTAACCAAGTGATAGATAGTGCGAAACGTGTCCACGTCGGCCTGGGTAAACAGCCGGTTGCCTTTCTTGCTTTTGCGCGGGCGCAGCTCGTCAAACTCCGTTTCCCAGAAGCGGATGAGCGAGGTGGCCACGCCAAATTGCTCGGCCACCTCGCCGATGGTGAAGTACTGCTTGGTGATATCGCGCTCTTTATAAGGCATCTTACTTAATCTGGTATTTCTGGCTAATCTCGTCGTAAATCGGCAATAAGTCGTTGGCCTGGCCCTGCTTATCAAATATAGCTTCCCAGGTATTGAGCGGCTCCCAGATGAAGGTGCCTTTGCCCTTGCCGCCCGGCAGGTTGAAGGCCGCGTCGTTGACTTCGCGCTTGCGCTCCGAGTATTCGACTACCACCACATCCTGCGGGTAGCGTTGGGCCAGCTGCGTGAGGTTGGCTTGCAGGTCTGGAATGGTGCCGTGCCACTTGGGATAGTAGGATTGGCCAATTACATCGAAATCAACCTTGTGCGCCTGCATGCGGTCGAGCCAGGTGTTGGAAAGCTGTAGCTGGCCGCCGAGCGCAATGTGCAGCATTACCAGCGTTTTAGGATTCACTTCGCGCACCGCTGACGAGCCGGCTTGGGCCAGCTGGGCCAGCGTGTCGTAGCGGGCCAGGCTATCGGAAAGCTGCACGTTGGCATCGGGCCAAAGCATACCGTGGCTGATTTCATTGCCCACCTGCACCATGTCGGGCGGCGTGCCCTGGGCTTGCAGGGCCAGCAGCACCTGCTTGGTGTAGTCGTGCACGGCCGTGGCCAGCGCCGCGCCGTGCAATTGCTCCCAGGCGTGGGGCTTAAACTGCTTCTGCGGGTCGGCCCAAGTGTCGGAGTAATGGAAGTCGAGCAGCAGTTTCAGTCCGGCTTGCTTCACGCGCTTGGCCATCGCCAGCGTGTGCGGCAGGTCGCAAAAGCCCTTGCCCGGCGAGTAGCCGCTATCGGCGGCCGGGTTATTGAAAATCCGCAGCCGGATGTAGTTGAAGTGGTGGTCTTTAAGAATCTGGATGGCGTCTTTCTGCACGCCCTTATCCGAGAATTTCAGGCCCCGCGCCTCTAGCTGGGGCAGGAAGGAAATATCGGCCCCAAGCACCTTGCCGAGGCGCGGGCGGGCAGTGCGGGCAGTTTTTTTAGGCCGTTGCTGGGCCGCTGCCTCGGGAGCCAGGCCACCTAGCAGCCCGCCTAGCAACAGGCCAAAACCTACCAGCCAGCGCAGCCTGGCGCGAGCGCGAAAGTCAGTGAACATAGTAAATGAACAGGTGGGAGAGAGGGATAACCGACGCAGGGCAAGGCCGCAAGTTACTGCGCCCGGCCGCGAACTACGGGCTATGCACTACTGTTTTGTAAAGCTACCTTTGCCCCGCCAGCAGCCCCGCCAAAGTGGGCCGCTTTTCTGAAAGTTATGTCGCTTCCTACCGCCAGCCACGTCCGCCAGCAGTTTCTCGATTTCTTCGCTTCTAAAGGCCACCACATCGTGCCCTCGGCCCCGCTCGTGGTCAAAGACGACCCCACGCTGCTGTTCATCAACAGCGGCATGGCCCCCTTTAAGGATTACTTTTTGGGCAACAAGCCCGCGCCCTACAAGCGCATCGCCGATACGCAGAAGTGCCTGCGCGTCAGTGGCAAGCACAACGATTTGGAGGAGGTAGGCTACGACACCTACCACCACACCATGTTCGAGATGTTGGGCAACTGGTCGTTCGGCGATTACTTCAAGAAGGACGCCATCAACTGGGCCTGGGAGCTGCTGACGGAAGTGTTTAAGCTGGAGAAAGACCGGCTCTATGTAACCTATTTTGAGGGCGATGCCGGCGACGGCACCGGCCCCGATACCGAGACGCAGGCCCTGTGGCGGCAGTACACCACCGACGACCGCATCTTGCCCGGCAACAAGAAGGATAACTTCTGGGAGATGGGCGATACCGGCCCCTGCGGCCCCTGCACCGAAATCCACATCGACCTGCGCTCCGAGGAGGAGCGCGCCGCCAAATCGGGCCGCGAGCTGGTGAACGCCGACCACCCGCAGGTAGTAGAGGTGTGGAACAACGTGTTCATGGAATTCCAGCGCCTGGCCGACAAGTCGCTCATCAAGCTGCCCGAGCAAAGCGTAGATACCGGCATGGGTTTCGAGCGCCTGATGATGGCCGTGTCGGGTGTGAAATCGAACTATGACACCGATGTTTTTCAGCCGCTTATCCAGTTTATTGCAAAGGAAGCCGGCGTGCAGTACCACGGCACCTCGCCCGCCACGGTAAACGACCAGCCCGCCACCGAAGACGAGAAAACCGACATCGCCATCCGGGTTATTGCCGACCACATCCGGGCCATCGCCTTCACCATCGCCGATGGCCAATTGCCTAGCAACGTGAAGGCTGGCTACGTTATCCGCCGCATCTTGCGCCGGGCCGTGCGCTACGCCTTCTCGTCGCTGAATCAGAAGCAGCCCTTCCTCTACAAACTCGTGCCCGTGCTAGCCGACCAGATGGCCAGCATCTTCCCCGAGCTGAAAGCCCAGCAGGCATTCGTGACGCGAGTTATTGAGGAAGAGGAAATCAGCTTCCTCAAAACCCTGGAAACGGGCCTCAATATCTTGGATTCTTGGATGGCCGAAGCGCCCCAGCAGGAGGAAGGCACCGCGAAGCAGGCACTGCTGAGTGGCGAAAAAGTATTCATTTTGAGCGACCGCTACGGCTTTCCCAAAGACCTGACGCAGCTGATTGTGCGCGAAAATGCGGCCCGCGTGCAACTGACGGAGAAGTGGGAAGAGGAGTTTAACTTCTGGCTCGACAAGCAAAAAGCCGGCTCGCGCAACGCCCAGGAAACTGAGCAGAGCGACTGGGTAACTGTACTCGACACCGACGCGCCCAATGTATTCGTGGGCTACGACCAGGACGAGGCCACCGCCCACCTGCTGCGCTACCGCAAAATCGACAAAAAAGGCAAAACCGAGTACCAATTGGTGTTCGACCAAACGCCTTTCTACGCCGAGAGTGGCGGCCAGATTGGCGATACCGGCTTCCTGGAAAGCGACTTTGAGAAGGTACGCGTCATTGACACCAAGAAGGAAAACGACCTCATCATCCACACCACGCTGGACTTGCCGCAGGATTTGAGCGCTGAGTTCCGCGCCAAGCCCGATGCAGCGCGGCGTGGGCTCATTAAGAATAATCACACGGCCACGCACTTGCTGCAAGCTGCCCTGCGCCGCGTGCTTGGCGAGCACGTGCAGCAAAAAGGCTCCTTGGTGAATGAGAAGCTGCTGCGTTTCGACTTTTTGCACTTCACCAAAGTGACTGATGCCCAGTTGCGCGAAATTGAAGGCATTGTAAATGAGCGCATTCGCCAGCAAATCCCGCTGGACGAGCGCCGTAATGTGCCCATTGCCGAAGCCAAAAACCTGGGCGCAATGGCCTTATTCGGCGAGAAGTACGGCGAGTTTGTGCGGGTTATCACCTTCGACAAAGACTACTCGGTAGAGCTGTGCGGCGGGCTGCACGTAGCCAACACGGGCAGCATCGGCTACCTCAAAATCACGAGCGAAAGCGCCGTGGGCGCGGGCGTGCGCCGTATCGAAGCCGTGACGGCCGGCGCGGCCGAAGCCTTCGTAGACCAGCAAATCGACTTGCTAAACCAGGTGCGCGAAGCCCTTGGCAACCCGCAGCACCTGCTGCCCAGCCTCGAAAAGCAGGGCGAGGAAATAGCGGCCCTGCGCAAGCAAATCGAGCAATTCGCCCAGCAAAGCCTCAACCAGCAGAAAGCCCAGCTCACCAGCCAGGTGAAGGCCCTGAATGGCGTCAATTTCCTCGCCGCCCAGGTGCAGGCCACCAGCGCCGACGACCTCAAAAAGCTGGCCTACGACCTGCGCCAGCAGGTACCCAGCCTCGTGCTGGTGCTCGGCGCCGAAATCGACGGCAAGCCCCAGCTGGCCGTGATGCTCGACGATGAAATAGCCCGCGCCGGTAAGCTCAACGCCACCACGCTGGTGCGCGAGCTGGCCAAGGAAATTCAGGGCGGCGGCGGCGGGCAGCCGTTCTTCGCCACGGCCGGCGGCAAGAACGTAGCCGGACTGGGCGCGGCCATTGCGAAGGCCGAGGGACTGATTAGCGCAACCTTATAGTCCGTTTTTGATGAAGCCGCCGCTGCTAGTGCTACTGAGTTTCCTGGCGTTGCCTGCTTTGGGGCAGGCAACGCCAGGCGATTCTACCCGAGCCGGCGCTCGGGTAGAGGTGAAATATGTAGATGCTAAAGGCAAGAAACTGCCCTCTGCCGAAGGCGCCGACCACCGCATCGAAACCTCCTACATCGACAGTGTAAAGGCGTCGGTGCGCGTGTTCTACCCATCGGGCAAGTTGATGTCGTACACGCCCTACGTGAATATCAAGCGGCGTTTTGTGCACGGCCGGTTTCTCGAATACTACGAAAGCGGCCAGCTGCACTTGCAGGGCGATTTTATTGCTAACAAGCGCCAAGGCGACTTTCTGGTGTATTACCCCGATGGCCAGCTGCGCCGCCGCGACCACTACGAAGCGGGCCAGCGCACGGCCGGCGAATGCTTTGGCCCCGACGGGCACGCTATTGAGTACTTCGAGTATGAGCAAAAGCCCATTTATCTGGAGGGTGATGGTAGTATCATGGCCATTATCAAGGGTATTCAGCAGCGGGTGCGCTACCCCAAAAGCGCGTTGCGGCATCGGTTGGCGGGCACTATCAAGGTAAAATTTACGGTGAACAAGGCTGGCGAGGTCCAGGATGCCAGTATCGTCGGTGGCGTGGATGAAAGCAAGTTTGAAGGCCCGACCCTGGAGGCTGTTCGCGATATGGAGCTGGCTGTGCTGCAAGCTGTGCGTGACTTAAAACGCTTCCAGCCCGCTCGCCTCGATGGGGTAAGCGTAGACTTTAACTACACTGCGCCCATCAGTTTTAAAATACAATAGACGCTTGCACAGCCGCCACAAGGTAAGCCCCCACGGCGCTGAATAGCAGCAAAAAAGCACGCCAAGCCAAGCGCCTGGCGTGCTTTTTTGCTGCCGAGCTATTGCCGCGTATACTTGCGCGCTGGTTGGCCAGCTTGGCGTGAAAATAGTGTCCTATAATTAGTTATTGCCCTTTGTCTTGAGTTTTCCCCTCATCATAGCTAGTAAGAAATACCTGGCGGCCGGGTTAGTGGCGCTGGCCCTAAGTCCGGCGGCTCACGCCCAGGCCCCTGCCCACCTGCCCGTAGTGGCTACCCCCGCCCACCTCCTGGGCAAAGCCGGCGGCGTGCGCTACTACGACCAATATTGGCTGCCCCTCACCGGCCCCGCTGGGGCCTACGGCTACGACGTATACCGCCACCTCGACAGCCTGAGTTTGAAGTGGCGGCGGCGGCGCTACGTGCAGGCCTCGGGGCGGCTGATACTAGAGCAATACTTCGCCAGTGAGGTGCCCGGCCCCAGCGCCGGCCTCGAAGGTCCCGGCCGCGAGTGGTACGAAAGCGGGCAATTGCGCGAGGAGATATTCTACCACAACCACCACCTGACGGGCACGCTGCGCACATTTTATCCCAATGGCCGGGTGCGTCTCAACCAAGTAAATTACCTGGGCGTGAGCGCCTGCTATGACTCGACCGGCCGGGCGCGGCCCGACTGCCCCGACTACTACACCCCCGCCGAAGCCAAGGGCAAAAACGTGGCCCTTGCCAAGCTGCCCGACCTGGTGCAGCAGTACTACGCGGCCCTGCCGCCGCCCGGTACCGCGCCCGCGGCGGCCCAGCACGTGTACTATGCCTTCCGCATCGACTCGGTAGGCGCTGTGCGCAATGCGCGCCTGCTCAGCCCCGCCGAGCCCGCCCTCGCAAGCACTATTCTTAAAGCCATTGCCCAGCTGCCGGCGTTTGAGCCCGCCCGGCTGGAGGGCCATCCTACCGACAAGATTATCGAAGGCAGCGTGGTAGTGAAAGCTGGCCGCCGCTAACCGGGTGCGCGCTGGTTTTGTTTTGGTTATCAAAATTATTTTTTATATCTGTAATAAGCTAGCGGTCTGGTAGTAAGAGCAGGGGGTAGCGCCGCCCCCTCAAATTGACGATGCCAAGGGACATAGGTGGTAATTGGCAGAAGGCCGATATTTGCTGCCGCAACTCTTTCCTACCCTTCTGTTATGAACAAGCTTACCTATCTGCTGCTGCTGGCAGGCGCGCTGCGAGCCGAAATGAGCGCCGCTCAGCAAGTTGCTCCCCCGCTCAAAACCGAATATCTCGACGCCAACTTCACCGCGCTGCCCTCGGCTACCGGGGCGCGCTACCGCCGCGAAACCGAGTACTGCGATAGCGTAGGCGGCACTATTCGGCAGTATTATGCAAATGGGCAGCGGTACAGCACTGCCGCCTACGAGCACATTCTGAAAAACATTGCCCACGGCACCTTCGAGAGCTGGCACCCCAACGGCCAACTGGCAGCCCACGAAGACTACACGCACGGCCAGCTGGCGGGCGAGCGCCGCCTGTACTTCGACAGCGGGCAGCTCAAGCGCTACGAGCAGTACCAGGATGGCCAGCGCACCGCCGGCGAGTGCTACACCGAGCAGGGCCAGCCAATAGCTTTTTCCGAGTATGAGGTGCTGCCCGTGTACCCCGAGGGCCTCGGCGACGAGCGCGCCATTGTGGCGGCTATTTCGCGCAGCATTCACTACCCGCAAGATGCCCTGGCGGCTGGCGTGCAGGGGCAGGTTTTTGTGAAGTTCATCGTGACCAAAGACGGTCAGGTCAATGATGTAGAAGTAGTAAAGAGCGTGTTGCCCTCGCTCGATGCCGAAACGGTGCGCGCCGTGCAGCAGCTGCGGCCCTTTAAGCCGGGCGCGCAGGATGGCCAGCCGGCCGTGTTCTCGTTTACGGTGCCCGTGAGCTACAATATTGCCCCCAGCCGCACCCTGGTCGATGACCGCTCGGTGCGCAAGCACCCAAAATAGGCTAGGGCGTGTAATGCCGGGCGCGGGCGCCGCGATAGAGTAGTCAGCCACCAGTTACGTTCTCACCGGCAGCCGGTAAAAGCTGCTCCTTTATCTGCCCCCGCTATGTCATTTTCGCTCGTCATTCTGGCGCTGCTGGCCCTCACGGCCTTCCTGTCCTACGTTATCGTGCCGCAGGGCACGGTGGCGGTGGTCACGGTTTTTGGCAAATACCGGCGCGTGATGGTGCCGGGCCTGAACTTCAAAATTCCCTTTATCGAGAATGTATTCAAGCGCATTTCGATTCAGAGCCGCTCGCTGGAGCTAGAGTTTCAGGCCATTACAGCCGACCAGGCCAATGTCAATTTCAAAGCCATGCTGGTGTACGCGGTGTTCGACCAGAGCGAGGAAGCCATCAAGCGCGTCGCCTTCAAGTTTGTGGATGAGCGCAGCCTGATGCAGGCCCTAGTGCGCACCGTGGAGGGCAGCATTCGGGCCTTTGTGGCCACCCAGCGCCAGGCCGCCGTGCTGAGCCTACGCGGCGAGATAGTGCTGCACGTGAAAGACCAGCTCGACGAAACCCTCGAAAGCTGGGGCTACCACCTCATCGACTTGCAGCTCAACGATATTGCCTTCGACGAGGAAATTATGCGCTCGATGGCCAAAGTAGTGGCTTCCAGCAACCTGAAGGCCGCCGCCGAAAACGAAGGCCAGGCGCTGCTCATCACCAAGACCAAGGCTGCCGAGGCCGAGGGCAATGCCATCAAAATTTCGGCCGAGGCCGAAAAAATTGCCGCCCAGTTGCGCGGGCAGGGCGTGGCGCTCTTCCGCGAGGAAGTAACCAAGGGCATGGCCCACGCCGTACAAGAGCTGGCTGAAAACAACCTCGACCCCTCGCTGGTGTATTTTTCGATGTGGACCGAGGCCATCAAGCATTTTGCCGAGCAGGGCAAGGGCAACGTTATTTTCCTCGATGGCTCAAACGAGGGCCTCGAAAAAAACATGAAGCAAATGCTGGCCATGCAGCACCTCGACCGGCCGGGCGGGCCGCGCTAACTCTTAGGCCGGCGGCTGCGAAAAAGTAATTGTTTAGCTTTTTTCGGTATGCGCTACCTCTACCTTATCGCCCTTGCGGGGCTGCCCCGGCTGGCGGCGGCCCAAGCCGTGGCCGCTGACTCGAACGCCACCCAGCCAGTGGCGATTGATGAGCGCTGGGTGCGGTCGCAGGTAGATTCGGTGGGCGAGTGCACCGAAGTGCTGCATATGTCGGGGCGCGGCGGGTTGGTGCGCGTGTTTCACCCCTCGGGGCGGCTCAAGCAGTATTTGCCCTACGCCGACCTGACGGCCGGGCTCCTGCACGGCGTCATTACCAGCTGGTATGACAGCGGCCAGCTGGCTAGCCAGCAAACCTTTATTCAGGGGAAGCGCGAGGGAGCGCTGCTGCTGTATTATTCCAATGGGCAGCTCAAGCGCCAGACGCGCTATGAGGCCGGTAATGAGCTAATTGGCACCTGCTTCGATATGGCGGGCGAGCCGCTGGCTTACTTTCCTTATGAGCAGCCGCCGCTGTACCCCGGGGGCCAGGTTCAGCTCATGAAAGAAATAAAAGAGTCGCTGCAGCGGTGGCGACCCACCGGCGCGGTGCAGCTCAATAGCCTGCAGGTGCACATCAGCTTTCGGGTAAATGAAGACGGCGGTGTGGCTAACCCGCAGGTGGCGGTGAGCGACGAAACATACCGCTTGCTGATGCTGCCGAACAGCCCAGTAATTCCGGGCTCCTGGCAAGCGGCCAGAGAGCGGACGGTGGCCATGCTGGTTAGCCGGCTACAGCAAACCGTGAGCCAGCTAACCAAGACTTTTTACCCAGGGCAGCGCGATGGAGCTACCGTGAGCTGGCAATACAGCTTCACAATTCCCATCAACTATGGGGCCCAACCGCCGGCTACCAGGAATATTCGGCGGCGAGACACTAATTTTGGCCCGTGAAAGTGGGGTGTTATGCAACGAGAAGTCTAGTACCTACTCGTTCAGCCCGGGATTTAAAAATAAAAAACCCCGCGCCAAAACCCAGCCTTAGCTGCGCCGTAAGCAAAGCGATTGGTGCTAGTATATCGCGCCGTAGGGCACTACTTTCGCAGGCTAATACTGCTCTTCACACCAAAACTGGCATTTACACCACTTTTTTTCTTCTTTTTGATGAAACACCACTTATTCACCACCTCCCTGCTAGGGTTGGGGCTGCTGGCCGCTGCGCCGCGCGCCCATGCCCAGACGCCTGAGCGCAAATGGGGCATCAGCGCCTACGGCTCGGCGCTGCAATACCACGGCGACCTGGGCGAAAATTATTTTGACTTTCGCAACCAGACTTACGGCGGCGGCTTGACGCTGAGCCGCTACCTGTTCAGCGGCCTCGACATCAACCTGTCGGCCAACCAGGCTACGCTGCGCTACCCCGGCGATGGCAGCAGCTTCACGGGCGGCGGCTCGCCCTCTACCAACAACCGGCGCTTCTACGCCAACGTGAGCTCCTTCGGCCTGGGCTTCAAGTTTAAGCTCAATAACGGCTGGGCCCTGAAAGAAAACTCGGTTATTCAGCCTTATGCGTTGATACAGCCCGGTTTCGACTACGTGTACTCGACCCGCTACAACAACCGGGGCACTGCCTTGGCTACCAGCAGCACCAGCTACGGCGTGTTTGATGTGCAAGCCGCTTTGGGTCTGACGTTCCGCGTGACACCTATCGTTAGTGTGTTTGTGCAGGCCGGGCAGCACGTGATGTTCACGGATACCGACCGCCTCGACGGCTCAGGAGCCAACACCAGCGACAACTTCTGGGTAACCAACGACCGCTACCTCCAGTTTTCGGCCGGCCTCACGGCCAACTTTGGCAAGCCCAAAGATGCTGACGGCGACGGTGTGCCCGACCGCAAAGACAAGTGCCCCGATACGCCCCAGGGCGTGAAAGTAGATGAGAAAGGCTGCCCCCTCGACACCGATGGCGACGGCGTGGCTGACTACCAGGACAAGTGCCCCGAAACTCCTGGCCTGGCTGCCCTGCAAGGCTGCCCCGATGCGGACGGCGACGGCGTAGCCGACGGCGACGACAAGTGCCCCAACACCCCTGCCGGTGTGCGCGTAGACGCCAGCGGCTGCCCGCTTGATGCCGATGGTGACGGCGTAGCCGACTACCTCGACAAGTGCCCCGGCACCCCGGCCGGCGTTAAAGTAGATGCCAAAGGCTGCCCGCTTGACCGCGACGGCGACGGTGTGCCCGACTTCCAGGACCGCTGCCCCGACCGTGCCGGCCCCGCCAGCAACAAAGGCTGCCCCGAGATTAAGGCCGAGCAGAAGAAAATCCTCAACGAAGCCACGAAGTACATCCAGTTCGACTTCGATAAGGCTACGCTGAAAGCTACTTCGTACCCCCGCCTCGAGCAGATGGTTTCTATCCTGAATGAGTACCCTGACTACTCGCTCAGCATTGCTGGCCACACCGACAGCAAGGGTGACGACGCTTACAACATGCGTTTGAGCTACGAGCGCGCCGCTTCGGCCCGCGCTTACATGCTGAGCAAAGGCATCCCGGCCGAGCGCATCGAGAGCCGTGGCTACGGCGAAACCAAGCCGATTGCCGACAACGCAACGGCTGCTGGCCAAGCCCTGAACCGCCGCGTGGATTTCGACCCCTTCCTCACCGGCGAGGCTAACGCTGCCGAAGTGAAGTACGGCGCTGCACCCCCCGAGCCTTCGGAAGCCGAAGTGAAAGCTGCTGCTACCAAAAAAGCTCCGGTGAAGAAGAAAGCTCCGGTGAAGCGCAAAGCCGCTCCGCGCAAGAAGTAAGCCCCAATAGTCAGATTACCGGCTTAGTCAGAAAGCAGCCCGCTCACTTCGAGCGGGCTGCTTTTTTGTGTGCTGTAAGCTTTAGCTTGCATTTTTCCGGGCGCGCACAAGCTAAAGCTTATGCCACAAGCTGCCTTAACTTGCAACCCGATACCAAGGGCCGCGCAGGCCACCCGTTAGTTACCTACGTTATGGACGACGCCACATTTGCCAGCTACCAAACCGTTATTGGCCTGGAAGTACACGCTCAGCTGCTGACGCACAGCAAGATGTACTCATCGGATGAGAACGAGTATGGTTCTTTGCCCAATACCAACCTCTCGGTCATTACCCTGGGCCACCCCGGCACGCTGCCCCGCGTGAACCGCACGGCCGTAGATTTTGCCATCAAAATGGGCCTGGCCACCAACTGCCAGATACAGCGCGAAAACTTGTTTGCCCGCAAAAACTACTTCTACCCCGACCTGCCCAAAGGCTACCAGATTACGCAGGACAAAACGCCGATTTGCTACGGCGGCCACCTCGATATCCGGCTGGCCGATGGCAGCACGCGGCGCATCGGCATCACGCGCATTCACATGGAGGAAGACGCGGGCAAGTCGATGCACCTGGCCGGCGAAACCGAAACCCTGGTTGATTTAAACCGCGCCGGCGTGCCGCTCATCGAGATTGTGAGCGAGCCCGATATCCGCACCGAGGAAGAAGCCTACGCCTACCTGGCCGAAATCAAGAAGCTGGTGCAGTACCTCGAAATCTGCGACGGCAACATGGAGGAAGGCTCGCTGCGCTGCGATGCCAACGTGAGCGTGATGAAAAAAGGCGCTACCGAATACGGTACCAAGGTGGAGGTCAAGAACATGAACTCCTTCCGCAACGTGCAGCGGGCCATTGAGTACGAGGTAAAGCGGCAGGTGGAAATTCTGGAAAACGGCGGCGAGGTTGATTCTGAAACCCGGGGCTTTGATGCCACCACCGGCACCACCAACGGCCAGCGCTCGAAGGAAACCCTGAACGACTACCGCTACTTCCCCGAGCCCGATTTGCCGCCGCTCATCGTGGATGATGCCTGGCTGCACCGCGTGCAGGCCGCCCTGCCGGCGCTGCCGCAGCAGCTCTACGCCCGCTTCACGGGCGAGCTGGGGCTGAGCGACTACGACGCGAACGTGCTGGTCGACCAGAAGGAAGTGGCGCAGTTTTTCGACGAGCTGTCTCGCCTCACGCCTAACGCCAAAGCAGCCGCCAACTGGGTGATGGGCCCGGTAAAGTCGTACCTCAACGAGCGGGCGCTCGAGCTAAACGACTTTCCGCTCGACCCCGGCCAACTGGCGGGCATCATTGACTTGATTGATGCAGGCAAGCTCAATTACTCGGTAGCTTCCAAGCAGTTATTCCCGTATTTGCTGGAGCACCCCACGGCCAATGCCACCGGCGCGGCCGAGGCACTGGGCCTGCTCACCAAGGCCGACGCGGGCGAGCTGCAAGCCTTGGTAGACCAGGTGCTGGCCGCCAACCCCGCCAAAGTAGCCGAGTACCGGGCCGGCAAAAAGTCGCTCACTGGCATGTTTATGGGCGAGCTCATGAAGCTGACCGGTGGCAAGGCTGACCCCAAGCTAGCCAACCAGCTGCTGCGCCAAGGTCTGGACGGCTAACGGCGGGAACCAACCGCCGCCATTCGTCCTTTCTGCCGCAATACGCCTTGCCCAGGCGCGTTTTACTCCGTTGTTTCGCCTCATGCGTATTTTTAGTATGAAACCAACTATCGTTGCCGTGGCTTTGCTCGGCCTCACCAATGCCTGCCAAAACGCCAGCGCCGCCGCGGGCTACGAAATCAGCGGGCAGCTCAAGAATGCGCCCGCCGGCACCACGCTGCACCTCTCGGAGCTGACCGCCAGCCAGTTTGTGGAACGCGGCACGGCCAAGACCGATGCCCAGGGTAAGTTTACCTTCAAGAGCACGGAGCCCGTTACCGCGGCCGTGTACCAGCTCAAGGTAGATGAGCCCAACCAAGTGCTATTGGTGCTTGACAGCCAGACGCGCCTGACGCTGAATGGCGACGCTAAGAACCTGATGCAGACCTACGCCGTGAAAGGCTCGAAAGACTCGCAGGTTATTCAGGAGCTGACGCGTAGCAACATGGCCAGCAAAACCCGCCTCGAAAACCTGGGCCAACGCTACAATGCCGCCAGCCAGGCCGGTCAGGCTGACTCGGCCGAGGCAATTAAAAGCCAGTATCTGACCGCAGTGACTGCCCTCACGGCGCGCAACAAAGCCATTGTGCGCCGCAATGCCAAGTCGATGGCGGCGGGCTTTGCAGCGCTGAGTTTTCTGAACCCTGACGAGGATTTTGCCTTTGTCGATTCCATTGCCACGGTGCAGAAAACGGCGCAGCCCAATTCGCCCTTTACGACGGCCTTGGCCCAACGCCTGGCCCCAATGCGGGCCACGGCCATCGGGACTAATGCCCCCGAAATCAACCTCGCCACGCCAGAAGGCGCTAAGCTCTCGCTCAAGAGTCTACGCGGCAAGTACGTGCTCGTAGACTTCTGGGCGAGCTGGTGCGGCCCCTGCCGCGGTGAGAACCCCAACGTGGTAAAAGCCTACAACCAATACAAAGACAAGGGGAAAGGCTTCACGGTGTATAGCGTATCGCTGGATGATGACAAGGACCGGTGGACCAAAGCCATCGCCGCCGACGGCTTGGCTTGGCCCAACCACGTATCGGACCTGCAAAAGTGGAACAGTGTGGCCGCCGCTGCCTACGGCGTGCAGTCTATTCCCGCCTCGTTTTTGCTCGACCCTAATGGGAAAATCATCGGCAAAAACCTGCGCGGCCCGGCGCTGGAAGCCAAGCTGGCTGAGGTACTGAAGTAGTCTGATTTCATGCCAGAACAAAGAAAAAGCTCGCCCTTATAGGCGAGCTTTTTCTTTTGGTGAGGTTGCGTAGGAATGCACTTATTTGGTCATGCAGCGCGCAGCGGAGCATCTCACTCGCTCCGTTGCTTACGCCAAGGTTTACTGCACCACGCGAGATGCTTCGCTGCGCGCTGCATGATGGCAGAAGTCTAGCGCAAAAACATGGGCTGCAAACCAGCCCAGAAGCGTTTTTTCAGGCTTGTGTCGTACTCTATCATCTCGATTTCAGCTCCGGCGATAAAGTCCATGCCCACGGCAGGGAATTGCACCGGCTCGTATATCTGGGTGGTGCGTATGGCTACATCGAGCAGGTTTTTGCCGAAGGCCAGGATGCGGGTAGCCGCGATTTCCTTGCGCAGGTTTTGCAGGGCCACGGGGTAGGGGCCTTCCACGTTCACCAGAACTACGTCGGCCATCACCAGACCAATGGCTTTCAAGAGGTTATTCAAAAATACGTTGCGCGTCAGCTTGATAAACTGTTCAGGCGGCAGCCGCACGAGTATTACCACGCCTTGGGCATTGCTGCCCAGCGTAGAAAATGTGGTGAGCAGGTAGCCGGGCACCTCGGAGACTGCCGCAGGCGCAGTTGGAGCCGGTGTAACAACTGGTGCTGGCGCTGCCTTAGCCGCCACTGGTGCCAGCCCAGTGCCCGCCAGCGAGGGCAGCTTGCTGGCCGGCATTGGCAGGGCAGGGGCAGCTGACACTGGCGGAGTAGAAGCTACTAGTGGCGTAGCAGGAGCAGCCGCTACCGGCACAGGTGCCGCAATGGGCGCTGGCGGGACAACAGGCACAGGTGGCGCAACGGGCGCAGGCAAGGTAGGAGCCGCCGCCACTGCCGGAGCCGAAACAAGGGCAGGTTCGGCCGCGGCTGCTATCGGCGTCACTCGCTCATTAGCCTCGAAGGGCATGTAGAGTGTTACGTCGGTGTAGAAATTCTGGAGGAAAGCCAGCGTACTGGTTTGTTCGTCAGCCATGTATGCGGGTAAATTAGGGCAGCTCAAACATTGCTTTCAGCTCGGTGGCATCGGTGGGCTTCATGCGGCCGGCCAGCACCAGGCGCAGCTGGCGGCGGCGCAGGGCACCTTCGTAGAGCGAAATCTCGTCGGCGGTTTCGGGCACGGCCTCGGGCACATCGATGGGGCGACCTGACTGGTCGACGGCCACGAAGGTGAAAAACGCCTCGTTGGTTTTCATGCGCGTGCCGCTCGGGATGTCCTCAGCCCACACGTCGATGTGCACCTCCATGCTCGAGCTGAAAGCTCGCGTTACCTGGGCCTGCAACGTTACCACGTTGCCCAGCCGGATGGGGTCGCGGAAGGAAACATTATCGACCGAGGCCGTGACGACGATGCGGTTGGAGTGCTTCTGGGCGGCAATGGCGGCGGCGATGTCCATGAGGTGCATCATGCGGCCGCCCATCAGGTTGTTGAGGGTGTTGGTATCGTTGGGCAGTACCAGCTCAGTCATGATGACGTAGGAGTCGGCTACGGGGCGTTGCTTGCGCACTTCGGGAGAGGTGAGGTGGTGAGATAGTGGAATAGTGAGCGGTGAAGCTCAACAAGCCGCTGCAAAGGTAAGCCGACCATTTGGCGAAGGCTGCAAACCTCATTCACGGCAATGCCGTTGCTCATCTCACCATCTCACCATCTCACTGCTGCCACCCCGCCGCACCTAGCAGCGGCACAAACCGGCAGCCGCCAAATTCTTCGCGCACAAAGCTCTCCGGCCCTTCGCGGGTGATGCGCAGGAGCTGCTGCCGGCTGGGGTCTTGCGCGCCCACTGGTACCACCAGCCGGCCACCTATGCGCAGCTGCCGCAGCAGGGCGGGCGGCAGGGCCGGCGCGCCCGCCGTTACCAAAATGCCGTCGTAAGGCGCGCCGGCGGGCCAGCCCAATGAGCCATCGCCGAGGTGCAGGCTGGCCGTGGGCAGACCCAAGGCCGCTAGCCGGGTTTTGCCGCGGGCGTAGAGCACGGGGTTGAACTCGATACTCTCGACGTGGGTAGTCAGCTGGCACAGCACGGCGTACTGGTAGCCCGAGCCAGTGCCGATTTCGAGGATGCGCTGGCCGGGCTGCACGCCCAGCAGCTCGGTTTGGGTGGCCACGGTGGCGGGCTGCGAAATGGTCTGGCCCTCGCCGATGGGAAAAGCTTTGTCCTGGTAAGCATGGGCCTCAAAAGCGGGCTCAAAAAAGAGGTGGCGCGGCACGGCGGCCAGCGCCGCCAGTACGCGCTCGTCGCGGATGCCGCGCTGCTCGCGCAGCAGCGTTACCAGCGCCCGGCGCTGGCCGCGGTGGCGATACGTATCGCGGTTGGGAGAAATCGGAGAAATGATAAGCGGGAGGGTTGGGGTATTCGTGAGGCGCAGCCCTATTTTTGCGCAGCCTGCCGCGAAATTACGACGCCACCCTCTCCTTTGCTTCTGCTCCGACGTCTTCAATATTTTAAGCTTCTGGCGGCCGATTTCGGAGCGGCACTGCTGGCCTGGATAGGGTTTTTTCTGCTGCGCAAATACCTGCTGCACGAGCTCGACAATGCCCGCTTTACGGAGGCCGTGGTCATAGGCTTAGCCGGGGCCTCCCTCATGGTGGCCACGTTCTGGACGCTGCTCTACGCGCTGCTAGGGTTGTATCGTGACATCTTTCGCAAGTCGCGCTTGTCCGAAATCATCCGCTTGGCGCGCGTGTCGGTGGTGGGCGTGGTGGTCATCTTCTTCGCCCTGCTCCTCGATGATGGCGTAAGCAGCTACCGGCTATATTACAAGACGGTATCGGCTTATTTTCTGCTGCATTTCATTCTCACGGTGCTGCTGCACACCTGGGCCGTGAGTAGCATTCAGCACCTGGTGCGCGGCGGCCGAATTTTCTTCCCATCCCTGCTGATAGGCTCTAATGCGCTGGCGCTAAATACCTTTCGCGAGCTGCGCCGCACCGGCCAGCACCTGGGCTTGCGGCTGGTGGGCTTCGTGCCCGTCGGCGACGGCATCAATGCCGACCTGGCCCAGGAGCTGCCCGCGCCGGGGCCCTACCAGCAGTTGCCCGCCCTGATGCAGGCACTGCAAATCGAGCAAGTGGTTATCGCCATCGAGCCTAGCGAACACCGCCGCATCCAGGAAATTCTGGCGTTGCTCGAAGGCGTGCCGGCCCGCATCAGCATCCTGCCCGACTTGTACCAAATGCTGCTAGGCTCGGTGAAGGTCAACCACTTATTCGGCACGCCGCTCATCGAGATAAAGCAGGATTTGCTGCCCCCGTGGCAACAGGTATTCAAGCGGGTGCTCGATGTGGTGGGCTCGGCGGTGTTTATGTTGCTGGCGTGGCCGGTGTATGCCTTCACGGCGTTTATGGTGAAGTCGTCGTCGGCCGGCCCGGTTTTTTATCGCCAAGAGCGCATCGGCAAAAACGGGGAGCCGTTCGACATCATCAAGTTTCGCTCGATGTACCTCGATGCCGAGCGCCTGGGCCCCGCCCTCAGCTCCGACCACGACCCCCGCGTGACCAAGTGGGGCCGCTTTATGCGCAAGGTGCGCCTCGACGAGTTTCCACAGTTCTGGAACGTGCTAAAAGGCGATATGAGCCTGGTGGGCCCGCGTCCTGAGCGGCAGTTTTTCATCGACCAAATTGTGCAGACGGCTCCGCATTACCGCCACCTGCACCGCGTGCGCCCCGGCATCACCAGCCTCGGCCAGGTAAAATATGGCTACGCCGAAACCGTGGCCCAAATGGTCGAGCGCTTGAAGTTCGACATTCTCTACATCGAGAACATGAGCCTGGCCATGGACTTTCGGGTGCTGCTCTACACCCTAAAAATCATCCTGGAAGGCCGTGGCAAATAACCGCAGATTCAAACGGATTAAACAGATTTAACGGATACGCTTGCCTGCGGTAAGCTGACTTGCTAACCTTACATAGACTGTCTTGGTTGGTCTATTCAAAAGCGAGTCAGCCCGCCGCAGGCGTGCGTATCCGTTAAATCTGTTTAATCCGTTTGAATCTGCGGTCATGTTTACTGGAATAATTGAAGGTTTAGGTACTATCACTGGGGTTGTGAACGAAGGCACCAACCGCCATTTTACCGTGCAGTCGCCCTTCGCGGCCGAATTGAAAATCGACCAGAGTGTATCCCACGACGGCGTGTGCCTCACGGTGGTAGCCCTCGACGTGGCGGCCGGCACACACACCGTTACGGCCATCGCCGAAACCCTGAAGAAAACTAACCTGGGCCAGTGGCAGCCCGGCCGCCACGTCAACCTGGAGCGCTGCTTGGCCGCGGGCGGCCGCTTCGATGGCCACATTGTGCAGGGCCACGTCGATGCCACCGCCGAGTGCGTGAGCGTCGAAGACCAGAATGGCTCCTGGCTCTACCGCTTTCGCCACGAGCCTGGCCCGCAGCGCCTGACGGTGGAGAAAGGCTCCATCACCGTTAATGGCGTGAGTTTGACCTGCTTTGATAGTACGCCCGACAGCTTTTCGGTGGCTATTATTCCTTATACCTACGAGCACACCGGCTTTCACCAGCTGCAAGCCGGCGAGGTGGTGAACCTAGAATTTGATATCGTGGGCAAGTACGTGGCCAAGCTGCTGGCCGCGCAGGGGCTGATAGCTAACGTGGAAGGCTAACCTCTTGACTGCTTGTTCGTAGATAGTATAGGCCGTCGGCTACTTCCCGGCGGCCATTCTATTTTATGGCTGGCAAACGCGAATTAATCGAACCCAACCCCGGCGATAAGCGCTACGTGCGCCGTGGAAAAGAAGGTGAATTTGAGTCAGAAGTTGACCTCAACCGCTCGCTGTCGCAAGACGACAAGCATAACTCCAAAAAAACCAGCGAACCCGGCCAAGGCGACCACGGCGACGGCCACACCGGCAACCGCAAGCCGGCGAAGTGAGGTTGGTTGGCTGTTGCTTTGAAGATTGAGCGCTGCTACCTGTTTTACATTAAGAGTTGTTATTGGACCAAATTGTGAATGAGCCATATAACGACTCCGCCTATGCTCCAATGGTTTGTGTTTTCAATAGCGTGCATTTGGACAACCGTGAGTTTTGGACAGTCCAGCGTATCCTTACTTCCTAAAGTAGCTGAGTATCCCTTAGAATGTGGCTGTGGCAACACAACTAAGTGGTTGCTCATACCTAGCGGTTATGCACTTTCCAAGCCAGTGTGGTATGGAGAAGGCAGTTTACGAACGTTTCGCTATGCCGACCAGAGTTATATTACCCTGCAATGTGGCGCTAACGCACAGTTGAGCCTACCAAAAAAGAAAGAAAAGGACAGATTCTACCGGAAAGAACCTCTGCCAAATTGCTGTTGCCAACTTATGTACAGTAATGTCCCTTCAACACGGACAGCCTTATTCAATCGCCTTTTAGACGAAGCGAGCAAACCATAATCTGCCTAGCGTTCTACTTGCTTGAAAACTGCTACGCTAAGCAAGGACACTCATTTCACATCCATTAAACGAAGGGTCAATGAATGTGAAATCGAGACTGACTACGAGCGGATAGCCATCGGCACCCAGCGCCGAAATACCCAAGCCGCTCCCCAGCCCAGCCCCACGCCGATAAGCGCTCCGCCCAACACGTCGCTTGGGTAGTGGGCGGCGAGGTACATGCGGCTGTAAGACAGCATCACTGCCCACACAAAAGCCGCCGTTTTTAGCGCCCGGAAACGGCTGCCCGGCAGCACCAGCAGCAGAAAAACGGCCAGCGCAAATGAATTGGCCGCGTGCGACGACAGGAAACCATATTGCCCGCCGCAGCCATCGGGCAGGTGCAGCTTGCCCAGCAGACCGGGCGCGTGGCAGGGCCGCAGCCGGGCAAAAAACGGCTTAAATAGCTTACTAGTAATGCTATCAGCCAGCGCCACCGCGCCTACCAGCAGTGGCAGCAATTGCCAGGCGCGCCGTCGAAAAATATCTATCAGCCAGAGAATCAGCACCAGATAGGCCGGAAACCACACGTAGCGGTCGGAGGCAAATACCATCAGCCGGTCGAGGGACGGGGTGTGGGCACGGTTGATGGCCAGCAGCAGCCGGTGGTCGAGGTCAGTGAGGAAGTGGAGCGTTAGCAGTATAATTGTCATTGCGAGGAGGAACGACGAAGCAACCTTTCCTTACACCGTTCGCAAACGTGTGCCATCGAAAAGGAAAGGTTGCTTCGTCGTTCCTCCTCGCAATGACAACGTTAGAAATACGTTACGCTTAAACCCAGTCCACGCCCTTGCGCAGCCAGGCCAGCGTAGTGGCCTCGGGCGAGCCGGGGGCGGGCGGGGCGGGGTTGTAGCTCCAGCCGCAGCGGGGCGGCAGGCTCATGAGGATGCTCTCGGTGCGGCCGCCGGTTTCGAGGCCGAAGCGCGTGCCCCGGTCGAAGGCCAGGTTGAATTCGGCGTAGCGGTTGCGGCGCAGCGTCTGCCAGGCTTCCTCGCGCTCGCCGAAAGGCAGGGCGTGGTTTTCGCGCATAAGCTGGGTGTAAAAAGGCCCGAAAACCTCGGCCACATCCTGCATAAAGCTAAACAGCTCAGCCGCGCTGCCATCCTTACCCACCGTCAATCTATCGAAGAAAATACCGCCCACGCCCCGCGTTTCCTGGCGGTGCGGCAGGTAGAAATAATCATCGGCCCACTGGTGAAAACGGGCGTAGTACGTGGGGTCGTGCTGGTCGCAGGCCGCCTTTAGCTGCTCATGAAAGCGACGGGCCTGCGTTTCATCCACATAAATCGGCGTCAAATCGATGCCACCGCCAAACCACGCCTCGCCGTTGCCGGCCTCGAAATAGCGCACATTCATGTGGATAATGGGCACGCGGGGGCTGCGCGGGTGCAGCACCACGCTCACGCCGGTGGCGTAGAAGTGCGGGTCGGGCATGTGCAGCTGGCGGGCGGCGGCCTCGCTCATCTCGCCCTCCACGGCCGAAAAACCCACGCCGCCCTTTTCCAGAATCTGGCCGTGTTCGAGCACCCGCGAGTGGCCGCCGCCGCCGCCGGGGCGCTGCCAGTCGTCCTGGCCGAAGCGGGCGGGGCCGCCATCGGCCGCTTCGAGCTGCTGGCAGAGGCGGGTTTGAAAATCTTGCAGCCAGGCCGTAATGTCGGCGCGGGTGGGGGAAGTAATCAAGGCGATAATCGGCAATCTGCGGTAGAAAAACCGGCCGCTGCTAGCCCTAGGGCCGCCGCAGCCACGGGCAAAGGTACGGCTGCGCTATGGCGGGCGCAGCCTTCGGCGTACTTTTGAAGGACCACCCGCCCCGTCTGTATGCCCGCCGATTCTGAGGTTGCTCCCTTGACCACGCCCACCCCCGACACCCTGGCCCTGCTGCGCCGCGCCTACCTCCTGATGCACACCGCCGCCGAAATGGCGGCCCTCTACGAAGAGCAAAAAACCGTGGCCGCCCGCTACGTGCACGCCACCGCCCGCGGCCACGAAGCCGTGCAGCTGGCGGCGGCCTTCCTGCTCACCGGGGCCGACTACGCCACGCCCTACTACCGCGACGATGCCCTGCTGCTAGGCATCGGCCTGCGCCCGTATGAGCTGATGCTCCAGCTGTTAGCCAAAAAAGACGACCCCTTCAGCGGTGGCCGCACCTATTACAGCCACCCGAGTTTGCGGCGGCCGGGCCTGCCTACTATTCCGCACCAAAGCTCGGCCACGGGCATGCAAGCCATTCCGGCCACGGGCATGGCACAGGCCATTCAGTATTTGGAAGGTGTTAAGCGAGAAGCGTTAAAAGCGAAGAGTGAGCAACCTAGTAGCTCAGCAGCCACTGCAACAACTCAAAACCCAGAAGCCGAAATCCTTAACCCATTGGTTCTTTGCTCTATCGGCGATGGAGCTATGACCGAAGGCGAAGTGGCCGAAGCCCTGCAAATGGCCGTGCTGCACCGCCTGCCCATCGTGTACCTGGTGCAAGACAACGATTGGGGCATCTCGGCCACCGGCCGCGAGATGCGGGCCATGGACGCCTACGAGTTTGCGTCTGGCTTCCCTGGCTTGCTGCGGCTGCGCGTCGATGGGGCCGATTTTATGTCGTCTCATAGAGGCCTGGAAGAAGCCTTCGCCCACGTGCGCCAGCGCGGCGGCCCGGCTCTGGTGCACGCCAAATGCCCGCTGCTAGGCCACCACACCAGCGGCGTGCGCCGCGAGTGGTACCGCGGCGACAACCTGCTCGAACACCAAACCAACGACCCGCTGCCGCGCCTGCACCGCCGCCTGCTGCAAACCGGAGCTACCGAGACCGACCTCAACGCCCTCGCCGCCCAGGCCCGCGCCACCGTGCGCCAGGATTGGGCCGAAGCCCTCGCCGCGCCCGACCCCGACCCGTCTACCTTCGCCGACCACGAGTTTGCCCCGCCCGCCGTGCTGGCCGAGGCTGGCGAGCGCGCCCCCGCCGGCGCCGAAAAAACACTGATGGTAGATGCCGCCCTGCACGCCGTCGACGACATTCTGCAAGAGTTTCCCGAAGCGCTATTCTACGGGCAGGACGTGGGCGGCGAGCTGGGCGGCGTATTCCGCGAAGCCGCATTGCTAGCCAAAAAATACGGTGACCGCCGCGTGTTCAACACGCCCATTCAAGAGGCGTATATAGTGGGCAGCACGGCGGGCATGGCGGCCGTGGGCGCAAAGCCGATTGTCGAAATTCAGTTTGCCGACTACATCTGGCCGGCGCTCAACCAGCTGGTGGAGGAACTCAGCAAAAGCTGCTACCTGAGCATGGGCAAGTTCCCAGTGCAGACGCTTATTCGGGTGCCCATCGGGGCGTATGGGGGCGGCGGGCCGTACCACTCGGGCTCGATTGAGAGCACACTGCTTACCATTCGGGGCATCAAAGTGGTGTACCCCAGCAACGCCGCTGATATGAAAGGCCTGATGCGGGCAGCCTTCCTCGACCTCAACCCGGTGATTATGCTGGAGCATAAAGGCCTGTATTGGAGTAAAGTGCCCGGCACCGAAGACGCCAAAACAGTAGAGCCGGCCGCTGGCTACGTTATCCCACTAGGCAAAGCCGCCATCGCCCAAGCGGCCGATGCGGAGAAGTTGCGCCAAGGCGGCACCTGCGTCGTCATTACCTACGGCATGGGCGTGCACTGGGCACGCACCGCCAGCCGCCAGCACCCTGGCTTGGTCGAAATATTGGACCTGCGCACGCTCAACCCGCTCGATTGGGAAGGCGTGCAAGCGGCCGTGCGTCGCCACGGCAAAGTCCTGGTGCTCACCGAAGAGCCGTTGCTGAATAGCTTCGCCGAAAGCCTCGCCGGGCGTATTCAAACCAATTGTTTCCTGGAACTCGATGCGCCAGTCGCTACGCTAGGCGCAGCTAATTTGCCAGCCATCCCGCTCAATGTGGAGCTGGAGAAGCAGATGCTGCCATCAGCTGAGAAGGTGGAAAAGGTATTGGCTAAGCTGCTAGCTTATTAGTGAAAGCGCTGGCCGCCGTTTAGCGCGCAGCGCGTAACGGCAGGCCGACCAGTGGGGCGAGTCTCCAGACTCGCGTAGCCAAAGCCACTCAGTATTACCTAAAAAAGGGGGAGTCCCCAGAATTCCCGACCTGATGATGCTCACGTCGGGAGTCTGGAGACTCCCCCCACTTATCGGCCTGCCGTTACGCGCTGCGCGCTAAACGGCGGCCAGCGGCTGCGCCTCGAAGCCGGCTTCTTCTACCAGCGCTACTACTTGGGCAGCGGGCAGTTCGGTGTTCACCGTCAGTATTTTATCAGGGTTACTCGTGTCGACCTGCCAGGACGTAATAGCTGGCTCAGCATTAAGCGCGGGCGTGATGGCCCGTAGGCAGTTGGCGCAGTTGATGGTCGTTTTGAATTGTTGGGTAGGCATAGGAAAGGCAGGAAAGCCCCGCGAAAATGAGTGACAATTGGCCAATAAACAGCCAACCCTCGCTTTTTGTGTTGCCAGCTTACCCGGCCGCGGGCAGCACCGTGCCGCGCACCTCGCCTAGCCCAATGCGGATGCCATTGCGCTCCGCATAGCCGCGCAGGATGACCGTGTCGCCATCGCGCAAGTAGCCCATTTGCAAGTCATTGGGTAAATCAAGGAGTTGCGTGCCGCCCTGCGTCATCTCCAGCAGACAACCCAACGAGCCCAGCGTTGGCCCGCTGATGGTGCCCGAGGCGCAGAGGTCGCCCACTTCGAGCGGGCAGCCGTTGGCGGTATGATGCGCGAGCTGTTGCGCCATGCTCCAGTAGAGATAGCTCGTGTTGGTGTGGCTGATGACGAGCGGCGTGACCGTAGAGCCGGCCGGTTGCAGCAGCACTTCCAATTGAATATCAAAATGATGCTCGCCCGAGGTTTGCAGGTAGGGCAGGGGCGTAGGCTCCTGCGCCGGGCCGGCTACCCGGAAGGGCTCCAGCGCATCGAGCGTCACGACCCAGGGCGAGATGCTGCTGGCGAAATTTTTCCCTAGAAACGGTCCTAGCGGCTGCGCCTCCCAGCGCTGTACATCGCGGGCGCTCCAATCATTAAACAGCAGCACGCCGAAAATATGGTCTTCGGCTTGGCCAATAGCCACGGTTTCACCTAAATCAGTGCTTCGGCCAACTACAAAGGCGGTTTCCAACTCAAAATCGAGCTGTTGGGTGGGGCCAAAAACTGGCTCCGTCTGGCCGGCCGGTAGGTATTGGCCGTTGGGACGTTTGATTTCGGTGCCGCTCACTACTATTGAGCTGGCCCGGCCGTGGTAGGCTACGGGTAGACGCGACCAGTTGGGCAGCAAGGGGTTATCGGGGCGGAAGAGCTTGCCCGCGTTGGTGGCGTGCTCGCGGCTGGAATAGAAATCGGTGTAATTGGCGGGCTTTACCGGGCGCAGCATGGTCACGTCGCGCAGGCGGATTAGGCAGGTGCGCACGGCCAGCTCATTGTCGCGTAGGCTGGGGTTGTCGTGACGTAGCAGCTCGCTTACGCGCTCGCGCACAGCCCGCCAAGCGCGGGGACCTAACTTCAAAAATGCATTGAGCGAGCGCCGCCGAAACACTTTTGGCAAGGCTGCGCCTAGCTCCGGTACGTCGTCGGCCACGCTGTCGAAGTAGCCGAGCTGGGCGCAGGCGTACAAATCGAGCGCATAGCCACCGATGGCCACGGCCACGCGTGGCCCCCAATCGGGCAGGTCGATTATCCCGAAGGGCAGGTTTTGAATCGGAAAATCGTCGGTGGGCCGGATGTCAATCCAGGAGTGCAGGCTGGGGTCGTTGGCGGGCGAAGCGGGCATAGGAGCAAAAAAAGCTAGCGCAGACCGTATAAGTCCACGCTAGCCAGTCAATACGCAAGCTGAACAGCCGCGTTGGTCTACCAGTCGGTGAAAAGCGCGGGCTCGCCGAGTCCGCGCCCCAAATTAACGCGCCTCGACGGCCGTAATCTCGGGCACGGCCCGGCGCACGGTGTCTTCGAGGCCGGCGCGAGTCATGGGCGACATGGGGCAGGCGCCGCAGGCCCCTTCCCACTCCAGCTTCAGCACGCCCTCGGGGGTAATCTCGGCTACGCGCACGTTGCCGCCATCGGTGGCCAGGTACGGGCGCAACCCATCAAGAGCTTGCTCGACGCGGGACAAAACAGTATCCATATTCAGGTAATTAGCAGGTAACAATGAGCAATGAACAGCGAAACAAAGAACAAGGTGCTACGCGGAATTCAGGTGAAGAAAACGGGCGCCCGGCTCAGAAGTATTTGTTAAGGGTTCATGGTAACAATGGTCGTTTTGGGGGCCATGTTGTTGCGAATACTCACCTGGCGAGCCAGGCTTTCGGCCAAATCCCGGAACGTGCCAGCCTCCGGCGAAGTTACGTCGGCGAGCACGGCCGGGCGGCCAGTGTCGCCGGCCTCGCGCACGGCCTGTATCAGTGGCAGCTGGCCCAGCAGCGGCACCTCGTGCTTGTCGGCCAGACGCTTGCCGCCGCCTTCGCCGAAGATATAGTACTTGCTGTCAGGCAATTCGGCGGGCGTAAACCACGCCATGTTTTCGATAATACCCAGCACCGGCACGTTTATTTGCGGCTGGCGGAACATCTGCAAACCCTTCTGCGCATCCATGAGGGCCACCGGCTGCGGCGTAGTCACGATGATGGCCCCGGTCACGGGTATGGTCTGCACCATGGTCAGGTGAATGTCGGAGGTGCCGGGCGGCAAATCGAGCAGCAGGTAGTCGAGGTCGCCCCATTCTACCTCCGTAATAAACTGCTTGAGCGCCGACGAGGCCATCGGCCCGCGCCACACAATGGCGTTTTCGCTCGGGGCCAGGAAGCCGATGCTCATCAGCTTCACCCCGTATTTCACGATGGGCTGAATCCGGTTTTTGCCTTGCTGGTCCTGCAATACGTGCGGCCGGGCATCTTCCACGCCAAACATCATGTGCATGCTCGGCCCCGAAATATCGGCGTCAATCAGCCCCACTTTGGCCCCGGTGGCGGCCAGCGCCACGGCCAGGTTGGCCGTTACGGTGCTTTTGCCCACGCCGCCCTTGCCCGAGGCAATGGCGATGATATTCTTCACGCCGGGCAAGATGGTGTTATTATTCCGCATGGTCGTCACGCGCGACGTCATCTGAATCACCACGTTGGCGTCTTTGTCCACCATCGTGTGCACGGCGCGCTCGCAAGCATCGTGGATGAGCTGCTTGAGCGGGCAGGCCGGCGTAGTGAGCACCACGGTAAAGGACACCGTGCGGCCTTCTACCTTGATGTCTTCCACCATGTTGAGCGTAATCAAATCCTGCCCCAAATCGGGCTCTTCCACGAAGCTCAGGGCGTGGCGGACGGCTTCTATCGTTAGTTCTGGCATACTAGGCAAATGCGCCGCGATGGGCGTAGTTGCAAAGATAACCCCTGCGGCGGGGTAGGGGTTTCGGATAGGGGAGGTGTGGGAGTACTAAATTGCGAGCAGCCAACTAATCAGGCTGGTAGTAGCGGACTCCGCGCAAAGCGTTATGATAAAGCTCCTGTTTTTAGCAAGCATTTTTCTGGAGGTAGCTTTTGCCACTGCTGCTTGCTCGGCATCAACCGCAAACGTTGATGATGTAGCCGTCATTTCTAAAAGTACTATTTACAACACTTCGACCCAGCAACTGAAAAGTAACCGAATACCAGACAGTGTTTTTCAAATGACTAACCTGCGAGAATTATCTATCAGTGGAATGGATTGTGACTATGTGAAGCGCGATAAAGAGGGTAGGATAATTATTGATTGCTGGATGATAAAAGAAATTCCAGCTGATATCAAAAACCTAAAGAAATTGACAACGCTCCAACTGCCACTAAATGCTATTTCGAGAATCCCTAATGAAATAACGCAATTAACCAATTTGGTTTCAGTCAATCTAACGGATAACCCTGGCCTGTCTGATGTTGATATTCTCGCTCGGCTAACCCAACTAAAATACTTGTGCCTTTATGGATGCAACATAAAAAAGTTTCCTGCTGACATTGGAAACCTAAGAAACCTTAAGGAGCTTGGTCTTGCAGGTAATGACATTGGCAAAGTTGAGCTTGAAAGAATTAAGAAAGCTTTGCCAAATTGTAAAGTCATTTTTTAAAGCTACTACCTGTGCATATAGGAATGTTTACGGCGTTGGCATCACCGAGCGCGGCCGGGCAGCCAAGGCGACGCCCCAAGTGGGGCTGGGCCGTGGTCCCATCTCAAACACTAGCTGGCCGCCCTGCAACAAGTCGCGGTGCGTGATGTAGGACTTTGAGTAAGGCTTGCCGTTCAAAGAAACCCGCTGAATATACTTGTTAGTTAAACTGTTATTTCGGGCTTCAATGGCAAGTGTTTTGCCGCCGGCCAGCGTGATAATGGCCTGATTAACTGACGGGCTGCCGAACACATACGCGCCATTGGCGGGGTTGAGGGGGTAGAAGCCGAGGGTGGAAAAGACGTGCCACGCCGACATCTGCCCCACGTCTTCGTTGCCGATGATGCCGTCGGGCTTGGTGGTGTAGAAGTTTTCGGTGATGAAGCGCACCTTTTCGGCCGTTTTCCAAGGCTGGCCGGCGTAGTTGTAGAGGTAGGTGATGTGGTGGCCCGGCTCGTTGCCATGGGCATACATCCCTATCAGGCCCGAAATGTCGGGCGAGGCTTCGGCCCCCATGCTGCCCGTTACCACAAACAGCGAGTCGAGCTTTTGACTGAAGGCTTTATCGCCGCCCAGCAGGCCTATGAGGCCCTCCACGTCCTGCGGCACCAGCCAGGTGTACTGCCATGCGTTGCCCTCGGTGAAGTCGTTTTTGCGGTGCACCGACGCAAACGGATTGAACGGCGTGCGCCACTCGGTTTGGGAGAGGCGGCCGCGCATGAAGTTAGTTTTCTTATCGAAGTAGTGCTGGTAATTTTTGGCGCGCTCACTGAAATAGGCGTAGTCGGCGGTTTTGCCCATCTTCTTAGCCATCTGGGCAATGCACCAGTCGTCGATGGCGTACTCCATGCCTTTCGACACGCTTTCTACCACGCTGTCGGCCGGGATGAAGCCCTGCTTTTTTACGAATTTCAGGCCCTCGTCGTCGCGCATGGCGGTGGCTTTTGCGGCCTCGTAAGCTAGGTTAGCATCGAATCCGTGGAAGCCTTTGAGCACGGCATCGGCCACTACGGGCACGGCGCTGTAGCCGACCATGCAGTTGGTTTCGTTGGCCATGAGGTGCCACACGGGCAGCTTGCCCTGCTGCTGGTAGATGGCCAGCATGCTGCTAACCATATCGTTGACGCGCTCGGGCTGGAGTAGCGTAAACAGCGGGTGCGCCGCCCGGTAGGTATCCCAGAGCGAAAACGTGGTGAGGTTGGTGAAGCCGGCTTTGGTGTGCACGCGCTGGTCGGTGCCCCAGTAGTCGCCGTTGTGGTCGTTGAAGACCGACGGGGCCACCATGGTGTGGTAGAGCGCCGTGTAGAAGGTTTTCATGCGCGCCGCATCGGCCTGAATGCGGACTTTTTGCAGCTCCCGGTTCCAGGCCGCGTCGGCCTGGGCCACGGTTTTATCGAAGTTCCAGTGCGGAATTTCGGCCCGGATATTAGCCAGCGCGCCCGTCGTGCTGATGGGCGAAATGCCCACTTTCAGTAGCACCTGCTCGCCGGCTTTAGTCGTAAAGGTGATGACGCCTTTCAGCCGGTTGCCGGTGGCGGCGGGCGTGGTGTTGCCCAGCGAATCAGTCACCTGCACGCTGCTGAACTGCCGGATGGGCCGCGAGAATACGGCCGCGAAAAACAGCCGCTGGTGGTCGGCCCAGCCCTTGGAAAAGCGGTAGCCCACGAGCGTGCTATCATTGAGTTGCTCAATGTGGGTTTCGGTAGCCGCATCCCAGCCGATGCCCTGCTGCAAGTCGAACACGAGGTGCGCCGCCTCGGCCTTCGGAAACGTGTAGCGGTGAAAGCCCACTCGCTCGGTGGCCGTTAGCTCGGCCTTGATGTTGTAGCGCTTCAGCCGCACGGCGTAGTAGCCGGGGCGGACGCGCTCTTCTTTGTGCGAAAACAGCGATACAAAACCGCTAGCGGGGTTTTTGAGGGTGCCTTTGCGCACGCGCACCGGGCCGGTGGTGGGCATCACGGCCACGTCGCCGAGGTCGCCGATACCGGTGCCGCTCAGGTGCGTGTGCGCGAAGCCTACGATGGTGGAATCAGCATAATTGTAGCCTGAGCACCAGTCCCAGCCCTGCGATAAGTTGGTTGGCCCCAGCTGCACCCCGCCGAATGGCACGTTGGCCCCGAGGAATACGTGCCCGTGGTTGCCAGTACCGATGTATGGGTCAACGTATTGCGTGAGGCTGGTCGGCTTGGTCGCGGGCGCGGACTTCTGAGCCGCTGCCGGGAACAGGAGTAGGCTGCCGGCCAGCGTGGCCAGCGGGAAAAAGTATCGGAAGGCGAAGAGATTCATGAAGCGTGGGAATTCAGAAGAAGCTATGGTTTCCGCTTTGTAGAATGGAGTGGCACTCCGTTCTGCCGCGCTAGCGGCAAGGTGGTTTGTTTAGGTAAGCAGGCGCAAGCTTGGCGCTACGCGCCAGAACGGAGTGCCACTCCGTTCTACTTACCAGCTATGTGTAGCAGCTGCCGGTCCACATTCCAGCCCTCCACCGACACCAGCGGCGCGGGCACCTCGGACGTGGGCGTGTAGTCGAGGGTAATAATTCGGCTTTCACCAGGCAGCACCGACACGTAATTATCGCTGTAAAATATCGGTAGGATTCGCTTTTGCGTAGCTGGGTTAAGCAGCGCCAAGCGGTTAAAGAAAGCCACTGGGGCACCGGCCGGATTGCTCAGCGTGACCTCGATTTTGCCGGAGGCGGCTTGTCGGGCGGCGAGCCTTACGGAAGATTTTGCCAGGCTTTGCAGCCCCGAATATTGCCCTGCGGCATCGGTCAGCCAGTAGAGGTTGCGGCTGACGACCTGCTGGTTTAAATCCAGCAGTTGCAGCGACAGAAATAATCCTTTTTCCTTGCCCAGCCGCCGTACTATCCGGTTAATAGGCAGGATGTTTTTCGCCATTGACGGGTTGATTTCGACTATTACCTGCGTGATGTTATTCTTCTTGCCGGCCATGTCGTAGGTATCGACTACCAGCATCAGGTCGCGCTTTGTTTCAAATAAGTTGTTGGTAATCATCACCGTGCTATCCACGGGGTTGTACATAGCGTGAAGTGGCTCGCTGCCGCTGCGCAGGCCGTAGAGGCAGGCGTTGGGGTCGAGGTAGTAGTCGTACATCTGGCCGCGCAGGGCAGTCCAGGGGTTTTGCGTTTTCCAGATGATGCTGCCCGTGTACCAGCTCCACATGTGGGCGCTGAAGCCTTCCATCAGGGCGCGGTATTGGTCGTAGTTGACGAGCTGGGTTTTGCGGCCGAAATCGCGCACATCCGTGGGCGCGCCGTAGGGCAGCAGGTAGTTTTCGTAGCTGATGTATTTATGGTAGTCCCACACCGAATCGACCTGCTCGGTGGGCTTGCTAGTGGAGCCAAGGTAGCGCGGCGGCACCAGGTTGGCGGGCGGCAGAAACCGCGCGAGCGACTCGTAGTCGCTCGCGCCCACCGAGCCTATTTCTGAATTGAAAGGAAACGTGCGGTGGCCCCAAAACTGTCTGATGAGCTGAATGCCATACGGCCCGTCGCCGCTGCCGCCTAGGGTGTTGGTCGACATGCTGTCGGCGTTGGAAAACGGGATAAACCAGCGGGTGCCGTCGAGGCGGGGCAATAGGGTATCCTGCAAGGCCGTGAGGATATCGTGGGGCGGCGTGATTTCGTTGCCGCCACACCACATGGCTAGCGAGGCGTGGTTGCGCACCAGCTTTATCTGGTCGGCGGCCGAGGCCACGAACAGGCGGTGGTCGTTGGGGTAGCGGCGGCGGGTCCACTGGTCGTCGAGCTTGGCGGGGTCTTCCCAGCGGCCGTTGGCATCGCCGCTCATCCAAAAGTCCTGCATTACCAGCAGACCGTATTTGTCGCAGGCCGCATAAAACTCGGGCCGCTCGACCAGTGCCCCGCCCCAGACACGGATGAGGTTCAGATTCATATCGCGGTGGAAGCGGATTTCGGCATCGTAGCGGGCCGGCGAGAAGCGCAGCATGGCATCCGAGATTATCCAGTTGCCGCCTTTGATAAAGATTTTCTGTCCATTCAGTAGCACCTGCATACTCTGGGTGCGCTCGTTCCACTGGCGGCCGATTTCGCGCACGCCCACCTGCATAGTTTCCTCATCCGACACGCTTTTGCCTACTAGAACTTGCAGTTTCAGCGGGTATAGATGCTGCGGGCCGTAGCCGTTGGGCCACCAGAGCTGAGGGTTTTGCAGGGTGAGCGTAGGCAAATGCACCAGCCGCGTGGAGTGGGCCGGCACGCGCACCGGCTGGGCTACCTGCCGGCCCGCAATGGTGTAGCGCAGCACGCCCGCCACCGGGCGGGCGGTAGGGTTTTCCAACTCGGCGGTTACCTCCAGGGTGGCGGGCTGCTGCGGGCCATCGGGGCGGCGCACGCCGGGCACGCGGGTGACTACGTGTGGGTTTTTGAGGTTCAGCGCGCCCGTTTTTTCGATGGTCACCTTGTCCCAGATGCCAGTATTGCGGTCGCGGATGGGTTGAATCCAGTCCCAGCCGGCCACGTATTGGTGCGCCACGTTGCGGGCGATGGTGCCGTCGCCGCCCTGGCCGCCGTTGGGATTGCCCACCGGGTCGGGCGGGTACACCAGCACGGCCAGGCGGTTGCGGCCGCTTTTGGCCAGGTAGGGAGTGATGTTGTACGCCTGGCGCAAGAACATGCCGTAGTGCGTTTTCTGGTTGAGCTTTCGCCCATTCAGGAAAACCTCGCAGCTGTAATTGATGCCCCGCAGGTGCAGCCATACCTGCCCGCTGCCAGTGGCCGGCAATTCCTTGAAATCCTTGGCAAACCAGTAAGTGTAATAGGCACGCCCGGTGCGGTAGATGTCGGGAATGCGCTCGTTGTTCATCCCGTAGAAAGGGTCGGGCACCTGCTTGTTTTCGAGCTTGGTGGTTAGCACCGTGCCTGGCACCACGGCGGGTAGCCAACCCGCCAGGGTATAGGTTGGCTGCGAAAGCTGCGCTCCCTCGGCGGTCACTTTGGCAATGGGTTGGCACTGCCAGCCGGTATTCAGCTCGTAGCGCTGCTGCGCCGCCAATGGCTGGGTGACAATCAATAATAGCAGTAGCGGTAATAGAAATCGAAAGATGCTCATGCAGAATAGGTTAATAAGTAGCTATTCCACCACCAGCTCGTCGGCAAACAGCCAAATCTGCGGCTCTTGGATGCTAGCCGCTGCCAAGGTGGCCTGCGCATTGCGGGCCGTAACCCGTACGAACCGCGCTTTGGTTTTCTTAAAATCAGCTTTCACTTCGCTGATAGTGGCTGCTGACTGGGCCGATGGCGCAACCGGCGTAGCATACACCGTTTTATAGGTGCGGCCATCTTTCGATATCGCTACTTCCAAGCTAGTCGGTAGCAGAATTTTAGCGTCGGTCTGCTGCAAGAATGCACTCTTGACGGTGCTGATGCTGGTGGGTTTCCGCAAGTCGAGCGTGGCTATTAGGTCGTCGCCCTGCCAGCCCAGCCACTGCCCGTCGTGGTGGTCTAGGGAGCCGTGCAGGCCATCTACCAGCGTGAGCGGGCCGCTGGGGCCGGCGTAGCTTTTGCGCGGGGCGTGGGCTAGCCGCACGGGTACCGCAAAGGCTTTGTGGGCAGTCACTTGCTTAGCAGTCACCTTGCCCGTTATTTGGCCGTTCTCAAACGAAGCGGCTTGTACTAGGGCTGAGTTGGTAAGCGCAAAAGGCTGAGTATAAAGAGGCGAAGCGCTGGTGGGCACCAAGCCATCGAGCGTGTAGTGAATCTGTGGGCCGGCGGCTTGCATGTTCAAACTCACCATATCGCCCAGCTCGGTGGTATCGGCCACTAGCCGCTGCTGCACATTGAAAGCGCTGCGGGCATAATTAGCCCCCAGGGCCGCGTAGCGCTGGTACTGCGGCCGCATGCGCTGCTGAAAATCGGGCCAGCTTTTACGAGCGGGTGGCGTCCAGAGCACCTCGGCCAGCGCCGCCATGCGGGGAAGTACCATGTATTCGACCTGTTGCGTGGTCGGGATGTACTCGGTCCAGAGGTTGGCCTGCGCGCCCAGGATGTAGGGGCGCTCGGCGGCGGTCAGCTCCTTAGGCGTGGGGTCGAAGGCGTACACTTTTTCCAGCGGCAGGTAGCCTCCGAAGGCCAGCGGCTCCAGCGCGGGGTCGCCTTGGTAGTGGTCGAAGTAGGCGTACTCGCCGGGCGTCATCACCACTTGGTGCTGTTGCCGGGCAGCGGCCACGCCCCCCTCCATGCCGCGCCACGACATTACGGCCGCGCCGGGGGCCAGGCCACCCTCCAATATTTCGTCCCAGCCGATGATGGTTTTCCCCTTGGTATTCAAGAATTTCTCCATGCGCTGCACGAAGTAGCTCTGCAATTCGTGCTCGTCTTTGAGGTGCTCGGCCCGCATGCGGGCCTGGCATTTGGGGCAGGTGTGCCAGCGGGTTTTGGGCGCTTCATCGCCTCCGATGTGAATGATTTTGCCTGGAAAAAGTGTAGCCACTTCGGCCAGCACATCCTGCAAAAACTGGAACGTCTGCTCGTTGCCAGCGCAAAAAATATCGTCGAACACGCCCCAGGTTTGCTCTACTTTGAAAGGGCCGCCCGTGCACGACAGCTCAGGGTAGGCCGTGAGGGCCGCCACGGCGTGGCCGGGCATCTCAATCTCCGGCACCACCGTGATGTAGCGCGCCTGCGCATAGGCAACTACCTCTTTTACCTGCTCTTGCGTATAAAAGCCGCCGTAGCGCTGGTGGTCGTAGCGGGGCACTGCCTCGCCGTAGTGGCCAATGAGCGTGCCCTCGCGCCAGCCGCCTACGCTCGTCAGTTTGGGGTATTTCTTAATCTCAATGCGCCAGCCCTGGTCGTCGGTGAGGTGCCAGTGAAAGGTGTTGAGCTTGTGCAGCGCCAGGTAGTCGATGTACTGCTTCACAAACTCGACCGGGAAGAAGTGACGGCACACGTCGAGGTGCATGCCGCGCCAGCTGTAGCGCGGCTTATCTACCACGTCTACAACTGGCAGGCTGGCGGCGGCCCCGCGCTGGATGGGTAGCAATTGCTTGATTGTCTGGGTGCCCCAGTATGCTCCGGCTGGCTGGCTGGCGGTCAATACCACCCGCGAAGGCTGCACGCGTAGCGTGTAGCCTTCGGCCCCTAAAGTGTCGGTAGCCGGGGCGAGCACGACGGAAATGACGCTGGTGTTCTGCGGCCCCGGCGCGGCTAGCACTACGGGCACTGCCACACCGGTGGCCCGCTCAATATCCTGGCTCAAGCTCTGCCCGATGCGGCGCAGCTCGTCATTGCGAGAGCCGACATAAATGCGGGTATCGGGGCCAATGGCAAAGCGGCCGCTGCCCGGCACCAGCCGCGCTGGTTGCGGAATAATGGAAATAGTTGGTTGGTTACCAGTGACTTGCTGGGCATATGCAGGCGCTACACCACCGCCTATGCCGAATGCCGCCAGCAAGGCAGCCAGGATAATACATTTCATAAAAGCAGCGTGTTGGCCGCCGCGAAAATACGCGAAGCGCCTGCTGGCCGCCCGGCTCAGTTCTCTGCGACCTGGGTTAAGTAGTCTTGGCCGGTATATTGTGGGGCTTAGTCGATAAAGCCGTTGCGGGCTGAGGCAGACCCCTAATCTTGCAGATTACTCCAATAAACCGAGTGCTACGCGCTCTTGAATAGTATGGAAAAATCGCAACAAGACTGGTCGCGGCGCAAGTTTATTACCTCCGTTACCGGGGCGGGGGCCGTGCTTTTACTGAACCCGTTGTCGGCCTGGGCAGTCGATGAAATCGACCCGCGGGTGGCGGCCATCGTGGCCAAAACAATGGGTATCGACACGCACAACCACATCGACGTGCCGCTCAACGCCGCCGAATTGCCCGGCACCAAACTTGACCTGACTGGCGAGTTGAAGAAGTCGGGCTTAGCAGCTATCTGCATGACCTTTGCCGTTGACTACCAAAGTCTAAGTACTCCCGGTGATGCCTATAATCGCTTCGTTACTGGCCTGGATGCAATGGATAAGGTGCTGGAGAGCAACAATATAAAGCGCTCGCTAAACTTGGCCGACCTGCGCGCCGCGCACAAAAAGCAAAAGCCCGCCGTCATTCAATCGGTTGAGGGGGCGCACTTTCTGGAGGGTAAGCTTGATAGACTCGGGGTGGCCTACCAGCGCGGCCTGCGGCACCTGGGGCTGCTGCACGACAGCGATGCGTCGGTGCCCTTGGGCGACGTGTACACCAACCCTGCCACGTTTGGCGGCCTCACTGCGTTTGGCGCAGAGGTTATCAAGGCTTGCAACAAACTAGGCATCCTAATCGACCTGGCCCACGCCAGCAACGGCACCATCGACGCGGCCCTGAAACTCACGACCAAGCCCGTGCTCATTTCGCACACTGGCCTCGATACCCAGCTGGGCCAAAATCCGGCTATGGCCAGCCGGATGCGCCCCCGACTCATCAGTAAGGAGCAGGCTAAAATCGTGGCCGACGCGGGCGGCGTTATCGGCGTGTGGACGCACCTGGCCGATACGCCCCTGGAATACGCCCAGAATATCAGGGCATTGGTCGATGTTATCGGCATCGACCACGTCGGCATTGGCACCGATACCAAACTAACGCCGCCTTACCGGCCCGCCGGGGGCGGTGGCCCTCGGCCCGGAGGTGGCCCCGGCGACCGCCCCGCCGGCCCGCCGCCCGCTGCTGGCCAAAACGGCCCTAGCGACAATAAAAATCGCGGCCGCGTCGGCGAGCGCACCAACGAGGCTTGGGCCGACCAGAAAGTCGGTTTTTATTACGCCGTGGTGGCGGCGATGCTCAAGACGGGCTTCACCGAGGAGGAAATTGGCAAGGTAGGCGGCGGGAATTTTTGCCGGATTTTTGATGCGGCTACGGCATCCCATCAGTAAACTACTGTAGCCCACCCTGAAAGGCTTGCAAAAACTCATCAGCGACTCCCGGCGGGTTAGCCCGCTTTGTCCAAGCTAAAGGTTTATCATAGTACTCAAGCTCGTGCAATAGCACTGGAATGTTCTTGCCGAAAGTGTCCGAAATAATGCCCTCGCTAAACAACTGCTGAATCAAGCTAATGCTAATTTCCACAAATTCGTTATCGAATTGTTCACCTTGGCTAAGAAGCTTATCAAAAAGTGCTTCGTCTTCGTCGGCAGCTTCATTTTCGGCCTGCGAGTAATAATAAGGCGTCAGTTGAAACCAAGCTGCCAATTGAGTATCTGTTTCGCCGCCGATTGAAGCTAGCTCGTTTTGGAGCCAGAAGGCATAATTCCATTTTGCTTCAGCTTCACCGGATGCATGCGGGAGCTGTGACTGGACTTGGTGCGTAGTGTTATAGCCAAGTATTAGCCTTGGATAACGTGGGTCGTCACCATCCAAAAAATACCAGCAAGACAAAGCATAAATAGTAGGGTGTTTAGCCTGTTCTATGCCTGCAATGGCAACTTTAAGCTGGTTATAAGCCTTTTGTCGAAAGTGTTGTTTTGCAGTTATAGTCATAATTTGGTGCGGTAGAGATTAGCATAAAACAAAAAGCCGGAACATCAGCCCCGGCTTTTTTACTTGTCAACCTATTGCTACCCCGGCTGCCCCGGCTCCGAGTGCAGCAGTCCGGCCGGCACCTCCAACTCGCCCGAGTGGAAGCCGATAAGGCCGTTGCGCTCGTCCTCGATGTTGGTAGCCTGGGTGTACACATCGCCCGCGATGGAGCGCTGGCGCAGCTCTTTTTTGAAGTCGCGGATGCTGTTGGTGCGGGCCTCGGCATCCTGGGGGCCGCCGTAGTCGGGAAAGCCGAAGCCGCCCCACTCGCTCACCAGCAGCGGGCGCTGGCCCCGGTAGAAATACGGGTCGCCGACAATTAAGGGGAAGGCGGCGGTGCCATCCATTTCGCCGTGGATGAGGCGGTCGAGCAACTCGCGCCAGCGGCCCAGGTCGGGGGTGTAGAGGTGGGCCGTGAGCAGGTCCGACTTCAGCGCGCCGTTGGCCGAAATGTGGTGCCAGCCGTCGTTGTCAATCACCAGAAACTGGGGGTGCGCCAGCTTCATGTAGTTGTAGGTATTGGTGATGTAGCGCTGGGTGGCTGGGTTGGTGGCGATGTCCTGCGCGCCCCAGTCCTCGTTGTAGAGGCTCCAGATAACGATGCTGGGGTGCGTTTCCATCAAACTGAGCATGCGTTTTAGCTCGGCGTAGTGGTTTTCGCGGCTGCGCGGGGTGCTGGCGTGGGGGCTGGGCACCTCCACCCACAGCAGCAGCCCCAGCTCGTCGGCGAGGTTGTAGATGCGGGGGTCGATGCCCGCAATGTGCACGCGCACCAGGTTGCAGCCCAGCTCCTTCATGGCGTACATGTGGCGCTGCATCTCGGCAAAGGTGGCCGTGCCGGGCTGGTACAGAATGCCATCGAGGTAGATGGCCTCGTTGTTGAGGTAAATCTTGCGGCCCCGCGCCTCAATCTTGCGCAGGCCAAAACGGGCCTCAATTTGGGCGGCGTAGCCGGTGTGGTCGATGAGCTGGGCCACCAGGCGGTAGCGGTGCGGGTTTTCGGGGCACCACACTTCGGCCGGGGGTATCTCTACCACGAAGCGCTGCTCGTGCTGGCCGGCTTTCAGGAAAAGCCGGAAGTCCGACTCGGCCAGCGGAGCCGCGTCGGGGAGAGCATCGGGCTCAAACACGCGCAGGCGCACCGTGTAGTCGGCCGCGTCGTGGATGCGCAAGGTGATGTTGAAGCGCACCATTTTGTCTTCAATCACGCTATCGACGCCCACCCGCGAGCGCAGGCGGTTGCGCTCCACACTCTCGAGCCACACCGAGCGCACGGCCCCGGTGTGCGTCTGGTACCAGATGCCGCCGCGCTTGTACACGTGCGATTCCTGTTTGCCGCGGGTGGTTTCGGCGTCCATCGTGTCGGCGATGCGCACCGTGAGGCGGTTCATCTGCCGCAGGTTTTCTTCGGGCAATTCGTAAGAGAACGACGTGTATTCGCCGTAGTGAATGCTCTCGCCCTCAATAGTTTCGAGTAGTTCGCCATTCAGCCACACCCGCGTTTCGTAGCCGCAGGCCCCGAAGGTGAGCTGAATGAGTGAGCGCCCCGGCCCGCCGGCCACCTCGGGCCGCTCGAAGCTGCGCTCGTACCAGGCCACTACTTTGTCTTGCCAGCCGCTGGTTTCGGTGGCGTGGGCCTGCACAATGTGCTCCTCAATCGAGCCCGGCCACTGGGCCGTGTAGTGGTAGTCGTGGCCTTCCTGCCACTCCTGCGCCAGCCCCTCGTCGTCGGGGTCGAGGGCAAAGCGCCAGGTGCCATCGAGCAGTACGTGGGTGCCCTGCCGCAGCACGGCGCGGGGCAGCGAGTTGTCGACTTCGGCCGTGGCGTCGATTTCGGGCGGGGCCGAAAGCCCGTAGTTGGATTGCGTGAGGTCGTCCATAATTAAATGTATTAGGATGGAAAGCGGAAGAATAAAGCAACTGAATAACGTTCCCGGTTGCCGGAATGGTACAAAATAACCGGCGTAAGCTCGGCTGCAAACTTAAATACAAAACCCCGGCCAGAAATAGCCAGGGTTTTATAAAAGGCAGTTTTGGCTATACTTAGGTTTTAAGCTTCTTTTTCTTTGCGGCCGGAAAAAGTACATTATTCAGAATCAGCCGGTAGCCCGGCGAGTTGGGGTGCAGGGCCAGGTCGGTCGGCTCTTCGCCCACCATGTGCTGGTAGTCTTCGGGGTCGTGGCCGCCGTAGAAGGTCCAGGTGCCCTTGCCCAGCGTGCCGTGCATGTAGCGCACCTCGCCGGTTTGCTTGGTTTCGCCCATCACCACCACATCGGGCTTGATGAGCGCCCGGCGAAAGGCCGTGGTTTGGCCCATAAAGCCGTGAATGGTTTTTTCGTGGTTCTGGGTCAGCATCGTCGGCACCGGGTCGTACTTGGCCGAGAAGGTAAAGAGCTGAAAGTAATCGTTTTGCTCGTACAAGCCGCGCTCGCGCGGGTCCATGTCGATGTTAGAGTACTCATACTCCAGAGGGTTGGTGCGCAGCTGAAAATTCTGGAAGGCCAGCGTGCGGTTGAAGTTGAGCTTGCTTTGGGCGGCGGGGTCGGCGGGGTCGCCATCGTACATGCTTTCCACCATGTCCACGCCCAGGCCAGCCAACGCAATGTCGTACGAGTCAGTGGCCGAGCACATGGCAAACATGAAGCCGCCGCCCGCAATAAACTCCTGCATTTTCACGGCCTCGGCGGCCTTCATCTGGCTTACTTTGGCAAAGCCGTTGCGCTTGGCGGCGGCTTCGGCCTCGCGCTGCTGCTGCTGGTACCAGGGCGCGTAGCGGTAGATTTGGTAAAACTTGCCGTACTCGCCCGTAAAGTCTTCGTGGTGCAGGTGCAGCCAGTCGTACTTGGGCAGCACGCCGCTTAGCACCTCATCGTCGTAAATCTTGTCGTAGGGAATTTCGGCGTAGGTGAGCACCATCGTCACGGCATCGTCCCAGGGCTGCTTGCCTTTGGGCGTGTACACCGCTATTTTAGGCACCTTCTCCAGCTTCATCACGTCCATGTTGGCGTTGGGGTCGGCTATTTCGGATAATATGCTGGTGTACTGGGCTTCCGAAATCGTTTGGAACGTGATGCCGCGTATCGCTAGCTCGCTCTCGATGGCTGGCTGGGCCTCGCAGGCAAACGAGCCGCCTTTATAATTCAGCAGCCAATCCACTTCTATCTGCTTGCTTAAGGCCCAGTAGCACAGGCCATAAGCCTTGAGGCTCTCCTTCTGGGTGTTGTCCATCGGGATAAAAATGTGGTTGGCGTGGGCCGCCAGGGTAGGGGCCAGCAACGCGAGAAGCAGAGCAAGACGCTTTAAAAACATACTTTTGAGGCTAAAAGAGGCTAGCCAGGCAAACGAGCCCGCTGCTACCGTAGTTCAAGGTACCAACGCGGAGTTGTATAAAGCGCTAATTAGCGGTGGCCGCTCCTCCAACGCCTTGTTCGCGCTCAAAAAAACTCGCCCAGTCAGGGGCGGCAGCCCCGTATCCGTTAAATCAGTTTAATCCGTTTGAATCTGCGATGAGCTTTTTAGAAAACATTCGCGAAGCCCTGCGCTCTATTTCGGGCAATTTGCTGCGCACCATCCTCACCGCCCTCATCGTCAGCATCGGGCTCATGGCGCTGGTGGGCATTCTTACGGCCATCGACGCCATGCGCCACTCGCTCGGCGACACCTTTGCCAGCCTCGGGGCCAATGCCTTCGAAATGACCGCCAAGGGCTATACTAACCGCTCGCGCCGGGGCGGCGTGCAGGGCAAGCAGTACCCCGCCATCAGCTACCTGCAAGCCAGCCTTTACAAAAAGGAGCTGACCCAGCGCGAGCCCGCCGCCATTGTGGGCGTGTCGGCCCGCATCAGCGGGGCCACCGAGGCCAAAGCGGGCGGCCAGAAAACCAACCCCAACATGGAAGTGGTGGCCGGCGACGAAAACTACCTCCGCATCCAGAGCTACGCCCTCAGCCAGGGCCGCACTTTCTCGCCCGCCGAGTTGGCGAGCGGGGCCAACGTGGTGGTTATCGGGGAAGAAATCAAGGATAAATTATTTCCTGCCCGCAGTCCCATCGGCCAGTATATCTACGCCCTGGGCCGACGCTTTCAGGTGGTGGGGCTGTTTGAGAAAAAAGGCAGCAACATGGGCGGCGGCGGGGCCGACCGCCTGCTGCTGGTGCCCCTCGAAACCGGCAACCAGCTGCCCCGCCAGGCCGCTCTCACTTACGACGTAAAAACCGCCATCACCAACGCCCAGGGCCTGAGCTACCTCCAGGACCAGGCCACCGGCGTGCTGCGCGCCGTGCGCCACGACCGCCTGGGCCAGGAAGATTCCTTCGAAGTCGAAAGCTCTGATTCGGCCTCCAAAACCCTCGACGAGCTGGCCGGTAAGATGCAGATGGGCGGCGGGCTGGTGGCCTTCATCACGCTGCTCGGGGCCAGCATCGCCCTCATGAATATCATGCTGGTATCGGTGACGGAGCGTACCCGCGAAATCGGGATTCGCAAGGCGCTGGGGGCTACTGCGCGGCAGGTGCGCCAGCAGTTTTTGCTCGAAGCCATTGTTATCTGTGTGCTGGGCGGCTCGCTGGGCATCGTGCTGGGCATTGTGATGGGCAATGTGGTGGCGCTGGTTATTGGCAGCGCGTCGTTTCTGGTGCCGTGGTTTTGGGTCGGGGTGGGGCTGGCCATCTGCGTCACGGTGGGGCTGCTGGCCGGCTCGTACCCCGCTGGCAAGGCCGCCGCGCTCGACCCTATCGAAAGCCTGCGGTATGAGTAAAGACCGCAGATTCAAACGGATTAAACAGATTTAACGGATACGCCCGCCTGCGGCGGGCTGGCTTTTGAGGGGGTGTTTAAACTAGTTTAGTGGAGCTTATGAAATTGACTAAACGATGGGTAGGCCCGCCAATAGGCGGGCTTTTCCTTTGGGTTGGGTTGCTGTTGAGTGGTATAGGCGCGCAGGCTCAAATGCAACCGCAACCGAAAGCTGCCGCTGGCAGCCGGGCGCAGGTGTACCGGGTGTCGGCTACTGGCGAGGCCACCCGCTTTGAGGTGCCGCAAGTGCGGCTGCCCGACGCGGTAGCGGCCCGGCGCATCAACCGCCATATACTGCAGCTGCTTATTGGTAGCCAGGCCGAGGCTATCGACTCGGCCGCCTCGGCAATGCAGCAGCTGCGGCAAGCCAGCCGCGAGTGCTGCTACGACCCAGACACCCGGCAGTGGACGGTGGGCCACGGGCTCACTAGCTGCGGCTACCAGGTATTGTTCAATCAGGGTGGGCTACTGTCGCTGGCTTATACCACTGAGTTCACGGGGGCTTATTCCTGGGAGCAAACCAGCCACGTCACGTTTGACCTTCGCACCGGTCGGGTAGTAACCCTGGCCGACCTCGTGGCCGATGCGCCCACGCAGCTGCAACGGCGCATGCGCAACGCCATCAACCGCCGCCTGGCCGATGAGCTGCAGCAAACCGCCAAAACCTATGGCGACCCGGCCACGGTGACCTACGTAGCCGAGCAGTTTCAGTGGGACTGGGCTACCAGACAAGTGAGGCCTGAGCTTGGCGACAGCCTGGCCGACCTCACCGAGTTTGCCCTCACGCCGCAAAAGTTGTTGCTGTTTTACCGGGTAGATTTCCCTCACATCAACCTCAATTTCGAGCCCGACGATACCTACCGGTTTGCCTACACTGGGCTACTGCCGCGCCCACTGTTGCGGCGGGCGCTTGCCTCGGCAGCGCCCACGAGAGCTAAGAAAAAATGATGATGAGTAAATAGGTTATACATTTGCATGTACTACCCATTTGCATATATGTCAGCTTCTTCCTCCGTTGGTCAGCGTTTTTCGCTGCTTATTCAGCAGCTTGGTATGAGCAAAAACGCCTTTGCTATGTCGCTAGACAAGACAGCAACGGTCATTCAACATTTGGTTGATGAGCGCAATAAGCCGGGTTTTGACCTTATGAATAAAGTATTTGAGGTGTATCCAAATGTATCGGTAGATTGGCTGGTGCGCGGCCACGGCCCGATGCTGCGCGATATCGAAACCTTAAATGCACCTGTAGCCCTAGCTGCCCAGCCCGTAGCCGTGCCGGCGGCTAGCACGCCGCCCCGAGTAGCCCCCGCTACTCCTAGTTTTCCCGCGCCCCTGTTCTCCGTTTCAGCGGCCAGCCAGCCTAGTCTCGAAGTCCCGACACCAATTGCCGAGCCGCTGGCGGCGCCGCCAGTCGTAGCTGCCAATGTGCCACCGCCCGCCGCAAGCCAGCCTATCCCAACTCCAGCCGAAACGCCGCCCGAGCCTTCGCCGCTAGCGCCGCCCGCTCCCACGGCCACCCCACCAGCCGCGCCCGATGCCGCGTACCTCACGGCGGCGCTGCACGCCCAGTACCTCCAACACCAGTTGGCCCTGGCCGAGCAGCGCAACCAGCACCTGGTGGAGCAGCAGCAGCTGATGCAGCAAATGCTAACCATGCTGCAAAGCCGCTAACGTATTCGATGATTTAACCCAAGTTGTGCAGGAGCACGCCGTGTAGTGGTATCAAGCTTAGTGGCTACACCCCCAGTGGAACTAGCGTAAAAAGTAAAAGCCGATTACCTCTTAGGCAATCGGCTTTTACTTTTTAAAGACAATCTCCACCACTTACCCCCGCGCTAAATCCGCGAAATCAATGATGCCGACTTCCTCGGCTTCCATCAGGCCCAGGGCATTTACTTGGGTGAGGCGCAGCGGCCGGATTTCGCCCACCAGCAGCGGGTCGTACTTGGCCGCCACCCTAATGTAGTTGGGCGTGTAGCCTTCCACCCGGCCAGCGGTCACATCGTCTTCGAAAAGCACGGCCGTTTCGAAGCCGGCGTGCTGCTCGTAAAAAAAGCGCTTTTTCTTTTCCGACAGACTGCGCAGCTGCGTGGTGCGCTCGGTGCGCACACGCTCGGGTACGCGTCCGGCTAGGGTGGGGGCCAGCGTATTAGCCCGCTCCGAGTACGGGAAAACGTGCAGGTAGCTTATTGGCAGCTCGTTGAGGAAATGATACGTCTCCAGAAAGTCGGCCTCCGTTTCGCCCGGAAACCCCACGATGACATCGACCCCGATGCCCGCGTGCGGCATCAACTCCTTGATGCGGGCCACGCGGTCGGCGTAGAGGGCGCGGCGGTAGCGGCGGCGCATCAAACCTAGAATTTTGTCGGAGCCACTTTGCAGCGGCAGGTGAAAATGCGGCATAAAGCGCCGCGAGGCCGCCACCGTCTGGATAACCTCGTCGGTGAGCAAATTGGGCTCGCACGAGCTGATGCGGAAGCGCTGCATTCCTGCCACTTCATCCAATGCTTGCACCAATTGCGTGAAGTTCTCAACTCGCTCGCGCTCTGGCCCTTGGATACCAAAGTCGCCGAGGTTCACGCCCGTCAGCACGATTTCCTTCACGCCCTGCGTCGCCAGCTTCTCTACCCGCTCTACCACCGAGGCCACGCTGCCCGAGCGGCTAGCGCCCCGCGCCAGCGGAATGGTGCAAAACGAGCACGAGTAGTCGCAGCCATCCTGTACCTTCAAAAACGTGCGTGTGCGCTCGCCCAACGACTGCGCCGGGTGAAACTCGGTGGCCTCCGAAATGGGCGAGGCGAATACGCGGCCAGCCACGCGTGGGGCAGCCGTGCCATCAGCCAACACCGGATTTTCCACGTCCAACTCGGTCAGAATTTCGGCCAGCCGAAATTTCTCGGCTGCGCCCAGCACAGCCCCCACGCCGGGAATCTCGGCGATTTCCTGAGGCTTAAGCTGAGCGTAGCAACCCACGATGGCCACAAAGGCCTGCGGGTTATACTTTAAAGCCTGCTGCACCACTTTCCGGCACTTGCGGTCGGCGTGGTCGGTGACAGAGCAGGTATTTACTACGTATAAGTCAGCGCCCTGCTCAAACTCGACGCGGCGCACGCCGCGCTCCTCAAACTGCCGGCCTAGGGCCGACGTTTCGGAGAAATTGAGCTTGCAGCCCAGCGTATAAAAGGCAACGGTTTGGGGAGTCATAAGCCTGCAAAGTTACGGCTTGTAAAACGGAGTGGTACTCCGTTTCCACGTTGGGTACGCCTGCAACGCCAAACAAAGTGCCACTCCGTTTTAAAAGCCGCTCAGCAACTCGGCCGCCGCTGCCAGCACCCGTTCGGGTGCAATGCTGCCAATATCCGGGTCGCGACCGGGCGGCTGAAAATTGCCCTGGGCAAAGCGCGCCTCCATGCTGGGCGGGAAAAGGCAGCGACAGGGTGCTAGGTGCAGGTCGGACGGATACGGGAAGAATTTGCCGCAATTCTCGCCCATCAACACGACCAGGCAGGGCGTGCCGAGCTGCACAGCCAGGTGAGCCGCCACCGTGTCGTTGCTAATTAAAAGCTGGGCCGAGCTGAGCAGCGTCGCCAAATCGGTGAGGTTGGTTTGGCCGCAGAGATTGATGAGCGGCACGGCGGCGCCGGCCACCTGCTGAATGCGCCGGGCGTACTCGGCATCGGCGGTGCTGCCCGCCAGCACCAGCCGGTACTGGCTGCCGTGGCGCTGGTGCAGCCCTTGCGCCAGCCGGGCAAAATGACTGGTGGGCCAGCGCTTCTGCCGGGCACTGGCTCCTGGAAACAGCACAATAGTTGGCAGTACCTCCGGCCCCTGAAGCTGCGCTGCATCAGCCGTCGCTACCGGAATGTGCAGTGGTGGCCGGGGTGATAGCACCTTGGCTTCAGCCCCAAATGCCGCCCGCCAGTGCGTAAAAAACTCCCCGTTGCGGTCGTACTCAAATAGCACCTGCTGCGTCGTGGGCAGCAGGTGAGTATAACCCTGGTCAAGCAGTTGAAACCAGGCATCGGCCCGGTGCTCGCCCTGGCTGGCCACCCGCACGGGTGCCGCCATAAAGCGAACAAAATTTTCCACCGCTGGCTCGCGCACGTGCAGCGGGTAAATAACCTCGCCATAGCCCGCCGCCCCAATGCCCCGCAATACCTCAGCCCGGTAGGCCAAGTCGGCCCGAAAACGCCCGAACTCTACTACCAGCAGTTCGTCAAAGCAGTCGGCATCCCAGGCGCGGGCCAGCGGAGCCCACAGCGCATTGGCCGCTAGCGTGAGGCGCTGGCCCCGGCCGCGAACCTCGGCCGCCAGCAGCCGCAGCCAGGGCCGAAACAACAGGTAATCGCCTATCGAATCGTTGCGCACGACCAGCACCCGCGTGGGGTCGGGGGCGGCCTGCTGAGCCAGGGCGGCTTGGTCGGTCTGGCTTAGCAAGGTTATCTGGTGCTGCTGTCGGCGCTGCCGCCGAAACTGACGGAAGCGGGCTAGTAAGGCTCCTAACATGGCCGCAAAAGTAGGGGAGTAGCCCGTGCGTAGGCGTGCGCTAGGTTTAGCTAGCGCTTGGCAAAATCCTCCATCGAAAGCTGCTCATAGGCTTCGCCCCGGCGCAGCTGCTGGGCGGGCACGCCCTCATCGTGGAAGGTGACGCGGTGCCCGATGTTATCAAACGTGACGACGCCCGCCGGACTGATAGTGCCAAACCCGTCGTCGTAGCAGTAGTACGTAAATGGAATAGTGACGGGAGCCAGCAAATCGCGGCCCCAGCGGTAGCGGGTGCTGGGCAGCCCCAGCTGGCGCAGCAGGGTGGTGGCCACATCGGTTTGCGAGCCCAGCGTTGACACGACTTGGCCCCGCGCCTCGGGGCGCAGCGCCCCACCCGCCAGCACCAGCGGAATATGAAATTTGTCGGGCTCCTCGTTGCCCGAATTGTTCGGCAAGGGGTGGCCGTGGTCGGCGCAGAGCACGATGAGCGTGTGGTCCCACCAGGGCTGCTGCCGGGCGGTTTGCAAAAAGCGCCCCAGCGCCCAGTCGGTATAATAGACCGAGTTGCGAAACAGCGCCGTTTCGTCGGTGCCCGCAAACTTGGGGGCAATGGGAATCTCAAAGGGCTCGTGGCTGCTCAGGGTAAAAGCCGTAATAAAAAACGGCTCCCGCTGCCGCGGAATATCGGCTAGCATGCGGTTGAACAGCACATGGTCGTGCGCGCCCCACTTCGAGTTTTGGTCGGCCGCCGCAAAGTCTGAGCGCTCAATTAGCCGCTCGTAGCCGGCCGTGCGCAGGTAGCTCTGCATGTTGGCAAACGCCAGCTCGCCCCCGTAGTAATAGGCCGAGGAGTAGCCAGCCCAGCCCAGGTTGCGGCGCAAATGCGGCAGGTGCTCGGTCTTGCGCGGGTACTTAATAATGCTGGTAGTAGGCTGGTTGGGATAGCCCGAAAGCAGCGCCACCAAGCCCTTCTGGCTGCGGTCGCCGGCCGCATAGATATTCGTAAAAACCACTCCCGTGCGCGCCAGGCTGTCGAGGTTGGGCGTCACGCCCGGCTCGCCGCCTACGCTGCCCACCAGCTTGGCCGTGAAGCTTTCCAAGATGATAAACAGCACATTGGGCCGGGGCTCTTTCAATAGAAAAGACTTCGGAGCCAAAAACGAAGAAATAGTAGGCGGCGGGTACAGCGCTCGCACCAAGTGCTGCGCCGTGGTATCGGGCATGAAGGCGGGCAGCGGCCGCTCGTCGCGCCGCCGGGCCAGGGCATCCAGAAAATTCCAGGCCGCATTCACCGCCGCGTGGTTGGCAAACGGGACGTCAGAAAAATAAACATCGCCCTGATTTACCGGGATTTGCTGAGTGCCGCCGCGCAGCACCGGTATCAGCAGCAGCCCGTAGAGCAGGCCCGCCAGCGCCGCCCGTCCCCGCCCAAAATAGAGTGGCAACGCCGGCAGCCGCCCCACCAACACCTTATAAAGCCCCCAGCCCGCCGCCAGCAGCCCGGCCAGCGCCAGCAGCAGGCCGCCCAGCGGCGCACTGCCCGCCGAGGCCGCCATCTCGGTGGGGTTGCTGAGGTACTGCACCAGTGTGCCATCGAGCCGGAAACCCCAGGCGCTGTACAAGCCCAGGTCGGCGGTGAGCAGCACCGCCAGTACCACCCCCAGCACCGCCGAGTAGCCTGCCACCAGCCGCCCTAGCGCCAGGCGAGGCCCCACCAACGAGCTAATAATAAACCCAACAAACGGCAGCAGGCACAGGTAGGCCGCCACTGAGGCATCGAGGCGCAGCCCGTAGCCAAAGGTGCCTAGCAGCGTAGCCGCCGGCAGCGTGCTGGCCTTGCCCCAGTGGTACACCAAAAACACCGCCCGCGCTAGCTCAAACCACAGCAGCCAGAACAGAAAATAGCGCGGCTGAAATCCAAAACGACTTTTCACAAAGACAAAAGTACCGTGGCCCGGTTCAGGGTAGGCGAGGCAAGCTACGTTATCGATTTCGGAAAGAAAGCGTAATTCCTAAATGACCGGCAGGCCCGTTTGCTTGACGCTCAAGGGGGTTAAGCGAGAATTATACCGCTTTGGTCTGTCAAAGCTGGGTTTTTAGAGGGCATTTCCTGAAAAATTAGCATTACCACCGTACTTTTGCCCTGAAATCTGACCCCCATCCATTTATTTTCATGGCTATTCTTCGTTTCAAAGCGCTTGAGCTTGTCGACCAGCGCCAGGCGGTACCGGTAACCCCCGAAAAGGGTCGTCGCTCCGATTCGTTTGGACAAAATGTGTTCAATCTGGAGGCAATGCGGGCAAACATGCCCGGCGAATATTTCAAGAAGCTGCAAGCCGCTATCAAGCACGGCACGCCCGTCGAGCGCTCGGTTGCCGACGCCGTAGCTTCAGCCATGAAAACCTGGGCCATGGCCAAGGGGGCCACTCACTACACCCACTGGTTTCAGCCCCTCACCGGTGCTACCGCCGAAAAACACGATTCATTTTTCGACCTCAACTCGGATGGTCGGCCGATTGAGAATTTCAAGGGCTCGGCGCTGGTGCAGCAGGAGCCCGATGCGTCGTCGTTCCCCAACGGCGGCCTGCGCAATACCTTCGAGGCCCGCGGCTACACCGCCTGGGACCCCACCTCGCCCGCTTTTATCATCGAAACCGTAGGCGCTAAAACGCTGTGTATCCCCACGATTTTCGTGGCTTATACCGGCGAAGCGCTCGACTACAAAGCCCCGCTGCTCAAGTCGCTGGCCGTGCTCGAAAAAGCCGCCGTCGATGTGTGCCAGTACTTCGATAAAGACGTGCAGCGCGTGAACACCACGCTCGGCATCGAGCAAGAGTACTTCTTGGTTGACAAGGCGTTGTACGACGCCCGCCCCGACATGGTGATGACCGGCCGCACCCTATTCGGCCACGCGCCGGCCAAGGGCCAGCAGCTCGAAGACCACTACTTCGGCTCGATTCCGCCCCGCGTGCACGCCTTCATGCTGGAGTTTGAGGAAGAGTCTAACTCGCTCGGCATCCCGCTGCGCACCCGCCACAACGAGGTAGCGCCCAACCAGTACGAGTGCGCCCCGACCTTCGAGGATGCCAACCTAGCCATCGACCACAACCAGCTGCTGATGGATGTGATGGACCGCGTGGCCCTCAAGCACAACTTTAAAGTGCTGCTGCACGAGAAGCCTTACGCCGGTGTCAACGGCTCGGGTAAGCATAATAACTGGGCGATGAGCACCGACACCGGGGTAAACCTGCTGGCCCCCGGCAAACGCCCCAAGGAAAACCTCCAGTTCCTGGCCTTCTTCATCACCACGGTGAAGGCCGTGCACACCCACGCCGATTTGCTGCGCGCCAGCATAGCCTCGGCTAGCAACGACCACCGCCTCGGGGCCAACGAAGCGCCGCCCGCCATCATGTCGGTGTTCCTAGGCTCGATGCTCGATGGCGTGCTCGACGAGCTGGAGCGCACCGCCAAGCTGCCGCTCGACAAAGGCGACAACATCTACCTAAAGCTGGGCATCGACAAGATTCCGGCTATTCTGCTCGATAACACGGACCGCAACCGTACCTCGCCGTTTGCCTTCACTGGCAACAAGTTCGAACTGCGCGCCGTAGGGTCATCAGCCAACTGCTCGTCGGCCATGACGGTGCTTAACGCCATCGTAGCCGACCAGCTTATCGACTTCAAAACCGAAGTTGACGCGCTCATCAACCAAGGCAAGAAAAAAGAAGTGGCCATTGTAGACGTGCTGCGCGAGTACGTTATCAGCTCGAAAAGCATTCGCTTTGAGGGCAACGGCTACTCGGACGATTGGAAAGACGAAGCCGCCCGCCGCGGCCTCGCCAACGTGCCGACCACGCCCCAGGCCCTCGACGCCTACGTGACGGCCAGCTCGGCCGAGCTGTTCACGCGCCTCGGCATCTTGTCGGGCACCGAACTGCACGCCCGCCACGAAATCCTGCTGGAGGACTACACCAAGAAAATCCAGATTGAGAGCCGCACGCTCGGCGACCTGGCCGTTAACCACATCATTCCAACGGCTTTATCGTATCAAACCAAGCTGATTAACAACGTGCGCGGCCTGCGCGAGCTCGGCCTCGACGACGAAAATAGCGAGGTGACCGTAGAGATGATTAAGTCCATCTCGCGCTACGTGTCAACCATCAAGAACACCGTCGATGCGATGACCAACGCCCGCAAAGACGCCAACAAAATCGAAGATGCCCGTGCCCGCGCAGTAGCCTACTGTGACACGGTAAAAGAAAAATTCGCGGCTATTCGCCGCGCGGCCGACAAGCTCGAATTGCTTGTGGCCGATGAGGACTGGCCCCTCGTGAAATACCGCGAATTATTATTCCGGCATTAACTTTGGGTTGGAGCCACGGACCAGCGCTGGGTGGGAATTCTCGCTGCGTCCGGGTTTGGAAAGGGTCGTGCCGGGTGGCGCGACCTTTTTTTTTGCCCTATGGGGTCTGACTGGCTTTACAGGGCCGCCAGGGCACATTGGGGCGGGACTAATTCATCAGCCCCTACCACACCCAGTTAGCATCCAGGTCGGGCTGCCACAGAAACTGCCACAGAAACGGCTAAATCCGTTAGGCGCTCTGGGCTTTTGGGGGCAGACGCCGGGCGGTCTGCCGGTGGGAGGCGATAAGCTCCTCTTCATTTATACCCAGGTATTCGTTGAATTGCTTCTCGGTCTGGTGGCCGGTGGCGAGCATCACCAATGTTTTTGGGACGCCCTGGTACACTTTGAGCGTGGCGTAGGTCTTGCGGCCCACGTGCATGCCGAGCTTAAGGCGCGTAATGCGGGCCAGCGCCGCTACGTGGGGCAGGTACTGCCAGGGGTCGCGCACGAAAGGCAGGCAGGTAGCCCCGCCTAGCTCGTGGTAGCTTTCCAAAAGGGCCACGGGCCGAAACACGTCGTCGTCCAGGTAGGGGATGAGGGCCGTGATGTTGGTTTTGTTGAGCAGCTTTTTAATGAGTTCCTGCTCGGGGAAGACGTGCTGCCAGCCCAACTCCTGGGCATCGGCGTGGCGCAGGCTAGTGTAGGCGCACAGCAGAAACGTGTCGCGGGTCCACTCGGTGCGCTGGGCGTGGTCGGCGCTGGTCAGGGCATTGCGCCCGCCGCTGCCGGCGGCTTTAGCCGGGGGCTCGGGGAAGGTGCTGGCCAGGTAGGCCTGCACCGTGGGGGCCGAGAAGTCGAGGGCGGCGATGCGCAGCAGCTCGGCCTGGGTGAGGGCCTCCACGCCCACGTAGCTCTGGGCCAGGCGCAGCACCTTGCTGATGCGGGCCGGCACGGGCAAGCCCTGACCTTCGGCCCAGAACAGGAAGGAGCGCAGGCGCTTGATGTAGGTATTAAACGTGCGCGGGCTGCGGCCCTTGGTGCCGAGCATATAATTGCGCAGCCCGTCGTAGAAGTCCTGGTTCAGCCCCTCAAAGGTGATAATCTGCTTGGTGGCAGTGCCAAAATCTCGCACCTCGTCACGCACGGCCTGGTGCGTCCAGATGGTATCCTTGCTGAGCTTGCGGCCCGTGCGCACGGATATTTTCTGCTTTTCTTTTTCAATCCATCGGTCGAAGTGGTCGAAAAAGGTGAGCGGGGCTGCCAGCGTTGGGGGTAATTCCAGGCGGCCGGCGCGCCCGGCCAGCAGGGCGGCGTAGCGGCGCTCGACGTCGGCCTTCAGCTGGGTGGGGCCCAGCACCTGGCCTAGCTCCAGGGCGGCGCGCTCGGCGGCCGCAGCGACCGTGGTGTAGTCGTCGAGCACCTGGTTGACGCTTTCGGCGTAGGAGTCGGGCTTGTCCTTGACGTGCTGGCGGCGCTCGTCCCAGTGCTTGGGCAGGCAGCGCTGGCCCGAGCCCAGGCGCAGGCGGTGGCCGGCCCAGCATAAAGTCAGCTGAATGGGGGCTAGGCCGTGTTTGTTGAGGGCGTCCAGGCGGAGCTGGCGGGTAACTTCCATAGGCCCGGCAAGGTAGGGCGCAGGCTGAAAAGCTGCGTAAACACGCGTTGGCTATACCGCAAACTGGCTTTCATCTTCCACAGCCGGCAGCTTGGTGTAGGTGAACGTTCGGATGGTTGGCTCAATCCCCATCTGGTAGCCCGGCAGCGCCAGATACTTCGCATAGAGCTGGTAACGCTGCTCTACAGCATGCTCTTCTTTAATGAAGTGCGCGACGATGTCCGGCTCGACCTCGGTAAAAAACTTGCGCTTGACCGCGAAGATGGTTTCCCAGAGTTCAGCTTTTAGCACTTTAGGGTAGCTGGCTAGGCTACACGCTGGGCGCTCTTGCTGCCTGAAAAGCGTAAAGGAACTTTCGTAAATGAGGTGTCCCTCGTATGTCTGAGAGATTACCTGATACGTTTGGATAAGCTGGTCCCAGTCAGGATGCAGGTGGCTGATATCGTAGATAAGCTGCCAGCCATCGGCGGTCCAGCCGCAGAATACTATGTATGAGGGGTCTACTTCTACTTGGTCTTGCATGGAAGCGTAGCACTCTTCTTAGCTACGGCAGCAACTCGCTCGGCTGTGGTCAGGCCCGTGATTTTCTCCGCCAGTTCGTAGAGCCGCTTGTGGCTAGCCACTGCTTCCTGACGCCGGGCCTCCTGCAACTCCGCAGAGTGCGCGTAGGCGGTTTTAGGTTGTGTAATCATGGCTGTGAAGCGTTAAAGTGGTAGGAGCCTCAAAGCAATTAAGCTTTGGTTTTGGTAGTCATCAGTACGAATATACGATGACCACAGTTAGTAACTGAGGAATAGGTGAGGAGGTTCACGCTAGCAACAAAGGGCCCCTGCTGGTATCAACAGGGGCCCTTTGCTTACTTTCCTGCGTGATTAAAATTCCAGACCTTCTTCCCAATAGAGCTCTTGCATTGTGGCGCGGTACTTCAGGCAGCCTCGACACTCGCTACAGGGCACGGGAGCGGTATGACAAGAGTGCGCAAAGCAAAGAATGCTCCGTGGAATGCCTGAGGTTCGCACTAGCTCAGCAGCGGTTAATTCCAGCGCGGGCGCGCTGATACGTAAGGCACCTTCTTGAAAAGCAGTTACTTGGTCTATTAACTGCACAAAAGCCGGCTGGCCGTCACGGTGCACGTTATCGCTGGCGACAGTGCCAATCATAAGTTCCTGCACGCCGTAGCGAATAACCTTCATGGCAGCTAAGGTGAGCAGGAACTGATTGCGGTAAGGCCACCACTCGGGCGTAGGGGAGCCGGCTAGCTGCTGGCCCCCGACGAGGTCGCCTACCCCAAGTGCTCGGCAGTCAACGCGGATTATTTCGTGCTGTATGTCCAAGGCCTCGGCTACTGCTTTTGCAGCTCGTATTTCTCCCTCGGCGGGGAGTTGGCCATAGTCAACTGTGACGGCTATGGTAGGTCGTTTCCAATAGGCTAGGGCAATAGAATCCATGCCGCCCGAGAGCAGTAGTGCCGTACTCATAAAATTGTAGGATTGCTAGGCTGCGTCCAATGCGTTATAAACACGCACCCTGACTTCCCCACGGTCCATAGCTATTATTCTAGCTAAGAACTTGTGGTCATTGGCAGCGCACCCAATTAGTAGCTGCATTTTGGCCGTTATGAAGCCACAGATTTCATGAGAATCATTGAGCACATCTAACCTGTCACCTCTTGACTTTACGGTTAGTACGGTGCCAACACTCGTGGATTGTAAAGCGCTCGCAATAGGCTGAGCCAATAGCGTGTCAAACACCTTAACTAAGCAGGGGTCCCGTTTTTCGGGGGCGTTAAAGTCATTAGGCTTTTGCTCATTATTCTGAACTGGCCCTCCAGGGCCACTAATGCCCTCCGTGGGCACGTTGGTATCACTCGTTGTTTTTTGTGTTACTTCCTCTTGTGAGGAAGTAGTTTTATTTTGCTGAAAATTGCTACCACCACCTCCGCCACCTCCGCCGCCTGAGTTACCTCTTCCGCCTCCCATGCTAAAAGTTTGTTTTATAGAGTTTGAAAAAAGACTATCCGTCGTGGATAGTTGAGAGTGTAGTCGGGAATGCCACCGTTAGGCCTTCCTTGTTTTTGATTTTAGAGGTCGCGCTTTTGAGATTACGCTGCATGTGGGCGACAAAATCACGCACCCACGTGCGACCGTTTGGATTGCGCCAGCGGCAAAACCAGTTTTCGGTATCCTCATCGAGGTAGATAAGAATGGCCCCGTCGCACTGGAAGCGGCGAACAAATTCTTTCAGGACTTGCTCATCGGTGAGCTCACGGGCGGAAGCGAGTTGTTTGGCCATTGGGGAGAGGATTTGGGGCGCAAAGAACGTCAGCGGTAGCCAGTTTGCCGAGCTACCAGGAAGCCTTGTAAATGGCCGTCGTGAAATCGTCGGTGATTTCGCAGTTGGTGCCAATTAGCATGGTTAAGTCGTGCCGGCCAGGGTCTTCGATGAAAACTACCACGTGCTTACCGAGGGCTTTGGCGTAGCCGATTTCGAAGAGCGTACCGGGGTCGAGGCCGTCGAGCATCGCCACGACCACGTCGGCCCACTCGATGGCGGCAATGTCTTTGGCCACTACCTGCTCGGCCGAGCCAAGGCCTATTTCGTGGAAGGGCGAGAACACGTCATTGCCAAACTCCGCTAGCTTATCTAGGGCCTCGGCAATCAGCCAGCGCTGGGCCAGGGTGAAGAAGGGGCCGGCTAGGTAGATTTTTTTGCGCTCGGAGCGGGGCAGCAGGGGCTTAAAGTTCTCATCGGGGGTGGCCGGCAGCGGCAGGTATTTGAACTGGCAGTACTGCGCCGTCAGGCGCGAAGCAGCTAGGGCCGCTTCCGCCGCCGGGCGCTGCTCGTGCAGCCACTGCCACGCAAACACCGCCGAGAAAATGTCGCCCGAGCCAATGGGCCAGACCGACCGGGTCTCGAACACGGGGATAGTCTGCACGCCGCTGGCCTCAATGACCAGTGCCCCGTGGGCTCCGTTCTTAATGACTACCACGTCGGCGCCTTCGCTGGCTAGCAGCTGCTGCCCTACGTGGGTAAGGTCGGTGCTGGCCGGTAGCCCAGACAGGGAAAGGGCCTCCCGCTTATTAAGCACCAAGGCCAGGTGCTCGGCCGTGGAGCCGGTGCTGCGAAACGAGACGGGGACGCCCGACTGAGGGTCGTACACCACGCGTTGCCCCTTTACTGCTACGTTAGCTTCCAGCAGGTCGTAGAGCAGAATGGAAGCCGCTTCCACGAGTGGCAGCGTCACCTTGGCTGGTTCGCGCCAAGCGGGGCGCGCTAGCGGGTGCTGGTAGCGAAAGGCAACTGTTTCAGCAATCGGCGTGGCAGTAAGCTGGATGGCAAAAACGTCGCAGACGGCTTGTAAATCGGCATTATCCTCGACTCCAATGCAGGTAATGAACTGCATGGCTGGGATATGGGTGGACAGCGCTATCGCAGCCCGCAAGCCTGAGCCATATAACTCATCCCAAGAGGGGTCGTCGCAGATTTCGCGGTAAGTGCCACCTATAATAGTAAGCATGTATTAGGCAGCCTTTGATTTTTGAATGAGTATTTGACATTCCGCACCATTCAACAACAGTATCTTCCCTTCAAAAGAAATTCCCTTTGCCATACATGTTATTATCTTTCTAATATTAGAAAGAATAGTGCCGCATAGCTCACCACCTGAAGTGAGAGCATATAGAGCCCTCGTCTCGCTCTCTCTGATAGTAAGAATATCTCCTACATTCAACCTAACTAAGGTCTCAGGACGGGGAGAGGACAAGGTGGTTAGAATGCTGAAATCACAATTGTTATTTGCGTCAGCTACAGGAAAGGCAGCGAGCCTAAAAAATATTGGGAAACTAGCACCACCCATATTACTTGCCTCCTTGTTTGTTCTGTATGTAGTATTTGATTACAGTCGATAGGGGACCCACCTTACTAATCATTTCTCTGAGAGTTTCCTCACTGCACCCAAGTTCGTTGCTCCAAGCAGTCAGTTGCCCAGCATCAGTTTCATTAATGATGTAAGACCAGCGGTAAAATGAAATTTGTTGAGCATTGAGATTCACTGCTCCAACGCTCCAACCTGTTTGTAGCCACTGCCTAGATTGGGGGGAATAATCATGCCACCATGAATTATGCTCACGGGCCGCTTTTGGTAGAGGTTGTTTAATGATTTTCTCAATTAAATCGATAGATGTATCAAAGAAATTGGTGCCATCGTCAAGGTTGTCCTTTAAGAAAGAAGCTAATGGTGCATATTTGTCTTCAATAGATATTTCTTCTTTAAAGCGTTCTTTTTCAGAATTTTGCCATAAGTATTGCAGAAAAATATTTGTATCTACTACTGCTTTCGTGTACTCTGCGGTAGCATTGCCATAATCTTCCTGGGTGTTTTCTTCAGCAGGATTCTGGTTTGAGTTGGTTGAGGAGTTAGATTGACGTGCTTTATACCAGTTAGCGCAGAAGCGAAGTAATTGGCGTTGTACAGGGGTAATGTTGCTTCTAAAGTGAAATATGTCGTTTCTTATATTTCTGACTTCGTACATCATTGTTGCCCAAGCATCCTTAGATAACCCGCCTTTAGAAATGCCTAATACAGTTTCAAGACTCGACCAATTCCTTTTAGCTAAGTCAATATAATCATTTAATGAGAGTTTGTCGAATGTTTTCTTTTTGTCTCCTTCAAGCGGAGGAAAATGTTTGTCAAGAGTATCCTTGATGACAGAATCTTTAGGTATGGGAGGAATGCCCTTCTGGTTGCATACATCTTCTATACATGTTCTCAGCGCGGATAAAGACGATTCCGTTTTTTTACGGGCTCCTTCTATAAAGACCTCAATATCCTTCTGTAAACTATCCTCGCTAGTATAAGCTGCTTTCAAATGCCCTTTTAGATAGCCCTCAATATCTTCTAATAGAACAATGTCTTCTGCTCTTCTACGAAAATACTGGTTAGTGTCATATCCCGTAACAATATGCACTAGCTTGTTTTTAGATACAAGCAATACAGCAGATTCTTTCAGAAGTATATCAATTATATCAAGTAAATCCTCATCCTCTGGAAAAACTGGTAGTTTCTTAAGCGCATCATTTACCCGCAACTCTTGAACTCTAGCAGTGAAGAAGCGCATGAGCAATAGAGTCAGTCGTGATAATACCTAATGGCACACCGTCTTCATTGACTACGGGGAGCTGGCTGAACTCATTGGTAATCATTACCTCCAAGGCCTGTTGAAAAGTAGCGTCAGGAAAAATCTTCTCTAATTTTTGGCCTGTTACTATCGTGCAAGCAGGAATGGGCATGGAAACGGACTTAAATTACTGAATTTGAATATATAAAGCTGCTACGCAGTAAGTCAATTCTCTCCTGTTTAGCGGCTGCTATTCGAATCTGCCAAACTTATAGAGTTTATAGCTCCTCTAGATTTGACATTCTCGTGCGCATCACTTGAGAAGTAGTATGCGAGCCTTTCAAGTGAGAAACGCGATTTATTGCGGACTCAAGTATGGTTGCATCAATCGCTGCTCTAACTTGGTTATGTACATACCTCAGCGTTCGCTCTGCAGCATTAATCGTAGCCGTGGCCGAAAGCAGATTCTGATGTAATCTGTATTCGGCAGTAGGCAGGTGATAAATGGTACCATCACTTGCTGTTATAGTCTGCTCAAATCCCCTATCTGCCATTTCTTTATGTAAGACATGGTAGTCAGTGGAATGAGCATGATGGAGTTCAACTCGAACGGAATACTGTGGCATATGCGCAGAAGATAAATTATGTTATCGCAGACTATTTTAGAAAATCCTCAGCTGCTTTTATTTTAGTCAGCGCCTCGTGCTTGAGCTTAACAGAATTTGGGATTCGTTCAGCTATCAGTTGATTAAATTCTTCTATTTTGGCGTTTAACCGGCTGAAATGTTCTCGAAAAGCTGTAGCAGCTTTTTCAATATCATTCTTAGCTTGCAGTTGATTATGCTCACTCGCTGTTATAGGTGAAGAGTAGGTAAATACCTCTTTGACATACTGCCCAGTGAACTTTGAGCTTTGGATATATTGCCCATTATTATTATACAAGCTAGCAAGTTGCTTATCGCCGGTGAAAGGCCATATAACTTCTAGCTGATTAGGGTGACTTTCAGGGATTTTAGGTGTATGCTGGCCTAGTGCCAGAGGCTCTACTTTATATCTAGTAATAAGAGTATTGGCGTAGTCTTCGGAGCTATACACTAAGTGCCCTTTGGTCATAGCACCAATTTCAGCCATGGCTTTTTGAGCACGCTCACTTAAAAAGGCTGCGATAGATTGAGGTTTGCCGTAGTAGTTGGCCATGGTGGGAATAGATTAGTTAGGACGATTGAAGCCGCCGCGCAGGAAGTTTAGAAGCTCGTCTTTGGAGGCGATAAGGTTGTCTTTGGTTTCGAGCTGGCCTTTCAGTAGCTCTATCTCGCGCTGATAAGAGGCGGCATCGCGGCGCACCATTTCTAGCTCATTCTTGTAGGTGTCGCGCTCCTTGCGGCACTCTTCGATGTTAGTGATGACGTCGCCGTGGTTAGTACCGATGACGGTACTGCCTTTGGTTTTCTTCTGTGTCTGGTGGATGGTAGGTGTCTGCAACGCTCCTTCAGGGAAAGGTTTACCTATACCAGCTATGAGCCACTTAGGGTCTAGGTTTTCAAAATGAATTAGGAGCTTTTCTAATAGGCTAGCCGGTGGCATTGATTGCCTTTCACTCACGTAGTTATTCATGTTACTGTAGGATTCACCTACTAGCTCACTGAACTTGCGTGTGCTCACTCCTAGCGAATCAATTAAAAATTTTATCCGCTCATTGACAGAGGTTTGAGCCATAAAGGGTATTATTTTCCGATTTATTCCATTTATGAATTGATTCACAAATGGAATATCATCGTATGTTTGTACGGTCGAAGCGGCAAGAAACAACCCTAGCCGTGAAATCGCCCAAACACGATGCCATCAGCCCGCTTCGTTTGTGTCCATTGCCTCTTCGAGGCTGAGGTAGGAGCGGTCGCTCGGCGGGGCAGCCTGCTGCATTTCATAGAGCAGCTGACTAACTACCTGCTTTACCTGGGGCTGCGGCCAGCCAGCGGCTTCTGCCAGCGCCTGGGCCTCGCCCATGCGCCGGTCCAGCTGTTTTTCCAATTGCCACCGGTCGGTGCGGGCCGATTCGCCAAAGGCCATGTCGCCAATTTCCTGCACCAGGCGCAGGGCGCGTTTGAGCGCTACTGTCAGTTCGGGGTTCGTGCGCAGGTCATGAGACCTAAAGGTTTGCGGCATAGCGGGCGGGATAGAGAGAGGCGGCACTTCATCGGAATGCTAATCAGGCGGGAAATCAAGCTGCGAAAGCGAGTTCGCACCCGATAGTATATACGATGCCTCAAACATACACATATTTTTCATAATGCCATGACGGAAAAGCAGAAGTATTACCACTTGCTGGGCGAAGTGTGCGAAGACATGCCCTCTTCGGCCGTCGATAGTGCCATTCGGGCGGGCTACGGACGTGAGCATAAGTCGGCTAGCACACGGCTGCACCACGTCAAGCAGGGCAAAGTAGCCTGGCTGCCCGACCTGGTAGCGCTCATCCGCTACTCAATGCCGAAGTATGAGATTCCGGCGCACCTGCTGCCCGTCGAAGACCTCAAACTCGCCCTGAGCTAATGAGTGCGCCGGCTGCCACCCCTACGGGGCCTCGCAACCTAGCCCTGCCACTCGCCGCCTGGCTACGCAAGCTCGGCTTCACGGTCAGCGAGCGCACGCAGCCCCACTTCGCCGCCGTGGAGGCCCACTGGGTAGGTCCGGCCGGCGAGCGCTTCCAACTCGACTATGTCTGGAGTGCTGGCCCCGTGCCCGATGCCACCTGCTGCCTAGGCGTGCTCTACGCCGGGCAAGGGCGAGTCGAAACTCTTTTCACACCCCAAAAAGTGCGCCGCCTCAGAGAGGCTCGGCTGCTGCTGCTCCACTGCGTGCGCTACGCCAATGCCCGCATGCTGGCCACACTCACTGCCGCCAATTCCTAACGCCTTCTTAGTCAATTGCCATGCAAGCCACCCTGCACCTGCCTAGCGCTCTGCCCCGTCCCCTCACCGCTCCTGAGCTAGCCAGCCTCGAGGTGCACCACGGCCCCCAATTCCTGCAAATCACGGACGGCGAGCCCGCCCTGCGGCAATTGCTCGGAGCGGCCCACGACACCATCGGTAGCGGGGTGCAACTACTCATCGTCGGTGTGGAGCACGCGGCCGACCTCGACTTGCCCGTCAACGTCAGTGCCACCAGTGCAGTGAGTAAGCTGCTAGGCATCGGCTTCGAGGACGAGCCGCTCGTGGGGCCGGTGCTCATTATCGAGGCGTAATCGCGTGCCGCGTTCTACTCCGCCACCCGCTGCAGCACCCGTTGCCTACACCGCCTCGTCAGGCCTTTCCCTCACTGCCAGCAACCGCTCTACCACGGGCAGTAGCTGGAGCAGGTACGACTGCACCTGCGGCCAGGCCTGCTGGGCCGGCAGCGTGCGAAAAGGCAGGTGCACCAGCAGCAGCCGGCCCAGCTCGTCGGTGTTGGCCGCGGCCTCGGCTAGCTCCAGGGCCGACAGCCGCCCGTCCTGGGCCTGGGCCTGGGCCACCACGTCCTCGGCTACGGCGCAGAGCGCCCGCGCCACCGACCAGTGGCCCAGCGAGCGGCCATCGGCAGTGGGCAGCAGCGGCAGAAAATGGCGCACCAGGGCGAGAGGTGAAGGCCAGGCAGCAGGTTGCTCTAGCATAGGTAATTGTATGAGCTAATGTTAAGCTGCAAACATAGCTATGCTCTTGGTTAAATACAATATAATAAGTCCTTAATTCTACTGCGCCCGCAGTAGGCCTGCCTCGATAGCCAGTCTTTTTCACCTCAACCTCTTCTCTGCCATGCACCTAAACGATTCCCCCACCGGCCCCGCCCGCTTGCCCAATATGCGGGAGCTGGCCCAACTCACCAGTCCCACCGGCCTGTTACCCCAGCGCATAGTGCCGCTTATGTCCCTGAAGCAGCTCAAGCGCCGGGCCGCCGAAATCGAGGCCACCCACCCGCAGTACCGCGAGGAGCTGCCCCTGGTGCTGGCCTACGAGCAACAGCGCCGCCGCCGCTTCACCAGCGGCCTGGTCGTGAGCGTCAACCAAATCCAGGTCGCCTGATGCCGCCCAAAATCTCCCTCACCGACGCCGCCACCGGCAAGCGCGTGCGCGTCTCGGCCTTCCGGCCCGGCGATGCGCTGGTGCCGGTGCCGCAGCCCGCGCCCATCCTGGGCTACTGCTACACCACGGAGCACAACTGGACGGTGTACGTGGCCGGCCCCATGGCCCCCGAGCTGCGCACGGCCGCGCAGGAAGGCCACACCGACCAGGAAGTGCTGCTGGTGGCCGAGTTGCCCGCCGGCATTCAGGAAATCACCTTGCCCGACCACCGGCGCGAGTTCACCCTCAAAAAAGCGGCCTAATACGCATGCCATGCCTCGTTTTGCCGGCCCCCGTGGCCCCTGAGCACCCGCACCCGCGCCGCCCAGCGCAGGCGGCAGCCGTGGATAGCCTCCGCGCCCAGGGCCTGGGCCAGCGGCACGCGCTGCCGCACGGCCTGGCGGCAGCAGTCCGCGCCCAGCAGGGCCGAGAGCAGCTGCTCGACCAACTGCTGGGCCCGCGCCCGGCTCACGGCGTGCAGGTGCTGCACGGTAGCGTGCAGGCGCTCCCAGCAGGCATCGAGGCGGGCTTGCAGGCGCGGCTGCTGGTAGGGGAGCAGCTCGGCGTCGTCGCTGGCCAGCAGCAGGCGCACCAGGGCGTGCAAGGGGGCGGCAAGCGGACTCGCGCTACGACGGTGGCAGCAGGAGAGCGGGTGGCACACGGGCAGAAACGGGGGGCTAAGAGCCCCCAATGGCGGAGGCGGCAGGCCCTGCTAAAGAATTGTGCCACATTGCCTTGCCAGGGGCATGGTGCCGAAAAAATACTTTTAGTTCCCCTTTCCCCCTTTTTTCTATGAGGGCTGACGATTTTGCCACCGCCGGGTTTGTCGATGAGCGCTTTCGCTACCTCATTGCCCTTATTGAGCGCCTCGTGCCCGCCCCGAAGCCCGCCCAGGCCGAGGTGGTGCTCTACAGCATCCAGAAGCTGGCGGCCGTGCTCGAAGTGCACCCCGAAACGGTGCGCGGGTGGCTCAGCAAGGGCAAGCGCGGCAAAAGCGGGGCGCTCATCAAGCTCCAGGCCTACCGCTTCACCAGCGAGCCGCGCATCCCGTGGCCGGCGCTGCTGGCCTACGAGCGGGGGGAGGCCTTCGACCTCTCCACGCTGCCCGCCCCCGTGCTGCTGCCCCCGGCTGAGCTCGAGCCGGCCCCTTTGCCCAAGCTACACATTCCCGAAACGCCCGGCGCGCTGCGCGTGGCGTGAGTTTTTACTTTCTTAGTACGCTAGCATGTCGCCCCGTAACATTCCCATTGACGAGTTTCAGCAACTCGACCGCCAGGCCATTGCCTGCGCCCTGCGCCTGATTGAGCTGGAAGTAGCCGGCACCCTTAACCTGCTCTCCACCGACGAGGCCGCCCGCCTCGACCAGGTGCTGCTCGATGAGCTCACCAGCGTGCTGACCCTGCGCAAAGTCTTCCGCGCCCGCCTGGCCGAATTGCTCGCCCAGGAGGAGCCTGCCCTGGCCAGTGCAGGCGTGTACCGCGCCCCGGCCCTGGCCAGTGAGCGCTACCGCCAACCCCTGCTTCAGCCCTCGGCCGCCTGATGCCCATGCTGCGCCTCTATACCACCTCGCCCACCACGCTGCAACTCGCCGCGCTGGGCATCACGGGCCAGCTGGCCCAGCGCGTGCAAGTGCTGCCCCTCTCAGCCCTGCCCGCCCCATTACCGGCGCGCGCGGCCTCGCTGCGCCTGGAGCAGGCCGCCTTGCAGCAAATCGAGCGCACCATCCGCTGGACGCTAAGCCAGTACGCCGAGCACCGCCGGCTGCCCGATGCCTGCCGCGAGGCCGATTTGCGCTCAGATTTGGACGTCACGCTCTGGCAATTGGAGCGGGTGGGCGCGACCCTGCGGGCCCTGGCCCCGGAAAGGCCCGCGGCATGAGCGCGACGCCTTGCTGGTGGCTGGCCCGCCTGAGCGGGGCCGCCCTGCTGGCGGCCCTGGCCGTGGCCCTGAGCTACACCTAGCCCTGGAGCCCGGCCCCGCTCTTGTAAACTAAAGATTTAGAATGACTTGACTTTGCCGCGCCGTCCAGGCGTGGTTTGTCTTCGCCTACGCTACTCGCCTGGTCATCCTCTCCTTCGTCCCCTTATGTACCGTCCTGCCTTCGTTCCCAAACTGCGCATTAGCTACGCCAAGACCTGGGCCCAGCTCACGCGCTTTCTCAAGCAGCCGCACCTGATTAAGCCCGCCGAGACGCCCGAGCACCTGCGCGCGGCCCTGGCGCCCCAGAAAACGATTAAGCGCCCCCAGCTCAAGGGCAACCTGGTGCATTCGCTCAAGGAAATCATCACGATTTTCATGGCCGACTGGCAGCGCGCCGCCCGGCCCCTCAACCTGGCCATCCAGACCACGCGCGCGAGCCTGGCGAAGCGCTGCCGCAACCTGGACCCCAAGACCAGCTACCGCCACATCCTGGCGCTGATTGACTACGGCTTTCTGCGGGCCAAGGTGCACGTTAAGGGCGGCCTGCAGCTGCTCTTGAACCCCGACCTCATCGTGTTCGACGCGGCCCCGGCGGTGCAGCAGGCGGCCCTGGCCCCGGCCTACGCCACGGTGCCCACTGCGCCGCTGGTAAGCCCCCAAGAGGGGCTGGCGAGCCTGCTGGCCGCCGGCCAAAATTTTGTTCGCCACGGCCGGCGGGCTACTTAAAAAACCCAAAGCGGGCATAATGTCCAGCTTTATAGGATGAGGTCATTCATAAAAGCTATGAATGATAGGAACGTCGGGTTGAGGCCGACTTTTCCACACCGCCCCGGTAGATAAGTCGGGGCTGGCTGAAAAAAAAAGAAGGGTGGGCCGCAGCGAGCGGCCCGTAGGTGCCTGGCCGGTCGCACGTTAGCGGTCGGGTAGGGTGCCCCTTGGCTTTAAAATTTAACAATCCACCCCGTGGCCCCGATTCCCACCCCCGGCCTGAGCGCCAAAGCGGCCCGCGCGGCCGACAAACAAATCCCCCTGCTGAGTTTGATGGCTAAGCTCGGCCACCAGCCCACCGGCGTCGCGCCGGGTGGCAACTACTACTACCGCTCGCCCCTGCGGCCGCAGGAGCAAACGCCCAGCTTCGTGGTGTGCGAGCCTAAAAACGTGTGGGTAGACTTCGGCGAAACGCCCGAGCCCGGCCAGCGCGCGGCCGGGGGCGACGTGCTCAAGCTGGTCATGAAGCTCACGGGCTTCGACTTGCCCACGGCCCGGCTCACCCTGCGCTCCTGGGCCTCGGACCTGGCCACGCCCCAGGAGCTGGCCCTGCCGCCGCTGCCAGTGGGCGAAACGCTGCGCAGTGGCGCGCTCACCTTTACCGACGTGCGCACCGAGCCCCTGGACTGGGACATGCTGCTTAAGTACCTAGTGGGCCGCGGCATCAACTGGAGCCTGGTGCGCCAGAGCCAGCGCACGCTCGCTCACCTGCAGCAGATTTTTTACCACGTGGCCGGCAAGCCCCGAGCCAAGCCCTACTTCGGCCTGGCCTGGAAGACGAGCGCCGGCTGGGAGGTGCGCAACCCGCAGTTTCAGGGCACCATCGGGGGCAAAGGTCTCACCTGGCTGCCGGGCCGCGAGCCGGGCGTGGCCGTGTTCGAGGGCTTCATGGACTACCTCTCAGCCCTGACCTATTTCAAGAAGCCGTCTTTTTCCTGCACGGTGCTCATTCTCAACTCGGTGAGCTTGCTCATGGAGGCCCTGCCGGCCCTGCTCGAAGCGCCCGTGGTGCACTGGTACGGCGACAACGACCAGGCTGGCGAGCGGGCCCTGCGCCTGCTGCGCCAGGCCCTGCCCGCCGGCCGCGTGCACGCCCACAACGAGCTCTACCGCGGCTACAAGGACTTCAACGACTTTCTCACGAAAACCCTGCCCAGCAAGCCATTGCCCCCTAAGCGGGCCGAGCCCAGCAAACTCAGCCAAACGGCCAGCTACTGGCTCTGGGCCGTGTTCAACGAACGAGCCCCCGGCACGCCCGCGGCCGCGGGCAAGCAGCGCACCTGCTCGTTTTACTCCTGGACGAATGACGCGCAAGGCTTAGAAATGCTGCGGGTGCTGCGCAACCGCCTGGGCCACCAGCTAGCTTACTACCGCCTTTGCGAGCGCACCCACGGCCGGCAATACAAGATTTTAGAATGGGCTGGCACGCGCCAGCCAGTACCTGTTGTAACCCATGAAACTCCCGCATCTTGACCAAATCGTGCTGCTCGAGCGCGGCGAGGCCGGGCTACTGGCTCGGGCGGTGGCCGTGCTCGTGCAGGACGTGACCAATGCCAAGCAGCCCGTGCCCTACCTGGAAATGCTCACCTTCACGCCATTCTGCAACCTGGGCAAAAAGCTGCTCCAGTACCACCGCCGCGAGCAGCTCACGCCCGCCCGGCCCAAGCGCTTTCCGAAGCCTAAGCAGCTGCGCGTGACCTACGACCAACTGGCCGCGCTGCACCATCACCGCTTTGCCCTGAATTATTGTAACCTCTCGCCCGAGGAAAACTTGCAGTTGCAAGTCATTCTGGGCAAGTTTCAGCAGAAGTCCCTTAACCTGAGTCGGTGGGTACGTTTTTAACGAGCGGGGGCAGCCGCCGGCGCGCCGGCCGCCAACGCATCTACTACCTCTTGCACGCTCAGAAAGCCCAGCGCGAATTCCGTGAGCAAGTACTTATGCGAATCACTTACGGCGAAGGCGGTGCCATCGGGCAGCGAAGCCGCCCCCATGATATAATAGCGCCGAGCGGCGGGAGCAACAGGTGCGATGGCAGGAGTAGAAAGCGTGGGCATGTTTAAAGGTACCCAACGCGAATTGGGTGCCAGACCTAGTAGGCCCAACTGCATGTCAGACAAGGCGAACGCCCTATTTAGCTAGCCGAACAGAAATTGCTGGTGGCCCTGACAATTCGCTAGCGTAGGGACACGTGCCCGCTACAGCTTTGTGAAGCCCAGTGCCTGAACGGCGGCTAGCTGGCTGGTCGGAACCTTGCCCATTAGCACGACCCCAGTTGGGCAGGTGCAGGCCGCGCATACGCCCCCCAGATTGGTCTGAGTGGCTTGCGTGGCAGAGAGGGCGATGTTTTGTTGAGCCAGGTAAGCTATTGCCAGCGTCTGGAGCTGCTGATTGTCCCTGGTAAAGCCCCATTTGTCGGCGCACTGGGTCTGGGCATAGCTGACGGCTACGGTATCGTCGGGGGGAGCGGGTTCGGAATTCTTTTTGCAGCTAGTCCCAGTTAGCAAGCAAAGGCTGGTGAGCAGGCAGGCGGAAAGGCGTAGCAAGGGCATAGGGCAGCAGGGAAAAGAGGGTGTAGTGAGCTAGTAGTAGAGGCCTTACGCGGCCGTAAGGTTGCAGGGCGTGGTGCCTAAGGTAGCGGCTACTAGCAGAATAGGAGGGCAGTAGTACTCTTTGTGTTAAATTTACGCAAACTTCACTTACGTCCTCTTTTTCTGCATGACGCTTGCTTGCCCGCTCGCTGCTTCTGCGTCCTTTTCGCCCGCGCGGGTGGGGGCTAGGTTTGCTTATCCTACGCCCAAGCCCGCCGTGAAACGACTCGACTTCCCCGTTCGCCCCCACCTGCTCAAATACTTGCAGGTCCACCTCAAGCTCACGGCCAGCGCGGCCGACCCGCAGCAGCTCGACGACTACGTGCTCTCGCGCGCCGACCGCTTCGGCTTTGCCCTCAACCAGCTTTTGCGCAAGCCCGTGAAAAGCGCGCGGCACGAGGCCAGCATTGAGGACTGCACGGCCCGGCTGGGCCTAAACCTGCGCAACTTCAACGCCCCGTACTACGACTTGACTCAGGGCAAGCTCTCGCCCTACGCCGTGTTTCAGTTCAGCGAGTTTGTCGACGAGCTCTTCCGCCAGGAGCTTTACTGGTGGGTGGGGCAGACGCGCCAGCGCCGCGGTACCATCAAGGATGCCATTCGCGCGTTCATGGCTCTTTACGAGGTGAGCGACGAGGACATCGCCTACGAGACCCTGCGCCGCGACGTGCACCGCAACGGGGCCGTGCCCGCTCTGCAGCGCAAAGCCAAGAAAAAGGCCCCCGAAACCGAGAATTTTTCGATGAATCTGTCCCAAAAAATGGGCGGTTTGTCTCAAAAAATCAGCCCGTTGTCTCAAAAAACGGGCGTTTTGTCTCACAAGGATACCTTTAGCCTTGTAAAACAAGAGCTTAGCAAGCTGCCCCTGCCGCTCTTCGAAGCTGATTTCTTCCTGGCCCATGCCCGCTAAGGACTACGAGCTGCGCAACGTTGCGCAGGAGCCGGGCGTCGACAACCTAAGCGGCATCGAGGCTGCCTGGTACGCGCTGGCCACCGACCTGGTGGACTTCCCGGCCGAGGGGCCACTGGTTATCGACCAGCTTACGCTCCGACCCGGCGCGTTCTGGTACCAGCTGGTGAGCGTGCGCCAAACGGTGCGCTACAAGCAGACCCCGAAAGACATTGCCCGCCACGGCAAGAGCTACACCCAGAAGCTCACCGGCGTGGTGGCCCGCCACTCGGCCGAGTTGGCCCAGGGCCTGGAGGCGCTGGAGGGCCAGCCCCTGGTTATGCTCTACCGCGACCTCAACGGCCAAGTGCAACTGGTGGGCACGCCCGAACAGCCCCTGGCCTGGACCGACGCCTACGACTCGGGCGAGACCTACGCCCAGCGCAACAACTACGACTGGACGCTGGCCGGCGAAACGCCCC